>JBFGJH010000005.1:0-94763 GCA_041577335.1 Acidimicrobiia bacterium | reverse complement strand
TGCATCCACCGAGACTCGGCGTTTTGCGAAGGATCCCTGCTCAAGGGCCAGGTGGCACTTTCGGACCTACAAGTTGGGGGCCGGATCGTGAGATCCGGCCCCCAGGGTGACGTATCAGCCAGAAGCTGTCGTCATGCGTCGCCCAGTGCTCGGTGTAGGAAAGCCGCCATGTGAGCACGGGTCACGTAGTCGTTGGGGCAGAACAAGCCGTCATCGCAGCCTGCCGTGACGCCTGTCGACGCCAGCCATTCGATGTCCTTTTCGAAGATCGACTGGTTGTCGTCGGAGAAGCTGGCATCGCCGCTGGCCACCAAGAGATCCGCGAGTGCACGATGGAGGAAAGCTGCCATCTGAGCTCGAGTCACGTAGTCGTTGGGGCAGAACTCGCCGTTACCGCAGCCTGCCGTCACGCCGACGCTTGCCAGCCATTCGATGTCCTTTTCGAAGATCGAGAGGTCGTCGTCCGAAAAGTCGGCCTCGCCAGACGCTTCGAGCAACTCGCCGAGCGCACGATGCAGGAAGGCCGCCATCTGAGCCCTCGTGACGTGCTCGCCGGGGCAGAACAGCGTCTGGTCGGCGTTGCAACCGCTGGTGACACCCTCTTCGGCCAGCCACACGATGTCCTTGTGGAAGATCGAGTCGATGGTGTCCGAGAAGCGCACGTCACCGACAACGATTGTGTCGAGCTGGTGCTCGCCACCTTCGGGAACGAAGTAGTCGGCATCGCCGAGCTCCAGCGCATCCAGATACCAGACGGTGCCGAGATCCTCTGCGCCCTCGCATGCCCACGCCTTGACGGTCATCTCGACCGCATCAACCTGTATTTCGTAGCCGCCTTCCGGCCCGGTCAAGGCAGTCTTGATTTTGTCGTCGCCGTGATACACCGAGACGCAGTACCCGGCGACACCCTCGGCGGTTGCGCCATCGACGACATAGCCCCAAATCACCGAGGTATCGGGGATGGCCTCGCCGATCAGGTCGGCGTCGACGCCATCAACAAAGTCGTTGGCAACGATCGTCACCACGGTCGAGCCTTCCCAGCCTTCGGCACCGTCGTACCACTGGGTGTTGTAGTTGTTGCCCTCGCAGCTCTTGAAGCGGACCCGGTAGTCGCCGGCCGGGCCGTACAACTGGTAGCCGCCGTCTTCGCCGGTCAAGGTTCCGTTGACGAGGATGTCGTCGGCGGCCATGAACAGATCGACGCACATCCATTGAACGCCCTCATGGCTTTCTGCGTCGTGGGCGAACCCGACGATTGAGCCAACGCCGTCGGCCAGGGCCAAGTACTCGTCGGCCTTGACTGCGTTGCCTGCCGTCACCTGGACAACGTCCTGCATCGTGTCGTACGCCTCGCGCTCACAATCGTCGAACTCGAGGGTGTACTGGCCGGGAGCCATACCACTGATTTCGTACACTCCGCCCCAGTTGGTGAAGCCAGAATGCTCGGTCTCGGTCATGCCGGGGCCGTATACCCACACGCAGACTCCTTCGACGGGGCGTTCGGTAACCGCATCGACGACCGTGCCGTAGACTGCCCCCGTTCCTTCTCCCATTGCTCCCGAGGCGGCCGGAGCCACCAACAAGCTGAGCACAATCAAAAACGACATCACAACGCGGCGCATGTTTACCCACTCCCTTTGAACGAGGCTGTATTGACTACATCGGCCACGGAGAGTGAAAAACTTGAACTAGTGCGCGCGGGGAGTCGCCGAATAGTCCTTGAGGCCTAGATGAGAGAGGCGGTGCCACCTGGCACCGCCTTTCACGATCGTATTGCTCGCTACCTGCTCAAGCGCAGGTGAATCGTCTCCTCGGCGACGAGCTGTCCTTCCATTCCGGCGTTGAAATGGTCTTCGATGGCTCGTCTCGCATGGGTCGCGGAAGCCACGGTAGACCGTAGCACGTAGGCCGTCGCAGTCACCGAGCGCCATTTCGGAGCCGAACCACTCCGAACGCGGAAAAGCGACGCTGTGCGTCGCTTCTTCCGTTCCTGTCTGGGACTGCCTACATGTCGATGGTTTCGGCGACCTCAATTGATCCGCCGGACGAGACGATCGGGCATCCCTTTGCGAGAGCGACTGCCTCGTCGATACTGCTCGCCGAGACGACGGTGTAGCCAGAGAGCGGATTGGCGCCGCCACCTTCGTGTACGGAGCCGTCCGGCGCCACGGTTTTGGCCTGGCCGGTCGGAGCGCCGCCGTCCACGAGCGCTGCCCCGAGCTCGCCGTACCAGGCTTCCCACGCTGCCATGACCTTCTGTGATTCTTCTTCGGTCTCCGGCATTCCGCCGCCGTGATAGGCAAGCACATAATTCGCCATGACATCCTCCTGGTCATCGACCCACCGCGTGTGGGCCCTGTTGACTATACGACGAACTCACTTGGCTGGTTTCGACAAGTTCTCGAGCTTTCCAGGAAGATCCGACCCGGGGCGCGGTCAGCCCTCGCCGGGTCCGAGATTCTCGGCAGCGATATTCGCGTCTCAGGGCCTGCCGCGGGTAACGTGTTGCGCCGTGCTGTACTTCGCCTACGGATCCAACCTCTGCGAATCACGGCTGGTGAGCAGAGCGCCCTCAGCCCGTTTTCTCGGGCCTGCCCGTCTCGATGCTCACGAGCTGCGATTCCACAAGCGCGGCCGCGATGGGACGGCCAAGGCAGATGCTTGGCAGGCGACCGACGAATCTCATGTATGGGGGGCGGTTGCCGAACTCGCTGAGGCCGATCTCCTTCGCCTCGACTCATTTGAGCCGGGCTATGCACGGAGCCTCCTGACGGTCGTCACCGGATCGATCGGGCGTCCGGCATGGGTCTATCGGGCGGACCAATCTGCGGTCGATAGCGGGCTGACTCCTCATGCGTGGTACCTCGATCACCTCCTCCACGGTGGCCGCGCTCGGGGGTTGCCGGCTGGGTACCTCGCCAGCCTCTCTCAGAGCCCCGTCCTCGCCGGACCGGCGACCGTTCTTGATGGGTGCTGAGCTTGGTGACCTCGCGGAACCTCGCACCTGCTTGATGCGTCCTACTGAACATGAAAAGGCTATACGCGTCGGCAGTGACGGTGGCGATCGTGTGCGTGGCCTGTGGTGGGTCGGCGGATAGCCGCGATTTGGCATCTGCCGAGAACGCGTGGCAGGCCGCCTCCGTGGGCTCCTACTCGTTCGTCTACTCGAGGACATGCGAATGTGATGAGGTGACGAGTGGCCTCAAGCGCGTTGACGTTGTCGGCGGCGAAGTGATCTCGGTGACCTACCTCGGCGAGGGCAACGAGCAGGCCGTGGATGTCGTTGAGTACGGCTACACCATCGAGGCCTTGTTCGATCTGATCGATGCAAGCATCGGCCGGGGCGATGAAAACGAGGTCGAATACGCCGACTTGGGCTATCCGACGCTCATCATGCTGGACATCGAGCAGATGGCTGTCGACGGTGGCTTCGGCCTTCGCCTCCTCGATTTCAGCGTCGAACCGGCCTGACCATGGGCAAGGGGCCCCGATACGATTCAGGGCCCCCTGAGCGCATCGACCAGCTCTGGGGCGTGGTCGGCCAGACTCTCAGTTCACCTCGACCTTGTCGCCTCCGCAGTTGATGATGTACGAGACCCGCCCTCCCTCGTCGATCTGGAGCCATGCTTCCTGCCCGGAAGGCTCGCCGTCGATGGTGTAGGAAGCGTTCGACGTGTAGATCGATTCGACCGTGATCTCATATGCACCCTCGACATCCGGAATCGCCACCGTGTAGTCGGCTGGTCCGAGAATCGTGGAATCCAGAGTCACATCGCGCACCCGCGAGACGTGGTTCTGGACGCGATCCGCGCAGGCCTCGTCCCCGAAGACGTCGATGGAGATCGGGCTGAGCGTCGCCAGCAAGAAATCCGTGTTTCCGTCGTCGAGCGCAGCGTTGAAATCGACTACGAAGGCATCGATGAGCGCCACCTCTTCCGAGTCGGCCGGCTGAGGCCCGGCGGGAGGCTCGGTCGCAGGTGGGGCCTCGGGCGTCGTGGTCGCCGCCACGGTCGTGGTCGTTTCAGCAGCCGTCGTGGTTGTCTCCGGCGAGGTGGTTGTCGTCGCGGCAACCGTTGTCGTTGTCGCCGCCACCGTGGTGTCGGTGGTGCCTGCCTCCGTGCTCGTGGTTGTATCGGGCACCGTCGTGGTTCCTTCGACCGTGGTTGTCGTCTCGGCGACGGTGGTTGTCGTGTCAGCCATGGTCGTGGTCGTCGCCGGCACGGTGGTCGTGGTTGGCGTCGTAGTTGTGGTGCTCGCGGGGGTCGCCGCGACTCCGACGATGCGATACGAACGCAGGCTCAGCTCGGGCTCCTGGGCCTCGGCGCCGCTTCCGGTGAATGCTAGAACTGCCAAGATGGCCACCACGGCGGCGGCCGCAATTCCGCCGCCAATCAGCCATTTCCGTCTCACGTCATCGGCAGCGTCGAGGGGTGTCTCGGTGACTTCTGCGCCGGCCGGGTTGTCGGGAGGGCCGAGCTCGCTCCCACCGTCGGCGGCCCCTTCGCCCACCGTCGCTCCCATACCCGGTTCGGACGTGCCTTCGGCTGCGCCGTCAGGTAGACCGTCACCTTCGGGTTCGCCGGCGGTGCCGTCCGTGTGGTTGCCTTCGTCCATGGAAGTCCTCCGAGCCTGATTGCGGCTGAAGCTACGCTCGGACTTTCAGCCCGACTCCACCCTTGTCGGGTGAATACGTCTCTGCTCGGGAGTCTCTTGAGACTGTTTAAGATTGTTTGACAGCTCACAACATAGAGCAGTGCCAGCAATATGGGCTGCCGGCGGCTAAGAACTCGCGGTGGTCTTCCGCAAGGATCCCGGCAGCAGTTTCCTGCCCGCATGGGACCCAACGACGTTCACCGACATCGGAGTCGGGGATACCATCGAGTTCACGAAGGTCGACGGAGACGGCCTCTCGATCTACGCCACCGACCCCGCCGGCTACCCCATCCGCTGACTCCGGCAACCAGGGTTGAACCCTGGGTTCGGGTTTCCGGAGTGCGCAGCCCGCGGAGTGTGGAACCGGTGCCTAAGCCCGTTGACGTACGAGAAGGATCAGCGTTGTCAGCACGGCGGCGGCGGCGCCGACGCCTGCCACCTGAACGAGCAGTCCGTAGGCCACGGGTGCCGAGGACAACGCCAGCACGAGGACGGCGATCGATGCCCCGCCCAGCCCCAGAGCGAGCAACCGGCCGAGGTCTCGTTTGAGTACCCGGCGAGACGTGTTGGTCGGGAGGCGCCCATTGAGCGAGGCGTACGCCGACTCGATCATGACCAGCAAGCCTGCCGCATAGGCGGGTGCCCAGAGATCGACGGTGGCCCGACCGATCAATGACAGGCCGTATCCAACGACCATCACCACCGTCGCCCAACCGACTGCCCACCGCACGCCCAGCACAAGCGCAGCGATCATCAGCGCAAGGCCCGCTGCTCCGATGAGGCGCACCAACTGCCTGATGTTGTCGAGCTCTGCATTCGGATACACGGAAAGCCCGAAGGCCATGCCGATCGCGATCAGCGCCAGGACTACACCCGTGCGCGCATTGCGCTGCGTCGAAATGCTTCCACCTCCCCGAGTGCCCGCTGGAAAGGCTCGTCCGGGTTCCAGCGCGCCGTGGCGATGCCATGCCGCAGAAACCGGGTTCGTGTTGCCTCGCGTTGGAGTTCCCAGATCCGCCGGGCCAGCTCCTCCTCCGAGTTGGTTGGATCGGCCACGAAGGGCTCGGCAGGGATTTCGATGACAACCAGATCGAACCCACGTCCGCGCAAATCGGCAAAGGCATCGATGGCGCGCTGATCCAGCAACGGGCTCAAACCGACGACGAGGGCCTTGGCAGGTAGCGCTCGCCGGGGGACCGCATTGACGCCGCGCCAGTACAGATGTCGGCTCGCTCGGCTTTCCATCAACGTATCCAATACCTGGTAGCGCTGGACGTCACCCATCCCCGGATGAAGCCACCGGACTGGTTCCCCGAACGAGATGAGCCCGACGCGATCGTTACGGCCGAGATGACTCGCGGTCAATCCGGCTGCCGCGCGTACGGCCAGGTCAAGCGTCACGTCCACGCCCTGACGCTGGACCGAAAGCGTGTCGACGAGGAGAACGACATCGCTGTTGCGTTCAGGATGACGATCATTCACCCACCTGCCGCGGCCTCTTGCGGTGACCCGCCAGTTGACCTGGCGTGGGTCGTCGCCGACAACCATCGGCCGGAGGTCGGCAAACTCCAGGCCACCTCCCTTATGCCTGGAAACCAGATCGCCGAAGCCAAGCTGGGTTTCGACGGGTTGGAGCAATCCCCTGAGGGCTGCCGGCTTTGGGAAGACCTTGAAGGAGATGTTGAGTGGCAACTCGAGGTGGTAGTCGAACAGCCCCAACGCATCGCGACTCCAGATCTTGACGGAGCTGATCCGATATGCTCCCCACCGCTCGCACACCAGATCCAGTGCCAGCGGCAGGGTACCGGGTGAACCAGATACGAGCTCGACCACGATGGTTTCGGAAAGTCCATCTGAGTCGGCGTCTTTGTCGGCGGTCGGCCCCAATGTCACTCCGGCTGGGACATCAAGCTCGAATTCGAGACGCGCTCCCGGGGGAGTTGTCAGTGCGTCAAAGATGAGGGTGATGCTCTCTCCTTCGATGGCACGATGACGGTCGAGTCGGGCGGCAACGGTGACATCGAGATCGTGCGACACGGCGAGGCCCACCGCCAAGAGAATCGTGAACGGCGCTGCGAGCGCAGCAAGCTCGGGTCGCCCGGCGACCAATCCGCCGATCAGCCCCAGGGCGGTGAGCACTGCATAGGTACGCAACTGCGGAGTTGCCGTTCGGCGCACTCAGCGGCGCTCTGGCACGGACGGAGGAGTCGGAACGAGCTCCAGGCATTCCGCCACGATGTCGTCGCTCCGGATGTCCTGTACCCATAGCTCGGGCCGAAGAATCAGGCGATGGGCGAGTGCCGGGATGGCCACTTCCTTGACGTCTTCCGGCGTCACATAGTCGCGTCCGTGGAGGATCGCCCTTGCTCGTCCGACCTTCATCACAGCCAGCGAGCCGCGCGGGCTGGCGCCGACCAGCACCCGGGCGCGCTGGCGGGTCGCCGCTACCAAGTCGACGATGTATCGACCGACCGATTCGGAAACGTGCACGTCCTCAACAGCCTCCTGCATCGAACGCAGCGTCTCGGAGTCCACGACGACGGCGAGGTCGGTCTCGTCGGTGCGCCTCTCGACTCGATCGCTGAGAATCTGCCACTCGTCGTCTCGTGTCGGATATCCAATACCGACTCGGACGATGAATCGGTCGAGCTGGGCCTCGGGTAGCGGGTAAGTGCCCTCGTATTCGATTGGATTCTGGGTGGCGACCACGAGGAAGGGCCGCTCCAGCCGGTAGGTCGTTCCGTCGACGGTGACCTGTCGTTCCTGCATCGCCTCGAGCAACGCAGCCTGCGTCTTCGCCGGCGCCCGGTTGATCTCATCAGCAAGCAAGAGGTTGCTGAAGAGGGGACCATGTCGGAAAGTCAGCTCGGCGGTGGCTGGATTGAGCACGGGAGATCCAGTGACATCCATGGGCATCAGATCTGGCGTGAATTGCACCCTGTTGAACTTCAGGTCGGTGACCTGTGCGAACGATCTGGCCATGAGCGTCTTGGCGAGGCCCGGATAATCCTCGATGAGCACGTGGCCGTCTGCGAGCACCGCCATCAGCATCAGCTCGAGAACCTTGCGCTTGCCCACGACGGCCTTCTCGACCTCGTCCAGCAACGACAGTCCGAGACTGGCGACTTCGGACGTGGGCAGGGACACCATCAGATCCTCTCGACCGCTGTCACAGCCACATCGATGCTTGCGAGGCTCAGTCCAGGCGCCAGTCGATCGGTGGGCTGCTCGCGGTTGGGGCTCAAGAGCTCCCAACCAGGTTCGCCGATCACCTGCCCTGCGAGGTCCGGGTTGGCCACCATATCGAGACCATGATGGGTTTCGAGGCGCTCGGCGGCGATCGACCTCAAGAATGGCAGCAGCCGCCACTCGGCGTCGAAGGCGGTGGACTTCCCAAACACGACCAGGCGCTCGACCTTGGCCAATTGGGGCGGGACGGTCCTCGGGGGCTTCCTTGCCAGTCTGGTCACGAATCGAAGCGGAGCATTTGGCTCGTCTTCTTCATTGCTCTCGGGCGTCCGGAGCCGGCGGACCGCCAGGCCGGCGAACGCCACGAGCAGCAATTGGTAGGCGGCGAACTCAACGAATCCATCGAGCCAGAGCAGAGCCAGGGCAACCAGTCCGGCCATCACAATGGTGCCGCCCAGGATGAATCTCACGTCGTCACACCAGTCAGCTCGGCTTTGATCTCGTTCAAGGCGGCGATCGCCTCCTCAGCCAGCTGGGAATGGACGTCGTGATTGCTGAATCGGGCAATCTCGAAAAGCTCTGTGAGGCGGGTGATGGCCGAGTGACTCACGCGAAGATGCCGCAACGACCTGGCGAGATACTCGTACGGCGCTTCACTGGCGTGAGGGGGCAGGCCGGCATCCGTGAGGCCGCGTTCCATCCGGGCGTAGGCGCCGATTACCACCTCGCGCGGATCGGTCGATCCCTCCAGTTCCGCCAACACGTCGTCAATCACACCGGTGACGTGGACCGGAGGAGGAACACCTTCGGGCTGCTCGACATCCGCGAAGGCGCGACGCATGGCCACCGCCGCCATGACGATCAGCACCACCGATCCGCCCAGTATGGCCAAGGCCCAGCGAGATCCGGACTGCTGTTGAGAGGCTCCGTCGAGAGCGGCACTCTGGTCGCCTGTCCCCGAGAGGGCCGCTGGAAAGCCAAGCTGCTCGAGAAAGGGCTGCAGGATCAGCACGGCCGCGAACACCACCGCAAAGCCAGCCAAGATTCGCCACGGCGACGCCTTCTTGCGCTCGGGGAGCTCCAAACCCGAACCGCCGAGCAGCAGCACCAGGATCATCGCCACTGCGACGAGCCCCAGGGCCACTCCCGCCATCACCTGGAAGGCGAATCCCAGGTCGACGTCGATCAAGAAGGGGGGAGGGCGGCTTTCTCGCCCTGGGAGGCCGCGCGCTCCAGCGGCGACGAGAGCCAGCAGCATCAAAAAGGCAACCGCCACCGCTGCCACTGCCCACCAGGGGGCCGACGCCAATCGGCGCTTCACGCCGGGCTCATCCATTGAATGAGCCTACAACGGTGCGTGGAAATCTGGCTCGGACATGCGCTATCGGCGACTCGAGAGCGGCCGTCTTGCATGACCCGCCGCAGGGATTGGATCGTGGCGAGAACCCGCCGAGCCAAGCCTGAGTTGTGTCTTTCGGCTCTGGTCCAGGGTCGATTGTTGGCATATGGTCAGCCTGTCGAAAGGGCGCTATGCGGAGACTCAGATCTCTGTGCTTTGTTCTGGTGTTGATGGTTGCTGGTTGCGGAGGCGAAACACAGGTCTCGGAACCTGACCCCACGTCGACTCCCGAGACGACGACTGCGGTCGCTGTTCCGGTGGTCGCGGAGGGTGAGCCAGGCCCTCAAGGGCCGGCGGGCCTAGAGGGTCCCGTCGGACCGCAAGGACCGGCCGGACCCCAAGGGGCACCGGGCCCACGAGGGGCGCCCGGGCCAACGGGGCCGCAAGGTCCACAAGGACTTCCCGGTCCCGCCTTCGTGTTGGACGACTCCGTCGTCTATTGGCAGAGTTCGCAGGAAGAGATCCCGGCTGGGGCGATCCTGGCTGGCGTCGTTGTCTCGTGTGACAGCGGTGATTTTGCCACCGGTGCGGGCTGGTCCATCGGCGACGAGGGTGGCCAACCGCAGCTTCGGGTGACGGGATCGGTCCCGAGTTGGGCATGGACAATGACAGACGTTTCGAACGAATGGCAGGTCTACTTCGAACGGATCGCCAACGACCGGAACGTCGAGGTCACTGTGTATGTGCAATGCCTGGACGTGACCCCATGAGCAATCGGCTGTGCCTAACCCAGGGCTGAGCAAGTCATTTCTGAATGCCCGAACCCGGGGTTCAGGGTGAGTGGGGCAGGAGGCACCTCGCAAGGTGACCAACGACCCTGGCTACGGGGCGTGGGATTCGATATCTCATGACTACTCACTCCTCACCGGGGGCCACCATGCAATACCGGATCGAACGCCATCCTGCTGGCGAGTTCGTGATCGCGGAAATCAAGAAACGCGGAAACGCCGTCCTATCGGACCCGCTCCTCAACAAAGGCACGGCCTTCACCGAGGAAGAGCGCCGCACGTTCGGCCTCATCGGCATGCTTCCGCACCAGATCACCAGCCGGGAGCGGCAAGTGCGCCGCGCTTACGAGCACATCTATCGAAAGGGCGTCCAGAATCCCCTCGAGAAATACATCGGCATGGCCGGCCTGCAGGACCGCAACGAGACGCTGTTCTATCAGGTGCTCGCCGATCACATCGAGGAATTGCTCCCAATCGTCTACACCCCCACCGTAGGCAAGGCGGCATTGGGATACAGCCACATCTTCCGGCGCGGGCGGGGCTTGTGGATAACCCCCGAACACTCCGGGAGGATCGATGAAGTGCTCGAGCACGCCCGCAACGAGGAAGTCCGCCTGATCGTCGTCACCGACAACGAACGAATACTCGGACTGGGAGACCAGGGTGCGGGCGGCATGGTGATACCGATAGGCAAGCTCGCCCTCTACACGTTGGCGGCCGGTGTTCACCCCGCATACACGCTGCCCATCAGTCTCGATGTCGGAACCGACAACGAGTCCCTCCTCGACGACGACTTGTACGTCGGGTGGCCGGAGCGCCGCCTCAGGGGGCAGGCGTACGACGACTTCGTCGACGAGTTCGTCTCGGCAGTCAAGAAGCGGTTCCCCGGCGCTTTGCTCCAGTGGGAGGATTTCAAGAAAGCCAATGCGCTTCGCTTGCTCGATCGGTATAAGCATGACCTGCCGTCCTTCAATGACGACATCCAGGGCACCGGCGCGGTCGTGATCGCCGGGCTCTTGGCGATGTGTCGAGCCACTGGTACATACATGACCGATCATCGGTTCATGCTCGTGGGTGCCGGAGCCGCCGGAATGGGGATCGGCCGGCAACTCCGCCACGTTCTCGAGGAATCGGGGCTTGCCGGAGAGGATCTCACTCGGGCTGTCTCCCTCGTCGATAGCGGTGGATTGGTGCATGACGGACGCGCCGACCTCGAACCGTTCAAACACCCTCTCGCCTGGCCAGAGAAGATCGTTCCCGAAGGGGACCTCACCGACATCGCCGGCCTGGTCAAGTCGCTTCGTCCTACGGTGCTCATCGGCACGAGCGGCCAGGCCGGGCTCTTCACCGAGGAGATCGTCAAGCCGATGGTGGCGTACGTCGCCCGGCCAGTGGTCATGGCCCTGTCGAACCCCACCTCGAAATGTGAGGCGCTGCCGGAAGACATCATCACCTGGACCGAAGGGCATGGGATCGTGGCGACAGGGAGCCCCTTCGACCCCGTCGAGTGGGGAGGCGTTTCGATTCCGGTTTCCCAATGCAACAACGTGTACATATTCCCGGGGGTAGGGCTCGGTGCGATCGTCGCTGGTGCCCGGGTGGTGACCGACGCCATGTTCGCAGCCGCTTCGGAGACGCTGGCGTATCAAATGGATGCCGGTAGCCTCCACCGCGGTGACCTCTTCCCGCCATTGACCGATCTGCGGGCGGTGACGCACCGAATCGCTGCTGCGGTAGCCAAGGTGGCAATCGACTCCGGCAATACCTCCGGTGTCACCGTGGACGAGGTGGAAGACCGACTTCACCTCGAGACATGGAACCTCGAGTACCCGCGATTGGTGCCCGGATAGACCAATCCAGGCTTACCACCGCGTGTTGTCCGCATTGCATCAGGCGGTTTGATAGGGTTGCGCAAACGAACGATCGTTCGTAACGACGCCTAGACGACGAGACACACCTGATGAGCAGCCAGACAGATGGGGAACTCACCGAGCGCCCGGAGGTCGCCGCCAACACCAAGCTTGGTTTCCCGCCAATTGCCGTCGTGATTCCCGCATTCGACGAAGCGCCCGGCCTGGCAGAGATCCTGCCCCGGATAGCGTCCGAGACTCACACTCGCAAAGTAGAGGTGTTTGTGGCCAGCGACGGCTCTCGCGACGAGACGCCCAACGTGGCCCGCCGGCTCGGAGCGATCGTTCTCCACACACATGACAATCGCGGTAAGAGCGCAGCCTTGCGCGATGGGGTGGCTGCCGCATTGGATAAGGGCTGCGATCCGCTCGTCTTCATCGACGGCGACGGTCAGCATGATCCCGCAGAGATTGCTCGGGTCGTGGGACCGATACTCTCGGGCGACGCAGACATGGTGCTCGGCAGCCGGTACGTCGATGATGAGCACCGGGGCGGCACGCCTCTCAACCGTTACCTGGTTCGCACGGCGACCTGCCACATCCTCGCCAGGCTGTTGGGCCAGCGCCTCACCGACCCGTATTGTGGATTCCGAGCGCTCAGCCGCGAAGCAATTGAAGCCGTGGAGTTCGCAGGAAGTCGCTATCAATGCGAATTGGAGATGCTGTTTGCTGCCGAGGCTGCCGGTCTCCGCATGGCCGAGGTGCCTGTTACTCGTCGGTACGGGGCGGGCATGACCAAGATGGGCGCCAAGTATGGCCGGCTGATCGGTCGGATCATTGTGCTGTCCCAATATGGGCGAGCCCTCCGGCGTGGCGCGCGTCAACTTCGAGGATCTTCGCTGGCATGATGGGCCCCGATGCCAAGTTTTGAAGAGAAGCTTCTCGACGACTTCAAAGAGCTCGTCGACGGGGACCGCCTGCGGCCCGAGGCGAGCCGGTTCTTGAGCGCCGTCAACGAGATGGTCGTTGGCTACCAGGCCGGCGGTGACTTGTACGTGCCCACTGATCCGTTTCGGGGTCGAGACGACGCCCCGCCGCCGCCCGACCCGAACCTCTACTACACGATGTTCTGGCGGATGTTTGATCGTACGCCGGCGGCGATGATGCAGGGTTTTGCCATCGAGGTGAGGCGGATCCTCGCCAAACGGATCTTCAAGCACTGCGGCGACGACGTCACCATTCACCACAACGTGTTGTTCTCGCGCGGCGACAACATCACTGTCGGAGACGGCTCCCTGCTCAACCGGTATGTGATGTTGGACGACCGAGCACCGCTCACCATCGGGTCCTATGTGATGGTGTCGGCCGGCGTCACGATCGAGACACACACGCATCCCTTCGATGATTTCTCTGTGCCCATTGCCATCGGAGGGAGGGAGGGACGCCCGGTCACCATCGGGTCGAACACCGTGCTGGGCTACAACGCCGTCGTCATGGCGGGCACGACGATCGGGTACCGGTGCATCGTCGGCGCCAACTCGGTGGTTACCAAAGACGTGCCGGACTACACCGTGGTCGGGGGAGTCCCTGCCAAGGCCATCAAGCAATACCTGCCACCCGCATCAGGCGATGTCTGGGTCCCGGGCGATAGCTGACCTTGGCGGCCCAGACTGAGGACGTCATGCCTCAACTGGCGACTCGGCTGAGGCTCGCGCCGGGGGCAGCAAGAGGTAGGCGCCCACGAAGAAGCACACCGCTCCCAAAAAGGTCCCCGAGTTCACGATGGTGAGGTTGATGACGTTGCCGGTGGTGGGCAGCGTGAACGCAGCGAGGGCCGAAGCCATAAAGAAGATCGATCCCACGTAGTTGAGGGCAGATATCCACCAATCCGGGTTGTCGCGTTGCACACACCACACCCGGTGACACACCAGTAGCCAGGCGAGGTGGCTGGCCACCAAGAAGGCGATTGAGCCAATGAAATCGGGCCCCCAAACCAGCCGGTTTTCCTGCTGCGTCGAGAAGGTGGTGAACATGGCGTCGATGGTGTTGGCGTTGAAGTACAGCGTTCCGATCAACTGCACGAAGACAGCCCACCACAGCATGCTCTTCGGCTGCCACGCGAAGAGCTTGAACGGCCCGGAGTTTCCCTCGTTGATTGCTTGCAGGAACTGGCTGTAGCCGGCTGACGTGAAAAATATCGATCCGACCACGAACGTGATGCCAACCACCCGTCCATCCACGAGCTGGGAATAGGCCGGAAATGATCCGAGCGCAAAGAGGAACGAACCGATCATGAACAGCAACGCCACCCGCCATCCCAGGTCGCCGGGATTCCACGTCAGGTGACGATGCCATTGCATGATCGGTCGCGTTCTGGTGCCTAGTGGGCGAACCCCGGCCCGGGAGCGGGATGAGCCGGCGGGAACTCGTCCAGGTGGGCCACGGCTTTGCTGATCGCATCGAGGAGGCCTTCCGCAAGGTCCATTCCAAAGCCCTCGCGGACGACAATGCGCAGCACGGCGACGTCGGTGGCGTTTTCAGGCATCGTGTACGCCGGAACTTGCCAACCCCCCATCCGAAGCTGGTCGGAGATATGGAATACCGTGAAGCGGGCGGGGTCTTTGACCTTGAAAGCCAGCACCGGGATGGCAGATCCGTCGCTCACGACCTCAAACGGGCCCATGGCGGCAATCTCAGCCGACAAGTGGAGCGCAACGTCACGCAGCGACTCCATGATCCGGGTGTACCCCTCACGGCCGAGCCGCACGAAGTTGTAGTACTGGCCGACGATCTGGTTGCCCGGCCGGGAGAAGTTGAGTGTGAACGTGGGCATGTCGCCGCCCAGATAGTTGACATGAAATACGAGGTCTTCCGGAAGGTCTTCTTCGGAACGCCAGATCACGAAGCCGATGCCCGGATAGGTGAGACCGTACTTGTGGCCCGAGACATTGATCGACTTCACCTGCGGAAGCCGGAAGTCCCACTCCAGGTGTGGATGAAGGAACGGCGCCACAAAACCTCCACTGGCGCCGTCGACGTGGATCGGGATGTCGAGGCCGTGCTCCGCGTTGTAGGCGACCACAAGGTCGTGGATCTCCTTGATCGGCTCGAACTCGCCTGTATAGGTGGTTCCCAGGATGGGAATCACCCCGATCGTGTTCTCGTCGACCCGTTCCATCACTTCTCCGGGATCAACCACAAAACGATCCTCGGCAACCGGAACGTATCGCGCCTCGACATCCCAGTACTTGCAGAACTTCTCCCAGACGACCTGAACATTGGAGCCCATCACCATGTTGGGGCGATCGGTTGATTTGCCCTCGGCTTCCCGGCGCTGCCGCCAGCGCCACATCATGGCCAGCCCACCCAACATGACGGCCTCGCTCGAACCGATCGTGGATACGCCTACGGCATCTCCGTCTCCGGGGGCGTGGAACAGATCGGCGACGATATTCACGCACCGCCGCTCGATCTCTGCCGTTTGCGGGTATTCGTCCTTGTCGATCATGTTCTTGTCGAACGTCTCAGCCATGAGCCGTTCGGCCTCGGGGTCCATCCAAGTCGTGACGAAGGTGGCCATGTTCAGTCGGGAACTGCCGTCGAGAAGTAGCTCGTCGTGGATCAGCCGGTAGACCGCCTCGGGGTTGGATTCACCCTCAGGTAGGCGATGCTTCGGTACCGGGGTGCGGCTCAATCGGCCTGCATATGCAGGAGCGAGAACCGAATCATCGGAGACGTGCTCGTGGACCATGTTGGCTACCTCTCGGATCGGTGGAATGTGACCATCCTCTGTGTGCGCTGAGGCGTCACCACCCGTTCCGGGTGAACCTTTTGGATTGGGGCAATTGACGGAGCGGATTCGGGTTATCCCCACTGGAAGAGGTCCCAGGCTGCACCATTTCGCCGGCACTCCCTCCGGCATACGGTTGTGGCAGGATTCGGAGGAGGTGCGATGGGTGACAAGGTGACAAGTTGGGGAGCTCTCGTGCGTTGGTTCCGGCCAGTTGTCGACCCAACCACGTGGCGCCGCTTCGCGTATCTGCTGTCCACGTTTCCGCTCGGCCAGTTCTGGTTCATCATCTCGGTGACGCTGCTATCGCTCGGCTTTGGCATGCTCGTCATCATCGTGGGCGTGCCGATTCTCGCCGGCCTGGTTCTGTTGTGGCGGGCCGGTGCCATGATGGAGCGGTCCCTGGCGGACGCTCTCGGTGACACGGAGATCGCCGTCCCTTATCGCCCGGCTCCCGGGAACGGTGCCATCAAGACTGCCCGCGCCTACCTCAGTGATCCGGCCACTGTTCGCGACGCGTTGTGGTTGTTCCTCCTGTTTCCCGTCGGGATCGTGTGGTTCACGTTCTTGGCGGTGGTGTGGTCGGCGTCCCTCGGCATGGCAGTTGCTCCGCTCTGGTATTGGACCGACGGCGTGCAGATAGGGCTGTGGGAGGTGGACAGCTTCCCGGGGGCGGCGGTTGCTTCGCTGATCGGCATCGCGCTGCTGCCGGTGGCGGCGCGCGTGACGCGAGCGGCCGGCGACATTCACGGGCGGCTGGCGGCCGGCATGCTCGGGCCCACCCGTGCTCGAGCTCTCGAAGGCGAGGTCCGAACGCTCGAAGTGCGGTCACAGAAGACGGTCGACGTGGCCGAGATGGAACGGCGCCGGATCGAGCGCGACCTTCATGACGGAGCCCAACAACGACTGGTCGCTCTGGCAATGGAACTGGGGAGAGCCAAGGCCAAGTTCGATGAAGACCCCGATGGGGCGCGACGCCTCATCGACGACGCCCATGGCAACGCCAAGCTGGCCTTGGAAGAGCTGCGGGACCTGGCGCGGGGGATCCATCCAGCGGTGCTGGCGGATCGCGGCCTCGACCCGGCCTTGTCGGCGCTGGCGGCGCGCTCACCGATCCCGGTCCAGATCACCTTCCTCCTGGATCGCCGACCCCCAATGAGCGTGGAGTCGGCGGCATATTTCGTCGTCTCCGAAGCACTGGCCAACGCCGGCAAACATTCGTTGGCTTCGATCGTTGCGGTCACCGTGGAAGAAGTGGACAATTCCGTGGTGGTCGAAGTGATGGATGACGGTGTAGGAGGGGCGATCGCCACAGGGAGCGGCTTGTCGGGTTTGGCCGATCGCGTGGAGGCGATGGGCGGCCGCCTGGCGGTGCTCAGCCCCGTGGGAGGACCCTCGCTCGTGCGAGCTGAGATTCCGTGCGGATAGTCATCGGCGAGGATTCGGTTCTTCTCCGGGAAGGCCTGCGCCGGCTCCTCGAGGATGCGGGGCATGACGTGGTTGCGACAGGCGACGACGGTCCATCACTGGTTGCCGCGGTCGTGGAGCATTCTCCCGACGTGGCCATTGTCGACGTGCGGATGCCGCCGACGTTCACCGATGAGGGTCTTCGATCCGCGGTGGAGATCCGGAACGAACTGCCCGAGGTGGCGATCGTGGTTCTGTCGCAGTACGTCGAGGAGCGTTATGCCCTCGAGCTGATCGCAGGCAGCACACGCAAGGTCGCCTATCTTCTCAAGGATCGGGTGGCCGATGTGGCCGACTTCTTGTCGACGTTGGAATTGGTGGCAACCGGCGGGACCGCCATCGACGCGGAAGTGGTCGCTCAGCTGGTGAAAAGGAGAGGCTCCACCGGCCTGGACCGGCTCACCTCTCGGGAGTTGGATGTCCTCGGTTTGATGGCAGAGGGCCGTTCCAACCGAGCCATCGCCCACGAGCTGGGAATCTCCCAGGGTGGCGTGGAAAAGCACATCTCCAGTGTCTTCACCAAGCTCGATCTGCTGCCGGCTCCGGAGGACCACCGCCGGGTACTGGCGGTGCTGCAGTACCTGGGCCAATAGCCGGGGCCGTACAAAGCGGGTGCGCAACCAGAAGTCGCGCACCCGCATCTGCTCCCAGCGGCGTGTTGTTATGAGCTGGAGACGGCGTCCCGATGGCTTTCGTCGGCCGTGTCGTCATCGAAGAAGCCCTCGGCAGCATCTTGGATTTCGTCGGTGGTCTGGTTGTAGTAGGCCTTCACCTTGTTCGTGAAACGATCCCAACGACCTTTGGTCTCACGCTCGATCTCGTTCCAATCGGTGTCCTGGAGCTTGGCCCATTTCGTACGAGCCTTGGCTTTGAACTCGTCCCATTCGGCGTCGATGCGTTCGTAGAGGTTCATGTTTCCTCCCTCGGTTGCGTACAAGGGTTTCTTACCCACCGGGCCCATATCTGAAACATGCGAAGTGCTGAGAAGGGCGCAGACACGATCACATCGTCGTAGCGCCGGTTGTCCCAGGGTCAGAGCGAGGGGAGCAGCGCGTTCAAGAATGTGGCAACACCTGCCGATGCTGCGCCGGCCGTGTCGATGACCTCCTCCGAGGAGAGCCGTTTCTCAGAGATCCCAGCTGCCAGATTGGTGCAGAGGGAGATTCCCAGTACGTCCGCCCCCATGTGCCGGGCGGCTGTGGCCTCGGGAACCGTCGACATGCCTACCAACGACGCCCCGAGGCTCCTGGCCATCTGAACCTCGGCAGGTGTCTCGTACATGGGGCCGTGCCACCAGAAGTAGACGCCCCCTTTCAGTTCGATGCCTGCCCGCTGCGCTGCGTCGTGGGCGAGTCTCCGCAGCCGGGGGGTATAGACATCGGTCATATCGGGGAAGCGAGGCCCGAGCCGCTCGTCGTTGGCGCCCATGAGCGGGCTGATCCCGGACATGTTGATGTGGTCGGTGATTGCCACGAGGTCACCCGGTTCGATGCCGTCGCCACAGCCGCCGGCGGCGTTGGTGAGGACCACGGTCCGGCAGCCGGCCAGCACTGCCATCCGGACCGGGAAGGTGACCTCGTCCATGGGGTAGCCCTCGTAGGCGTGAGCGCGCCCCGCCAACAGGAGGACCCGATTCCCACCCATCTGGACCGAGTAAGCAGTGCCAGAGTGGCCCACCGCACTCGGCATCGGAAACCCCGGAAGCTCTTGGTACGGAACCGCGGTGGCGCCAGGAAGGGACGCCGGATAGGTCCCGAGGCCCGAGCCGAGCACGACGACCACCTCGTGCTGTGCCCGCTCCGTGCGGTCCCTCAGCACTGCGCCGGCTTCAGTGAGTCGGTCGTAGAGCCCAGTCACGCGCACACCCCCTTCGCTCACTGGAATCGTAGGGAAATGGAATGGGCGGTTCAGGCTGTCGCGAGTATTTCGACGGGGTCGAGTTCAAAAAGCTCTAGCGTCGGAGTCGTCTCGTGCGATCAGGGACGCGGGAGGTAGGGGAGTCCTGAAAAAAAGGGTGGGGATCGCCCAGGCGAAGAATCTCGCGACCGCCTTACTGGGCTTCGCAATACGCCTTCACGGCGTCCATGTCGGCCTCTACCGCTTTGCCGATCGTTCCTTTGAAGATCGGAGTGGTGATCCGAGCAAGCAGCGTGTGCGGGTGGGCGTCCATGATCATGCCCAACTGAGTGCCACCCTCCACCGGGCGCATCCGGAAGACAGTGTCCCAAACGGCCCCTCCCGTGTCGGAGACCATGCGAACTCGCTCGTTGGCCGTGTATTCGGTCACCTCGAGCACCGTGCTTGCCTCGCGGCCGCGGATTACCCGCGTCTCCTTGAACTTCGTTCCCGCTCCCCGATGTTGGTCAGTGAGAAACTCGACGTCGGTGATATGGGGAACTGCCCTGGAGAAGTTTTCGATGTGGGCAACCACGTCAAAGACTTTCTCGATAGGAGCATTGATTTTCCGGGCGGTGCTCACCGTGGCCACTACGTGTTCCTCCTCCACAGCGAGCGTAGCGACACGCTTGCGTCGGGCGCCAGAGTTCGACGGCGTTCATTCGGACGAAACAAAGGCGAAACGTTTCACTCTTACCTTCTGCGCCGAACACGGGAAACACTGGAGGGAATGTGAAACGGAAACTGCTCACGGGGTCTGTGCTGTCCGCCATATTGGTGGTGCTACTCGCCAGCCCCGCTTTTGCGCAGGAGGAGCTGGCCCCGGCCAGCCAATTCGTGCTGGACAACTTGTTCATCTTCATTGCCGGTGTGTTGGTCTTCTTCATGCAAGCCGGGTTTGCGCTGATCGAGGCTGGACTCACGCGAGCCAAGAACGTGTCGAACATCATGATGAAGAACCTCATGGACATGTCGGCGGGCGTGCTGGCGTTCGCGCTCGTCGGATTCGGCATTGCGTTCGGTGGCGACGAGCTTCTCGGCGGATGGTTCGGATTCGACTTTGGAATCCCTGGCGTCGAAGACACCAGCGCCGAAGGACTGCTTCCTTCGACGTTCTTCTTCTTTCAGGCGGCCTTTGCGGCGACCGCTGCCACAATCGTGTCTGGCGCCATGGCGGAGCGGACGAAGTTCAAGAGCTACTTCGTCTACAGCTTCTTCATCACGGCTTTGATTTACCCGATAGTGGTTCGATGGACTTGGGGCGGCGGCTGGCTGGCACAGCTCGAATACCCGTTCTCGGACTTCGCAGGGTCCACGATCGTCCATGCCACCGGCGGGTGGGCGGCCATGATGGGAGCGATCATTCTCGGCTCGCGGATCGGTCGCTATGGCCGCGATGGCAAGCCGAGGGCCATTCCCGGTCATTCGATCCCCTTCGTCGTGCTCGGCGCATTGATCCTCTTCATCGGCTGGTTTGGCTTCAACCCAGGTTCGGAGCTGGCCGCCGACGCCTTTGTTCCCCAGATCGCGCTCAAGACCCTGATGGCTGGTGCAGCTGGAGCGATAGCCGCCATGGCAGTGAACTGGATCGTCGACGGAAAGCCGGATGTCTCTATCGCAGCCAACGGGCTCCTCGCTGGCCTCGTGGCCGTGACGGCTCCCGTGGGGGCGATCGAGACTTGGGCGGCGGTCGTGATCGGAGCGATCGGTGGCGTCATCGTTGTCTTCTCGGTGAAGATGTTTGATCGTATGAAGATCGATGACCCCGTCGGCGCCATCTCGGTGCACGGTGTTGTCGGGACGTGGGGGACGTTGGCGGTCGCATTCTTCGCGACCTACGACGACGCATTTCTCGGCCGCGAAGATGCCGGCCTGTTCTACGGAGGCGGCTTGGACCAACTGTGGACCCAGTTGCTGTTCGTGGTCGTGCACTTCGTATTCGTCACCGTGGCAGCGGGAGCGCTGTTCCTCGCCATCAAGGCCACCATTGGGCTGCGAGTGAGCGAAGAAGAAGAGCGCAGTGGGCTCGACGTCATGGAGCACGGCTCGCCGGGCTACGGTCATGACCCCGGCGCCGCCGAACTCGCATCGGTGGGCTCGGCCCCCGGCTTCGCCACTCAGACTTGATTGAAAGGAATCAGATGTTGCAGCTCATTACAGCGATCATCAAGCCACATCGACTCGAGACCGTGAAGGAGGCACTCAAGGGCGCCGGCGTGGCGGGAATGACCGTCACCGAGGCCAGCGGCTTCGGACGCCAAGGTGGCCATACGGAGACCTACCGCGGCGCCGAGTACAAGGTGGACTTCGTCCCCAAGATCAAGCTCGAGATCCTCTGTGACGACCACGACGCGGATCGCATCGCCGATGAGATTGCCCAGGTGGCGGGATCAGGTGAGGTCGGCGATGGAAAGATCTGGGTGACACCAGTGTCGCGGGCGATTCGGATCCGCACCGGTGAGGTTGGGGCCGACGCGGTGTAGCCGGCGGGCACGCCTGAGCGGTCTGGGGGCAGATGAGCTCAGGCGTGCAGCCGGTCCTCAAAGAACGTGAGGACGTGGTCGAGGGCATGGCGGGTGGGGTGGCCCGGCTCGTCGACGAGGTCCTCGGTGAGCACCGAGTGAGCGCTCGTCTTGATTCCGAACTCGTTGCCCGATGAAGAGTCGATCTCGACAGCAAGGAATCCATCACCGAGCCTGTCGCGCAGGGTCTGGAATCGTGCTGCTGGGACGGCCGGGTCATTGCTGAACCGGAGCCCGAGTACAGGACAGCCGGCCGCCACTCGACTCTCGACGCGTTGCCAGTCGGTCTCTGACAATGCCAATGCGGCCGCTCGCCGGCGGCCGATCGGGAACGGAGTTGCCGGCTGGCTGAGGACCGGGGCGGCGATGGTGTCGTCGACCATCATGGCCAGCGCGAATCCGCCAGTCAGGCACATACCGACCGCTCCGACTCCTGGTCCGCCCAGCTCTTCATGGGCCCGGCGGGCAAGGTTGCGTAGCCAAACCGTTATCGGGCTGGCGGTCCCTGTTGCGAGGCAGGTGAATTCTCGAGACACGCAGGAGCGCACGGCCGACTCGATTGCGTATGGCATCGTCTTCTTCTTGCCAACGGTGCCGAACAGCGATGGCATGAACACGGTGAACCCTCGGTCGACGACTCGTTCGGCGAAAGACGCAACGGGCGGCGTGATGCCGGGCACCTCGTGGATCACGATGACGCCGGGGCCCGTGCCGCGGCGATACACCGGTTTCGCGGTTCCTTCGTAGGAGACGTGGGTCAGGTCCCACTCGTCCAGCAGCTTGGCCATCGTCACCTTCGGGAGTCGTGTTCGACCATTGCTAGCACGCAGCAATTGGAACTGCGGTCCGGCAGTGCAACCTGACGCATGCCCTTCGGTTGGGGAGGATTCATCGTTGTGCCGAGCCATGCCGTGCTGCGAGATATCGGGACTATCGGCTCTTGCGCCGCACCGGCTACGGCGTATCGTCGAATATCGAGTAGCCCTCGAAGGAGGTTCCCATGCGACGCCGCGAACGCGATGCTCCGTCGATGGCGGCTGCCTTGATCATGGAAGCAAGAAGGAAGAAGCGACTCACCCAAGCCCAACTCGCCTCCCTTGCGTCCGTGAGCCAGCAGACCGTGTCGCGGATCGAGCGAGGAGAATCCGACCCTGGTTTCCGACAGCTCAATGGCATTCTTCGTCCTGCCGGCTTCGAGCTCAAAGTGCACCTGACACCGTTCGAAGAGTTCCCAATCCTCGAAGTCGACATGCGGGAGAAGATGGCCAGGTCGATCGAGGCAGAGGCCGAGGCAAGGGTCCGGGTCAGGTAAGGCTCCACTCGCGGCCTCACAGCGCCGCAAAAGCGCCGTCCCAGATGGGTCTGGCCGCGGCTAGGTTCGGACCTTCCAGGTAAATGCGGGGAGCTGCGCCAGAGCGTACCTTCCCGTACGAGGAGGGATCTATGCCGAAACACGCTCGCCGACCCAGGATGATCGCCGTGATACTCGCGTTGGTGACTGCCGCAACGCTCGGGGCGACAGCTCCAGCACAAGCCACCAACCACGATGGGGGCGGGCGCGATCTGGCGTGGCGTACGTGCTTCGACAAGGTTGCCGAACAGTTCGCGGACCTCGGCGTTGTGTACGAATGCGCCCAGCTCGAGGTGCCCCTCGATTATGACGAGCCCGAAGGCGAAACAACCACGATCTCCATGGTGAGGCTGCCGGCGACCGACCCTGACAACAAGATCGGCAGTATCTTTCTCAATCCTGGCGGCCCCGGCGGATCGGGCATCGACTTTGCGCTGTTCTTTGGCCCATTCGCCCAATTCGAATGGGGGCCCGAAATCGCCGAGCGGTTCGACATCGTCGGCTTTGATCCTCGCGGCATCTTGCGGAGCGACGAGCTCGTGTGCTTCGACAGCTTGAAAGACGCAGTTGCAGTCTTCACTCCCATTGCGTTTCCCCAGACTGAATCCGAGATCCCGATCTTCGAAGCGAGTGCGCAGCTCCTCGAGGATTCGTGCGTGGCTGCTGATCCGCCGATCGCCGATCACATGTCAACGGCCAACGTCGCCCGAGACATGGACTTGATGCGGGAGGCCGTTGGCGATGAGTACATGAACTTTGTCGGGCTGTCCTACGGCACCTACGTCGGTGTCACCTACGCCAACTTGTTCCCCGAAAATGTCCGAGCGGTTGTGGTCGACGGTGTCCTCGACCCGGTGGCGTGGGCAAATGTCGAGGCAGCGGAGCCATTCTCAACGAGGCTCCGCTCTGACGAGGGGGCGCAAGCAACGCTTGATGAGTTCTTCCGTCAGTGTGACGAGGCGGGCCCTTCGGCGTGTGCATTTGCGCCGGATTCTGAGGCCAGATACGCCGCCCTCGCGGATCAGGTGGCTGCGTCGCCTGTCATGGGTATCAACCCTTTCAACGGCCGCCGGTTCTTCATCGACTACACCAATTTCATCGGCGAGACGCTCGGCGGTTTGTATAACCCATTCGGCTATCCCGAATTGGCATTTTTCTTGGCGGTGTTAGAAGCCACCGCCACGCCGATCGAGGTCGGGGCGGCCGTTCGTGATCTCCAAGAGGCGTCAGGCCTCGACAGCCATGCGGTGTCGCGCTATCCCAACGTCGTCGAGGGTTTTCCCGGCGTAGCGTGCTCCGATACCAGCAACCCCTCGTCGTATCAGACCTATTTTGATGCAGGACAAGCGTCCGATGCCACCTACGGATATTTTGGCAGCCTATGGACATGGGCGAGCTACCCATGCATCGAGTGGTCACTCACCGACGATGACGCCTACACCGGCCCCTACACGGCCGCGACGGCCTATCCAGTGATGGTGATCGGCAACTTGTACGATCCCGCCACCCGATACGAAGGGGCAGTGACCGTGCGGGACCTTCTGCCCAACTCTGCGTTGGTCACTGTCAACGCGCCGGGTCATACGTCGCTCGGTATCAGTCCATGTGCCGGGTTCTTCACGGGTCAATACCTGCTGGACCCGTCGATCGCCTCGTCGATTGACGGGCTCGTGTGTGACGATGGAATCAATTGGTTTGAGCTATTCGCGGCAGGAGCGACCGACGCAGATCCGTCGGGGTTCCGCACCGAGGTGATGGACGAGATTGCGTTCACCCCATAGGCCCTTCCCAGCAGGAACCTTCGGAAACGAAAGAACCGGCGCCGTTGCGCCGGTTCTTTCGTGCTGGGATGTAGCACTCAACCCTCTACGACAACCCTCGCCCGCATCCAGGGATGGGGAATGCAGAAGTACTCGTAGGTGCCAGGTGTGTCGAAGGTGAAGCTGAAACGGTCTCCTTGCCCCATGGTGCCGGAGTCGAACAATCCCTCGACGTCCGTGACCGTGTGAGCCTGGTCGTCATTGTTCACCCACTCCACAGTGGTGCCTACTGGCACTGTGAGCACGTTGACCGAGTAGTCGACAGGGTTCTCGACGTCGTCGAATTCGTCGGCAGCGTCGAGTGGCTGCGGTGCCCACGCCCCCAGCGGCATGGCCACTTCGACGGCGTCGGGGTTGGCCTCTACTGCCGGGGCGGCCTCTGTCGGGGCTGCCTCACTTTCGCCTACCGAGAATATCTCCGGGTTCTCGTCACCCACCACGGACACGATGCCGATGGCGCCCTTGTCGAACGCCCTGGTGAGGGCATGGTCTACGAGGACGATGTCGGAAGGCACTTGACCGAGCAGATCGACCACCACGCCACCTCCTGCCGGAACGAGGGTGGTTTGCGATCCTCGCAGCGGCGGATTCAGCGTGGCTCCCTCAGGCCAGACCGCATCCCAGTGCGATCCGATCGGATGGAAGTTCGAATCGAGGTTGAGGCCGGCGTTCACGAAGTAGAACCGAGCCCTGTCGCCGACTGCCATCTGCAGTGCGTTGTCGCCTGCGATCGCACCCTTGGCGCCATTGAAGACAACGGCCTGCGGGTTCTCATCGGTGAGCGCCTGGCGGTCGAGGATGACCGTGCCGTCCTCGCCCTCGGTGAGGTAATACTCCGACTGCACCACGTAGAACTCTTTTTCGGCGGCGGGCAGCGGCGTTTCTGGGTCGACGAGGATTCCGCCGTACATGCCATGTGCGATGTGGGCTGGAACGTCGCCTGCAGCACAGTGGTACATGAAGATTCCGGGGTAGAGCATCCGGGCTTCGAAGACTGCCGTCTCACCTGGTGCTACCAGGCTGGCAGCCGCGCCGCCGCCTTGACCGGTGACTGCATGGAAATCCACGTTATGTGAGCTGGCGTTTTCGGCCGGATTGTTGATCTTGAATCGGAGCACGTCCCCAACCCGGGCGCGCACCATGGGCCCGGGCGTGCCCGTCGCCACCGACGCATCGTCGCCAGCCAACCGATAGCCCCAGGTTTCGAACTCGAGGCCAGTTGCCGGGTCGATGATGCTCACGTTCTCGACGACATCGAACTCGACCTCAACGATCGCAGGCGCGGTACGTCCCGAGGCCGGGGGAACGTTCGGGGCATACGAGGTGTTGACCTCGGATTCAGGAGCTAGCTGCAGCTGGTCGATCGGGGTCAGTTCTGGCAACACGGAGCCGAATTCCGCTGCCTGCGCTTCGCCGGCGGGTGCGACGACCACAGCCGACGATGCAGGCAGCTCTTCAACAAAGGTCTGAGCGCGTGCGTCGAACCGCTCGTCAATGGCGTTCTCGACCAGCGCTCGGTCCATGTCGTCGCGATTCGCCAGGCTTAGCGCAGTGCCGAAGCCCATCAGGGCGGCAATGACCGCGATCACCACGCCAATCACGGCAACGGAGCCGAGCGTGAAGTGAGGGTGGGGGGGAACGCGATACGGATGGCTCTCAGCCGTGTTCTTACGCTCTTCAGTCAGCATGTCGCTGTCCTTTCTCGGGCCCCGACTACGGGGATGTTTTCAAGTTCGGTGATCAAGGCGGAACGCGCGGACGTCCAGGCATCGTGGAGCGAGCACGGGTTGCGAGCGTCACAGGTCGAGCCCCGCAGAACGCAGACTCCGTCGTCGGTGGGGCCCTCCATGCATTCGATGGTGTCCAGCACCGAGAGCGAAGCGGACTTGGCAGAGAGGCGGTAGCCGCCATTGGGCCCACGAGAACTGGTCAGGTAGCCCGCTTCGACGAGTGGGCGAAGGATCTGGGTCAGGTACCCGAAGGTGGTGCCGAGCGCCTCGGCCATGGCGATACTGTTGGCGCCCGGATGGGCATCGAGATAACGGATCGCACGAACTGCCAGATCCGTGCGGGGGAGAATCTCTAGTTTCATAGTGTGAAACTACGAAATAAATCTCAGCCCTCATAGGGCCGAAAGTCCCTAAAGAATCGCGGCGACCTGCGGGCGGAGCCTGCCCACAGAGCCCACCGGCTCAGATAGCGGCGAGACGCCGTTCGATATCGGCGAGATCGTCGTCGAGGAGCCGGCGCTCGCCTTCGTCTGCCACCCGGCCGGCCTGAATCGTCGCTTGATGGATGTGCCGACGCGCTGATGCCGGATCTGCCGAGACGACGTGGGAGCGGGCAATAGCTTCGTGCGCATATCCTTCGAGGAAGGCGCCCAGCTGGTGTGCTTCACACACTGCCAGCGACATCTCTGCGAACGTCAGGGCATTGGCGCCATCGCCCAGTTCGGCGTACACCCGAGAGACCTGCCAGTCGGAAATGGCATGGTTCGTTGGGGACCCCGACGGCCGCCAGAGGTTGCGAGACTCGAGAGCGGCGCTGAGCATGTGCTCGTTGTCCAACGGTGAACGCTCGGTCTGGTCGAGGATGTCCCACACCTCGTTGAACAGGACTGCGGCGCGCGCGAGATCGCCAGAAGACATCGGGGTGGAGCCTAACCGCGGTGGCGGGGACGATCGCCACGGCGGTCAGCACTCCAACACGAGGCGCCTCTCTCCTCGTTCCCGTCGCCCCACCCGCCGGTAGGGCACGATTGATGCCTCCAGGAAGCGCTACGCAGCGTGGTGCGTCACGAGATCCTGAGCGGCAGCGACCATCGCGCCCATCTCGGCAAGCGAATTTGAAATGAACGATTGGGACTCGGCAGGTGGCCCATAGCGTTGACTTTCTCTCGGCTCCATATGCATGGAAGCCTCCCCTTCAAACCAGACCCCTACTGTCTAGTCACTTTGTGTTATCGGCAGGTAGCCCCCGGGTTCTTGAGGGGAATTTCGAGAAAAACTATTGGGGCGTGTCGAGCACCGTTTCACCCGACAATGACTCGTCGTCATCGTTGGTTTCAACGGTGATCCACACCCGTGGGAATTCGGAGCGACGAACGGCAATGGTGGCGTCGACCTGGCCCGATCCCGTGAATGTCCCCGCCGAAACATGGCGGCCATCGGGCGACGTGAGCCAGATTTCGTAGTACGTGTCGGAGGCGAGCGCGGGCAAGCCGGACACTTCGAGGCGCATTCTCGTCCCGGTCTCGGTATTCCAGCCGTCGACCGTTGCGGCGGCGGTGGGTTCAACGTCGGTCGCTTCGAGCGCAAGCGTCCAATCAGGCCGAGCTTGGATGACAAATGCCACCGTGGCAGCGATCAAGATGAGCGACGCGGCGATCGCCACAACTGCAGGCCACAGCTTCGCGGCGGCGGGCTTGGTGGTCGTCAACGCGCCAATGTCGCTCACGACGCGGGATTCGAGGCCCTGAGACGGCTGTTCCCATGTGGACGGATCTTCGATGACCGAGCGTATCGACCGGAGCTCGGTCAGGCTGGATCGACAATTCGAACAGCCCGCCAGATGAGCGTCGGCAGCCCGGGTCATGCGACCAGCGAGGAATTCGGCTTGAAAGTCGGTGCAATTCACGCGGTTGCCTCCCGCAGGTATCCCAGGATCTCAGCCAGGCGACGGTATGCCCGAGAACTGCGCGACTTCACGGTTCCCAAGGGGATACCGAGTTCGGCGGCTGTCTCCGCCATCGTCAGCTGTAGGAAATGCGTGGCTTCGACGACCTTGCGCTCATCGTCGGGGAGCTGGTCGAGCGCCGACCGCACCATCCACGCTTCCCACATCCCTTCGAACGAAGGGGGAAGAACCGCCATGTCCGTGTCGAGGTCGCTGGTCTCGTGGCGGCGCTCACGGCGGTAGAGGTCGACGGCGGCGCGTCGGGCAATGGCGTAGAGCCACGGCGCGATCTCGCGCTCGGTATCGAAGCGGTCGGCGGCCTGCCAGGCCTTGGTGAACGTCAGTTGCACGGCTTCCTCCGCAAGCGACCGGTCGCCGAGTGCGCCATATGCGACCGTGAATATGGCCCTCCCGTGGTCGTGATACAGCTCTCGGACCGCATCAGGATCACCTTTCTTGAAGCGCCTCAGAAGGCGTTGGTCTCCCATTACCTGAACAGTACGTATGAGACGGGCGCCCGGTTCTTCATTCCCTCGCCCCAACCTCCCCCGCTAAGACTCACAGGCGTCCGTACACTGTGCTCATGTGTCGCAACATCAAGCCCCTGTTCAACTTCGAGCCCGCCACCACGCCAGACGAGATCGAAGCGTCTGCGCTCCAATACGTGCGCAAGGTCAGTGGCATGACCAAGCCGAGTGAGGCCAATCGAGAGGTGTTCGACCGGGCGATCGAAGAAATCGCCGCGGCCACGACCGCGTTGCTCGATGCCCTCGTGACCAAGTCGCCGCCTCGTGACCGCGACGCAGAGAAGCAGAAGGCAATCGAGCGGGGACGCAAGCGAGACGAGCAAACCCGCCGCAGGCTCTTGGCCGACGCCCAGTAACCGACGCCCAGCAACACTTCCTTGGTACAGCTCACCTCGTTGGAGCTGAGCATGCGAGCGAGCAGGCCACATCGTTAGCATTGGCGCATGCCCAAAGACAAGGCCCATGCCAACATCTGGCTCGTCGACGAGATGTACCAGAAATACCTCCGCTCTCCCGACTCGGTGAGTGAGGCGTGGAAAGAGTTCTTCAGTGATTACGCGCCCGGCTTCGCGACGACCACTCAGCCCTCCCCGGCGGCGCCTGCTCCCGCCTCGACGGATGCGGCTCCCAAGGTGGCAGAGCCGGCCAAAACGCCGCCCGAGCCTGCCGAGACGACCGGATCGGACGACCCGGCGCCTGAACTGCTGAAGGGTGTCGCGGCGCTCATCGCCGAACGCATGGATGACAGCCTGACCGTGCCCACAGCAACTTCGGTCCGGTCGATTCCGGCCAAACTGCTCGAAGTCAACCGGCGCATCATGAACAACCAGCTGCAGCGGCTGGCATTCGGCGGAAAAGTGAGCTTCACGCACCTCATCGGCTGGGCCGTGGTTCGCGCCCTGGTGGAACAGCCCGAAATGAGCGTCGCCTATGAGGTCATCGACGACAAGCCACACATCGTTCGCCACGATCACATCAACCTCGGGATAGCCATCGATGTGCCTCGCAAAGACGGGTCACGCAGCCTGTTGGTCCCCAACATCAAACAGGCAGACACGATGGACTTCTCCGCCTTTTGGCTGGCCTATGAGGACGTCGTCCGGCGTGTGCGCGCCAACCAGATCACCCCCGAAGACTTTGCCGGGACCACCGTGAGCCTCACCAACCCGGGCACCATCGGGACGGTTCAATCGGTGCCACGGCTCATGCCGGACCATGGCCTCATCGTTGGTGTTGGGGCAATTGCCTACCCAGCAGAGTATTCGGCGTCGGATCCCAGATTCTTGGCACGCCAGGGCATCGGGCGAGTCATCAACATGACCTCGACCTATGACCACCGCGTGATCCAGGGTGCGGCGTCGGGCGTTTTCCTCGCTCGAATTCACCAACTCCTGCTTGGAGCCGACGGTTTCTACGACGACATCTTCGACGCAATGGGCATCCCTTATACGCCGGCCGTGTGGGCGCCCGACGACAACCCACCGGCCGGCAGCTCAGCCTGGGCGGAGAAGCAAGCTCAGGTATTCCAGCTCATCAACATGCACCGTGTTCGTGGCCATCTCATCGCCGACCTCGATCCGCTCCGTCAGAAGAAGCCGGCGCTTCACAAGGAGCTCGATCCGCTCAGCTATGGCCTGACGATCTGGGATCTCGATCGCGAGTTCGCCACGGGCGGCCTGGCAGGAAAACCCGTCATGAAACTCGGTGACATTCTGAGTGTCCTGCGTAACGCCTATTGCCGGACCATTGGCGTCGAGTTCATGCACATTCCCGACCCAGAGCAGAAGGCGTGGGTACAGGATCGACTCGAAGGGGCGAGCGGTGAGGTTGCCAAAGAGGACAAAATCCGCATCCTCCGCAAGCTCAACGAAGCCGAGGCTTTTGAGACATTCCTCCACACGAAGTACATAGGCCACAAGCGTTTCGGCCTGGAGGGCTCAGAAAGCCTCATTCCACTGCTCGATACGTTGCTGACCGCAGCCGTCGACGACGACATGGAAGAAGTCGCCATGGCGATGGCGCATCGAGGGCGGCTCAATGTCCTGGCCAACATCATCGGGAAGTCTTATGCCAAGGTGTTCCGTGAGTTTGAAGGTGACATGGACGTCGACCTGACCCAGGGATCCGGCGACGTGAAGTATCACCTCGGCGCCACCGGCATCCACGAGACCCCGTTTGGGAAGAAGATCGAGGTCAGTGTCGCCGCCAACCCGAGTCACCTGGAGGCCGTCGACCCGGTGTTGGAAGGCATCGCCCGGGCGAAGCAAGAGCGTCATGGCAGCTACGGGCACCACAAGGTGCTCCCGGTGTTGATGCACGGCGACGCGGCGTTTGCCGGCCAGGGCGTGGTCGCCGAGACGCTGAACCTCTCGCAGCTGCGCGGGTATCGCACGGGTGGAACCGTTCACGTGGTGATCAACAACCAGGTGGGTTTCACGACCTCGACCCTCGATGCCCGGTCGAGCTTCTATGCCACAGACGTCGCCAAGACGGTGGCCGCTCCCATCATTCACGTGAATGGCGACGATCCAGAAGCGGTGGTTCGGGCGACCCGGCTTGCCTTTGCCTTCCGCCAGGCCTTCAACAAAGACGTAGTCATCGACATGATCGCGTACCGACGACGTGGCCACAATGAGGGCGACGAGCCGTCCTTCACACAACCGATCATGTACCGGATCATCGACGCCACACGGTCGGTCCGAAAGCTCTATCTCGAACGCCTCGTGAACACCGGGGTGCTTTCTCTGGAAGAGGGCGAACAGCTGCTGGAGGAGTTCCGAACCCTGCTCAGCCGGGCGTTCGAGGAGACACGGGAAACCCCCGCCCGACCGTCTTCCACCGCCCCGCAAGACGTTGCTGAGGCCGATGGGGTCACTGCCATCGGTCCGGCCATCGTTGAGGAGATCATCGGCGCAATCTCGACGCTTCCCGATGGTTTCACGGTCCACCCCAAGCTCGAGCGAATTGTCGAAAGCCGCCAGAAGATGCTGGAGGAAGGGCATGTTGATTGGGCGGTCGCCGAAGCTCTGGCGATGGGCTCGTTGAAGGCTGAGGGCCACTGGGTCCGTCTCGCCGGCGAGGACTCGCAACGCGGCACGTTCTCGCATCGGCATGCCGCCCTCACCGACTTCAACACCGGAGAGGATTGGCTGGCGCTGCAAGATCTCTACGCCGACCGCGCCCGCCTGCGGATCGTCGATTCTTTGCTCAGCGAGTTCGCCGCGGTGGGCTTCGAATATGGCTATTCGATCGAATCACCGGACGCGCTCGTGATGTGGGAGGGGCAGTTCGGCGACTTCGCCAACGGCGCCCAAGTGATCGTCGATCAGTTCATCTCTGCCGGTGAGGACAAATGGGGCCAGCGTTCCAGCCTGGTGATGCTTTTGCCGCATGGCTTCGAAGGTCAAGGCCCGGAGCATTCGTCAGCTCGCATCGAGCGGTACCTGCAGTCGTCGGCGGAGAACAACTGGCGGGTCTTGGTGCCGTCGTCGGCAGGTTCCTACTTCCACATGCTGCGTCGCCAGGTGAAGTCGTCGGCCAAGAAGCCGGCGATCATCTTCACCCCCAAGAGCCTTCTTCGGACCCGCCCATCATTCTCGGAAACCTCGGTGATCACTGGCGGTGCGTTCCAACCGGTCTTGACCGACCCAGACTTCGGGTCGGCTCGCCGAATGGTGCTCTGCTCCGGCAAGGTCTACTACGACCTGGTTGCGCGGCGCGAGGAGTTGGGGGTGAACGTGGCGGTCGTGCGGCTCGAGCAGCTATATCCGCTGCCTGCCGATGAAGTCGCGGCTGTGCTCGAATCGCACGGCGCGGACGTCGACCTGTGGTGGGCCCAGGAAGAGCCCGCCAATATGGGTGCGTGGAACTATGTGCGACCCATGCTGCGACAGCTCACTGGCCAAAAACTCGGCTACGCCGGCCGAGCGGAGTCGGCATCCCCGGCGACCGGCTCACAGCAACTTCATGGCGAGCAGCAAGCCGCTCTGGTGGAACGGGCCCTCACCGGTTCCTATGAGGCCTAGGCGGTGGTGGCCAGTAGGTGCTCGAAACGAAGTTTCGGTCCTTATCCGGGATGAGCACCCAGGTTGATCCCTTTTTGGCGTTGACGATCGGAGGTAGCGTCATGCCCCGATCGGACAGATAGGTGAGCACGTCGAAGACGTTGTCACCGTGAGTGACAGCCAGCGATTGCTTCTTTGCCAGCTTGCGCAACAGCTTGGCCGTATCGGCGACGTCGGCACCTTCAGCGAGCGCCTCGTGCGTTTCGATCTCGAGCCCGATGGCCTCCGCCAGTGGCTCAACCGTCTGCACACACCGGTCGTAGGGGCTCGAAACAATCCTGCTGATCCCAAGGTCGGCGTACGAGTCGGCGATTTGGAGGGTCTGTTCCTTGCCGCGCACGGACAGTGGCCGTTTCCGATCGTCGCCTGCCGACCCCGAGCGCCGGCCGGCGTAGGCATGGCGGAGGAGCAGTACTTGCGGACGGGCTTTCCACCATTTGGCTCCAAGGCCGAGGAAGAACATCCGATCGCGCTTGTAGGTCATGTTCTTGGCGGCTTCATCGGTGGACAGCCACCTGACCTTGTCCACCTCTGAATTGGGTCGAAAGCGCCCGCCGACCGCCTTCATTGCCCAATAGTGGACAGTTTTGTCGTTGCCGGCGTCGGTGACGTACTCCAAGTAGCCGAGGTAAGGACCGAGGATCGTCCTCAGGCCTGTCTCTTCGAACACCTCTCGGCGAGCGGCTTCTCGCACCGACTCGTGAGGGTCGACTTTCCCTTTTGCAAAGGCCCAGTCGTTGTAGTTGGGGCGGTGGACAAGGAGAGTCTCAACGCCCGATTGGCCGCGTCGCCATACGATGCCGCCGGCCGCAAGGATGTGGTTGTTTGCCATGAGCGCCAGGAAGTTTACCGGCCATCTGGGACCTGATGTGCTTCTCCGCCGGTCGGCGGATGCAGGTCGCCTATGTCAGCCCGGCAGCCGTTTCGTCAGTTCATTGGCCGCTGTCTGCTCGTCGTCGACCAGAGTCACCAGGCTCCCGTCGGTGTCGAGCGTTGCGGCAAGCGTCGGAACCAGCGAGCGCCATGGTTCCCCGACGGCGATGAGAGGACGAGGCGGCGAGTCCGAGAATCGGGCGACGAAGGCATGGTTCCAGAATGCGACGAGCTCGGCGAGGGTACCGATCGAGCCGGGCAGGACAATCGCCGCGGCGCTCATCTCGACGAGGCAGTCGATGCGTTGCAGCAACGTAGCGTGTGCCGACTCTTCCGACACCCATACGTTCGGGCCGGCCCGGTTGGGGAAGAGTGCTGGTGCGGTCACGCCCACGACATGTCCACCGGCCTCGGCTGCTCCTCGCGACGTCGCCTCCATGAGCCCGCCATAGCCGCCGGTGACGACAACGTACCCCGCCGTCGCCAACCGGGTGCCGAGCTCGAGTGCCGATGCGTACAGATCATCTCCGGGCCTCGGCGACGATGAACCGAATACGGAGACACGCTGAGCCATGGGGTCAGCCGGCCAACGCCCGATGGATTCCCGCAACGATGTCGGCGACGTCGACGAGGCCGTGCTCTTCCACAGCAAAATGGGGGATCGGCGTGTCGAACCCGCAGACACGGACAATGGGGCCGGCGAGATCGTAGACGGCTTTCTCGGCGACCACGGCGGCCACCTCGGCGACCATGCCGGCTGTCTGGGGCGGCTCTTGAACCAACACGAGTCGCCCGGTTTTGGCGACAGATCCGAGCACCGCTTGTTCGTCCCACGGATAGAGCGTTCGTAGGTCGACGACCTCCACGGAGGCGTCGACCTCGGCGGCCGCCTTGCGCGCCGGCAACACCATGCCGCCGTACGTCACGACTGTCACGTCAGATCCCTCGTCGACGATGGCTGCCCTGCCGAGCGGGATTGTGTACCGATCGGTTGGTACCTCGCCCCGCGGCGAGCGATAGCGAACTTTGGGCTCCAAGAACATCACCGGGTCGTCCGACTCGAGCGCGGCCGCCAGCAGCCCTTTGGCGTCGACAGGATTCGATGGGACCACGACCACGATGCCGGGTGTGTGCACGAAGTACGTCTCCGGGGAGTCGCAGTGGTGCTCGTGTGCCCCGATGCCCGCTCCGTTGGGCATCCGGACGACGACGGGGACCGCCAGGGCGCCGCGGCTTCGGTATCGCAGCCGGCCCAGGTGATTGACGATCTGGTCCATGGCGGGATAGACGAAGCCGTCAAACTGAATCTCAGCGATGGGCCGTCCTCCGCCCAACGCCATGCCGATGGCCGTGCCGATGATCCCCGACTCGTTGAGAGGTGTATCGATGATTCGCTCTGATCCATATTTCTCCAACATGCCCGCGGTGATGCGGAATACGCCGCCGGTGGCGCCGACGTCCTCGCCGAGCACAACCGTTCGATCATCGCTGTCCATCGCCTCGGTGATGGCGGCGGAGATCGCTTCCGCCATGGTCATCGACCGTACCGATCCGACGGGGTGCGGATCCTCCGCATGGGGCCACAGCTCGTCGATGCCGTAGTCGGTCCGCTCTTCGTCGCGGGCGTCTTCGGCCTTGTGCATCTGGTCGATCATTGGTTGAGGAATTCGGACCATGGCGTGCCGAATGGCGTCCCCGCGAGCGGGCTGTGGCCGTTGTTCGATCTTGGCGATTGCTTCTTGCACCTCTTGGGTGGTCTGGTGTTCCACGTGGCCCGTGTCGACCGCCAGCCCGCGCCGATCGATGAGGCGGCGCATGCGCGTCAGCGGATCTCGTGGCCGCCACTGCTCCACCTCATCGTCACTTCGATACAAACTGGGATCGTCGGCTGTGGCGTGCGGCCCCAGTCGATAGCACACCGCTTCGATGAAGGTCGGTCCTGAGCCGTCCCGGGCTCGGGCTACCGCCTCCGATGCTGCTTCGTAGACGGCCAGTGCGTCCATGCCATCCACCCGGACACCCTCGATCCCGTAGCCGATGGCTTTGTCGACGAGGTGAGCTGCTCCGGTTTGGCGGGCCACCGGCGTCGAGATCGCCCACTGGTTGTTTTGGCAGACGAACACCGACGGTGTCTTCCATACGCCCGCAAACGTGAGGGCCGAATGGAAATCATTCGAGGACGTTGTGCCGTCTCCCATGAACGACATCGTGACGATAGAGCGTCCTGCCCGGCGTGCTTCGTACGCGTGACCTACGGCATGTGGCAGGTGGCTCCCGATGGGGACGGCGAGCGTGCCGACTCGGTAGACGTGTGGGTTCCACTCGGGGTTGGGCAGGCCTCTCCAATAGGACAGGATCACTTCGATTGGCATGCCCATCGCCAGCTCCGCGCCGTGCTCCCGATAGGCGGGATACACCCAGTCGTCGGGACCCAACGCCAAGACTGCGCCTATCTGGGCGGCTTCGTGGCCCTCCGACGGCGGATACGTGCCGATTCTTCCCTGCCGTTGTAGCCCCATCGCCTGTCGGTCATAGGCGCGTGTCCGCACCATGAGGCGATACATGTCCGCAACCAGCGCATCGGAGAAGGAGCGAGCGTCTGGTGCGAGTGTGCCGTCGATGTCGAGTATCTGGCGCATGGGTCAAGTATCGCGGACCGCACTGCCCGATGACGCCGGCCCAGGTGGTCTACCCTTGCCACATGTTGCGAATTCGTCCACAAGTTCAAGGTATTCGCCGGTACGAAGCCGGTCGAGACATGGATGCCGTGATGCGCGAATACGGCCTCGAGTCGATCATCAAGCTCGCCTCCAACGAGTGTCCATACCCGCCGTTCGAGCCGGTCCTCGAGGCCATCGAATCACGTATCGGCGACCTGAATCGCTATCCGGACAACGACTACTTTGCCATCCGGTCGGCACTGGCGACGCACCTCGGTGTCGACCGTGACTCTGTGTGGGTCGGGGCGGGCAGCTCCGAGGTGTTGAGGACAATGGCGCTAGCTGTGGGCGGGCCGGGAACTTCGGCGGTGTTTGCGTGGCCTTCGTTTGCGATGTACCCCATCGCCACCGATGTGGCGGGCGCCGAGCCGATTCCGGTCCCTCTCGACGCCAATGCCGCCCATGACCTCGATGCCATGCGCGATGCCGTCCGAGCCGATACGACCATCGTGTATTTGTGCAACCCCAACAATCCGAGTGGCACGATCTGTGGGAGCGATGACGTGGAGGCGTTCGTGCGGGCTCTGCCCGATACGGTGTTGGTGGTGATCGACGAAGCGTATGGCGAGTACGCCACGGATCCACGGTTCGAGCCTGCCTTGGACCTGGCGATGGAGCTGCCCAACGTGGTCTGGACTCGGACCTTTTCCAAGGTTTATGGCCTGGCTGGGTTGCGGGTCGGTTACGCGGTCGGTCGACCGGAAACGATGGCGGAGATCTCCAAACCCCAGGCGCCGTTCGTGGTCAGCGTGCTTGCCGAGGCTGCCGCCGTCGAGGCCCTGAAGCATCAGGATCTCGTCGCAGCTCGGGTCGTAGAGAATGACGCCGAGCGATCCCGCCTCGAGGCGGCGTTTGCGGATCGGGGCATTCCCTACGCCCCTTCACAGACGAACTTCGTGATGACCGGTCCGTTCGGCGATGGGCGGGGGATCGTTGAACGTTTGCTCACTCGCGGAATCATCACCCGTCCGATCGGTCCGGCCCACGTCAGGGTGACCGTCGGGACCCCTGACGAGAACCGCCGGCTCCTGGCCGAACTCGGCGTCTTCGTTGATTGATTACACATCTGCTGCGGCTACCGATAGCATCCAGCCTTCTTGAGAAATATTTCACTTGAGAGGTCGCCGTGAAGTCCGTCATCAATCTGCTCGCCATCTCGGTCCGTCGTCATCCAATCATCACGATCGTGGCGGTGATCGCGGCAACCTTCATCGTGGCGTCGTTCTCGAGCCAGATTGTCATGGCCGATGCCAACGAGGGGTTTGCGCCTGATGCAGAAGAGCTGACGGCGGCGGAGGAAATCGGCGAGGTCTTCGGTGACGAATCGTCAAGCGTGGTGCTTCAGGTGATTGTCGCCACCGACGACGGAGATGTCTTGAGCGCGGAGGGCCTCGAGACGGTCCAGCAGATCTCGTCGACCATCGAATCGAGCGAGGTGGCTGCCGACCTCCAACAGCAGGAAGGCACTGGGGCGGTCGTATCGTTCTTGGCGCCCCTCGAAGGCCAAGCGGGGGGAAACCCGACGGTGCGAGTCGTCGTTTCTGGTGACGATGTGGTCTCACCCGAGGGCCTGGAGGCCGTGAATGCCATCCAGCAGGCTGTCTTCGAGTCACCAGCTGCGGCGAAGCTCGACACCGAGTCGCCGCAGGGCCCCTTTGTCTCGTTCATGGCTCCGCTGGCGTCAGCACCCGGACAGGGGCCAACGATCCAGATCGTCGTCGATGCTGGAGATGGCGACGTCTTCACGGCCGAAGGCCTGCAAACGAGCAACGCGGTGCAGCAAGCTGTATTTTCGTCGATCGGCGAGAAGCTCCTGGACGTTCCGGATCAGTCGCCGATCACCACGTTCCTTCTCCCGGTCGACGTCGCGATCGCCCAAGGGGCATTACCGGCCGATGCTGACACGGAGGCGATCAAGCAGGCATATCTCGGAGGCCAGGCCGATCTCCCGCCAGAGGTGGCTGGCTTCCTCCCGTTCCTGGTTTCCAACGACGCCGATCTCGAGGCTGCCACGGCCGCCAAAGGCCTGATCACCGTCAACCTCTCCGAGCCTGCCACGCCCGACGAAGTCGCCGAGCTCGCATCTGCGGTCGCCGGCCTGTCCACTCCCTTCTCGGCCCGAGTTCTCGATCCGGGCGCGACCGGGGAGGACTTCAAGACCCTGTACGCCGACCGGCTGGCATTCTTGCCTGCGGATGTGGCGCCATTCCTCGACTTTCTCATGGCAAGTGACCGAGACCGGGTTGCCAACGTTGCCTCGAAGGGCTTGGTGGTTGCCAATCTCACCGAACCGTTGACCGCAGACGAGGAAGCGGCCCTGGCCGACATGCTGACCGGGGTCGACGTCGATGGCATCACCGTCGGTTTCACTCCGGCCGTGGCTCCAACGACCGAAGAGCTGAAAGCCGGTTATCGCGACGGGCTCGCATTCATCCCGGCGGAGCAGGCGGGTGTCGTATCGAATCTTCTCGGTGCGGATCGCGATATGGACGCTCTCACGGCGAGCCATGGCCTGATGCTCGTGTTCCTCACCGACGCACCCGCGGACGAGCAGGAAGCCTTCGGTTTGCGCCAGCAGGCGTTGGCCGATCAGCTCGCCGGGCTCGACCTGCCCGAAGGCTTCGAGGCCAAGGCATTCTCGTTCGGCCTGATCTTCGCCTCCGGCGGCGATGCCACAGCTGAGATCGGGCGTATGTTCGGCCTCGCCGGCGCCATCATCCTCGTGATCCTTCTCTTCAACTTCTGGTACCGCAATCGCATCGGTCTGGCGGCGCGGCGTACCGGTGCTGAAACGGCGCTCACGCTCGTGACGATTTTCTTGGCGATCGGGTTCATGCAGGGTGCGGGGGTGCTGCTCGGCCCGAAATACCTCGGCGTGATCGGCGACTTCAACCAAATCGTCCAGATCCTGCCGATCCTCCTCATCGGCCTCGGTGTCGACTACGGGATCCACATGACGTTCCGATACCGAGAAGAGGTAGGGCACGAGTCGGTTGACAACGCCATCCAGGCGGCGATCAAGACGGTCGGTGTTGCGCTCGTGCTCGCCACAGTGACGACCGCCGTCGGGTTCCTGACCAACTTGGTCAGCCCGGTGCCGGCATTGAAGGATTTTGGAATCCTGGCGGCCGTCGGCATTGTTGCATCGTTCGTTCTGATGTTGACCTTCGTGCCTGCGGTCCGAGAGCTCCTCGATCGCCGGGCTGAAAGAGCAGGTCGGTTGCCGAAGGCGGCACTGGGTGCTGCTTCCGAAGCCAGCGGCTCCCTCGTCGGTGCAGTTTTGGCAGGAATCATCGGCGGTGTCTTCGTCTACGCAGTGTCGGCGTTCCTCGACTCCTCGTTGAACGAGACACCTTTTGGCGACAGCTTCCAGCCGGTGGGCCTCATCATCTTCATGTTCATCGGCGCAGCTGTCGGCGGCATCCTCGTCTACCTGCCGAAGATTGTTGGACCGACAGCCAAGCTGGCAACTCACGCCGCCATTCCGGTGGTCATCGTCGGGCTCGTCCTTGCGGGCGTCGGCGAGTACGGGCGGCAACAGCTGTCCACCGAGTTTTCGTTCACCGACTTCGTGCCGAGTGACAATCCGTTGCTCGAGTCGCTCGATCTCCTCACCGAAGAGTTTGGTGGGGGGTTCGGCGAGTCGACCAGCGTGCTCGTGAAGGGCGATGTGGAGACGGCTGCATTCCACAATGCTCAGGTCGATGCTCTCGAGAATCTGGCCGACACCGAGGACGTCGTGCTGTTTGGCGGGTCGGCATCGGCGGACTCGGTTCTGTCCGTGATCGGCAACATGGTGAACCCGCAGTCTCCGGGCTACAACGAGTCAGTCGCGATCGCCGCGGCTGACGCCGGGCTGGGAGCGGATCTCCGCGTCTCCGCAGACGCCGACGTTGGAGCCATCTACGGCCTCGTCGAAGAGGCGAACCCCGAGGGATTTGCCGCCGTTGTCAATGGGGATGCCTCGCTGTGGAGCATCAGCACCCAAGCCGGCGATGCGCGTGCCGGGGAACTCAACACCAATCTGCGCGAGGCGTTCGCGCCGGTCACCGCCCAGGACGGGTCGGCCGTACCGACCTCCAACGACATCATCGGAGATGTCGTCGTGAAGTCACTCCAGGAGTCGCAGTTGCAGTCGCTGCTCATCACCCTGGCAGCGGCGACGCTGCTCCTGGTAGTGAACTTCTGGATCGAGTCGCGTCAGCCTTTGCTGGGTGTCATTACCATGCTGCCCGTTGGCCTGGTGGTCCTGTTGACCTTTGGCATGATGGCCCTCACCGGTATCCCGTTTGGCCCGGTGACGGCGACGATCTCGGCATTGGCCATTGGAATTGGTGTTCCCTACACCATCCACATCACGCACCGATTCCAAGAGGACCGCGTGCGGTATGAAACCACGGAGAGCGCCATCCGGTCGACAACCCTCCACACGGGAGGAGCACTGGCAGGCTCGGCGATGACGACCATGGCGGGCTTCGGCTCTTTGGTGACGTCGAACCTCACGCCGTTCCGCCAGTTCGGAGCTGTGACGTTCTACGCCATCGCCTTTGCGCTCCTGACGTCGCTGCTCTTGCTGCCGTCGATGCTCGTCTTGTGGGACCAGTGGCACAAGCGGCGGGGCGATACGCCGCACGTACCCATCGAGGTTTAGGTCTTGTTGGCCCGTGACTCCTTGAGGGCGTTGTACGCAGCGAGGTAGCGATCCATCTCGGCGATGTAGGCCTTACTGTCGTCTTTGATATCGGGGTAGGCGTCCTTGTGCCGTAGCCCCAGGGCTTGCGCAGCGAAGCGGGCACCTCGGAAGTAGGGGCCCATCTGCTCGAACGGCAGTGCCTTGGGGCCGGGCTCTGCCGGGCCCAGCGTGGGTGGCTCTTGAGAGGTTGCCGGACCCCCGATACGTTCGAGCGCTGCGATCACGTCGTCCTCCGGGATGCGGTCTGCGAAGTCCCGTGACTCCCAGCGAAAGGCGTCGGCCCCGTCGGTGCCGATGATCACCGTGCCCGGCAGGGCTATGTTGCGAGGGTCGGTGGCGTTGCTGTATCCCATCGGGCTGATTGCCTCACCTCGGTCGGGATCGGACAAGATCGGGAACGGCAGGCTGAGCTTCTGGATCAGCGCCGAATTCTGCGCTGGGCTGTCAACAACGATGCCAAAGATCCGGCCCCCGGCGGCGAGGAAGTCTTCGTGTCGGGAGGCCAAGCTGACCAGCTGGCCGTTGCAATACGCTCACCAGTCTCCCCTCAGGAAGAACAGAACCGCCGGGGCGTCAAGATGATCCGACAAGGTCCAGTCGGATCCGTCGGGAGCTGTGAGCGTGAAATCCATTCACCGCAACCTAGCGGCCCCTGCCACCTCTCCGTACCCGGGCGCTCCATTCTGTGGTCGAACGACTGGGCTAGCGGGTCACGAAGCTGAAGATCTCGTCTGCCAGGTCTGTCCGGTCGAGGGGCCCAAGCGGCCGGTACCACCGCGGGACCGCGTTCAGCACCGATAGCGTGAAAATGGCAGCGAGTTTGGGGTCTGCGGCCTTCGGAAGCGAACCGTCCTTGGTGCCGAGGTCGAAGACCTCCCGGAACGCCTGTTCGTATCGGTTGCGTTCGGCGCGTACCTGATTGCGATGATCAGCGTCCAGCACCGAGGCCTCGTTGAGATACGTCGACGCCGCGTCGCGGTTGTCGAGCACCACGTCGAGGTGGCCGGTGATGAGGTTGCGTAGTTGGGTGGCTCCGTCGCCTCCGCCAGCCCGGGCTCTGTCGACGGAGGCCTCGAACAGCGCCGCGCCGTGTCGCACTACCTCGACCAGCAGCTCCTCCTTGCTGCCGACGTGTGAGTACAGCGATGATCCAACCAGGCCAAGCTCTTTGCCGAGCGTCCTCATCGACGTGCCGTGGTAGCCACGCTTGGCGAAAAGACGCCCCGCCGCGTCGATCACATCTTGGCGACTGGTCTGGGTCACGCGTCGTAATCCACGAACACGGCGTCTGCTGTGGGGTGGGCCTGGCAGGTGAGCACGAACCCGGCATCGGTCTCTGCCTGGATGAGGGCGTAGTTTTTGTCCATGGCGGCAGAACCTTCGAGCACCTTGCCTTTGCAGGTGGCGCACATTCCGCCTCGGCACGAGTAAGCCATTTCGGGTCGCACCGACAGGGCAGCGTCCAAGATGGCGGTCTCGGGTCGCATCCTCACCTCGGAGGTGATCCCGTCGGCGAGAAAGCGAAGCAGAACGGTCCCTTCTTCGTCCTCCGGTGGTGGCTCGGGGATGTCGATCGGGCCCGAGAAGAACAACTCGTCATGGATCCGATCGGCGGCAACGCCTCGTTCGATGAGAGTGGCACGTGCTCCGGTGACCATGTCGTAGGGGCCACAGAGATACCATTCGTCCACCTGCCCCGGATCGATCAGCACGTCGAGCAGTTCCGCGATCCGCTCCCGATCGATCCGACCCGCGAACAGCGGCAACGCCCCCGGATCGCGAGACAGCACATGGATCAGCTGGAACCGGTCGGGATGGAGGTCTTTGATGTCGGCGAGGTCGTCGAGGAACATGACCGTCGCGGGCGTTCTGTTGCCGTACACGAGAGTAGCTGTGGCTCCTGGCTCGTCGGAGAGCACCGTCTCGATGAGTGACTTCACCGGCGTGATTCCGCTTCCGGCCGCGATCGCGGCGATATGGCGAGGGCCATCGGCAGGCGGCAGCGTGAACTCTCCGGCTGGAGGGGCAACCTCCAAAGTGTGGCCCGCCTTCAGCTGAGAGGTGGCAAAGGTCGAGAATTTCCCATCTGGAAGCCGTTTGACGCCGATGTCGATGAAGCCGCGGCGGGGCTTGCGGCAATAGCTATAACTGCGCCGCACGTCCTCACCATCGATGGCGGCGCGCACGGTCACGTGCTGTCCGGCGCGGGCCTCGAAGAGGTCTTCGAGATGGGGTGGCACTTCCAGGGCGATCGCAACCGCATCGGCGGTGAGCGGGGTCACTGCATTCACTTTGAGTTCGTGGAAGGTGATGTCGGTCATCGGAGCTCTTTGAAATGGTCGAAAGGCTCGCCGCAGCTTTGACAAACCCGCAGGGCCTTGCACGCAGTCGATGCAAACTCCGACACCAGCCGGCTGCCACCTGCCGAGCATTGCGGGCACAGGATCGGCTCGTCAGATCCTGTTCGAGGTGGGGCGATCCCGAAATCGTTGAGCTTCGCCTTGCCCTCCGGCGACATCCAGTCGGTTGTCCACGCAGGCGAAAGTTTGGTGGATATCGTGACGGGGCCCAGGCCGATAGCCCGGAAAGCCGCTTCGATGTCCTGGCGGATCTGGTCCATGGCCGGGCATCCCGAATACGTCGGCGTGATGACGATATCGACACTGTCGCCTTCGACGTGAACCTCACGAAGGATGCCCAGGTCGGCGATCGTGAGGACGGGGATCTCGGGGTCCACCACGGTGGCGGCAACCTCCCATGCCTGCGCCTCGGTTACCACACCGCCTCCGGATGCATCCGAGGCAGGTATTGCATTTCTGCCAAGATCCGCCCGAGCGGCTCGCTGTGGATGCCGGTTCGGCCCGAGAGAAGCGTGGATGGCGTGTCAGGGACAGTCAGCGTCGCGTCGGCGATGGCAGCGGTGACCGTCGCCTGCCACTCCGAACGAAGCGTCTCGGGTAGCACGGCAACTCCCGGCAGCGAGTCCTCGATCTCATCGCTCCAGAACAGCTCGGCTGAATAGCGCCAGACCTTGACCAGTGCCTTCTGCATGCGGTCGTGAGAAAGGTCGGTTCCGTCTCCCAGCCTGACGACCCAGCTGCGGGAGTGGCGGAGATGATATTGGGCTTCCTTGTGGGCCTTGGCAGCGATGGCCGCGAGGCGTTCGTCCGAGCTGCCCATCAGCGCCTTCCACTGGGGGAGTTGGAACGCGTCGAAAAGGAACTGACGGGCGATCGTGTCGGCGAAAGATCCGTTGGGCTGCTCTACCAGCACCAGGTTGAAGAATTCCCTCTCGTCTCGATGGAACGCCAGAGCGTCTTCGTCTCGTCCTGCCCCCTCTACCTCGGCTGCGTATTGATAGAGCGAGCGGGCATGACCCAATAGGTCGAGGCCGATATTGGTGAGGGCAATATCCTCCTCGAGGTCGGGCGCCCGCGACGACCATTCGCCAAGGCGATGGGACAGGATCAGTCGATCGTCGGCAAGGCGCAGCAGGTAGGTGAAGAGGGCGCTCACATGTGCCCCACTTCTTCAGGGATCTCATAGAAGGTCGGGTGCCGATACGGCTTGTCATCCGAGGACGCCAGCAGGCCCTCGTCATGGGGGTCGGAGGCTGCGATCGCAGTTGATGGGACCACCCAGACCGACGTTCCTTCCCGTCTGCGGGTGTACACGTCCCGGGCGTTTTGCAGAGCAGTTTCGCTGTCGGGTGCGTGGAGGCTTCCGGCATGGATGTGGGACATGCCGCGCCGGGCACGGATGAACACTTCCCAGAGTGGCCACTCGCTGGTGCCGCTCCCGTCCGTTGGGGCGTCGTCTGGGGCGCCATGACCTTCGTACACCATCAGGCAGTCTTCCTTTGTTTGCGGGCGTGCGCCGATGCCGCCTCTCGCACCCATGCGTTGTCGTCCCACACCTGGTTCTTGTGATCGATGCGTTCTTGATTCATGGGACCTCGTCCAGCGACAACCTCCCAGAACTCGTCCCAGTCGATAGGCCCGATGTCGTAATGACCGCGCGATTCGTTCCAGGCGAGATCGGGGTCTGGGATGGCCAGGCCGAGGTACTCGGCCTGGGGGACCGTCATGTCGATGAACTGCTGGCGCAGGTCGTCATTCGACACCCGTTTGATCTTCCATTCCATGGACTGTTCCGAATGGGTGGAGTCAGCGTCGGGAGGCCCGAACATCATGAGGGAGGGCCACCACCACCTGTCGAGGGCATCTTGCGCCATGTCTTTTTGCGCCGGAGTGCCCTTTGAAAGCGTCAGCATGATCTCGTATCCCTGCCGCTGGTGGAAACTCTCCTCCTTGCATATCCGGACCATGGCGCGGGCGTAGGGACCGTATGAGCAACGAGTGAGCATCACTTGGTTGGTGATCGCGGCGCCGTCTACAAGCCAACCGATGGCGCCGATGTCGGCCCACGTCACGGTGGGGTAGTTGAATATCGAGGAGTATTTGTGCCGGCCGGTGTGGAGCTTGTCGACGACCTCGTCCCTGGTGACTCCGAGCGTCTCTGCTGCGCTGTAGAGATACAGCCCGTGCCCGGCTTCGTCCTGGACCTTGGCCATCAGGATCGCTTTTCGTTTCAGGCTCGGCGCTCGGGTGATCCAGTTGCCCTCGGGCTGCATGCCGATCACCTCGGAGTGGGCGTGTTGGGCGATCTGCCGAATGAGCGTTTGCCGGTAGCCGTCTGGCATCCAGTCTCGCGGCTCGATCTTTTGCTCATCGTCGATGACCTGCTGAAAAAGGGCTGCTTGCTCCATGATCGCATCATATGAAACGAACGTTCGTTCGTCAAAGAACCAAATGCTGGCGTGCAAGAATCCCGACGTGCTGCGAATGGAGAGGCTCGACACGCCCCGGCTGGGGCTCGACCCGATCACGCTGGACGATGCCGGCTCGCTCGTCGGAGTGTTCGATGATCCGGCAATGCTCCAGTTCATCGGTGGGGCCGAGCTCACCCCGCGATGTCCTGCGGACGAGGTTCGAGCGGATGCCGGCGGGGTCCGGCGACGATGAGGAGGCATGGCTCACGTGGGTGGTGCGCTTGCAGGGAGTCACGATCGGGATCGTTCAAGCGACGGTCCGCCCGGCAGGCGCTGATCTGGCGTGGGTCATCGGCCTGGAATGGCAGAACCGAGGATTGGCGACCGAGGCTGCCCGGGCGGTGTGCGAATGGCTCGAGGGCAATGGCGTTACGGCGCTCCTCGCTCATATTCATCCCGACAACTCCGCTTCCCACGCCGTCGCCACCAGGCTCGGTCTCCGATCTTCTGGCAAGACCGACGACGACGGGGAAGTGGTGTGGGTGAACGACCATGCCACCTGGCCGCCGTCGCAATCGGCGGACTGTCCAGAGCGGTAGGGTCCAACCCAAGCCAATCTGAGGAGTCTCACGGATGCCCCATCTCGAAGAGTTCTGCGTCATATCCGCCGACCTCGGCATGTCGATCATCGGGAATACGCCGGCGGGCATGCGCATCGATTTCCCATTTGAAGGCACTGCGACGAGCGTGCATTGGGACGGTGAGCGCCCGGTGAAGGGAGTGGACTATGCCACAGTGCGTAGCGACGGCACGATGGATCTCGACATCCGCGGCGTCATCGGATCAGGTCGCGAAAAGGTCTCCTATTCGGCTTCCGGTGTCTCCCTGGCCGGCGAGGAGCAGGGAGTGGCGCATCCACGCGAGCTGCTCACTTTCGCAACCGCCGCCGAGGCTATGTTGTTTCTCAACGACTCCATCGGCGTGGCGCTCGGCAAGGGCGGCGACGGGAAGCTATCTCTGACGGTCTATCTCGTTTCCGACTGAATCCATTGGTGACTAGTCCTTAACAAAAGCTTAACGGCTCAATAAATAGTCACCACATAGTCACCCTCCGTGACGTATCTTTCGGTTTGTAATTGACCGAGACATACGGGGGTTGGGAATGAAAAGAGCTTTGATCGTCGTCGCGGCTGTAGCGATGGCATTGGCAACGTTGGCTCCGGTAGCAGGAGCCTCGCCGCAGTCGTTTCGAGGCGACTGGTCAGCGGTGGATCTCTCGGATGGCAGCAACCTGAGCCTGTCGATCAGTCCTCGTCGGCTGTTGCCTGATGGGCAGACGACCTCGGGGCCGGTTCGCCTCTCGCTCGTGTCGATCGCCGATGACTCTTCTCCGTTCTGCGGAGGCGGTGGAATATCGGGTACCGGCACCGGAGATCCCACGGGGGTCCAGATGACGGTCACATTCACGTTGCGTTGCGACGGTGCCGCATCATCGTTCGGAACGGCGACAGTGACGTTCTTCTCGAGCCAAGGCACGTTGACTGATTCGGTCCACGCAGGTTCTGTCTGGTACCGAAGCTAGGACCAAAAACAAACCACGATGAGTGGGAGAGCCTTCGGGCTCTCCCACTTGACGTTTAAGAGCTCAGTTCCCGATCGAGAAAACGACGTCCAAGGTGACTCGCACATCGGTGGAGCCGGCTTCCACGCCGATCGCGGCGGCCTCATCAAGAGCTGCGGCCCGTCCGGCGAAGACGACCGGGGGAGCGACGGTGGTGCCCTCGCTGATCCACTGGGGAGCGCCGAGGGTGACACCGGCCAGCGCGGCGAGTTGTTCGGCTTTGGCTCGAGCGTCGGCATAGGCGGCGTCCCGGGCACTGATCAGCAGGTCGGCATCGTCCTCGAGTGAGAAGCCGATCGACTGGACAATCAAGTTGTTGCCGACGGCGTCTCCTGCCTCATCCAGCATTTCGCCCACTCGGTCGATCTCGGCCATCTGCACGGTGTAGGTCGTGGAGACCTGGTACCCGACGATTCGCTCTTGTTCTCCGCTGTAGTCATACCGGGGATAGACGGAGAGTCGTCCTGACTGGACCTTGTCTTTCGGGATGCCGTAGGAATCGAACACGGCCAGGAGCGCCTGCGAATCGGTTCCCGCCGCATCAAGGGACCCCTTCACGGTGGTGTTGGTCACTTGGATTCCCACTGTGATCGAGAGCACATCAGGGATACCGCTGACGATGCCGGTTCCCTGTACGGAGATCCCCGGTGCCATCACAGACGGCGATTCTCCTTGAGCTGCAGCCACGATTCCTCCTGTCGACACAGCCTGCTGGGGCTGGGCGGCCGCCGCGCCGCACGCGCTACCGATGACGCCCAATATGGCTGCCAATCCGATGATCCTCTTGCGCATGGTATCTCCCTCATGGTCATTGCGGATGAGACGTCGGCCATGGATCGATGGGTTCCCGACTCCGCAGGGAGATCTGGATCAGAAGGCGTGTGGGTATTCGGCGACTCGTTCGCGACGTGTGAGGGCTCTGAGAAGGGCGGTGTGGCCGTGTCGGATGGCAGCGATCTCGACTGCGGTGGCCAGCGTTATGTCAACGGCCTCGCCGGGGGGAGCGGGAAGCGGGTCGGGGACACTGCATGCAAGATCGTCGAGATGGATGACAATCTCGACGATCCTGGTGATGAGGTAGTCGTCGATGGTCATGCAGCGGCCGGAGAAGACCGTCACGAGTCGATCCGGCTCGGTCACCTCGAGGAGCTCGTGGAGCTCGATCAGCGCGGTGACAACCTGTCCGGTCAAGTGGCTGGGGCCACCCGCGGCGGCTTCGGCCCCTCGCCTGCGAGCACCGGCATGCTCCGGACTGGCGATGGGATCGAGGTCGCCCAAGCCCAGCGTGAAGTACTCGGCGGGCCCGACCGGTCGGTCGCTGGGGGCAGGCAGATTGAGGTAAGACAGCGGCGTCAGAATCGCCCGCGCCGTGTGTCCGGCGAGGCCGCTGACCTGATAACCGGCGAGGGCGCTGTCGTCGTTCCAGTGGTCGGAGATCGTGGGCTGGCCAAGTGCTTCTCGTACTACGGTGGCGGAATCGAGGAATACGCGTCTGATCATCAGGCGAATCTACCTGGAATACACTGCCGGGCATGCCCAGGGAAGTCTTGACGCACGAATGGCCTATCGCGCTGGCGCACCGAGGCTCGCGCGAGCTCTGGCCCGAAAACACGATGGTCGCCTTCCAGGGTGCCATCGATCTCGGATACCGGTTCCTCGAAACAGATCTTCACGCCACGTCCGACGGGAAGGTCGTGCTTTTTCACGACGACACACTCAACCGCACCACGGACCACCACGGCAGGATCTCCAAGTGGACTTGGGATGAGCTCCGCGAGTGCGATGCTGCATACCGGTTCGATCCCATCCATCACTTCCCTCACAGAGGGCGGGGGGTGCGAATACCAACCTTGGAAGAGCTGGCAACCACCTTTCCGAACACGCTGCTCACACTCGACCTGAAGCAATCTGGCATTGAGCAGCTGCTGGTGGAGGTGGTCTACCGCCTGAATCTCTGGGATCGGGTCATCGTCGGGTCGTTTTCGGATGCTCGCATCCGCCGGTTTCGGAAGCTGACCGGCGGGCGGGTGGCAACCTCGTCGGGACCACGCGAGACGCTCGCCGCCATGGGCGCCGCCCGGCTCGGCCGCCCACTGAAGGTTCGCGCCGACGCACTCCAGATCCCGGAAACATACGGAAGGACACGGGTGCTCACATCACGCTTGATCGAGGCGGCCCACGCCTCGGGCAAACAGATTCATGTTTGGACAGTCAACGAGCGCGCCGACATGATCCGCCTTCTCGACATGGGAGTTGACGGGCTCATCACCGATCGGCCCGATACTCTGAAAGATCTGATGATCGCACGAGGCTCGGGAGGACCGGAGGAATGGCATGAGTGAATGGGTTCGGCTGGGCCCGGTGATCAAAACGCAGATCCATGCGGCCGAGGTCGTCCACGATTCGTTGTACGACGCCGACTTGATCTGCCCGGTGGAGGCCTTGTGGCTGTCGAGGGCCGGGGCGGTAGGCATCACCGGTAGCGGGGCGGTGCTGGACTTTCACCACGAGGACCATCCCGGGCTTCGCCAATTCCAGCCGGGACGGCAGCTGTCGATTGGTTTCACCGGTCATTACGAGGCGATGGAGAACAAGTTTGGGTGGGCACCGCTGGGCATCGCCGCCGAGAATATCCTGGTCGATCATCGCGGGAGGGTGACCGAAGCCGAGCTGTCCGGCGGCCTGATGGTCGAAACGGGGTCAGGGCAACATCCCCTTCAGGCGGCCGCGGTTGCCCGGCCGTGTGTGCCGTTCACCAAGTTCCTGCTGCGCGACCCCGCCGCCGACGACGACCGGGTTGCCGACCATCGCTCGTTTCTTCAGGACGGGACCCGGGGTTTTGTGCTCTCGCTCGGTGATATCGGTCACCGTTTTCGCGTCGAGCCAGGCGACGTGGTGTTCCGCCGCGCCTGATCAGACCGAGGCCGGCTCGGCACGACTGCCGACGCGCAGCCGCGAGCGCATCGATACTCTCACCGGTGCTTCCACGAGCCCAGGCATTCCGATGCGAACGGTCACCCCTGGCGAGTAGTGCACGATCGGATCGCGGTCCGGTCGTTGGAACCCGGCGGCTTCGATGAGGTTCTCCTCAACATCGAGAGCGGTGGCTCGATGGAGCGGCCAGGGCTCGTGTTCAACCGGCGCATAGGCGAGCCCGCGCTCGAGGGTTGAGTAGAGACCCCACCGAGCTGTGAAGAAGATGTCTTGTTGGGTGAGCTCTTCATGAGGGATGGCCCGGCCGATATCGGCGTGCACACGGCTGTTCGCCCCGATTGGGCCCGGCCAGCGCCGCCGACCTTCATAGAACACCCTGCCCGGCGTTCGTGCCATCCGCATCTTCGCCCACATGTATGGCAGGCGATAGGTGTAGCGGGCCACCAGGGTCGGTACCAGCCTGGTGATATCGAGCGAATAGAAGTAGATGCCTGGCCCGCGAGCCCCCGTGACATACGTGCGGACGTTGGTCTCGGGGAAGGACGACAACCAGGGGAGTGGTGGCCCCCACGGCAGTCTGATGTTCCGCATCGAGAATGGCACGAGCCCAATCCAGGCCTTTCCGTCATACAGGTCCGGCTCGATGCCAGGCGGCAGTGCCTGAGCGAGGGCGGCAGGATCGATCGGCCAATGGAGCATCGTCAGCTCTTGCCACTGTTGCACCATCACGGCTCGGCGCACGGGCGCGGGACAGATCGGCGAGTATTCCATGGGTGGATGTTATGCGATGAAAGGGGTGATGCGGCCCCGCATTGGGCCTTCTCTTGCTGCAGGCCCAAGAATATGTCGCGCCGGGAACCGGCTCTGGCCGGCTAGCGTCGCAAAGCTATGACAATCAGGCTCGTAGCTGGAGCGCTGGCACTTCTCTTGGCCTGTACGTCCGTTCCCGAATCGGCCCCGGCCATGGCTTCGGTGCCGTCACTCGACGTTTTGCTGGGCACGTGGGAGCTGGAGAGCAGCGAAAGCTTCGGCCTTCCCGTCGAGCCCTTGGACGGCTACCCAATCACGTTGGTCGTGAGCGGCGACCAGGTGGGCGGGTCGGGTGGATGCAACTCCTACGGGGGCGACGCTTCGTTTGTCGACGGAGTCGCCATGATCGACGAGGTAGCTTCGACCGCCGTCGATTGCGGTCCCCCGCCTGTGATGAAAGCCGAAGCACGCTATTTCGCAGCACTCGGCCGCGTAGATCGCGTTCAACTGACCGACGGCAAGCTCGTGCTGACAGGCCGAGAAGGGACCAGCCTCCGATTCCATTCGGTCGCCGGCGTGGACGAGCGGGCATTTGTCGACATCGAATGGCGGCTGGTCACTCTGGGCTCCGGCGACGGGGCCACGGATCCGGGTGGTGAACCGGCACTGCTGCGGTTGAGCGGAGCCGGTGACGTGGTGGCTTCGACCGGATGTCGAGACTTGCGAGGCACGTGGAGTGTATTCGGAGGTGAGCTCTTGTTTCCCACGCTCACCGCCGAGGGCGAATGCCCCTCGGATCTCGCCGTCCAGGATTCGCTGGTGGTCGGCGTGCTGGGCGACGGATTCCGCGTGCGGCTGGTAGATGGAACGCTCATCCTGAATTCCAGGAGCGGACAGTCGCTCACGTATGCGTCCTCCACAGTCGACTAGCGAAGCGACCGCTTCACACGGGCAAGTTCAGCTGGTTGTAGCCATGTGGCTCTCCTGCTGGGGGGTTCGTCGCGTCGTCCACCGGATCAAGGCGATCGGGAGTCCGCCCCTTCTCGAGCTCTTTCAAGGTGGCAAAGATACGATCCGAGTATTCCTTCGGTGCCTCGCCGCGACCTGCGAAGTGGCGGCGATAGCGAGGGATGAGGTCGGGCCGAAACTCGTCGAGTTTGTCGTAATAGTGCTGAGCGACGGAGCCCTTGAGGTGGAGCGGGATGCCTCCAATCGAGACGGCCCCGGCCGCCGCGGCTGCTTCGACGACCTCTGCGAGCTGCTCGGGACTGTCTGATAGGCCCGGAAGGATGGGCCCCATCAATACGCCAGATTGGATGCCGGCCTCCCGGAATCTGGCTACTGCCTCGATGCGCCGGCGAGGATGGGGAGTACCGGGCTCGGTTGCCTTCCAAACCTCGTCATCGAGGGTTCCAACCGAGAAGTCGACCCGAACGTCGGCCCTCATGCTCAGCTCCTTGATCATCTCGATGTCGCGCAGGGCAAGCGGTGACTTCGTGAGAATGGCAGTGGGGTTGCCGTATTCGACCATCACCTCGAGGATGCCCCGGGTGAGCCGATACTTCCCCTCGGCCGGCTGGTACGGGTCGGTGTTCGTTCCCATCGCGATGAGCTCACCCGCCCACCGGGCCGGCGCCATCTCATGACGGGCGCGTTCGATGGCATTGGTCTTCACAACGATCTTGGATTCGAAGTCTTCGGCCCCGTTCAGGTTCAGGTATTCGTGCGTGGGCCGAGCAAAGCAATATGTGCAGGCATGAGAGCAACCCCGGTAGGCGTTGATGCTGTACGCAAAGCCGTAGCGGGGGCCGCCGGGCGTCTTGGTGATCAGCTTCTTGGTTTCCACTTCGAGAAACTCGAGTCCCCGGTACTCGCCCCTGCCCACGTGGCGCCGAGCTCGACCGAACATCGCCAACTGGGGCTGATCGGAATCGGCGAGCTTCCATCGGATATTCGACATCGCAGCTGCAGTGTAGTCGAACACACGTTCGATCAGCCGGCTCCTCGCATTCTGCCTGACTACCGAGAGAGACTCGGCTTGTGGCCCGGCCTCGTTTGCTCAAAAGCAGAGATCTCGGCCTCGTGGCTCATCGTCAGGCCGATGTCGTCGAGGCCATGGAGGAGTCGGTGCTTGGTGTAGGGATCGATCTCGAAGAACGCCTCAAATCCGTCGGCGGTCACCGCCTGCTCGGAAAGATCGACGGTGAGTTGGGCAGCTGGTTCAAGCTGAGCCAGCTCGATGAGATAGTCGACCTCTTTCTCGGACAGCACCACTGGTAGCAGTCCGATTTTGGTGCAGTTGGTGAAGAAGATATCTGCAAATGACGGGGCGATGACGGCGTCGAATCCCCAATCCTGGATGCCCCACGGGGCATGCTCCCGAGAGGAGCCTGATCCGAAGTTGGGCCCGGTTACGAGCACTTTGGCATCCTGATACTCGGGCCGGTTGAGCACAAACTCGGGGTCCTTACGCCATTGGTCGAACACGTATTGCCCGTACCCGGTTCGCTGGACTCGTTTGAGGAACTCTTTAGGCATGATCTGGTCGGTGTCGATATTGGCGCGGGGTAATGGAGCCATCGAGCCGGTGATCACCGAGATCGGTTTCATGGTGAGTCCTCGAAGGAAAAGCGAGTTGGTGAGTCGGCAAACTCGGCAGGATTGAAGGCAATGACGGTACGAGGGCTCACGACCCAGACCGCAATTGGCTCCCCGTCGAACTGCCACTCGTACTTGGTGGCGAGGTTGGCGTTTATCTCGGACCACCGTTGCGGTGATGGGGTGTCGAGCCGCGCTGCGCCGCGCACCATCACCTGCAATCCACCATGATCCACTCCCACCTGTACGGTTGGATCGTCGGCCAGATTGCGGTACCACTTCGTCGACGGATCGCCGGACAGGTGAACGATGCCGCCGATGGACGCCGAGTGTATGGGAACGAGATGGGGAGCGCCGCTGCGGCTCTTGGTGGCAACCCAGTAGATGTCGCTGCTGTCGACAGCTGCGGTCACCCGTCCCCATTCGAGCATGCCATCGGGGCCCTGTTTGATGCCGTACGTCGCCGGAATGCCTGGGCGATCTCGCATAGGCTCACTCATGCCAGGTCTCGGACGTCGACGAAATGTCCGGCGATTGCCGCGGCAGCCGCCATCACCGGGCTGACCAGGTGGGTTCTCCCGCCGGTGCCTTGGCGGCCCTCGAAGTTCCGATTGGAGGTGGAGGCGCACCTCTCTCCGGGTGCGAGCACGTCGGGATTCATGGCAAGGCACATGGAGCATCCGGCGTCGCGCCACTCGAATCCGGCGGCCTTGAAGATGAGGTCCAGGCCCTCTTCCTCGGCCTGCAGTTTCACCAGTCCGGATCCCGGCACCACCATGGCCGAAACCGTGGAGGCGACCCGTTTCCCGTCGACGATGTTGGCTGCTTCGCGCAGGTCTTCGATCCGTGCGTTCGTGCAAGAACCAAAGAAGACACGGTCGATTGCGATGTCGGTGATCGGCGTGCCCGCCTCGAGATCCATGTATTCGAGAGCGCGGACGATGGAATCGCGTTCTATCGGGTCTTGGGCATCGTCGGGGGAAGGCACCACAGATGAGACCGGAACGGTTTGGCCCGGATTGGTCCCCCACGAGACGTACGGTTCCAGTTGAGCGGCGTCGATGAACAACTCGGCATCGAACGGGGCGCCGTCGTCGGTTGGCAGCGACCGCCAATACGCAATTCCTGCATCCCAGGCGCTGCCTTTCGGCGCTCCCGGCCGGCCCTTGAGGTAGACAAAGGTCGTTTCGTCGGGCGCAATGAGGCCGGCCCGGGCCCCACCCTCGATCGACATGTTGCAGATCGTCATCCTGCCCTCCATCGACAGCGACTCGATGGCAGATCCTCGGTACTCGATCACATGTCCGGTGGCGCCGGCGGTTCCGATGCGGGCGATGATGCCGAGAATGATGTCCTTGGCCGTGACGCCCGGCGCCAGCCGACCATCGACGGTGATGGCCATCGATTTGGGTTTCTGCTGGGGAAGCGTCTGGGTGGCGAGAACATGCTCGACCTCGGAGGTGCCGATCCCGAACGCCAGTGCTCCGAAGGCGCCGTGGGTAGCCGTGTGGGAATCGCCGCACACGATCGTCATTCCGGGTTGCGTGATGCCCTGTTCGGGGCCGATGACGTGGACGATGCCTTGGCGAGGGTCATCGATGCCAAACAGGGTGATGCCGTTTTCTTCGCAGTTGGACACGAGGGTGTCGATCTGCTTTTTCGACAGTGGGTCGCGAATACCCAATGCCCGGTCAGTCGTGGGCACCCCGTGATCGATGGTGGAGACTGTCAAGTCAGGGCGGCGAACCGTTCGCCCGGCGAGCCGCAGCGAGTCGAAGGCCTGCGGCGAGGTCACCTCGTGAACCAGATGGAGGTCGATGTACAGCAACGCCGGCTCACCGGGAGGGTGGCGCACAACATGGTCGGTCCACACCTTTTCAAAGAGTGTCCGTGGCTCCGGCATGGCGATAGCGTAGCCCTGCCGATGACGCTGCCCAACCGGCCGCCCATCCGGTTGGGAAAGGCCGCCGAATAGCCCGACTGATGCTCTCTTTCGGCTCTACTCGCTCGGGTTGCGGCGGCCGTACTGTCGCTCCATGAAAACACTGTTCTTGGTCCTCTCCATGGTGCTCTTGAGCGCGTGCGTACCGCCAGAGCATGTTGAATCCTTCGGCTTTCTCCTCGAGACCCAATACGGAGGCGTGGTTCCGGCTCCACAACAGTCGGCGCTGGCAGACAACGTCGTTACCCCCATTGAGGTTGAGGAGGCGGTGACCGCGTCGCTCGACTGCATGGCTGACATCGAAGGCGTCGTGGTCGACGAGCAATTCAACTGGCGGGAAGACGGCATCGAGTTCGGGGGTGGTGCTCATCCAATCCCTGGAAGCAACGAATCCGTGCTCGTCCCAATGATGGACGCCTGCTATTTCGAGTACGCCGCCCTCGTCGAGACCGCCTGGTTCGACCAGGAGTACTTTGGCGCGTTCACCACCGAGAACCTCCAGCGATAGCCGACCTCGACGTCAGGCGACGATCGCCTCGGACTGCTCGTCGCGCTCGAGCAGGTGACCGGACTTGGCCGCTTTGGTTTGGAGATAGTCGCGGTTGAATTCGTTGGCGACCATGACATGGGGAATCCGCTCTGTGACGATGATTCCGTTCGCCTCGAGCCCGGCGATCTTCTTGGGGTTGTTGGTCATGAGCCGCACCGACTTCACGTCGAGCGCTCTCAGCATATGGGCTGCCACCGTGTAGTCCCGCGAGTCGTCGGGGAACCCAAGCGCATGGTTGGCCTCGACTGTGTCGAAGCCCAAGTCCTGGAGGCCGTACGCCCTGATCTTGTTGGTGAGGCCGATGCCTCTCCCTTCCTGGCGGAGGTACAGCAGGATGCCGCACGACAGTCCGGCGATGTGCTTGAGAGCCGACTCCAGCTGGTCGCGACAGTCGCAACGGAGCGATCCGATGGCGTCGCCGGTGAGGCATTCGGAATGGATGCGCACAGGAACAGCTTCGGAGCCACAAATGTCCCCGTTGATGAAAGCGGCGTGCTCTTTGTCGTCGATGTTGTTGTAGAACGCGGCAGCTTGGAAGTCGCCGAAGCGCGACGGCAACGAGGCAATTCCCGCCAGGTGCACACACGCTCCGGGTGCGGCGTCGCATGAATGCGTCTTGTCGCGCTCGATGAGCTGTTCGATCTCGAATTGAGAGAGAGCCATGGTTGTTGATCCTGTCAGCCGTGGTGTCCGGTTGTGCAGCGCATTATCACCGGTGATCATTCCCAAAAAATCTGGAACGGCTCATCGGCGGGGGCATGGGCCATCCAAATCCACAGCGCCGGTATGGTCTACCTGTGAACATGCTCGCCGCCATATTCCTCATGACCGTGGCGTTGGGGGGCGGATTTGGCGATGCCGCGGCTTCGGCCACGGTCAACAATGACGGCACCATCGACGTCCAGCTGCAGGTTGAGGCGCCTGCCGACACGGTTGTGGCCCACGTGATCGATCCTGGCGGACAACAAGAAACGGTGAGCCTGGCTCGGCGGGCCGACGGAAGCTTCGGTGGCATGGTGACCACCGCGAAGTCGAATCGGGTCGTCGTGTTCGAAGCGCTCGTCGGCGATGACTCGATGACGTCTCGGCCCGTGACCTTTCTCGATCTCGGGGTAGCACCGAGCCTGCTGGGAATCGACGAGGGTCCAAACCTGTTGGTCGGTGAGCCGGTAGACGAGGCTGTTGTCCTTGGGTTCAACAAGTCTGAATCCATCTGGATCGCGGTGGCCCTCCTGTCGGTGGCCCTTGCGCTCGTTGCGTTGTGGGCGGCCGGGCCCCGTTCTCGATCGGCTCCGGCGCCGGTGGACGCGCCGGGCAGCGGTGACGAATCGCTCGACGGGTAACCTGCCGACATGACGGATATGCGCATTACGCGGCAAGGCTCCATCCTCGGTGGAGCGGTCAAGCGGGTGGAGGACCCCCGGTTCATCACAGGCGAGGGCGGATACCTCGACGACATCGAGACGGGCGGCTACGTTGCCCATTTCGTTCGTTCACCGGTGCCCCATGGAGTGATCGTCGCCATCGACACCGACGAGGCTGCGGCGATGCCCGGTGTGGTGTCGGTCTTCACGGCCAACGACTTCTCATACAACAAGATCGCCGCCGGCAACGGGCTCGACGAAGCCAATGCCCGTCCCCTGCTGGCATCGGGGAAGGTGAGGTTCGTGGGTGAGCCGTTGGCTGTTGTCGTCGCCAAGACCGCCGCGCAGGCCGCCGACGCTGCCGACGCGGTCTGGCCGGACATCGAGCTCATTGACAGCGTGGCGACGATCGACGACGCCCTGGCTCCCGATGCGCCGCGTCTGTTCGAGGAGTTGGCCTCCAACGTCGTGTGGGAGAAGGGTCCCGTCACCTCCGCGGCTGACCTGGCGCCCGCTGATGTCGTGGTGAGCGCTCGGCTCATCAACCAGCGCCTGGCGGCGGTGCCCATGGAACCGAACAGCGCAATGGCGGTGCCTTCTGATGACGGCATCGAGCTTTGGCTCGGAAGCCAGAACGTCTACGACGCCGGAATGACGGTCGCCAAAGTGTTGGGCCGCGGCTACGAGGACGTGCGCGTCCGTGTGCCCGACATGGGGGGCGGCTTCGGCGCCAAGATCTACACATATCCCGAACAAATCGTCTTGGTGCCAATCGCCGAGAGGCTCGATCATCCAGTCCAATGGATCGAAAGCCGGATCGAGAACCTGACGAACATGTGTCACGGCCGAGACCAGATCCAGAATGTCTCCATTGGTGCGACCGCAGACGGCTCCATCTTGTGGATCAAGGGTGAGATCCTCAAGAACGGCGGCGCGTATGGGATGTGGGGTGCGGCCGAGCCCTACCTGACCCAGGATATGGCGTCGGGCGTGTACAACGTCCCACAGATCTCTCTGACGGCCAAGAGTGTGGTCACCAACACAGTGCCCAACCATGCATACCGCGGTGCCGGCCGGCCGGAGGCGTCGGCGATGGTGGAGCGCCTCATCGACATGCTCGCCGCCGAGCTCAGCATGGACCCGGTGGCATTGCGTCAGAAGAACATGGTCGGCGCCGACCAGTTTCCGCACCGAACCTCGACCGGCGTGACCTATGACTCGGGCAACTACCAGGCTGCCCTCGATCGGGCTTTGGCCATCGCCGAATATGACGACCTCCGAGCCGAGCAAGCGCAACGCCGCGCCGACAACTCATCGATTCAGCTCGGCATCGGCGTCTCGACCTACGTCGAAATCACCGCATTGGGAACGATCGACTCCAGCCGGGTGACGATCAACGAAGATGGTTCCGCAACGATGGTCGTACCGACGCTGTCGCATGGGCAAAGCCACGAGACCACGTTCCGCCAGATCCTGTCGGAGCAGTTGAAGATCGCCACCGAGAACATCCACTTCGTTCAGGGCGACTCCAGATATGTGAAACGAGGCGGGGGCACCATGGCCTCTCGCTCAACACAAATCGGTGGTTCGTCGGTACTCGTGGCGGGGGAGGCGGTGCTCGACAAGGCGCGCCGGCTCGTCGCCAACCAACTGGAAGCGAGCACGGACGACATCGTCTTGTTCGATGGCGGACGTCTCGGGGTGGCGGGAGTGCCCGACTCGGCGTTGACGTGGGCGGAAGTCGCGGCACTTGCTGCAGCGGAAGAGCCGCGGGAAGGAGAAGAGCCGGGACTCCAGGCGCTTGGCAAGTTCAAGCAGGCATCGGAGAGCTACCCGTTCGGCACTCACATCTCGGTGGTCGAAGTCGATACCGACACCGGCAACGTCGAGCTTCTCCGCCACATCGCCGTGGACGACTGCGGATACATCCTCAATCGGATGGTCGTTGACGGTCAGGTTCACGGGGGAGTCGCCATCGGCATCGGCCAGGCAATGTCGGAGGCGGTCATCTACGACGACGATGGCTATCTCATGTCCGGCAACCTGACCTCGTATCTCATTCCGAGTGCCATGACCGTGCCCAGCATCGAGATCGATCACACGCAGACGTTGACGCCGCTCAATCCACTGGGCGTGAAAGGCATCGGCGAGTCGGGCACCATCGGATCTACGCCGGCCGTCCAGAATGCGGTCGTGGACGCGGTTCGCCATCTCGGCATCGATCACATCGACATGCCGCTGACGCCATCTCGCGTATGGGCGGCCATTCACTCGCAGGCCTGACGGCGGCCTGGGGGGATAGGGCCTCCGCCTCTACCGCGTTCGGAGCTCCGGCGCGAGGCTGTCACCACTGAGCCTCGTTGCAGAGGAGGTGGGCGATGGCACGGATCGGACCAATGATGGTCGTGTTGGCGTTGATCTTCGCGGCATGCGGCAGTGATGCCGGCGAGCCAATCGACACGGTCGCCACCATGCCTCCCGTCACAGCCGAGACCACCGAGACGCCGACAACGGAGCCGGCGGAGCCGGAGCCCCCGCCGCAAGAGGCCACGGTCAGCTATTTGATGCGTCTTCAGAGTGCCGGGCCGTTCCTCGCTCCCGTACATCGCCGGCTCGCTCCCGGGCAGCCCTACGACGTCAGCGAGGGCCTCGACATGGTGCTGAAAGGGGAGTCCTTCACCGAAGCCGGCATCGGCTTCGGCACGGAGATCCCTCGTGACACTGAGCTTCTCGGCGTCACCGTCGACGACGGGGTGGCCACTGTCGACGTCTCTCGAGAGTTCGACGACGGTGCCGGTACGTTCACGATGCGAGCGAGGCTCGCTCAGCTGGTCTTCACCGCGACCCAGTTCGACGAAGTGCACGCAGTGCGGCTGGCAATCGATGGCGAGCCGGTCGACGTTTTCTCCAACGAAGGTCTCGACATCAGCGACCCCTTGACCAGAGACGCGTTCTGGGATCTCTGCCCTGAGGTGATGATCGAATCACCGGCAGCGGGAGAAACGGTATCAGCGGGGTTCACGGTCACCGGGATGCTGGCGCCTTCGGCCGACGAGGTGACGCTCGATGTCGTCGACTGGGACGGAGTGATCATCTACGACAAGGTGTGGGACGAGATCTCGGGCGAGCAAGAGTGGACGGAATTCGAGTATAAGGTCGTTCTCGACCCCGCCGACGTCCGCCGACATCCGTCCGGTTTCTACGACCTCAGCCTCATGATGTGGCAGGGACAGTTCGGGAGCGGACCGGGCGTTGAGGTCCCGCTGTATTACCGAGCACCCGATATTGTGCTCAGCGACGCCGACGGCCAGACGGTGACCATGCAGGCCGGCCAGACGCTGAAAGTCTTCCTGCCGGGCAACGTTACGACCGGCTACACGTGGATGGTCCACTCGATGTACATGCCGGTGCTCGAGCTCCTACACGAGCCGAGCTACGAGCCGACCTCCGAGCTGGCCGGCTCGCCGGGCGAGTTTTGCTACGAGTTCGAGGCAATCCAACCGGGGACGGTCGCACTGGAATTCCACTATGAGCGGCTATTCGAAGACGCCCCACCGCTGGAGACAGTCATCGTCGCCGTCACGGTGGAGTGAGTCGCAGTGAGGGGAAAGGCATGAGTAACAGCACAGCAGTCGTACCAAACGTGACGATACCGCCATGGTTCAATCGGACCATCACGTTGCTATTGCGGACGCCAGGTATCCAGCGGATGCTCGGCTCAACGCTGGCCCTGATAACGGTCACGGGCCGCACCACGGGGCGTCGCTACACGACACCGGTCACCTACTACCGAGATGGCAACACGGTGCTCTTCGTGACCAAGCGGTTCCGGAAATGGTGGCGCAATATGATTGCCAACCCAGAGGTCGACCTGCGGCTGGCCGGCAAGCGCGTTACGGGCGAGGCGCAGGTCTTCGCGGGCGACATGCGCCAGCTGCCCGTATTCATTGAGTTCCTCGAGCACCGGCGACGCGACGCCAGGGCATATGGGATCACCTTCGAAGCCGACGGCCGCGTCAACGAGCGTGATGCACGGGCAGCCATGCCCGAATTGGTGGTCGTCAAGATCGCACTTGTCGACCCGGATTGACGCTGTTCGTTGAATCATCTTCCGCTCCCTTTCTGGGGCGGCGGCGTCGTGCGGTGGGATCCAAGTCGTTTCGAGGGCGGTGTACCGAACTCGTTCAAGCCCGCAGCCGGCGAGTGGAGTAGGTTCGGGACCAGAGCAACGGAGAAAAGAGGTAGCTCCATGTCCCTCACGAAGCGTCGCCTATCACTCATCACGGTCCTAACGACAATCGTGCTGGCACTCGCCCCGGTTGGCACCGCCGGTGCCGACCACGACGACGATCCAAGAACGAAGAACCTCCACCCCATGGGTCACATAGAAGAGCCGGCCAGTCTCTTCTACGGCCCTCCTAGCGTTCATACCGACATCGCCTTCTGGGGAAAGTATGCCTTCCAAGGCAACTGGCAGGGGTTCAACATCCGCGACATCTCAGCTCCGGGCAATCCCAAGCACGTCTCCTTCACAGGCTGCAACGGCAACCAGGGTGACGTCATCGTATGGGAAAACGTCCTGGTGCGATCTTGGAACTCGCCGGCATCCGGAACGCAGGACTGCGACGGTACGACGGTCCCGGCTGGATTCGAAGGTGTCCACATTTTCGACATCAGCGATTTGGAGGACCCCGAGCTCGTTGCGGCCGTCGAAACGGAATGTGGATCGCACACGGCAACGGGCGTGCCAGATCTCGCCAACAACCGGCTGCTCGTTTACAACAGCTCGGCAAGCGGCGCCTGCCCCGGCCTCGACATCCTTGAAGTCCCGCTCAGCAATCCGGCCGCCGCTTCCTACTTGCGATTCGTCGACGCCGGCGGCCGAGACTGCCATGACACGGGCGTCATCCTCGGCGATGTGATGAAGGCTGCCTGCGCCGGAGATGACGGATTCAGCGTCTTCAGCCTCGCCGGGTCACTGGACGACCCGCAGCTCATCTATTCGCGATCGATCGACGGAGTCGGCATTGGGCACTCGGCCATCTTCACCTGGGACGGCGAGGTCATCGTGTTCGGTCACGAGCCGGGCGGGGGCGTGGCGCCGTTCTGCCTGGAGACAACGGACGACATCGACAAGTCGGCGTTGTTCTTTGATGCCGATACGGGCGACTTGCTCGGGATGTGGACGCTCCCCAGGAACCAGTCGGCTACAGAGAACTGCACGATTCACAACTACAACATCGTTCCTATGCCGAACGGCAGTTACATCCTCGTGAGCGGGAACTACCAATCCGGCACGAGCGTCGTCGACTTCACCGATCCGGCCAATCCGGTGGAGCTGGCGTATTCCGATCCGCCGGCCATCGATCCCATCGATCTCGGTGGAGCATGGTCGAGCTACTGGTACAACAACTTCATCTACGAGACCAACATCACCGAGGGGCTGAACGTCTTCCGCTTCAGCGGGAAAGCGACGGCCGGCGCCCTCAAGCTCGATCATCTCAATCCGCAGACGAGCGAGTTCACGATCCGTTAGCAAGACAAGTTCGACCGTGAGGGTGGGTGCGACTGCGGGCAAGCGCTCACCCTCGGCGGATCGGCCGATCGGAGGTCCGGCCTCAGGGCATGAGCCACACCGCGGTCTCGCGAAGGTCTGCGAAACCAGGGTCACCGTCGATCGGCGGATCCCACCACAGCTGGAGCGTTCCCACCTGCGGGTAGGAAACCGAGTACGTGATGTCGATGGACATCGGCCCGAACTCTGGGCCGCCCCCGCCCGTGGTGGCAAAGCCCGACGCCAGCTCCGTACCGTCGTTGTCGAACAGCGCATATTCCACGGTTGCCTCGAATGTCCGACTGAGGCCCCGAACTTCCACAGGGCTCTCCACGAATTCGAACCATGCCGGGCTCTCCGGGCTGAGCTCGGCAACGATGCCGGCACCTATCGGGTCGGTCAACGTAGGGAGGTAGTGGGCTCGGTCGAGGCCTTCGTCGGGGATGATCAATCCCTCCGACGAAAACACTGTCACCGGCGCTCCGTCGAGCTCCAACTTCACGAAGTCGATGGAGTCGAAAGCCGTGAGGGTGAAAGTCAGCTGGGCGAGCCGACCAGTCATGGTGAAGGTACCGCCTCCGTCGTCGAAGTTCTCGGACAGGTCCACCGTGGCTGTGTCGCCGGCGACAACCACCGTGTCATTGCGGACTACCCCGGCCGGTATCTCTGATGAGAAGGCGGGCGTTTGGGCCAACTCTCCATCGTTCGGGCCGGCGAGCAGCAGGTCGACTGCACCGTCTGGGGTCACCTCTTCGGCTGCGTATCGGGCGGCAGTGGCCAAGAATGGGCCCCCGTCCGGCTGGTCGAGGAAGAAGAAGACTCGGCCGACGTTGGCTTCGTCAACCGATGGTGGCGGTAGCGGCGTCAGCTCCAACGCTCTCGCCAGGAACGAGGCCATTTGGTCGCGGCGCACCGAATCGGCGGGGCAGTATTCGTTGGTGGCTGGGCTGCATCCGGTGGTGATCCCGGCGGCGGCGAGGGCGTTGATGTTGGCTTCGTGGATGTTGCCGTTGTCGTCGACGAATGCGTCGATCGTGGATGGGGCCAGGTTGAGTGCTCTGGCCAGGAACGAGGCCATTTGGTCGCGGCGCACCGAATCGGCGGGACAATACAGGTCGACGCCGCACCCCTTGGTGATCTCTTCCTCGGCGAGCGCTTCGATGTTCGGCTCGTGGATGTTGTCATTGTCATCCAAGAACGTACCCAAAGGAGTGACAGGGGCCGCGGCCGCGGCCGTGGCCACCAGGCTCCCCAACGCAAGGAACAGCGTCAGAACAAACAGTCGATGTCGCATGACTACCCCTTCCCGAGGTGGCTCCCGACCGGTGGCACCGGGCGGCTAGGTAATCAGGGTATGCACGGGCGTCGTATCGGCGGCAGAGGCCAAGGTCACAAGTTGCCTACGGCGGGCGACCTGGTCGGCATCAACCGGTGCACCCACCACCTGTCCGTGACGGCGTCGTTGCAGTGAGCATGGCGAAGGCCTCTGTCATCTCCTCGCACGGCGGCGAGCCGATGCGCACCATGGTCACTTCTTCAGGGGCGAGTCCCCACGCCAAGACTTCGGCGGCGTATTCCACCCCTCGTTGCTCCCACGATACGTCGGGATCTCTCCATGAGAGCCGGCCGGATGATTCCAGCAAGAGAGCCTGCGTTGCCCCATCGACATGATCGATCATCCATGCATGCCCAAGCTCATGCAAGACCGCCATCCGAGCCGTCAGTGCCGGGCGGTCGCATGGGCCGGCGCGCGGGCATAGGTCGCTTTCGTAGATGCACAAGAACAGCTCCCGGAAACCGTTCGTTTCGATGACCCGGCCGGTTCGCGATTCGCACTGTCTGGTCGGCTCGAAGGTCAGTGCGTCGAACCGAGGCTCGGCGAGTCCGTTCAAGGCGAACTGGATCAGCCCCTCGCTGACCAGCGCCTCCAGGCGCGGGGTGCCGTTGTGAACCACGATGGTCTGTCCTTCGGGCGTATCGAGGCTTCCCGTTACCACCTCGTCGCTCGGTATGGGGAGATCGAGCCCGGTCCACCACCCTTCGGGAAGGGGCTCGGTGGCGCACTCCCGCATCGAGTCGGCCTCGTGGTAGCGCTCCTCGTCGGCGATCAGGCCGTCGGCGAGCTCCCATTTCACTGCCATGAGTCGCGAGCACCCCTCGCCGTCGGCTACTTCGTACACCGCAATCGCGCGCTGTGGATCCGTCCCGTAGTCACTGGGCCCGAGATAGATGACTGCGCCGTCGGGGTGGGCCGCAATGGCTGGTCGCCCGTGCCGGCTGTCGGGATTGGAAACGACCTCGGGTGAGGCTTCGATGCCGAGAATTGAATCCACGATGACGGCGCCGGGTTTGTAAAGACCCGCCACGTCGAGGCTCGACCATGCTGTCTGATAGTCGGCGTAGAGACGCTGGTACCCATCGAGGATGAGAGGGTCCTTGCGAAGACTCCGGTCGAGCGATTGAGCCAGATCGAACACGATTTCGTGTGTGATGAGGCCACCGTCCATCCGATAGAGCACCGCAGCGCGCTCGTCGGAACTCGACAGGGTCACGAGGGTCAATGCGCCTTCTCCACTCAGGTAGGAGGCTTCGAGGTTCTGGCTCAAGTCCCCCGAGTTCCATCGAAGCACATCCGATACTCTGCCCCCGCCCCGCAGATCACCTCGCCACTTCTCGACCTCGGCTGTCGGCGTATGGAAATCGAGCACCCGATAGTCGTCGTGGTCGCGGTATGCCACGGACAGCTCTTCGAAATAGGCTGAGGCTTCGCTAGCCCACGCTACGTCTTCGGCGGCAGCCACCGGGTCCGATGACGAGCAGCCAGACAGACCGAGAATGATCGCCAGCCCGACGACCGCGAGGAACGGCCGGTGCTCTGGAGCAGGCCTCGGCAATGATGGCGCAAACGCTGCGCGGGGCTCATGCACGACGACACCGACAGCTCCAGCCTGCGGCTCGTCCATGTCGGTCACCCCTCGGGTTCGTCCTCTTCGAAGAAGTCGACGTCGAAGGGCTCCCAGGCGTAGTCCTCGAGGTCTTCGGAGGCGTTGGGCTTGCGCATCCGGCCTTTCATGTCCTTGGCGGCGCCTGTTGCTCGCTCGGTCCAGTCGGACAAGGTCTGCGCGAGCGCATCGTCTGATTTGGCCATACGCTCGCGGTAGGCGGCCATCGCGGTGCGGACGTCCTGGCGGAAATCGGGATCATCGTTGTCGCGATCTCGGTACTCGCCTCTCAGCACCGCTGCGTAGTCATCACTGTCGATCCATCGCATGATCTCAGCCGTCCGAGTCACGGAGAACGGGTGGGATATGAAGCGGGTATTGAGGAGCTTGACCAGGCTGTCCGACCAGGTATCGGATTGCTCGAACTGGGCCGCCTGTTCCAGGAACGCGTCGAGATTCATCTCGTCGGTCCGGGTCCCGCCGGCCATCTTCATGAACGTGTTGTAGGCAGTCTCGGGGTCCTGGATACACAGCAGTCCAGCCCGATCGGCTGACAGCTCCGACTTCCTGTCCCATTCGCGCAGCGCCAGGATCACGCCAAAGAAGACCAGGCGGGTGAGTGGGATCCCGGACAGGGTCAAGCGCATTAGCAATGCCAGCATCGTCTTGTACAGGGCATGGCCCGACATGGCATGGCCGAGCTCGTGGCCGAGGACAAAATGCAGCTCGTCGTCGTCGAGGATCTCGGCGGTGGTGGTGTTGACCACGATGAAGGGATCGTCGAGGCCGATTGTCATCGCGTTGAGCAGCGGAAACTGCGTTACGTACAGGTCGGGGATTTTGTCGGCGTCGAGGATCTCGCAGCATTCCAGGAATCGTTCGTGGAGCCTGCCGAACTGCTGTGACGAGACCTTGATGGTGTTGGCTTCGTGATACATGCGGAGGCTCTTCTCGCCGATCACGGCGAAGAGCCGTTTGAGCACGATGTCGAAACCGGGGACTGCGCGCAGGGCCGCCAGAGCGGCCCGATCGGTTGGATGCTCCCAGGTGGTCGGTGAGATCCCCGGGTAGGTTCGCCTTCCAGTGGCTGTGCGGTTGGCAGTATCGGTCATGACACGTGCTTTCTCGTGTGGCGCATCCACAGGAGGATGGCGGCTGCTGCGACGCCGACCAGTGCCGCGCCGCTGACTTTGGGATCGGGTCGGGGAAGGTCGGCGATGCGGCTGCGGAGTGACACCGGCCTGGCGAAGTACATCACCTGCCAATCGCGTTCGTCGGCAAGTTCTTTGAGTTCCCTGTCGGGATTCACGACGACGGGATGGCCGACCACTTCGAGCATGGGTTGGTCGGTGACGGAGTCGCTGTACGCATATGAGTCGGCGAGGGAGATCCCATCGCGTTCGGCCATGGCGCGAATGGCTTCGGCCTTGCCTTCCGCATATGCATAGAACTCCAGCTCCCCGGTGTACTTCCCGTCGGGGCCGACCTTGGACCGCGTTCCGATGACCTCGTCCACGTTAAGGTAGGCGCCGAGCGGCTTCACGACCTCATACGGGCTCGACGAGATGATGACGACCGTGCGGCCGGCCCGCTTGTGCTCGTCGATGATCGCCAGGGCCTCTTCGAAGACGAGTGGCGCGACGATTTCGTCCATCGTCTCCGTTACCAGCTCTTCGATATCACGCTGGTCCCACCCTGTGGTGAGGCTGGTCATTTCCTGGCGAGCTTTCTCGAGCTGATCGTGATCGGCGCCGAACATCATGTAGACGAGCTGGGCGATGCCCACCTTGAGCAACGAGCGTCGGTTCAGGAATCCGGCTTTGTACAACGGTCTTCCGAAAGCCAGAGTCGAAGACTTGGCGATGATGGTCTTGTCGAGGTCGAAAAAGGCGGCCCCACGCCCTGATTGAGGCATAGCCACAGTCTACTGCTGGTCGTGATTAGCTCAGTGAACTTCGCGAAGGTGTGTGAGACCTGCGAGAAGGGAGCAGCGACTTCGTTGATCGGTCGTAACATGATCGGTTCGGTCGGCGAAAGGCCCCACGTTGTACGCGGTGGAAACCCAGGATCTAACGAAATACTTCGGCGAGGTTCATGCCCTCGACGGTGTCTCGGTTCGATTCGAGCCGGGGATTGTCTACGGGCTCCTCGGGCCGAACGGCGCCGGTAAGACGACTCTGATCAGGATCCTCGCGACGTTATCGCGACCAACCTCAGGTGTGGCCGTGGTGGGGGGAATCAACGTGGTCGACGAACCGATGGCAGTCAGGAACAAGATCGGCCTTGGGGGTCAGTTCGCAGCTGTCGATGGCTACCAAACGGGCCTCGAGAATCTGGAGATGGTGGGACGCCTCTATAACCTGAGCGGAGAGGAGACCCATCGCCGGGCTATCGACATCCTCGAGAAGATGCGGCTGACTGAGGCCGCCAGCCGACAGGTCAAGACGTACTCCGGTGGAATGAAGCGGCGGCTCGATGTGGCCGCAGCCATCATCGGGCACCCCGAGATCCTGTTCCTCGATGAGCCAACCACCGGGATCGACCCGGGGAGCCGCCTGGAAGTGTGGGACATCATCGAAGACCTCGTATCCGAGGGCACGACGCTGTTGTTGACGACCCAATATCTCGATGAAGCCGACCGACTCGCCGACCGAATCGGGGTCATCGACCAAGGCCGGCTCATTGCCGAGGGCACCTCCGACGAGCTCAAGGACCGCATGGGCGGTGATGTGGTCGAGCTCAGCGTTGAGGCTGCCGACCGTACCCTGGCGATCGAAGTGCTTCGTAACGTGGCGGGTGAAGAACCACAGTCTGTCTCAAACTCGCTTCACATTCCGGCTCTTAGGGGCGTCGATACGCTCACTCAGGTTGTTCGCGAGCTCGATGCGGCGAAGGTCCGCCCCACCGACATCGCTCTCAGAAAGCCGACCTTGGACGATGTGTTCCTTTCGCTCACCGGAAGGGCTAGCGAAGAATCCGAGGGTGACTTCGCTGATCTCGAACCCGCAAGGAGAACCAAGGAATGACCGCCGCCATATCTCGTCGGCCCAGCGTGAAGGCCACCGTCAGGCAGACCTCGATCATCACGAGACGAAACATTCTCCGGAACATTCGCCTTCCCCGGCTCCTCGTATTCGCAACCATTCAGCCCGTGATGTTCCTGGTGCTGTTCAACTATGTCTTCGGTGGTGCCGTTTCGGATGCGGGACCCGCCGCAGCCGCCGGGAGTTACATCGACTGGTTGATCCCGGGGATTCTCGTGCAGTCGGCGGTATTCGGGTCCAGCCAGACGGCGGTCGGGCTGACCGAGGATTTGGGTGCCGGTGTCATTGATCGGTTCAGGTCGCTCCCGATTGCTCGTTCGGCCGTTTTGGCAGGCCGCACCAATGCCGATCTCTTCCGAGGGCTGTGGGTCAACCTTCTCATGTTGGCGGTTGGTTACGCGATGGGTTGGCGGTTTGGACAGGGTTTTCCGAAGATGATGCTGGGCCTGGCGATCGTCCTTGCGTTTGCCTACACGATGTCTTGGGGGATGGCTTGTCTTGGGCTCGCCATCAAGGACTCCGAGGCGGTTCAGGTTGCCAGCTTTCTCCCACTGTTCCCATTGGTGTTCGCCTCCTCGGTGTTTGTGCCGACGAGCACCATGCCGTCGTGGCTGCAGGTGTTTGCTGACAACCAACCGATCACCATCCTTGCCAACACAGCGCGCTCGCTGATGTTGCCTGAACAGGCAGTCACGCAGATCGGCCTGAGCCAAGGCTCTCTGATAGTGCAATCCCTGGCTTGGACCGCTGGGCTGATGCTCCTCTTCGCGCCATTGGCGGTGCGACTGTATCGGCGCGTCAGCGACTGAGCGACCGCCGGTGCGGATCCGGTGACTGCCTCGAACCTTCTCTTATACGACACCACTTGGGCAGGGGCAAGGCCTAGGCGACGGGGTGTCTTTTCCGTACGTTCCGCCCATGATCGTTGCATGTTGGACCGCGGCCGACTCGCTTCTGTCCACGCTCGCCCCGCTCGGCCTGGCTGCGGCCTCTGAGACGGCGCTGGTCGTCGATGCGGATCGTCACGGCCCCCGCTACCCCTCGCCAGGGTCATTGGCCGACCTCGTCGCCACGGGGCCCCGCCGGATCGAGCTGAGCCCACAACGGACCGGTATTGCGGTATTGCAGAACGGCGGAGTTGACCTCGCAGACGCGCTGGAAGTCATCGAGGCGTTGGGGGAAGGGTGGCCCAACCTCGTGGTCAGGCTCCCTTCGGAGCGAAATCAACCGCGCCGGTTGGCCGGTCGCTGGCCGGTGATCCCGGTCGTTCCGATATTGCCCTACGAATACGGACAGCCTTTGACTGCGCCGTTCGTTTCGCAAGCGACCGGGTTGGCAACGTCGGACGGGTCGGGCGCTGCCATCACGTTGCCTTCGCCGAGCCGGCGGACCGTGGTGGGGCTGTTGTCGGGGAGGTCGGTGCCGGGTAGCCGTTGGGTGCGAGCGTGGCGGCGGGCTTGGGAGATGGCCTGGTGAGCACGCGTCGCATCGTCGACCGACTGCTCGATGCCGACATTCCCTTGGAGCGCCAAGCCTTGATGGCGGCCGCAGAGCGTATTGCCAGAGACGAAGCTCCCCTGGCTGGTGCGGAGGTGGCGCGGGCCGCTGTTGACGCTCTCGTCGGTTTGGGCCCGCTCGAACAGCTGCTGCGAGATCCGGCCGTTTCCGACGTGCTCGTGAACGGGCCGGGGGAGGTGTGGGTGGAGCGGGAAGGCACGTTGACCAGAACGTCGATCTCGTTCGCCGACGATGAGGCCGTCGTCGCTGCGGTCGAACGGGTGCTGGCTCCATTGGGCCTGCGGATCGATCGCTCGAGCCCGATGGTCGACGCACGCCTGGCGGACGGGAGCCGGCTCCACGCAGTGGTTCCGCCGATCACCGTCGGCGGGCCGATCGTGGCGGTGCGACGTTTCACTCAGGCCGTTCGAGATCTCGATCAGCTTTCCAATTCCGGCTCCGTGTCATCCGAGATCCGGGATCTGTTGCGCGCGGCCGTGCGAGACCGCCGGAACATCCTCGTATCGGGCGGCACCGGTGCAGGCAAGACGACCCTGCTGAACATTCTTTCGGCCGAGATCGATGCCGGCGACCGGGTCGTGACCGTCGAGGATGCGGCCGAGCTCCAGATGCGCGGGCACGTTGTCGCGCTCGAGGCTCGACCTGCCAACTCCGAAGGAGCGGGTGAGGTGACCCTCCAGCAGCTCGTTCGATCGGCGCTGCGGTTGCGTCCCGACCGCATCATCGTCGGCGAGGTGCGCGGGCCCGAAGCGCTCGACATGATCGGTGCTCTGAACACGGGTCACGCAGGCTCCATGAGCACCGTTCACGCCAATAGCCCTGACGAGGCGTTGTGGCGGGTTGAGACGCTGGCGTTGAGTGGGTCATCGCGGGTGGGCGAGCACGCGGTCCGCCGCCAGCTCCGCTCCGCCATCGATTTGGTGGTCCAGGTCGCTCGGACCGGCGGGAAACGGCTCGTGACCGAGGTGGCGAGCGTCTCCTCTGAGGCAACGACCACGGTGGCCTCATGGTCGTGACAGGTGTGGTGGCGTGCGGATTGCTCGCCCGTCGGGTCAGCGGCGTCGAGGTGGGGCTGCTGGTGCTGGCAATAGCGAAGCCGCTCGCTGCCGGAGTGGTGGCGGTGGGCGTCGTAGCTGTGGGCATGAGGCACCGGCATCGGCTCGAGCCCGAGGAAGCGGTGTACCTCCAGGCAGTAGCCTCGGAGCTGAGAGCAGGCGGCAACCTCCGCGCTGCCCTCGAGTCCGCTGCCGACCGCACGCCCGGTCTCGACTTGGCGGGACCGGTGCGACTCGCTCGGGTCGGCGCACCGATGGCAGACATTGCCGAAGCGCTCGAGACTCGGCTGCCGCGATACGGAGTCATCGTCGGGTCGGCAATCCACACTGCCGGGCTCACGGGTGGTCGAGTCGCCGCCGTCTTCGACAGTCTTGCCCAGATTGCATCTGAGGATGCTGACCTGGCTCGTGAACGCCGCGCGGCCACGGCGCAAGCTCGGATCTCGGCGTGGATCGTCGGAGGCATCCCGATCGTGTTTCTGGCATTGGGCTTTGCGTCGGGGAGACTCGGTCCTCTCCTCCGATCAGGCGTTGGCGTCGGAATCATCACGGTCGGGCTGTCCCTCGTAGCCGCAGGCTCGGGGACGGTGATGTACATGCTGCGGAGGTCCCTCGCATGAATGTGGCCATGGTCGCCGGCGTGACATTGGTGTTGATGTTGATCCGCCAACACCGGCCGTCCGTGCCCTTCGCAGTCGTTCTAGGCGGAGCCGGCCTGGTCATCGACGCCCCGCTGACCGTGCTCGGCGGGGCTGTATGGGCGGCGGCGGTCTTGCTGCGACAACATCGGCATCGAAAGGTTCGAGACGCCCGGGCCGACGGCGATGTCTCATTGACGGCGCAAATGCTGCTGATCTCGCTCTCGGCCGGATTGCCATTGCCTGCCGCCCTCCGCGTGGCCTCGGAGCGAGTGGGGCCAACGATGCAGGCGGAGCTCGCAGAGCTCCTCAGAAGCGGTGCGCACATTGGCATGGCGGAAGCACTTCGCAATCACGAGGGGCGGCTCGGGCGCCTCACGCTGCTACTGGCGCGGGCACAGGTGACCGGTGCATCGATCTCTGCGGCTGTGCAGAGCTTTGTCACCGAACGTCGCGACGAGGAGCGGGCCTCCGGGCTCGAGGCGGCACGGAGGCTGCCGGTGAAGCTGACGATTCCCCTCGCGCTTCTGATCCTTCCCGGGTTCGTGGTGTTGACGGTTGGCCCGTCTGTACTCGATTCGGCGCGGCGACTGCTGGGCCCGGTGGTGCCGGTCCCATGACCTACTTCCTCCCGCCGCTGGCCGGCCGTCAGCACAAGAGAAGGAGAGCAAATGCTCGAAATGCTCGATCAGGCTCGGCAGCGGCTGCGCCAAACCGGCGGCGACGCCGGCCAAGGCACCGTTGAATACGTGCTCGTGATCCTGGCTGCCGCCGCCATCGCCCTCGTGCTCATCGGTTGGATGAGCACGGATGGGCTCATCTCCAGCCTGTTCAGTTCCGTGCTGAGCAAGGTCATCGGATTCGTGACCGGCTGATGACCGGTCGTGAGCAGGGCTCTGCAGTCGTCGAGTTCGTCCTGATCTTGCCTGCCGTAGTGCTGATCTTGCTTGCGATCGCCGAGGTGACCGTGGTCGCCCGCACTCAGCTCGAGCTGTCACACGCAGCGAGGGAAGGGGTGCGGGTGGCCGCGACCACCCCGGACACAGTTCGCGCCGTCGAAGCGACGTTGTCGCTGCTCGATTCCCAGGATGCTGGGATGGCGCGCGTCTCAGTGACCCGTCCCAGCTCAGTTGGCGCAAACGCCATCGTCGAGGTCAGCGTGCCACATCGGCTTGGCATCATCGGCCTGTCAGTGACCTTGCGGGCACGATCGGTGATGCGGGTCGAATTGTGACCGAGCGCGGGTCGGTGTCGCTGATCGTGGCTGCCACGATGGCAGTGCTTGTCGTGGTTGTGCTCACCATCGTGGCGCTGGCGGGCGCCGCGACTGCCTCGGAACGAGCCGTTGCTGCCGCAGAAGCGGCTGCGCTGGCGGCGGCGCCTGCCACCTTTCCACCGCTGGGAGGCGGCCGGGCTCCGGCCGAGCACGCCCGGGCGCTGGCTGTTGCGAACAGCGCGGTGCTCCTGCGCTGCGATTGCCCGACTGATGCCTCCTACCGCGGCCGCACCGTTGTGGTCACAGTCCGCTACGAGACGACCGTGCCGGTGTTGGGAACGGTGAATCTGGAACGGACCGCCGCCGCCGAATTCGAGCCGGTCGAGCTGCTGCGTAACTAGGACCTCGAACCCGGGGTTCAGGGCCGCATTCCTGAAACGCTGGAGCAAGCAGTCGGGGCGGGATCTCGCGGCGAGCGAGAGTTGCATCAGGACCTTCGCCTCTGGCATTCCGACCGACGATCGGCGAAGCTGGTGCGAGGTCCCCCCATTTGAGCATTCCTCATGAAGGGAGGCCGAGAATGCGCACAGCATTTCGTGGCATGATTCTTGCGCTCGCCGTACTGCTCATGGCAGCCGTACCGGCCACTGCCGCCGACTCACATGAGCTCTGGTCCATGTTTCAAGGGCCGACGGTTGGATTCAACGACGACCCCGATGCGGTAGCAGCGCGCTGCCCCGACGGCTTCCAGTGGATCATCCAGAACGCCGGCGACGGATGGGTCCAAACGCCGTACTACACCGGGTCAGTGTCATTCGAGAATGAACACTGCAGTGCCTGGCTGGCGTTCAACCCTGGCCGAGCGACCGGCAGGATTGGATCTGGGATGCACACGTTCACCACACCCGATGGCGATGTCCTCACGCTCGCGTACCACGGGGGCTTCAGGTTTGCGGGTGATCTCGATGTCGGCGTGTGGCAGAGCAACGTGGAGCTGATCTACACGGTCGTCGATGGCACGGGCGTCTTCGCAGGTGCGTCCGGCCATGGTTTGATTGGCGCAGTCGACAACAGCGGGTTCGGGTCGGGCTACGTGTTGGGGACGCTCTACTGAACGGCTGCAAGACCCGGTGAATTGCTGGGAGGACCCCCGACGGTCCTCCCACTGCTTTGGTCGCGACCATCGGGGCGAGGACAGTTCCCTCTGGGATCGGAGGTAGTTGATAGGATCAACTATCGAAACGAGTCGAGAGACCCAGTGGAGGCGCCGTGTACGCAAACCGAACCTTGTGGATCGTCCAGATCGTTATGGGTGTCTATTTCGTAGCGACGGGGATCATGCACTTCATCGTCCCGGAGGGTTTGCCAGGTCCGATGGAGTGGATGTATGAGTTGTCGGACGGTCTTCACCTGGTTTCGGGCATCGCCGAGATCCTCGGAGGCCTTGGGCTCATCCTGCCGGGTCTCACCAAGATCCGGCCAGAGCTCACCGTATTGGCGGCTGTTGGCCTCATTCTCGTTATGGCGGGTGCGGCGATCTGGCATATCACCAGCGGCGAAGGCAACTTCGCCCAGAACATCCTCTTGGGGGCGATCCTGGCGTACATCGCCTACGGTCGCTGGAAGAAAGAGCCCCTTCCCGGCTCCTTCGGCGCTGCCACCGCTTGACGGACGCACGCCCTTCACCGGACCACTGGTGCGGTGCCGACCGACGCCATATTGGCGCTGGTAGAGCGCGACGTCGTTCTGGCTCATCCCCGAAGCCCGTTCTGAGGGCTGAGCGTTGCAAATCTGAAACGCTGAACCCCGGGTTCAACCCTGGGTTCGTCAGATGAGAGCGTCGAGCAGGCGGACGGCGCCTTGCTTGGAGAGCGGTTCGTTGTAGTTGCCGCACTTGGGGGACACGATGCAGCTCGGGCAACCGACCTTGCACGGGCACGCCGCGATCGCCTCCTTCGTCGCCACGAGGTGGTCCCGGACCACCTCGAATGCCATTGGCGAAATGCCCGCTCCGCCGGCATATGCCTCGTAGATGAAGATCGTCGCCATGCCGCTCACCGGGTGATAGTTGGTCGACAAACCACCGATGTCCCAGCGGTCGCAGATCGCAAACAACGGAAGCATGCCGATGGCCGCGTGCTCGGCGGCATGGAGCGTGCCCAGCAGCTCATCCAGGGGCAGATCCAGTCGGTCGATCACCGAATCTGCGATGGTGTACCAGACGCCTTGGGTCACATATGACGTCGGGGGGAGGTCGAGGTATTCGGTGGCCAGGGTTTCGCCACTGCCGATCTTCTTCCGTTTGTAGCCGACGACATGTTCTTCCACCTGCATTGACCCGAGGTAGACGTTGGCGGGACCGACCGACGTCTCAGCGTCGATCGCCAGGACCTCGAGCCACGTCTCCTGTTGGGCCTGCGTGTAGTAGTCGATGGCCGCCGGACGCACTCGAATCTCATGACGGTCACGGTCGAGCGCCTCCACCACCAGCGTCTCTCCCTGGTGGAGATACACCGCCCCGGGGTGGGCTTCGCGGAACACGCGTGACTCCTCGAACGTGCCGATCGTCTCGCCGTCGGCCTCGTTGTGAATGGTGTACGTCACCGACCCGGACGTGCGGATCCCGACCCGGCCAGCCGGCGAAACCGACCTGCTCCACATCATGCGGCCCTTCCTCGCCACCAGGTGACCCTCGGCGGCGAGCGTGGCCACCGCCTCTTCGGTGTTGGCCCCGAAATAGTCTCGATCGGAAAGCTCCAGAGGCAATTCGTACGACGCGCAGGCGACGTGAGCCTCGACCACTGTGGGATTGTCCGGGTTGATGACTGCCGACTCAGGCGTTCGCTCGAACAACTCCCGCGGGTGGGTCATGAAGTACTGGTCGAGGTTGTCCTGGCCGCCTACCAGCACCGCCAAGGACTGCTTCTGAGTTCGCCCGGCCCGGCCCGCCTGCTGACGGAAGGACGAGATCGTTCCGGGGAAGGTGTTGACGATGGCAGCGTCCAGCGCCCCCACATCGATGCCGAGTTCCAGCGCATTGGTGGCGGTGATGCCCAAGAGGTCTCCTGAGAACAGCTTTCGTTCTGTCTCCCGACGATCCGACGCTTTGTACCCCGAGCGATACGGCGCGATGCGATCGCGCCTTTCGAGGCCCACCCGGTCTCGCGCCCACCGGTAGATCAACTCCGTCGCCTTGCGCGACCGAGAAAAGACAATCGTGTGCAAATCGTTGCGAATCAGGTCCACGAACAGGTCGGTGGTTTCGGCCATCGCCGACCGCCGAATCCCAGGATCGTCCTCGTCGAGGGGGGGATTCCACAGGGCCACCAGCCGTTCGCCCTTGGCCGAGTCATCACCCTCGCAGACTGCGACGTCCAACCCGGAAAGGGCGGTAGCCAGATCGCCTGGATTGCCGATGGTGGCGCTCGTGAAGATGAAGGTGGGGGAGGCGCCATAGTGGGCGGCGATGCGCCGCAGCCGCCGCAGGATCAGCGCCACATGCGACCCGAAGATGCCTCGCAACATATGCATCTCGTCGATCACGACGTATTTGAGCCGCAGCATGAAGTCGGCCCACTTGCCATGGTTGGGCAGGATCCCAAAATGGAGCATGTCGGGGTTGGTGAGCACCACATTGGCGTTGCGCCGCACCCACACCCGGTCCTCGCGATCGGCGTCGCCGTCGTAGGTGGCGGCCACGAGATCGGGAGCTCCCAACTGCCCGATCGAGCGAAGCTGGTCTTGAGCCAGCGCCTTGGTGGGGAAGAGGAGCAGCGCGGTGGACCGCTTGTTGTCGAGGATGCGCTCGGCGATGGGGAGCTGATAGCAGAGGGTCTTGCCCGAGGCGGTGCCGGCCACCACCACCGTGTGGTTGCCGCTCCGAACCGAATCGATGGCCCGAGCCTGGTGTCGGTAGAACCTTTCGATGCCGGCGTCGTCGAGGACGGCGGTCAACTCGTCTGGTAGGGGCCGGACAAGGTCTCCAGAAATGGCACCCGATTCTCGGAGCGTCTCAACGTGAACGAGCTCGCCATCGAGGTCAGGCGAATCTGCCCAGGTGGCGAGGACTTCGTTCAACTCCATGGAAGGAGCGTAGGGGCCGCCTGGGTCAAGAAACGCCAGGTGTCAGACGAGTGGGCGCATCAATGACCACAGCCCGAGACCTACTCCGGTGGCGCATCGGCAGAGGTGACCGATCCGGCCACCGCCGCCTGCGAGGACTCCGACTCCTGCCCAGGCCCGGCGTGGTCGTCCCACACGCCGGTCTCGAGGTAGTCGTTGATGGAGGCCGCCGCCCTCCTTCCGGCGCCCATCGCCAGGATCACGGTGGCACCGCCGGTCACGATATCCCCGCCCGCGAAGACGCCCTTCTTCGTTGTTCGTCCCGTCTCGGCGTCAGCCACCAGGGTTCCCCACCGCGTCTGGCGGAGATCCGGCGCCGTCTTCGGCAGGAGCGGGTTCGGGCTGTTGCCGAGAGCAACGACGGCTACATCAAGAGCCTCCACCCACTCGGTTCCGACGACTGGTGCCGGCCGTCTTCTCCCGCTGTCGTCGGGCTCGCCGAGCTCCATACGCACCAGCCGAACACCCGTGAGGAATCCGTCATCGTCACCAAGGAACTCGACGGGCGCCGCCAACAACTGGAACTGAACTCCTTCGTCTCGAGCGTGGTTCACTTCCTCTTGGCGGGCCGGCATCTCGTCTTCTGACCTCCGGTACACGATCGTGGCCACGTCGGCGCCGAGTCGGAGTGCGGTGCGCACGGCATCCATGGCTGTGTTGCCCCCACCGAATACGGCAACCCGCTTGGAGCTCACGTCGTAGACCGGCGTTTCCGACCCCTCTTGGTACGCCTTCATCAGATTGACTCTGGTGAGGAACTCGTTGGCCGAATAGACGCCAATGAGGTTCTGTCCCGGGATGTTGGGAAAGCGTGGCAGCCCGGCGCCGACCCCGACGAAGATGGCGTCGAAGTTCTCCTCGTCGAACAGATCGTCCAGGGTGTCCATCATCCCGATCACGGCGTTTGTCACGAACTCCACACCAAGCTGTTCGAGTTGGACGATCTCCGCCTGCACGATCTCCTTGGGGAGGCGAAACTCGGGGATGCCATATACGAGGACCCCACCAAGCTCGTGAAGTGCTTCGAATACCGTCACGCTGTGGCCCAATTTGGCGAGATCGCTTGCACACGCCAGACCGGCAGGTCCGCTGCCCACAATCGCTACTCGTTTCCCCGTCTTGATCGGTGGTGATTGAACGGACGTCAGCCCCTGGGTGCGTTCGTAGTCCGCCACGAACCGCTCCAAGGCTCCGATGGCGACCGGACGATGTTTCCTGCCCAGGACGCATGCACCTTCGCACTGGTTTTCTTGGGGGCAGACGCGTCCGCATACCGCCGGAAGCGAGTTGTCCTCCTTGATGACTGCCGCTGCGCCTGCATAATCGCCGTCGGTGACCAGCTCGATGAAGTCGGTGATCTTGACTCCCACCGGGCAGCCTTCGATGCACACCGGCCGGCGGCACATGAGGCACCGTTGCGCCTCCAGCATTGCCAGGCCCGCCGTGAACCCGAGATTCACTTCTGAGAAATCCGTGCGGCGTTCGTCGGCGTCTCGCTCGGGCATCGCCTGGCGTTCGATTGCCAGCCGCTCGCGGCGAGTGAGCTCGTTCACGGTGACGACCTCGTGGGCAGACCTGGCGGAATAGCGCAGTCGTCCAGCTCGGCGCTCCGTCGGCGTTCGAACCCGAGATATGCTCGGTTCCTTTTGGCGAGAAGATCGAAATCCACTTCGTGGGCGTCGAATTCGGGCCCGTCGACGCATGCGAACTTGGTCTGGCCGCCCACCGCCACACGACAGCCGCCGCACATGCCGGTCCCGTCGACCATGATTGGATTGAGGCTCACAACGGTCTCGATGCCGTGCGGGCGGGTCGATTCTGCGACCGCCTGCATCATGGGAATGGGGCCGATCGCCAGCACGAAGTCGAGCTCTCGGCCCTCGTTGATCAAATCGTTCAGCTTGTCGGTGACGAAGCCGTGGTAGCCGTAGGACCCGTCGTCGGTGGTGGGATAGACCTCGTCACAGGCCGCGCGCATTTCCTCTTCGAGCAGCACGAAGGGCCTGCTGCGACCTCCAATGATCGAGATGACGTGATTGCCGGCCTGTTTGAGGGCAACCGCAGTGGGGTACGCGATTGCGGTGCCGACGCCGCCTCCGATGGATACTGCGGTGCCGAACCGCTCGATCCGAGAGGGCATTCCCAGCGGCCCGGCGACGTCGGCGATTGAATCGCCCGCGGTCAGTGCATTGAGTCGCTTGGTGCTCTTCCCGACCGCCTGCACGACGAGAGCAATCCAGCCATCATCGACGTTCGAGTCGGCGATCGTGAGAGGGATCCGCTCTCCATCGGCAGAGGCTCGGACGATCACGAATTGCCCAGCTTTCCGCCGCCGGGCGATCTTGGGAGCGGCCACGCGCAGATAGCGGACCTGTGGCGCGAGATCTCGAGCCTCGAGGATGTCAAACAAAGTCATCTCGCGGGAGTTCCATCAAATCAAGTTTGCCCGTCGGGGACCCCGAAATGTCAGGGACGGAGTACCCGAAGCACGGGGACCGATGGCTCTGCCTCGGACAGTCGGTTTGGTCGTGAGCGTCGCGGTTGCCGCCTTCGAGTTGGGACGCCGGCATCGTCGGAGGAGATTGGCACCACCAGCCGCAGGGCTACGACGCTTCCTCGCGCAACAGGCTTCGTATGTGGCGAACGGCTACGAGGGCCGACGAGACATCTCGGACCCCTTCGGCCGAAAGGCCGTGCACATAGCGGGTGAGCCGCCCGAGCGCCGAGATCCGAGAGACGAGGTAGTGGTCGAGAGCGTCGCGGGCCTCTCGGCCCTCTGCCTCGGCGAACACCCCTTCGGCGAGCTCCCGGCGCAATTGCACCAGGTCGTCGCGGATCGTCTGGATCGCTGGCCTGTGCCAGCGCGATGAAGCCGGGATGGTGTCTAGCTGAGATTCGAGCCACTCGATTTCTGCGGCCGCGCCAAGTTGGAGGAAGACGGCCGCAACATCCCGCAACGACCGTTCGGTCCGTGCCGCCACCTCGACGATGTCCAGTGCGTGGACGAGGTCGGCGTGATACGCGTGCCACGCCGCCATATCGTCGGGCACTCCTTTGTTCATGTAGCGGCGCCGCTCCTCTTCGCATGCTTCGCTCCAGGTGGCCGGGCCGACCTCCGCCAGCATCGATGTCAGTTCTCGGAATGCCGGCCGCAGACGAGCCGTGGCTTCGCTCGGTGGATCGGGCTGAGGATGAAAGAGCAGCCAGCGAGCTACCGACTCGACGAGCGAGTCCACGTCTGCAAGGAGCTCACGCTCGATATCCGGTGGGATCTTCCCCGACATGGCTTCGATGCTCTGCCATCGTTCTGATGCGTCCGTCACTGCCCTGGCAACCTGGTAGGCGGTGACCACGCGAGGGGCCGATGCCGCCGTCTCCGCCATGAGCCGCGAGACAAAGGTGATACCTTCGGAGTTCACGACCTGGTTGGCGACGATGGTTGCGATCAGCTGACGGCGAAGCGGGTGAGCGGCGATGAAATGGGCAAAAGCATCGCTGACCGGACGGGGGAAGTACCCGGCGAGCTGTTGTGAGTGCTCGGGGGCGCCCAATGTTTCGGAATCGATGAGGGCGTCCCGCAACGCCCGCTTGGCATAGGTCAAGAGCACCGACAGCTCGGGCCCGGTCAATCCAAGGCCCGCACGAGACCGTTCCACCATCTCGTCTGAGGAGGGGAGCAGCTCCAACTCTCGATGCAGCACCCCGTCGGACTCCAACATCGTCATCAGATCCTCGTATGCCTCGATTCGGCTGGCCGAACCGTCGCTTTCCTGCACGAGCACCTGAGCCTGGAGGTAGTTGTCATAGAGGATGCGCTCGACCACATCGTCGGCCACTTCTTGGATGAGCTGGTTCCGGGCAGCCACCTCGAGCTCGCCTGCCTCCACCGCCATGTTCAGCAGGATCTTCAGGTTTACTTCGCGATCCGAGCAATTGACGCCACCGGAGTTGTCGATGAAGTCCGTGAAGATCCTTCCGCCGGCCCGGGCAAACTCGATCCTTCCCCTCTGGGTGAGCCCGAGATTGCCGCCCTCGCCGACAACGCGACATCTGAGCTCCGACCCATTCACTCTGACGACCTCGTTGGTGCGGTCGCCGACTTCATCGTGGGTCTCGCTGGTGGCCTTGACGTAGGTGCCGATGCCACCGTTCCACAACAGGTCCGCGGGCGCCCGGAGGATTACCCGGATGAGCTCGGCAGGTGTGAGTCGAGTTGCCTCGGTCCCCAATGCGGCGCGAGCCTCTGCGCTCAGCTCGATCTGTTTGGCTGTGCGAGGGTAGATACCCCCGCCCGGCGACAGGACCGCCCGTTGGTAGTCCTCCCAGGAACTGCCGGGCTGTTCAAAAAGCCGGCGCCGCTCTGCGTGTGATGCAGTGGGATTGGGATTCGGGTCGATGAAGACGTGCCGATGGTCGAACGCTGCGATGAGCTGCATCTGGTCGGTCTCCAGCATGCCGTTGCCGAACACGTCGCCAGACATGTCTCCGATGCCCACCACCGTGAAAGGGGTGGTCTCAGGGTCGATGCCCTCTTCGCGGAAGTGGCGACGGACTGACTCCCATGCCCCCTTGGCGGTTATGCCGAGTGCCTTGTGGTCGTATCCCTCCGAGCCTCCCGATGCGAATGCGTCGTCGAGCCAGAAGCCGTATTCCGCAGCGATGTCGTTGGCCAGATTGGAGAAGGTGGCGGTGCCCCGGTCGGCAGCGACCACCAGATACGGATCGGCGTCGTCATGGACTCGCACGTCCGGCGGATGTACCACCGCCCCGGCCACGAGGTTGTCGGTGACGTCGAGGAGGCCACGCACGAAAGTCGCGTACGCGGCCCGGACTTCGTCATGGCTGGGCGAGTCCCCCTCAGATCGACGCAGCACAAACCCGCCCTTCGCTCCCGTCGGGACAATGACGGCATTCTTCGTCATCTGCGCCTTCATGAGGCCAAGCACCTCGGAGCGATAGTCCTCACGCCTGACCGACCAGCGAAGGCCCCCGCGGGAGATGCGGCCGCCCCGGAGGTGGATGCCTTCGACATCCGGTGCATAGACGAATATCTCGAACGCCGGCGCCGGCGCCGGCATACCAGGCACCTTGGCCGAATCGAATTTGAGCACGAGGCGGCTGCGATTCGGCTGAAAAGCATTGGTGCGGACGGTGGCGATGATCATGCCCAAGAACGCCCGGAGAATACGGTCGTGGTCGAGGGATTGAACATCGTCGAGCGCGACGGCAATCCGGTTGACGAGCTCCCCCTCTTCCCTCCAGCTCTCTTCGTCAAGGCGGAACCGTGCCTCGAACAATCGGACGAGGTCGGCAGCGATCTCAGGGTGGGCAAGAAACGCCTTATCCAGGTAGGCGTTGGTGAAGCCCGTTCCGACTCGCTGCCAGTACACCCGGTAGGCGCGCAGGATCGCCACCTGATGGTGGTCGAGCCCGCCGGAAATGATGAGCGGATTGAGCGTGTCTGATTCGGCGTCCCCGGCGAGGACCGCTTTCACCGTGGCGGCCACACGGCGGCCGCAACGATCCACGTCGAGTGGCACGCCATCGGCACCGAGAACGCCGAAGTCGTGTATGAACATCGTGGGATCGCCGTGGAGTCGGGTGGGTACTTCCTCGACGACGCGTAGGCCGAAGTGCTCAAGCGTCGGCATGATCGCCGACAGCTCCAACTTGGCGCCCGATTTGTAGACCGCCACCCTGGTCAGTGACTCGGTGACGCTCTGCTCCTGTTGCACCCCGACAACGAGCGATTCGTTGCTGCTGTCGAGCTCATCGAGCTGCAGCATGTCGCCTACGGTCACGGCGTGGTCGGTCGACGACCGGTAGTACGAGGGAAAACGGTGATTCCAGCGGCGCGCCAGCTCGAGGCCACGATCGGGGCCCAGCCTGTCGACGAGCCTTTCTTCGATGTCCTCTTCCCATGTCCTGCTCAGTTTCAGGATCTCGGATTCCAACTCTTCGAATGGCACTTCGAGCGACTGGGCGTCGCCCAACCACACTGTGAAATGAACGCGAGCGGTTCCCGTCTCAGCGAGCGCCAACCGATAGTCGACGCTTGCGCCATCGAATCGCCTCTTGATGTGGTCGTGGATCGCCATCCGCAGGTCAGCGTCGAACCGGTCGCGAGGCACGACCACCAGCAGGGAAATGTTGCGGCTCAACAGATCTTTTCTCACGAACAGCCGCACCTGCTCTCGTTCCTGCAGATTGACGAGCCCGACGATGCTCTGGCGGATGTCTTCTTGGGGGGTGGCGAAGAGCTCTTCTTTGGGGAAGCTGTCGAATATCTGCACGATCTCCTTGTGGAGGTGTGAACCCGACATCACGTCCTCGGCTTCGAGCACCTGAAGAAGCTTGCGACGAAGGATGGGGATCGCCTCGGCAGGCGTCATGTAGGCCTTTGATGTGAACAAACCAAGAAGCCGGGCCTCGCCGACTACCGAGCCGTCATCGTCGATGACCCTGACACCGATGTAGTCCATCTTGGCGCGCCTATGGACTCGTGATACTGCATTGGTTTTCGTCACGACGACGAGATACCCGGTCTCGTAGCGTTCCTGCAGAGCCGGCGGGAGGTCGGCGAGTAGAACAGGTGATGACACCTGCGAGTCTCCGTGCCTCGCGAGGATGCCCAGCCCGCTGTTGGGAATCGCCGCGAGTGCCGGGCCTCGATCAGTCGCGCTGATCGCGTACTCCCGGTATCCGAGGAAGACGAAGTTGTCGTCGAGCAGCCACTCCAAGAAGTCGACGCTCTCGGCGACCTCTTCGGTGTCATATCTGGTTGTTCCCCGTCGCGTGATCTCGACCATGCGCGTGATGATCTGCCGCATCGGCTCGAAGTCTCGAACCGCCAGCCGAACGTCGCCGAGCACGGCACGAATTCCTGCCGCAAGGTCGTCCGCCTCTTCAGGCGAAAGACGGCTTTCGATTTCGTAGTGCTGTACCGACTCACGTTGATCGGTCTTTCGAGCAGGAAGCACTTGATCGAGCTCGCCGGCGGCATTGCGGATCACGCCCATCACAGGGTGAATCACCTGCTCGATCGTGAGCCCTCGTTCGCGGATCTCGTTGGTCACCGAGTCCACCAAGAACGACATGTCGGGGGCGATGACCTCGACGACGCTCCCCGGTGTTTGATACCCGTGTACGGCAAGGTCGGGCGTGAAGACTCGCACGGCTACGTCGTGACCGCGCCGCAAGCGAGCAAACTCGAACACCGATCGGACCTGGCCGCAGAGCAGATCGGCGGAGACACTCGCTCGGTAGTCAGCCGGGACACGCCGGAAGTAGCTGCGTGCGAAGTCGACCAACACACCGGGAGCGGAACCGCTCGGTTGGGCAAGGTGTTCGAGGAGCTCCTCGATGGCTGTCTCTGAGTCTTGGGTTTGCACAGTCGTGTGGACTCACGCTAGTTGCTGACGGCCGCCAACGGCCATCATCGAACTCACGCTCGTCGAGTTGGGCGTTGATCAGCCGGGGCACCGACCGTATGCCTGCGCTCCTTCGTGCCGCCGTCGCCGTGACTGGTGTTCACTCGGGAGCTGAGTCGAGAACTCCGTCGTGGAGATCTGTGAAGACCGCTGTGGCACCGTCACCCAAGAAGACCACCGACGCCGATCCGACCGAGCCGACCGACGCCGGAACCACCAGATTGGGGACTTGCAGTGGATCCTCCTGGGCGAGAGCTGCTGCTGTCACGAGCATGAGTTGCTCGGCCGTCAGATTGGTGAAGGTGTGCTTGTCGAGCGCGTCGAGAAAGAGGGGGATCGCCAGTGGTCCCTGCTCTTGGAGGGCAAGGAGGCCCCATTGCATGAGCACGCCCTGATGGAAGGAACGAGTCAAGTCGCCTCCTGCCAAGGTACGGTTGCGTGCGAAGGCCAGCGCCTGGGACCCGTCGATCATCTGCACTCCGGCGTCGAAGTACGCATCTGACTTGGGCTCGTTCATGGCAAACGGTATGTCGATGGTCAGCCCGCCGAGGTCGTTGACGAGCCGGACAAAACCGGCGAAAGCGGTCACGATGTAGCCATCGAACTCGACCCCCGACCTGTCCTCAGCCGCTTCGGTGACCACTTCGGGGCCACGGCCCGCCATGATGTTGGTGATCTTGTTACTTCCGCCATACGGCGTCTCGACCCAAGAGTCGCGCGGAATGCCCACGATCGATGCGGATGAGCCGTCCGGAGCGACCGACACGATGTGGAGCGAGTCTGCCCGCAGCATGAGGGGATCTTGGGGGGTCCTGGCATCGGATCCGATGATGAAGAGTTGGTGGGGGTCGGCCCCGAACCACGGCTCGAGGCCCAAGCTGGGAAGGGAAGCGCCGATGATGGTCCAATCGGTGCCGTCGATCTCGCGGGTGGCAAGAATCACATCGTCCCCGGCGACGACGACCCCCACTCTCTTTTCAAATGCCCCGGCCGCGGAGAACTCGACCGATATATCTCTGTCTTGCGGAGCCAGGCCCGCTGACGAAATGTGCTCGACCAGCAGGTCGTCGGCTCTCAACTCACCCGGCATGCCCATCGCCACCGAGTAGATCGCAACCAGCTGGTCGCTCAGGTCGCCGCGGAATGACGCGCCGCGGATCGTGACGGTGGGTGGAGCCGTCGTTGTCGGCGCCGGCTCGGTGGAGGCGGGGACAAGCGTCGTCGCAGCCGTGGAAGGTTCCGTTGCCTCAGGCTCGCTCGAGCATGCCACGGTGGCAGCCAGGACGATCACAACGACGGCGAGCACGGGACGTCGAATCACGATGGTGGGTCCTCCCGGAGGGGAAAGGAGCATGTAAGGCTTCCCTCCGCGAGCCCGTCAAATTCGAGTGCGCGAATCCCCTGCGTATACTGCCGCCGGTTTCCAGACACGGGAGAATCGCTTACATGTCCACTGACGAAGTCTTTGTCATCCTGGCGCTGGTGGCCGGCGTGGCCGCCCTCGGCTTGGCGTTCATATTCAGCCGCCAGGTCCTGGCCGCTCCGCAGGGCAACGATCGCATGATCGAGCTCTCCACGGCGATCCGTGAGGGGGCGATGGCATTTCTCCGTCGCGAGTACACCTGGGTGGCCGGATTCGTCGTCATCATGACGCTCCTCATCGCCACGCTCCTCGAAGACGGTGGGCTGCGGGCGGCGGCCTACCTCGGGGGGGCACTCCTGTCTGCTGCGGCCGGGTTCATTGGCATGCGGATCGCCACCGCCGCCAACGCACGAACGACAGAGGCGGCTCGAACGGGCGGGATCTCACTGGCTCTGCCGCTTGCCTTCCGCGGCGGAGCGGTCATGGGCTTCACCGTGGCTGGGTTCGGATTGCTGGCAGTGACGATTGGCTATCTCGTGTTCGTGCAAGGCGAGAGCGGCGCCGCGTTGGGCCGCGGCGCCGAGATCGTTGCGGCGATCGGTTTGGGCGGTTCCTCCATTGCATTGTTCGCTCGTGTTGGCGGCGGCATCTACACCAAGGCTGCCGATGTGGGCGCCGACCTGGTTGGAAAGGTCGAGGCTGGGATCCCCGAGGACGACCCTCGCAACCCGGCGGTGATTGCCGATAACGTCGGAGACAACGTCGGGGACGTGGCCGGCATGGGCGCCGACCTCTTCGAATCGTACGTCGGGTCGTTGGTCGCCCCGGTTGCTTTTGCGGCGCTGGCGTTTACGGGCAGAGACTTCCAGGCGGAAGCGATTGTGTTTCCCCTGGCCGTGGGTGCGCTGGGAATGCTCGCCTCCATAGTCAGCTCGTTCCTGGTGAAGCCTCGCTCTGACACCGATCTTGCCGCCGCCCTGCATCGGGGGACCAACACTGCCATGGTGCTGGCGGCTCTCGCCGTTCTCGGCATTGCATATGCGTTGTTCGGTGGCATGGACAACGTTCGGCCATTGGGGCTGTTCCTCGCCGTTGTGATCGGCCTGTCCGTCGGGTTCGCGGTCGGCAAACTCTCCGAGATCTACACGTCTGACCACTACAAAACCGTGAAGGAGATCGCTCGCCAGGCAGAGACCGGACCGGCGACCGTCATCCTGAAGGGAATCGCCGAAGGCAAGCGCTCGGCGGCGTTCTCAGTGATCGTCACGGCCGCCGGCATCGGGGGAGCCCACTGGGCGGGACAATGGGCGCTGGGTGAGGATGGCGGTATCTACGGAGTCGCCATCGCCGCCATTGGCGTGCTGGCAACGCTTGGGATCACCATCGCCGTCGACGCCTACGGACCGATCGCCGACAACGCCGGCGGCATCGCCGAAATGGCCCATCTTCCCTCGGAGGTTCGGGAAACAACCGACGCGCTCGATTCGCTCGGCAACACCACTGCGGCGGTGGCCAAGGGGTTTGCGATCGCCTCTGCTGCAGTGACCGCTCTGGCGTTGTTCGCCACGTTCACACAAGCGGTCGGCATCGACTCGATCAACATCATCAACGTCGGGGCAACGGTGGGGCTATTCCTGGGCGCGATGTTCCCGTTCCTGTTCTCTGCCATGACAATCGACGCCGTCGGACGAGCCGCCTTTCGTATGATCGAAGAGGTGCGCCGGCAATTCCGTGAGATCCCCGGACTCAAGGAGGGCGACCCCGACGCCAAGCCGCAGTACGCCAAGTGTGTTGACATCGCCACGTCCGGTGCGCTGCGCGAAATGGTCATTCCCGGAGCGCTGGCCATCATTCTGCCGCTCGTGATCGGATTCATCGACGTGGAGGCGCTCGGTGGATTCTTGGCAGGGGCCCTGGTGACGGGATTCCTGCTTGCGATTTACATGGCGAATGCCGGCGGCGCCTGGGACAACGCCAAGAAGTACATCGAGGCCGGTGCCCATGGCGGCAAGGGCTCGGACGCCCATCATGCGGCCGTCATCGGCGACACGGTCGGCGATCCGTTCAAGGACACGTCGGGCCCGGCGATGAACATCGTCATCAAGGTCATGACGATTGTGTCGCTGATCTTCGCGTCGGCTTTCTAGGCGCGCCGACCCGAAGTACCGTCGAGGGGGCCGCCGTGGCGGCCCCCTCGCTTTTCGGATTACTCCATGCCGGCGGCTACCTTTGCGCCGATGCGGATTACTCTCCTGAGACACGGCGAGACCACCCACAACGCCGTTCGTATGTGGCAGGGCCATCTTGCCGGTGAACTCTCAGATACCGGGAAGGACCAGGCCCGCGCGTTGCGTGCTCGGTTCGCCTCCGACCCATTCGACCTGGTCATCAGCTCCGACCTCGCCCGGGCAGAGGAGACCGCCGAGCTTGCCAGTGTCGATGCTGTCCCCAATCCCGCTTGGCGTGAGATCGACGTAGGGGACTGGGCCGGCCGGACCCACGAAGAAGTGTGGGCCGAGGACCAGGAGACCGTTTTGGCCATGCGCCGAGGCGAAGCTGTGCCGCTCGGAAAGACAGGAGAGACGCTCCGGGGCTTCTCCGCCCGTGTCCAGGCCGCATTCGATGCTCTTGCCGGACAACTCGACGACGAGCAGTCGGCTCTCGTCGTCACTCACGGCGGGGTGATTTGGTCGTTGGTGTCGAGCCATTGGGGCATGTCCTTTCCCAACCGGCAGATGTCATCGGTCCTCAACACCTCCCTGGCAACGTTCGAGTATCGCTTCGGGGCATGGCGGCTGGCGTCCTACAACGATGCCGGTCACCTGGGCCGCGGAACAGGGTTGAAAGACCTCGTCGCAGGCGACCGGGTGGTAACGCTCGTGCGGCATGGGCAAACAGATGCAAACGTTCGTCAGATCTGGCAGGGGCAGACCGACTGGGGTCTCAACGACCATGGTCGGATCCAAGCGACAACGCTGGCTTCTTGGTACGGCGACCCGGGGCGGGTGGTGTCGTCGCCGCTCGGTCGGGCGCTTCAGACAGCGTCGGCTCTCAACGGATCGGCGCCCGCGAGTCACGTCGGCCTGATGGAGATGTCGATGGGCCTCTGGGAGAACTTGGGCGTCGATGCCATCAAAGAAGGCTGGCCCGACCTGTTCAAGAGCATCTACGAAGGTGATGCGGACGAGCGACGAGGCGTAACGGGGGAGTCGGTCGACGACCTCATCAGACGGATGGAGGCAACGGTCAGCGAGATCGTGGCGAACGAGCCCGGTGATCTGACGGTGGTGTCACATGGTTCGGCGATCAGGGCATATGTCGTCTCCGTGCTCGGCGGAACGTACGAGCGGTTTCGAGCGACCGGCCTGCTTCCGAATACCGGCCTTTCGGAAGTCGTAATTGGCGCCAAAGGGCCGAGGCTTCACAGCTACGGCGTGGCAGCCCACCTCGACGCCTTCTAGGCGTTCCTCGCTTTTTCCTTCCCTTTACCTTGCGTTGCCCAGTTGCCAACCATGGTGGGGGCATGATGTCCGTACTCGACTTAGGGAGTGGCAATGAGAAAGCTATTGACGATTGCAGCGGTGGTGTTGATCGCCTTGATGGTCGGCGGATTCGCGCTAGCTATCGAGGGCGCCAACACCGTTGCCGCTCAGGTGACGCCGACGACCGACTCGGTTCCTGATGACTCGGTTCCTGATGACTCGGTTCCTGATGACTCGGTTCCCGGGGATACGGCGCCTGACACGAGCACCCCGGACTCTTCGACCCCGGATGTGACCCTTCCGGACGACTCGATTCCGGACGACTCGATGCCTGATGTGAGCATCCCCGATGACGACGACGATGACTCGGAGTCCACCGACACCTCGGTCCCGACAACGGTCGATGACATTGACGACGACTCGTCCGACGACGACGATTCGGACGACGACGACTCTGCCGACGACGATTCTGCCGACGACGATTCCACAGACGACTAGTCGCCTGTCGACAATGGCTAACCCTGGGGAGTGAAGACCACCGAGAGCTTTGCTCCCCCCAAGGGGGAGGTTCCAACGGACAGAGAGCCCCCTTCCGCTTCGGCGGTCTGGCGGACGATATCCAGTCCCAACCCCGTGGAGCCTCCCCCGCTCACGCCACGTTCTACGAAGGCTGCGGAGAAACCTCTACCGGCGTCGTGGACCTCCAGGGTGCCGGCTTCGGTGACTCTGACTGCGAAGGCGGCGCCCTCATCGGTATGGGCGAACACATTGGTCAACAGCGCGTCGATGACCGCAACGACATCTGATTCGGGAACGGATACGATGACGTTCGGATCGACCTTGACCTTCCACTGCCTGCCTTGTTCCTCGGCAAGCGGAGACCAGAATCCAACGCGATCCTTGACGATCTGCCCGAGGTTTGAAGACACGCCGGCTCCCTGACGGATCGGACGTCGAGCCTGTTTGATGACGGCATCAACTGTTCGCTTCATTTCGTCGACGTCGTCGATCAACCGGTTGCGCGTGGCTTCGTCCGTCACTTGGTCGACATTGAGCTCGAGCGATGTGAGCGGCGTGCGCAGCCGGTGCGAGAGGTTGGCGACCTGCTCTCGCTCGCCTCGAATCAGCGCTGAGATCCGTTCGGCCATGAGGTTGAAGGCTGTGCCGGTTTCGGCGATCTCCCGCGGCCCGGCAGGGGTGACTCGGGCGTTCAGCTGGCCGCGGCTCAGTGCCCGGGCCGCACCGGAAAGCTCGGTGACGGCGGTCACGACGTTGTTCCCCAGCCGAGCGGCAATGAGACCCGCCAGAAGAATCGAGATGACGGCCAGGCCGGCCAGCACAACCCACGCCCGAGCGACGTTTTCGCTGAGCTCGGCGTCGGTCGCGAAGGTCGTCACGACGAACGCCGACTCGTCAACGATGACCGGGACGGCGACGGCCTCGCCGCCGTCGATCTCTCCCCGTTCGGTCTGGGCACTCAAGCGGACTTGTAGCACGAGGCGCTGGCTGGCCGGGTCGGGGCCCGACACCCCGCCGTCTGGTAGCACCACGGTCATAGGCTGTAGCCCGAGCGATTGGTTTCTGATCTGATCGACTTCGGCGACGGTTTCCGGCTGGAAGATGGCTATGGCGGTCGCCAAGGTTTGCGCTTCCCGCTCGAGGCGGACGATCGCCCTGTCATGGGCGAGGTCCTGCACCAGGAGCGCCAGCGGCAAGATGAAAGCCATGACCACCATGGAAGTGACCGCAACTGCGAGCCACACAACGGCAGATCTCATGGCCCTTCGGGAGCTTGCAGTTTCACGCCTACTCCGCGCACTGTATGGAGGTAGCGTGGCTCACTCGCCGATTCACCCAGCTTCTTGCGGAGCCACGAAAGGTGAACTTCGACCGTCTTGTCGGCGCCACCGTAAGGTTGCCGCCATACCTCGGCGAGTAGCTCTCGCTTGGAGACCACCGTGTCGGGCCGCTCGGCGAGGAAGGCGAGGACGTCGAATTCCTTGCGGGTCAGCTCAAGCGCTCGGCCGGCCATCTCGGCCGTTCGGCCGCGGCGGTCGACGGTGAGGTCGCCGATGACAATCAATGCCCCGTCGCCAGTCGACTCCTCGTTGCGGCGCAACACCGCTCTGATCCTTGCGTCGAGGTGTGGCCCTGAGAATGGCTTGATCACGTAGTCATCGGCCCCACTGTTGAGGAGACGCACGACTTCGGCCTCATCGTCCTGTGCCGTAGCGATGATCACGGGCACGGCCGACACCGCTCGGATCATCTTCAAGATCTCTTCTCCCTCCACATCGGGGAGACCCAGATCGAGCACGACGAGATCGGGGGCAGTGTTGACGGTCATCTCGAGGCCGGTGATACCCGTCGCAGCAGTCTCGACGCTGTGTCCGAGGCTTGCCAAGCTTCGCGATATGGCCTCTCGGACCTTCATTTCGTCTTCTATGACGACGATGGTTGCCATGATGATGGGAGCCTAGGAGGTTCGCGGCAGTTTCGGCCATCCGGTCGATGGCCTTAGGCCCGATTTAACCTCGAATTGGCACCGATATCCACCAATCATGCGACACTGTTCGCATGATCAAAAGGGTGGGGCTCCTCGGCGCGTGGCTCGTCGCTACGCTCGCTCTCGGTTTCGTTGGATACGGAGCCGTCGCACTCGTGGGCAACCAGGTAACCGACCAGCCCACGGGCCGGGTCGTCAATTTGTCGGTGACGACGACACTCGCCGATCTCGTTACCGTTCCCGATCCCACGGAACCCGAACCGAGCATCCCTCTCGACGAGGACCCTCTGACGTCACCGAATCGCCGATTTGGTGGCTTCACCAGTCCCTCCTCCACCGATTCCGGGCCGGACTCGACCGAAGACAGTTCGACCACTGTGGCACCGGCGACCTCCCCACCGACGACCTCGGCTCCCACCACCGAGACGCAGCCCGCTCCGTCGCCGCCGACGACGACGACCCCAACGACCCAGCCGAGCCCGACGACCACCCTGCCAGGAGAAGGCGAAATCGTGGAGACCGGGCCGTTCAGTTTCACGTCCTCGGGCGGCATCGTCACGGTTACCTGCGTCGTTGACAAAGTGAGATTCGGAGGCGCATCGCCGTCCGGCGGAGCCACGGTCACGGTGATCAACCGCGGCCCACAGAAGGTCGAAGTCCGGTTCGCCACGTCCGGCAGCCAGTGGATCACGACCGTCGCCTGCGAGGACGGCGTCGCTGCAGCAGACTTCGGCTGAGCCAGGCGAAAGAGGGCGGCGCTCCTCCTACCATTCTGGTGTGCGAGCGCTCTTTGTCACCAACGACTATCCGCCGAAACCGGGCGGCATCCAGCAGTACCTCGCCAATCTGGTTGCCAACCATCCTGGCCCGGTGCAGGTCCTGGCTCCACGCGAGGACGCCGCGGTACCGGAGCCGCACATCAGCCGTAGTCAACATCGATTCATGTGGCCGACGCCGGACATCCGACGGTGGGTACTCGACGAAATCGAACGGTTCACTCCCGACATCGTCGTGTATGGCGCGCCTCACCCGTTGGCGCTCCTCGGACCGAGGATCGCCCAGACAACCGGCGTGCCTTACGCGGTCATGACTCACGGGGCCGAGTTCCTCGTTCCTGATCGCATTCCGGTGATCCGCCAGGCTGTGCTCGATCCGATCGTGCGAGCCGACGTTGTGTTCGCGGTGAGCGACTTCACCCGCCGTCGGGTCGAGGCAGCTGCTCATCGACCGGTTGTTCGGCTGGGGGCCGGCGTCGATCTGGAGACGTTCCATCCGCCGCAACGACCGCCCGAGCAATTCGTGATCGGTTGCGTGAGTCGCTTCGTTGCCCGCAAAGGTCACGAGCGCGTCATCGATGCGGCCGATCGTCTCCACCAGGGAGGGAGTGCCGTGGAAGTGCTCATCGTTGGCAGCGGACGGTTGGAGCGACGGCTGCGGCGCCACGCCGCCGGCGCAGCGGTGCCTGTTCGGTTTGAAACGAACGTGCCATGGGAGCGCCTGCCCGAGCTCTATCGAGAGATGTCCATCTTTGCCATGCCGGCCAGAACCCGCTGGGCCGGCCTCGAAGTCGAGGGTCTGGGCATCGTGTACCTCGAAGCCGCTGCCTCCGGCCTGGCGGTGATTGCCGGCCGGAGCGGGGGTGCTCCCGAGACCGTGGTAGAGGGCAGGACCGGGTGGGTGGCCGAAACGACCGACGAGCTGACCGCGGTTCTACAACAGGTCTATGTGGAAGGGACTGCCACCACTATCGGAGCAGCCGCCCGACTCCACGCAGAGGCAGAATTCGGGTGGGATGCGGTAATTGGTCGATGGACGAGTGCTCTCGACGACCTCCTTGCTTCGTGATGCTCCCTCCGGGGTGAGGTTGGAAATCCACGCTCGAACGCAGGAGAGGTCGCAGGCTCAGCCGCGGCGAGTTGCCCGAATCGGCGGCGTCCAGGCCTGGCGATAGCCTCCGGCGGGATAACCTTCAACCGTTAGTAGAGGGTAAATCCTTGAAATCCAATCGCCCACGGTGTTTGGTTGACGCCACACAACCAAGGGATCCCACGACGTGACCAACGCTTTCGTGCTCGACACCTGTGTTCTGCTCGCCGACCCCAATTCGTTGCTCAGGTTCGACGAGCACGAGGTGGTACTCCCACTC
>JBFGJH010000004.1:0-106392 GCA_041577335.1 Acidimicrobiia bacterium | reverse complement strand
TCCGGCACTCTGCACGGAAACCCGCTGGGAGCGGCCGCCGGCCTCGCAACCTTGGCCATTATCCGAGAACCCGGCTTCTACGAAACACTGTCAGCTCGCACCGAGCACCTGGTCGGTGCGACTCGGGCAACGCTCGACCGACATGCCTACCCGGCCATTGTCGAGACCGTCGGCTCACTGTGGCAGATCCTGCACATGGCGGAGCCGCCAACCAGCTACGCCGATCTACTGGCGAGCGACCGGGCTGCCAACGTGGCGTTCGACACCGCGCTGATGCACAACGGGATCAACCTGATCGCCGGGCTGCGTAGGTTCGTGTCGTCGGCGCACACCGACGAAGATTTCGAGAAGACGATCGAAGCGGTCGACCAGGCCTGTCGGACCATGAAAGGGAGCAGATGACAACGGAACGATTCGAGCGCGGGCTCGCCGCCCGGAAGGCAGTCCTGGGTGAGGAATACGTCGAGGCGAATCTGGCGGCGGCCGACGATTTCAACCGAGAATTCCAGGAGATGGTCACCGAGTTCTGTTGGGGCTTCGGTTGGGCCGACGAAACGCTCAGCCGCCGCGACCGTTCTTTGATCAACCTGGGAATGATCGCCGCCCTCGGACGCATGAACGAGTGGGAGATCCACTTCCGAGGGGCCATGACCAACGGACTCAGTCGCGACGAGCTGCGCAGCGTTCTGCACCAGATCACCATCTACGCAGGAGTTCCTGCCGGCGTGGAGTGCTTCCGGATTGCCCGGCGGGTGCTTGCCGACCTGGACGCCGAGTAGGAGGACACCAGGTGACCCTCCCAGACCGTATGCGAGCAGTCCTCCTCACGGGCCATGGTGGCCTCGACAGACTCGAGTATCGGGAGGACGTGCCGGTGCCCGTTCCCGAGCCGCGAGAGGTATTGATCGAGGTTTCGGCCTGCGGCATGAACAACACCGACATCAATACCCGCACCGGCTGGTACTCCAAGGCAGTCACGTCGGCGACCGGAGAAGACACGGCCGACTCCGACACGGACGGCTCATGGGGCGGGGGTCTCAGCTTCCCCCGGATTCAAGGAGCTGATCCGGCCGGGCGGATCGTGGCAGTGGGAGATGGAGTCGACGCCGGCTGCATCGGGCAACGCGTCCTCGTGGATGCCTGGCTCCGCGACCCGCGCGGGATCCTCGAAAACGCTCGCTACCTCGGCTCAGAGGTCGATGGCGGATATGCCGAATACGTGAAGGTGCCGGCCGGCAACGCCCATCCCATCGAGACCGATCTCAGCGATGTAGAGCTGGCCAGCTTTCCATGTTCATACGCCACTGCCGAGCACATGTTGTACCGCGCGGGGGTGGGGGCGGGGCAGTGGGTGCTCGTCACTGGCGCGTCTGGTGGTGTTGGGGGTGCGCTGATCCAGCTCGCCAAGCGACGGGGTGCTCAGGTCGTTGCGGTCACGAGTTTGGCCAAGACCGAAGCAGTGCGGGCGATCGGCGCCGACGTTGTGCTCGATCGTGACGTCGACGCGCTCGCCGAAGCAGTTCGCGACGCCACCGGTGCTGTCGACGTGTTTGCCGACGTTGTGGGAGGGGATTCGTTCGCGCCGCTCTTGGAGACCATCCGCCGGGGTGGGCATTACACCACCGCGGGCGCCATCGGCGGTCCCATCGTCGCGCTCGACCTTCGCACCCTCTACCTCCACGACCTCACCCTGCACGGCGCGACGGTTCTGCCGCCCGAGGTCTTCGCCAATCTGGTCGGGTACATCGAGCGAGGCGAGATCAAGCCGATCGTGGCTCAGACGTTTCCTCTCGACCAGATGGTTGCAGCCCAAGAAGCCTTCTTGGCGAAGGCCTACGTCGGCGGGATCGTCGTCGAGGTGAAGAAGTGAGCACAACACGCGAACTGAGGTCGGCGGGCGCAGCTGTTGTTGAGAGGGCCGGGCGCTTTGGTGATAGTCCTCCGGCTTGCGGGGGGAAGGTACCACTGCCTGTCCCGAAGGGACAGGGTGAGTGCGAAGCACGGAGCAGTGGTAGGGGGGTGACGATCCAGGTGGCAGCATGGCCCCCCTACCCCAGCCCGCCTGGCGGCGGTCTGCGGTACCTTCCCCCCAGCCAAGCTGGGGGGACTATTGGTCAACCACTGCGTCTGTGGTCGGCGGTGCTTGTCCTCCGTCTTGATGATGGGGGGACTATTGATCGGCTATCGCGTCTGTGGTCGGCGGTGTTTGTCTTCCGTCTTGATGATGGGGGGACTACGGTCCGCCGTCGCTATGCGAAGGCTCAGCTATGAAGATCACGTCCATCTCCCTGTACCCGGTTGAGTTGCCGCTCACCCACCCCTACCGGTTGTCGGGTGGGCGACTTCTGTTCGAGAAGCTCGATTCGACGTTCGTTCGCATCGAAACCGACACCGGTCTGGTTGGCTGGGGGGAGGGGTGCCCGTGGGGCTCCACGTACCTGCCCGCTTTCCCGGGCGGGATCCGGGTAGCCATAGAAGAGATGGCGCCGGCAGTGCTCGGCATGGACCCACGCAAGACCAGCGTTCTCAATGCCGTCATGGAGGTCGCCCTTCCCGGCCATCTGTATGCCAAGTCGCCGATTGATCAGGCCTGCTGGGACATTCTCGGCAAGTCCGTCGGGCTCCCTGTCCACGACCTGCTGGGGGGAGGTATCGACCAGGACCTCACCATCCAGAGCTCCATCGGCACCGACGAACCGGAAGCAATGGTGGCCGATGTTCTCCGCCGTCACGAGCAGGGCTACCGCGTGCATTCGCCCAAAGTGGGCTCCGACGTTGCCGAAGACGTTGCCCGAATCAGGGCCATCGCCGCTGCGCTTCCGGCAGGCGACTCGGTGACCTTCGACGCCAATCGAGCCATGCTCCCCGACCAGACGATCCGACTCATGAACCAGACCGCCGACGTCGACGCCTACTTCGAGCAGCCCTGCCAGACGTACGAAGAGTGCCTCCAGGTGCGTCGGGCCACTACTCAGCCGATCATCCTGGATGAGATCATCGTGAACTACGCGGACGTCGTCAGAGCGCAGTCTGATCGAGCATGCGAGGTGATCGGCTTGAAGATCGAGCGGGTCGGAGGCCTCACCAGAGCCGCCCGTATCCGTGACCTCTGTGTGGAATTCGGCATTCGAATGAACATCGAAGCGACCGGCGGCAGCGTGTTGGCCGACACGGTGGCCGCCCACCTGGCGCAGTCGACTCCCAATCGTTTTCAGCGGGCCACCTGGATGTGTCACGAGATGCTGACGGTTGACCCATGCACCGGCGGTGCTCGCAACCTCGGTGGGTTCACCCGGGCTCCGGACCTTCCCGGGTGGGGGGTCGAGCCGAAGCTCGATCTACTGGGCCAACCATCGGCGGTCTATTCCGCCTGAGGTCTATTCGAGCGTTGCCAGCAAGCCGGTGGCGTACGCGTCTGCGGCTGTGCCGGCCACAAAGGTCGTGGGCACCTCGTCGATGCGGACCACGCAGGCATAGCCGTCATCGTCGTCACGGGTGAGCGCAATGAATTGATCGTCGAGCAGGGTGCGCAACTGGCCCTCGGTGGGAAGCCACACGACCTCGTGTTCGAAGATTGAATCGAGCGCCCACTCCACACTGCCATTGAACGCCAGCTCGCGGCGACCGAGGATGTCGTCGCGCCCCTCGATCACCATGTCGGCGATGGACCAGACACGGTCGTCGAGCCCACGGTCGGGGATGTGAAACCGGTCGCCGGCGGTTGGCTCCCATCCGAGGCCCGCGTCGCGCAAGCGCCGGGCTAGTTCGACGGAAGCCGTGATAGCGGTCGCTTGCTGGGTCATGCCGACAACGATACCGCCGATCAAAACCAACACCACCGAAACGATCGCTGTGTTTGAATGCACGAGCGTGAGCATCATCGAAGCACACCAGCTCGTGAAGACATACGGCGATGTCATCGCCCTGGCCGGTCTCGACCTCGCAGTCGAGGAAGCCACGGTCGTGGGGCTGTTGGGACCCAACGGCGCCGGCAAGACCACGGCTGTCTCGATCCTCGCCACACTCACCATGCCCGACTCGGGGTCGGCACACGTTGCCGGGATCGACGTGCTCAAAGAACCGGAGGAGGTGCGCAAGAAGATCGGCCTATCAGGCCAGTTTGCCGCCGTAGACGAGCATCTGTCAGGCTTTGAGAACCTCGACATGATTGGCCGTTTGTATCACCTGGGTAGACAGCAAGCACGGACACGCGCCCGAGCGTTGCTCGACCAGTTCGATCTGAACGACGCCGCCGATCGGCCCGTGAAGACGTATTCAGGGGGGATGCGTCGGCGCCTCGACCTGGCGGGAGCGCTCATTGCGGAGCCGCCGATCCTGTTTCTCGACGAGCCGACCACCGGGCTGGATCCTCGCAGCCGGACGGATATGTGGACGGTCATACGCGAACTCGTCACCAGAGGTACCACCCTTCTGTTGACGACGCAGTATCTCGAAGAGGCAGATCGGCTCGCCGATGACATCGTTGTGATCGATCACGGCCTCGAGATTGCTCACGGCACCGCCGACGAGCTCAAGTCGATGGTCGGCGGCGATCGCATCGAGTTGACGGCATCGTCGCTCGACTCGGTTCAGGCGGCCCGACGGATCATGGAGTCGTTCGCCATCGGTGAAATCCATGAAGAGGGTCGGGCACACAAACTGACCGTACCCATCGAAGGCGGCGCTCCCACGCTGATGAAAGCGCTGCGAGCGCTCGATGCCGAAGCCATCGATGTGGTGGATGTAGGCCTGCGCCGGCCAACCCTCGACGATGTGTTTCTTTCCCTCACCGGACACGTCGCAGAGCCGGACGAAGACAGTTCTGCTCAGCCAGAGTCAACCGAGACGCTTGCCTTGTGACAGATTTTCGCACCACCGTCGCCGACACGGCGGTCATAGCCAAACGCAACTTCATCAAGATCCGTCGGGTTCCCGAGGTCCTGATGTTCATACTCATCTCCCCCATCATGTTCGTGCTGTTGTTCGCCTATGTGTTCGGCAACTCGATTGATATCCCGGGCGGCTCGTATCGCGAGTTCCTCATTGCGGGCATCTTTGTCCAGACGGTTGTGTTCGGCGCGACCTTCACGGGGGCTGGCCTCGCCGAGGACATGCAGAAGGGCATCATCGATCGTTTCCGGTCACTCCCCATGTCCCAATCGGCGGTCCTGATCGGTCGAACGGCCAGCGACATCATGTACAACGTCCTCACCCTTCTCATCATGGCCCTGACGGGTCTGCTCGTCGGATGGCGCATCCACACCAGCTTCCTGAGTGCGCTGGCCGGGTTCGCGTTGCTCCTGTTGTTTGCGTACGCGTTCTCGTGGATCATGGCCTACGTCGGCCTGATCGTGCCGAGTGTCGAGGTCATCAACAACGCTGCGTTCGTGGTCATCTTTCCCCTGACGTTCGTGGCCAACACGTTCGTCCCGAGCGAGAACCTGCCGACGGCGCTGCGCATCTTCGCCGAATGGAATCCGGTCTCTTCTGCGACTCAGGCTGCAAGGGAGCTCTTCGGAAACATTCCCTTGGGCACGCCCGAGCCGACGGTGTGGCCGTTGCAGAACGCGGTTCTTTACACACTGATCTGGATTGTGTTGATCATCGCAATCTTTGCCCCGCTATCGGCGCACCGCTACAAACGCGCCAGGTCGTAGCCGGGCTCGCTAGCCAGGCACCCCCCTACCCCAGCCCGCTGTCGGCGGTCTGCGGTACTTTCCCCCCAGCAAAGCTGGGGGGACTATTGATTCACGTGCAACTGCTCGCGCTATTTCTTCTTTTTGGGCTTCTTTGCTTTGGCAGGCATAGCCGCAGTGTGAGCCAGCGCTTTGTGGATCCATGGCTCTGACGCCTCGGGGTCCGTTCGCCAGGCTTCAGGCAGCGACACGTACTCCTTCATCGGTCGACCGGCCGGTCCAAAGTCTCCTGTGCCGTCGATGGCTCGCAGCTCCTCGCGGTCGGCATCGTCGAGGCGAACCCCCACGTGAGGCCCGAACAAGCCCATGAACATGTTGCCGTTCACGAACCCGGCGATGTTGCCGAACATCGGCTTCACCTCGATACGGTCATCGTTCGGGACGAGCGAGCGAAAATAGTCCTTGTCGGCATCGGTGGGCTTCGGAATGTCCATTTCATCTCCTTGATCATGAGCAATCAGCCCTTGGCGCCCTCCGGCCCCGGCCAGCTGGTGCCGAACCGTTGGAACTCGATGTGATGCCCATCGGGATCCGTGGCGAAGAAGTGATAGATGTCGAAACGGTCATTGTGGCGCGGAGGCCCGTCGGTCGAGATCCCTGCGCTCGTGAGCTTGGCGAACCAACCGTCGACGTCCTGAGACACAATCGTTACGACCACTCCGTCGGGCCCGGGCTTCCGATGGTTGCACACGCCGATGTACGCCGTGTTGGTCACGCGATAGATCCGGCACGCGCCCTGATCCAGGACCATCTCCAAGCCGAGCACTCCGGCATAGAACCCATGGCTTCGTTCAAGGTCGGTCGAGTACACAAACGTGACTAGCTCGTCGATGATCGGAAGGTCAGGCGGCATCCGTTCACGCTAGCGATGTGGCCGCGGATGGGGTTTCGTTCGAATCAGGTCTTGACAACTATATCGACCTACGATATATCTGTTGGCGACACACCGTGGCCACGGTTGTCTACGAAAGGTGATCGTTTCCGCATGGCAAAGGATTCCGTAGACCCGCAAGATCTTCTTCCCCTTCCAGGCGCTCAACTGCATGTGCTGTTGGCGCTCGCGGACGGCGAAAAGCACGGCTATGCCGTGATGCGCGAAGTTGAACAGATGACCGATGGTGAGGTCACCATGGGTCCCGGGACTCTGTACGGGGCGATCAAACGAATGTTGAGCGCAGGTCTCTTGGAAGAGACCGATGAGCGACCCGACCCTGAGATGGACGATGAGCGACGCCGCTACTACCGAACCACGGGGTTCGGAGCGAGGGTGCTGAGCGCCGAGACCGAGCGTCTGGAGCGTCTGGTGCAGACCGCTCGGGCCAAGACCCAACATCGTCTCGATCCGAAACTCGGAGGGGTGACATGAGTGGCCACGAGCGGTTGTACCGGGCGTTGCTGCATGCCTACCCGGCCGAATATCGCGAGGTTTACGCCGAGCCGATGATCCAGCTGTTGAGGGATCGTGTTCGTGATGAAGGCGGCGGCGTGCGATCGTTCTCGATGTGGGGTCACCTCGGTTGGGATCTTGCCCGGACTGCGCTCTCCGAACGAACGGAGACGACGATGGCCAATTTCAAGACTGGATGGTGGCGGTACTCAGCGGGATTCATCGCCTTGGCGATGGCGTTTGTAGGGATTGGAAACGGCACCACCGACGACGGAGGGCCGCTCTACGGGCGCGTGCTGGGAGCGGTTGGGGCATCGCTGGCTGCCCTGGTGATCGTGGCCGGGCTGACGGTCCGGCGTCGAAATCCGCACCTTGGCAGCATGATGATTGCTTTTGGGGTGCTGCCGGGAGTAGGGCTGTTGGTCTTCTTCTGGTTCCCGCCGGTCGGGGCGATTGGAGTGCTGGCGATGTTCACGGCGGTAGCGGCCTTCAACGACGCCAGCCGCCAACGTCGAGTTCGATCTGAACCCGAGCATGACACCGGTTGAGCAGTGATTGGGTTCGAAGGACACGTCGACGTCGCCCAGAGCCCGTCGGAGGCTTTCGAACTCCTGGCCGACATGGCAGAGCTGCATCGGTGGAACCCCAACGTGCGCAGCTCTGCCCGTGTGGGTGGCGAGCGACTGGAACCCGGCTCCAGTTATGAGTCAGTCATCGTGCGAGGCCCGGTTCGCATGACGGCTCGATCCACGCTGGTCGATGTCGTGCCGGGCAGCCTGGTTCGTTACGAAGGCACCATCGCCGGCTTCTGGTCTGTCGACTGGTTGACCTTCGAACCTGCCGACACCGGGACCATGATCACGTTCCGAAATGAATCCACGCCGCCGAGGTGGCTACGTCCATTCGGCCGCTTGCTGAACGCCGCGTTTCAGCGGCAAGCCAAGCTGGCCGCCGACGGGGCACGGCAATATTTGGCTGCGGTCTGAGGTATCGAGCCCGGGCAGACTGGCGCCGATTCAGCGACCAAGAGCAAATCAAGCTTGCGCACTGCGCACCTCCTTTTGGCTCGCACTCCACATGATTCTCGAGACGGCCACTGATCCAGAGGCCTGCGTCACTTCTCAGCTGCCGATGGCTGCCGGGTTCCCAGCACCCGGATAGGGTTCTCGCATGCCGTGTTCAGGTCGGCCCCAGCCGTATTTCATCGGTGCCGCCATCCTTCTGGCGTTGACGGCCTGCTCGGGAACGCCCACTCAGCCAGAGGACATTCGAGCGGTCCGGGTGCCGAGCAACCACCCTGCCGTGGCCCTCCGCATCGAGTCGGCCACTGTGCCCAAGTTCGCCGAGGCTGCAGGCGAGATGGGCGTGGTGTTCGCCTGCTCCGAGAGCGGTAGACCTGCGGTCTGGGGAGTCTGTGTGATGCGGGCAGAGGGCGTGGTGGCAGTCGTGCCTTTCGGCAACTTCGGCGACCTCGAGGTACTTGCTACCGGAAGGAATCAAGCCGACGTCAACGTGCCGCTGAGCGACGACCAGATATTCGGGGTCGTCGAACCTGAGGGGCCGGTCGACCTCGTCATCTTCTCGAATGGCCAAGAAGTTGGCCGGTTGGAAGGCGGGCCCTAGTCGGTTGGGTCTGCGGCTATGGGAACGGGTTCGTCGGCTCGACCGCCGAGGACGCGGGCGTAGCTTCCTCTTGCCTCCTCAATAAGCTCGGCTTCCGGTCGAGTGGCAGCCAGCTGCTCGGCGCGAAGGCCATCGAGCTCGATGGGAATGACGCCCGCCCACCGACGACCCAGTTGGCGCGCCCAGCTCGCCTTCTTCTTTCGCACGTGGTGGGGCTGCCAGAGATCCAACTCGGTGATCGACGAACCTGTTCCCATGACGAGATGCCCGCTTTCCACCGCGGCCGCCAGCAATGTGTCGCCGGTTGCGGTACGGGCGATCACGACGTTCGAGCCGGGGTCGTCGGCGAGCATCTCTTCGGTGGGAGAGCCGCCGGGCCATGTGTCGGCGGCGACGATGTCGGCCGCCTCGCCCGTCCCGTCGGGGCAGATCTTGCATCGGTAGGGCAGCGTCCATTGACTCTCGTCGTCGCCCCAGAAGTCGAGGTAGCTCTTCTCGACCGCCGGGTTGTCGCCCAGCTCGAAGCGGGTCGGCCCGGGGCAGCCGTGGCCCCGATATCGAACGGCGGTCACCTCGTCAGGGTCGATGCCGAACCATCCCATCCGCTCGGCCAGGCCATCGGGAGCCATGATCCCGCCGCAGACCATGGTCAGCCAAAACCGCACTTGGTCTTCGATTCGCGCGTCACTACGGGCCCTCAGACGCAGCGCAGAAAGATCGCATGGCTTGGCTATCACGGCGAGGCGCCGGGACGTGTTGAGCGCTTCGGCGAGGCGAGTGAGGACAGCGGTAGGGCCGTAGCGAGATCCGGTTGCGTCGAGCACCTCGTCAGCCGAACGGGAAATTCGCGCCTCTCCGAATCCGGGTTCAGAGAGAGAGGGGCCAGCATGCAGCACCGCATCGACCTTTCCCGTGTCGAGGAGGTGCATGCCCAGCGCGGTGAGCACCCCACCGGTCGAGCCGACATGGCGAACCTTCGGGTCGGCCGCCCAGGCGAGAACGAGTTGGCGCCAGGGACCCCACACCGGGTCGATAACGGAGCCGGCTGCCAGCGCCTTGGGAAGCCCTGTCACCGTGGTGCCGGGGCACACGGAATATATGGCGTCCACGGTTCCGTGGTCGAGATCCCCGACAATCACCGGACGTTCGTAGCCGTTGGGGGTGAGGGTGCACCGGATGACTTCGTCGCCCGCAATGTCCTGGCACATGCCACATCCGATACACAGGCCTTGCTGCGAGATCAGATTGAGGCGGTCGGTTGGGCTGAGATCTGGCATGGTTCTTCGGCTCGGCAGCGTAGCCGTCGGCCTCGATGGGCTCACGAGAGCCATTGACAGGTCTGGATTCATCGATTATCGTCGATTATCGATGAATCAGTCTCGAATAGATCGATCCCATGCGGACGAGTGGTCGCAGTGGTTTCAAGCGATGGCGGACCCGACGCGCATTCTCATCCTTCACCTGCTGTCCACCGAAGGGCGGTCGATGTCAGTGGGGGAGATCACCGATCGGCTCGATGTCGGCCAGTCAACCGTCTCGCATCATCTGGCCAAGCTGGCAGAGGTGCGATTCGTGCTGGTCGAGCGGGTCGGGACTTCGAGCCAGTGGCGGACCAACGATGCGTGCATCTCGGAATTCCCATCTGCAGCCGAGGTCATCATGGGCCGGGTACCAGCTGAATTCACCGAAGCAATCGAGGTCAAGACATGAGCACTGATTCGATCCACGATGCCGTGAGGTCCTATTACCTACGAGCTGCAGAGGGAGGCGCCGATCGCGATGTCGATGTGCTGAGCGATGATCGCTGGGGAGCCCACCTCTACGACGACGAATCCATCGTTCACGTGCCGAAGGCCGCCGCCGACTTGTCGATGGGCTGCGGCAATCCCTATCTGCTCGCCGACCTCACAAATGGCGAGACTGTCCTCGACCTCGGATCGGGCGGTGGTATCGACGTGATCCTCTCCGCACGGCGAGTTGCGCCCGACGGGATGGCCTACGGCCTCGACATGCTCCAGGAGATGGTCGACATCGCCTCGAAGAACGCGGCGGACGCCGGCGTGAGCAATGTCAGGTTTCTTCAGGGGCTGATGGAGAGGGTTCCCTTGGCAGATGGATCGGTTGATGTCGTGATATCCAACTGTGTGATCAGTCTCGCACCAGACAAGACCCCGGTGTTCGCCGAGATGTTCCGAGTGTTGCGCCAAGGCGGGAGAATGGCTGTCTCCGATGTTGTTGCCGGCGATGAACCACTCCCTGATGTCGAAGGTGAGGAGTGGGTTGCGTGCGGAGCCGGCGCACTGGGCAAAGCCGAGTTCATCGAGATGCTGACCGAGGCCGGGTTCACGAACATCTCCATTGAGACGACCCATGACGTTGGCCACGGCCGCAAAGCGGCGATGATTCGAGCCGACCGCTCTTAGAAAACGACGTCGGTTGGTGGACCGTGTCTTCGCGGCGGCATGGTGGATGCCGTCCCGCCGTGGTTGATGCCGATACTGTCATTGTCCTCTACCCGGACGGTGGTGATTGGGAGGAGTATCCGGCCGAAAGGGGGGTGCTGTGCCCAAGGTCATGCGGCTCTCGGTTGCGTTCCTGGTGCTTCTCACGGCGTGCTCCAGCCCGTCTGTGGAGACTTCAACGACGACAGTCTCGACTGCAAGAGTGTCGACGACGAATTCCGGCACCGTCACTACCTTCACGACAACAACGACTCCGACCACCACCACCACCACCACCACCACCAGCACGTCGACGACGCTGGCACCCTCCACGACGGTCGGTGCCGATCTCGCCCTGACGTCAGACGGTCTCGGCGTTGTCAGCTTCGGCGCCGATCCCGACGAGACGGTGGCGGTGCTGACCGGGCTCCTTGGGCCACCATCGTTTGACACCGGATGGGGAGACCCATCGGATTCGGCGAACCAGTACCTGTGGCCTGGCTGTCCGGGGTCGATCGCCCGCATCGTCTCGTGGGAAGGATCGCTCGGTGCAGTATTCACCGATTGGGACTCCGCCTCCGGCGACATGACGGCTCGGCTCGATGAGCCGGTATTCGCCGGTGCCGGTTTGTGGCGCGATTCGGCCGTCGGCACGGAGGATGGCATCTTTTCAGGGGACACCCTCGGACGACTTCGCGAGGTGTATGGGCCGCGTCTGTTCATCTCGGACGTAGCTGACGATGCTGTTGGCTTGTTCTGGTTCGCGATCGACGGCGACGGCAGCGCTTTGGCGAGGACGGGCGCGACCAGGGGTTGGCTGTTCTGGCCCGAATACCCGGTTTCGCCAGCTGCCGGGGCGGAGCCGGCGGGCCGACCGACAGATGCGTTCATCGCCGCCGGGTTCACATCCGGTGTCACCTGTGACACGCCCTAAGCCTGGCGAGCCCAAACAGATGTCCGCCACTTTCCAATCCGGCTGTGAGCCACTCCTGTTCCAAGGCCCGGGAAGCAGGGGCCCCAAGGTACCCTGCCTGCGACATGACCGACTATTACCAGAACTTCATCGGCGGCGAATGGGTCGACGGGTCGGGCGAGCAGCGCATAGAGGTCGACGATCCCGCAACCGGCGAACCGATCGCGGAAGTCGCGCGCGGCACAACACTCGACATCGAACGGGCCGTCGTGGCGGCACGAGAAGCTGTCGAGAGCCGCTCGTTGCTGCAAATGCGACCGGCTGACCGGGGGCGGCTCCTGGGAGACATGGCACGCTGGATCCATGACAATTCCGACGAGATCTCCAACCTCCTCACCCTCGACTCCGGGAAGACGCTTCAGGAGTCGGAGTGGGAGGTGGCGGGTGCAAGCCGCTTCCTCGAGTACTACGGCGGCCTCGCCGACAAACTCGAAGGCCGATATATCCCGCTCGGTGACGGCTACACCGACTACGCCATGCCAATCCCATTTGGTGTGTCAGCGCACATCGTGCCGTGGAACTACCCCTTCGAGCTGACTGCTCGCGGTGTCGGCCCCGCCCTGGCTGCGGGAAACGCAGTCGTAGTGAAATCGCCTGAGCTCGATCCGCTCACCGTCACCTATCTTGCTCGAGCAGCCGAAGAGGTTGGCCTCCCCAAGGGTGCCGTCAACATCGTCTGCGGCTTCGGGCACGACGCCGGCGAGGCTCTCGCCCGCCACCGCGACATCGATCAAATCACCTTCACCGGGTCGGTGGACACGGGCCGGAAGATCCTGCACTCGGCGGCCGATTCGATCATCCCGGCGATCGTCGAACTCGGCGGCAAGTCGGCTGGGATCGTCCTGGCGGACGCCGATCTCGACGTCGTCGTGGAGCAGACTCGGTGGGGGATCTTTTCCAACGCTGGTCAGGTGTGCTCAGCGTTGTCGCGCCTCCTCGTTCCTGAGGCGATGCACGACGAGATCGTCGACCGGGTCGTTGCGATGGCGCAGTCGCTCGAAGTTGGCCCCGGGATCGGCAACCCCGACGTGGGAGCGATCATTTCGAAACAGCAGATCGGCCGCGTCGATCAATATGTCCGGAAGGGTCGCGAGGACGGCGCCACCGTGGCGACGGGCGGCAGCCGCATCGAATCGAATGGCGGGTACTTCTATGAGCCGACGGTGATGGTTGGCGTGTCCAACGACATGACGATTGCTCGTGAAGAGATATTCGGCCCGGTGCTCTCCGTCATCCCCTACTCAGAAACCGGTGAAGCGCTCACCATCGCCAACGACTCCGACTTCGGACTGGTAGCGGGGGTTTTTGGCAACGACTTGGAACGGGTCATGCATCTGGCCGAGCGGCTCGAAGCAGGCCAGGTCTTCGTCAACGAGTGGTTTCTGCCCGCCATCGAAGCCCCATTCGGGGGATTCAAGAACTCGGGCTTTGGCCGCGAGAAGGGACAGGCCGGCCTCGACGGCTATTACACCTGGAAGAACATCGCCATCAAACGTTGAACCTATGGCTCAGTGTGCGCCATTGGTGCATCGTGCAACTACTTCGAGCTCTTGCTGGCCGGCGCCCACACGACCCGGGGATCAGTGACCAAGTCCCCTTGAGCTGATACACGAACGGGTGCAGTCTCTGCCCTATGACCCGACCCAACACCCAATCGGGATTGCTCGAGCAAATGAATGACGAATTTGACCGGCTTCTCGCCACGGTTGATCTCATCCCGCCGGAGTCGCGTTCTGAGCCTGGTGCCTGCGGCGAATGGTCCATCAAGGATCTGCTGGCCCACCTCGACGCCTGGCATGAGATGTTCTTGGGTTGGGAAGAGATCGGCTCTGCCGGCGAAATGCCGGTGATGCCTGCCGTCGGGTATCGCTGGTCAGAAACTCCTGCTCTCAACGAAGCCATCTGGCTCAGGACCAAATCGGACTCCTGGGAGATGACGCTCGAACACCTACACAGTTCCTATCAACGAGTGCGAGCCGTCATCGAATCCTATGAAGCCGACGCCTTGTTCGAGAAGCAACGATATCGCTGGACGGGGACCACCTCGGTCGGCAGCTACGCCGTCTCGGCGACCTCGAGCCACTACACCTGGGCTCGGAAGTTGGTGGGCGCCTTCCAGAAGTCTCCCGCGCGAGTCGATCCACAGGGTTGAGCCTCGCCACGGGAGCGTCGTCCTGCCAACCGACGACCGCCGCCGGCCAGCGCTTAGGTGACGGTGCCAATCGGCTCGAGGCGGGCGCGAAGTTGGTTGGTTCTTCGGAGATACCAGAGGATCGAGGCGCTCGTAACGGCCGCCCAGGCGCACCAGAGGGAGATGACGCCCGACATCAGAAAGAGGGCGAGCACACTCACCGCCAAGAGGTTCACGGCGCCGAACAACACCAGGTAGCGGTCGGACGACAGGAGAAGAGCACCACAGGTCGTCACGACGTACGCAGCCGCCAGGTAGCCACCCATGGTGAGTTGTGGTCGGTAGCTGAGGTAGTGCCCCCCGTCCACCACCGCGACGGGTGCTGCGACCACGGCCCATGTGAGGATGGCGCTCACGGACGCGCCAACAACAACGAGCGCCGCCATGGCCGCTCGGCGCGTGGGGTCGAGCTCGAGACGGCGGGTCGCCCAGGGAACGAACCACGGGAGAAGGCCAAATGCCAGGGCGAGATACACCCCTGTGAAGAGGCTCCCTATCGGCGTGGCAATCCTGCCGTCCAACCCCCACCACACGAACGATTCCGAGATCTGGTGGATCCCGAAGATCAGCGGCAGGGCGGCGATGGCTCGCTGGCGGGGAAGTTCAACCTGGCGAACGGTGTCGACGCCGATCGCGGCGATGGTGATACCGGCGACCAAGTCGACTTCGGGTGAGAAGCACACATGCTGACCCTAGGTCGGCTTCACCGAGAGCGCTGCACTTCGGGGAGCGTCCTACACTCGCTGGCCATGGCGCAGGCGCGGTATCACTTCTCGCTCGATGAGGCTCGGAAACGGACCGGGGTGAAATGGACACGCTATCCCAAAGACGTGATCCCCTTGTGGGTTGCCGACATGGACTTCCCGGTGGCCGAACCGATCCTGGAGACCCTGCGGCAGTTCCTCGATGTCGGCGACCTTGGCTATACCCATCTTCGAGAAGGCGCCGCGACCATTGAAGCCGCCGCTCGATGGTTTGCAGACCAGCACGGCTATGCCCCCGATCCCAGCCATGCGGCAATCACGTCCGATGTGATGCAGGCCGTGGCAGCTGCGATTTCCGTCTTCACCGAGCCAGGTGACGGCATCATTGTCCTTACTCCGATCTATCCGCCGTTTCCGTTGGCTATCAAGACCGCCGGTCGGCGGTTTCTGCCTTGTCCGCTGACGGGCGAATGGGCGGTCGACCTCGAGCATGTTGCGACCATCGCCAAAGACGCGAGGGCGGTTCTTCTGTCCAGCCCGCACAACCCGTCTGGTCGAGCATTCACACCCGTGGAGCTCGAAGGGATCGCCGCGATCGCCGCTCGCCACGACCTCATCATCATCTCCGATGAGATCCATGCCGATCTCGTGTACGACGGCTTTGCCCACCTGCCTACCGCTGTGCTCCCCGAGGCACAGCCTCGCACGCTCACGATCATGGCGGCATCCAAGTCTTTCAATATCGCCGGGATCGGCTGCGGCGTCGTGTTTTTCGGCTCTGCCGAGTTGGCCAAGCGGTTCGCAGCGTTGCCTTCGTCGCTCGTCGGCCATCCGCGCGCCGTCAACGTTCGCGCTTCGGCGGTGGCATGGCAAAGCGGTACGCCTTGGCTGCACGAGACCAAAGAGGTGTTGGCCGCCAACCGGGCGGGCGTTGATGAATGGGCTCGTAGAAACGGCATTGGTCATGCAGTTCCCGAGGCGACCTATCTTGCGTGGCTGGACTTTCGCGATCTGGGATGGGAAGAAGAGCCATACGATCTTCTGCTCCGCGATGCGAGAGTTGCGCTGAGCCCCGGCTTGGATTTCGGTCCCGACCGGGGTTTCGCCCGCCTCAACTTTGCCACCTCACCGGAGATATTGCGTCAGGCTTTCGAACGGATGGACGAGGTTGTCGGCAGGTCCTGACCTCGCCCGCTCGTGGGCGCAGGCCCCGCGAGTTCCGTAGACAGCGGAGGGAACTCGTCGAGAGAGCCAAGAGAAGGGTGCGGCCTGAGCCGCACCCTTCATCTACCTGACGGGCTTCAGTTTCCCTGGCTGTTATCCGTCATGCCCAGCGGCGACCATTCCCATATAGTCGCAGCCAGACCCCCCAAAGTGCCCCCCTTGTCAGGCTTCCCGAAGGCACGTTCGAGGCAACCGTACCACTCAGCGTGGCAGGCTCAACACAAACCAGGTGGCCAATCTAGGTTTCCCCTGAATGACTAGTCCTTGGGGATCGAGCCTGTTGGGACGGAATCTGTCGCTGCCGGACGGTAACGTCTCCTAGCGATGAGCGACGCAGGATCCATTGACGAAACGAGCGAGGCGCGAGGAACCGAGACGTCGGCGTTTGGGGTGGGCCGGCGCGAGAACCACGATGCCTCCGCGTTCTACGCTAGGTTCAGCCCGCCCGAACTGTCCGACGATGATCAGCTCGCGGCAGGCCCGTTCGATCTGCCCGACCCTCCATGCATCCTCGGGGACGCTCGCGACATGTCGGCGATTCCCGATGCCTCGGTTGCCCTCGTCGTGACGTCGCCCCCGTACTTCGTCGGGAAGGAATACGAGCAGGCCGTTACGGGAACCAGCGACAAGGCCCGGCCCGGCGTTCCCGCTTCGTACGTGGAGTACCTCGAGATGTTGCGTGATGTGTTTGCGGAGTGCAAACGAACCCTCGAACCGGGTGGGCGGATCGCTGTCAACGTCGCCAACCTGGGTCGCAAGCCGTATCGCAGCTTGTCCGCCGATGTCATCCGCATCCTTCAAGACGACCTCGGTCTCCTGCTGCGCGGCGAGATCATCTGGCAGAAAGCCGAAGGAGCTTCCGGCTCGGTTGCCTGGGGGTCGTTCAACAAGGCAACCAACCCGGTTCTTCGCGACATCACCGAGCGCGTCATCGTTGCTTCCAAGGGCCGCTTCGACCGCGCCCGCAGTCGCCAGCATCGACAGCGTAATGGCTATCCGTTCGAGAACACCATGCCGGTGGACGAATTCATGGAGGCCACCCTCGACGTGTGGCGGATCCCGGCCGAGAGCGCCCGGCGCGTGCAACATCCGGCGCCGTTCCCGGTGGAGCTGCCTCGCCGGCTCATCGAGCTCTACACATTTGAGCACGATCTCGTTCTTGATCCTTTCCTCGGGTCGGGTACCACCCTCGTAGCGGCTGTGCGGTCCGGCCGCCGCAGTGTCGGCTACGACCTCGACAGCAGTTACGTGGAGATCGCCAAAGCCCGATACGAGTCGGAGAAGGAACGGTTCCGGCCTCGCCTACCCGAAGAGACTCATCAAGAGCGGCTTCCCATCGAGCTCCCTCCGAACTCGACGCCCGATGAGCGCACCGAGCATTTTCAACGGCGGGCGACGATGGAGGGCAAGAAAGCTCAAGACCTCGCCAAAGCGGTACTCGAAGAGGCAGGCTTCGAGGTTCTCGAAGAGGCGCACAAAGTGCCGAAATCTGGTGTTCAGTTCAACCTGCGCGTCGTGGACCAGACGGGACGTGAGTTCCTCGTCGACGTGTCGGGCGCCTTCACCACTGTCCGGCCGGGCCTGCTGCGCACCGACACATTGTGGAAGACGCTCGGCCGTGCCCATGTTCTCAAATCGCTCAGCCCTGACGCTCGGCTGCTGATCGTCACCTCGAACTTGCCGCGACCGGGTAGCGACGGCGACAAGGCGCTCCGCGCGGTCGGCCCCGGCAACGTGTGGGATGCCGTCGAGATGTTCGACTCGAATGGGGTGCGGCGCCTGCGGCAATATGCGGCCGGTGAGGAAGACCAACTAGCCGGGTACTGGACCGAGGACGAGCTCGAGAATCGACGTGATGAGCAGCTCGCCCGCTACTGGCGCGATCCAGACGGACCGACCGCCGAATGAACGGCGTTGCCTATGCGGTGGTCCGGAACGATCCGCCCGAGGTCTACCTGGCCGAGGACGTGGACGTGCTGCAACGAGTGCTGGCCCTCGAGCTCGTGGCGGACAGCGATCCGGCCCTGCTTTCGTCGGATGAGGCGCATGCGCTCAGGACGGCACTGCTGGAAGAACGTTGGAGTGACGCAGTTCTCGGTTGGATGAAGTTGTCCGAGGTTGCCGTTGATGTGTACACCTTCCTGCCGGTGTACGGGGCAGAAGAGTTGCCATCCGAGCTCATCGGTGCGCAGATCCAGTTCCGGCGCTTGTTCCGCGACGCTTGAGCCGTGCCCGCGCTTCGCACCGAGATCACCGAGATCATCACCGGCTTGGGGATGTTCGGCTTCTCCGACCTCGTCCATGCGCTCAGCATCCGTCCGACCGCCTTCCAGAACGTCGATGAGGAGGTGTACGACCGGCTGCTTGGCGCGTACCGGGTCGGTAGTCACTCAACCGAGTTCCACACCGCATGGGTCAACGGAGTGCGGTTTGCTCGATCCGTGGAGGGGTTGCGGGGTCGTCCCCCGTGGGTAGTCGAATGGAAGGGCGCTCACCGCCCCCCTGGTTACGAACAGATCCCGGCAGACCTGCGCGTCGATCACGTATTCCTGATCTCGTGCAAGTACGGCTCGAACATCCTGATGAACTCGTCGCCCGGAAATCTGTTCGACGGGTCCGCCGCACCGGATCAGGATTGGTTCGAGGAGACGGCAGGTGCCGCCTACCAAGACCTCTACGAGCTCTGCCGCCCTTTGGTCTCGGGAGTTGCCCTTCCCGCCAAGGTTGCCGACCTCACCCGCCCCGATCGGGTAGCTCTCAAGCGCCAACTGCCTCGTCGCCTGCAAGGAGACGCTCGTGGTGCCTATCGAGCTTTCACCGCCGAGGTTGCCCGGGTGTCGTCGGCGCGGTGGCAGGCGGCCGTGCCCTCGAAGAGGGCGCAAGAGGAGATGGTGTGGCGATTGCTGCGACTGCAGTCAGCTCCCTACTTCGTGCTCGGACGTTCGGTCGCCGGCGAGCCGCTGGCCTACCGCGTCAAAACGCCCTGGGATCTTCGGGCTTCCCATCGTTTCGTCTCCTTTCGACAGTGGGCGGTCGCTGATCGAGGCCAGCCGATCGTTGCCTTCGGAGCAGAGTTCCGCGATCACGATTCAGGCACACTCCAGACGGTGGCGGGTCATGTGGAGGTCCGATGGAGCCATGGAAAGTTCGCGCAAGCCCCTGAGGCCAAGGTGTATCTCGATACGCCGCACCATGAGGTCCCTGCCTACGTCCCGTTGGAAGCGGCGCGCGACGACCTCACCCTCTTTCCCGGTTGAGCGCAGTCGGCGACGAGCGGGCTCGCCGATACGAGCTTGCCAATGCTCACCTATTGCGAAGGAACTCGCGGTACCAGTCGAACGACCGCTTGGGAACGCGCTCGCCGGTGGCATGGTCTACCCAAACCAGCCCGAACCGCTGGCTGAAACCGGATGCCCATTCGAGGTTGTCCATGAGACTCCACACGAAATAGCCTCTGAGCTTCACGTCTCGGTCGATGGCTTTCGCTGCCGTCCGAAAGTGAGCGTCGAGGTAGTCGATGCGGCGTCGATCATCCACGACGCCGCTTTGGTTCGGGCTGTCACTGAAGCTGGCGCCGTTCTCGGTGATATAGATCGCAGGTGGGTCGTAATCCTCCTGGAGCCGTACCAAGAATTCTGTCAAAGCCTGCGGCACGATCGGCCAACCCATTTCGGTGTAACCCGGTGGGGGGTTGGCGCCGCGAGGGACTCCGCTGTCCTCGGTTTCCTCGGTGCCTGCCGAGATGGGAAGCGACGTATAGAAGTTGAGGCCCAAGAAGTCGATGGGGGTTGCGATCTCTTCCAGATCGCCCGGTTGCACAAGTCCCGGGCGGATTCGACCCTGCTCGTCAAACGCGGCCCACATGTCTACGGGATAGCCCTGGCCGAAGACCGGATCGAAGAACCAACGGTTGCGAAACCCGTCGAAGTGGAGGTTGGCGGCAACATCCTCGGGCCGATCAGACGCCGGATAGGAATGGCGGCAATCGAGCACGATCCCTGCCGAACCGCCTACTACGTTGGACCTAATCGCCGGGAGGGCGCGGCCGTGGGACAGCAAGAGGTGGTGGCTGGCTGCCACGGCTTCTGCCCAGTCGCTCCTGCCGGGAGCAAACTCGCCTTCCAGGTGGCCCATGTACGCCGATACCCATGGCTCGTTGTGGGTGGTCCAGTATTTGATGCGATCTCCGAGGGCGGCCGTCGTTACATCGACATACTCAACGAATGCGTCAACCGTTGCTCGGGCCGGCCAGCCGCCGGCGTCCTCCAAGCTTTGGGGCAGGTCCCAGTGGTACAACGTCGCAAACGGAGTGATGTCTTTCTCGAGGAGCAAGTCGACGAGGCGCTTGTAGAAATCGAGTCCTTCTTGGTTCACGCGACCAACCCCATCAGGCAGCACCCTCGTCCACGCGATCGAGAACCGGTATGCGTCAATGCCGAGATCGGCCATGAGGTCCACGTCTTCGGCGTACCGGTGGAAGTGATCACATGCAGTGTCGCCTGAGACTTCGATGCGGCCCAGGTCCGCGAATCGATCCCAGATCGATTCGCCCTTGCCCCCCTCGTGTCGGCCGCCTTCTATCTGATACGCAGAGGTTGCCGCTCCCCACACAAACTCTTCTGGAAACTGCATGGCCGGAGCGTAGCGGCCGCTGAATCGACCCACTTATAACCGTCCTTCGCTCCTGGTACGGTCGCTGGGAGGGGTCGCCACGCAACACTCGCCGCCACAAGGAGCGATAGCCATGTCAGAGTTCGCTGGGTTCCCCACCAAGACCACCACCTTCCTCAAGAACCTCTCCAGGTACAACTCCAAGGAGTGGTTCGATGCGAATCGCGCCGACTACGAAAGCTATTGGCTGGCCCCCGCCAGGGAGTTCGTGATTGCCGCAGGCGAGGCGCTCCAGAAGGTGGCGCCGGTCGAATATCAGCCCAAGGTGAACGGCTCGATCTTCCGCGTGAATCGAGATATCCGTTTCTCGCAAGACAAATCGCCATACAAAAATCATCTGGATTTCTGGTTCTGGGAGGGCGAGCGGAAGGCTGCTGTTTCCGGGTTCTACCTGCGTGTGACTGCCACGAAGACAGGGATCGGGGTCGGTGCCCATCGTTTTGATGAGGACCGCCGGGTGTTGTATCGGGATGCCGTAGCCGATCCGGCGACAATGAAACCGTTGGTGGCGGCCGTGAAGAAGGTCGAGAAAGCCGGGTACGAGGTCAAGGGCGAGCATTACAAGACAACGCCGCGCGGGTACGACGTGGAGGGAGCCATGCCGGAGCGCTTCATCAGATACAACGCCCTCTGGGTCGGAGAGGACTACCGCCACCCGCCGGAGCTGCGCTCAGCGGCCATCGTTGGTTGGGCGATGGCACATTGGCGCAAGATGGCGCCATTACATCGCTGGCTGGCCGACACCCTCTCGTAGCGGTGCGCCACTCGGGGACTTTGTCCCATGGATTGCACCCGATCGTGATGTCGAGTCTGGCGATCACATCAATCGCCAAATCATGGACACGGTTTGTCGGCGCCTGTGAAGAGAACGTCGTTCGCCTCGGCGAGCAGCGCATTCACGTAGGCAAGGCTCCCGAGAACGACGAAGAGGCGTCGCCTCAGGTTGGCTGGGAAGTCCGCCGGATGCAGTGGCCATGGTGCTCCTCGAGCCGCAAAAAGGGTTGAGGCCTTGCTTGCCCGGCGACCTTTTTGACCTTGCCTGGCGACCTTTGTGACCTTGCCCGGCGTCCTGCGGGGCGGAGCAGATCCTGAGTGCAGTTTTTGCGGCTGGAAGCCGCCGGATCGGCCGGACGCCCCGTAGCCGCGTGTGCTACGTTTGATTTCACCGGGGTATGGCTGGCTCTGAAGAGCCGATCGGAGGCAACATGTTCAGCAAGGCCCGATTCCTGGTTCCTCTCGTCGTCGTCACCAGCGCGTTGACGATGTTGGCGGCATTACCGGCGGTGGCTGCCCAGCCGGCGCCGATGGCCATGACCCCTATCGACGATGTATCTGGCGATACTGCGGCGCCGGGCGTCAATGTCATCCGGAACGTCAGCAACGATGAGGTCATCGTGCGATTGAACGACGGTGGTCGCCAAGCCCACTTCAAGATCTTCTTCCAAGGCGTCGAGGTTGCAAGCATCGATGATGATGGGTTCCCGTTCGGATGGAACCTCGAGACCGGCTGGGACGACGGTGTGTACGGTGGCTGCGATGACGAATTGCTCATCGACCCTGCCAGGGGCTACGCAGCTCTGGCGAAGTTCTACACGTGCCCCAACCCCGATACAATCCGACTGCACCTCGGAGACATTATTCCGTGCAGGGTGCCCGACATGCACTCCCCCCACATGAGGATTGTCTTCACGGGTGACGTCCTCGTGAACACCGAGGGTGTGTTCGTGGGCGACGATCCCACCAACGTCGGGAGCAGCTGGATTCCGCTGTACGAGTAGGTCTCCTCGCCGGCGACCCTCATCCGGTCAACATGAGCACCGGGTGAGGGCGAGGCGTCCATGCCTAGAACGCTGGACCAGGTTCGGACCCCCACCAGAATGACGGAATGAACCTTCCGGCTCTCGCAGCTGTGCTCAGCGGACATCATGGTTTGGGCCCTGGCCCATGGGCGGAACATGGCGGCAATACACCGTTGATTGCTGGACACGCTTTCGTGGCCCGTCACCACGCTGGCTTCTAGCCACGTGGCCCTGGCGGCTAGGGAACGTAGACGGTGAGCTCGCTTCGATATAGCGGTTCTCCTGCCCACCACCATTCGCCGACGAGTGAGTGAGTGCCGGGCTGCAGGCGAGGCAGTGTCCCCGTGAACCGGCGAATCGACTCTCCGCCCACCGTCTCGGTGGCCTGGGGACTCATCGGGATGGACGCCCCATCGAGCCACACACGGAAGCTCGTGCCCACCGACTCGAAATCTTCCTGGTCTCCGGGCTCGAAGGGAAGAACATAGAACCAACCCTCCTCGAATTGCCACGGAGTGTCGGCGGGAAAGTAGATCTCGTCTTCGCAGACCAGCTGGTCGTCGTTGCAGATTCCAGTGAAGGCCAGGACGAAGTCGAGGGCGGGTTCGGGCGGACCGGCGACGAGGTCAAAAGCTCTGACCAGGAATGTGGCCATCTGAGCCCGAGTCACCTCCTCGCTCGGGCAGAATTCGCTGTCTGCTGCGTCGCAGCCGGTCGTGATCCCGGCGGCGGCGATGGCGTTGATGTCTGCTTCGAATATGGACGAGTCGTCGTCGGTGAAGAAGTCGGTTGCGCTCGACGGCACTCCGGCTGCTCTCCGTAGGAAGGCGGCCATCTGACCTCTCGTCACCGTCCCACCCGGACAGAACTCGGTACCTGCCGCGTTGCATCCGGTCGTGATTCCGGCGGCGGCGATGGCGTTGATGTCTGCTTCGAAAACTGACGAGTTGTCGTCAGTGAAGGCGTCGGTACTGCTGGTCGGCAAACCGATGCTTCGCCGCAGGAAGGCGGCCATTTGCCCGCGAGTGACGCTGTCTCCGGGACAGAATTCGTCGAAGTCGGGCGGATTGCAGCCGCTCGTTATTCCGAGGTTGGCGATCACATCGATTGCCGATTCGTGAACGCTGTTGTCGTCATCGATGAACGCATCGAGCGGCCAGCTCTGCGCTGATCCGGCGGGGGCTGCGATCGTCATAGCCGCGACGAGCGCAACCATCAAGGCAATGCGGCGCCTCATGCGATGCTGACTCCTGCCAGAACTTCGTTCGCCTCCGCTACGAGCGAATCGGCATCACTGAGACTGCCGAGCACCACGTAGAGACAAAACGGACGCCGGCTGACCGTGAAGAACTGTTGAAGGCCACCCTGGCCGGGGAGCGGACGCTGCATCTGGTTTGCCGCAAATGCATCGGGATCGAGGGGCCACGGGACACCCTCGGAAGCAAAAAGGGCAGAACCGACATGCTCGGGGCCATATTCAAACAGGATGATCAAGAGATCAGACCGCCGCATCAATTCCACTGCCCCGCCGCCGAAATCGCCCCTCTCGGCAGGAAGCGGCCAGTTGGCGAGGTGAACGACGGTGTAGGTGCTCTCGGGCTTGGTGTTCGACAGCGCGATGGCGTCGGGCGTCCTTCGGTAGAAATCGACCTCCCACCCGTTCGGAACCTCCACGGTGATCCCCTGGTCGGTGAGCTGAGCCATCACCCGCCGCCGATCATGACCGCGAACGATCCTGCGAGGGCGACGGCCGTGACCGCAATGACGGCCCGATGAGCCGCAGGAGCGGCAGAGGCCATCCTTCGGTGGAACCGGCGGAGCCGGTGTGGATCGGTGGCAGAGGCGACCGCCAGAATCGGCAGCCCTCTGGCCAGTCCAAAAACGCCACCGATGACAGCCCCCATCCAGAGTTGCCCCGTCGCAAGGGCCATGAGCCACGTGACGTACGTGCCGGCCGTCGGCACGATCGTGATGACACCCAAACCGAGTTGCCATCCAAAGCCCCCGCCGTATACCCAGTTGCGATAGAGGTCCAGCCAGTCTTCGTTCACCTGTCGGTGGATCGATGGCACTCGCTCGCCAAGGACACCAGTGTCGAACAACAAGGCCAGAGCCAGCGCGCTCGCCACAAACACGCTCACCGCCTCGGTCGGCATCGGCTCTGCCACAGTTGCCAAAGCCTCACCGAGCGCCCCCATCACCAACCCGAAGGTGATTCCACCAGCTATTGATCCGGCCAAGTACCACGCAGCGGTGATGCTCCATCGGTTGTGCCGTCCCCGCTCGCCGAGCGGGGTGATGCTCGAAAGCATCGATTCTCCTCAAGGGGACCAGCTCGACCGGATGGCCGCGCTGATCCCGACGGTGAGCCCGACGATGAACGGCAAGGTCACTGCCCCGACTCCGGTGCTTCGGTGGTGTAGAGGCTGGGATCGCCCGGCTCTATGCCGGCAGCTCGCAGCTCTTGATCGGCCCGGGCCTCCCGCTCGGCGCCGGTAGCGGTGCCTGCGTTCCGTCCGGCACCCGTAAAGAGCCCTGCGTCAGCGACGGCTTGTCCGAGCAAAGAATGAACCTGTTTCCAGTTGGTGCCGGCTCCTTCACCAACAATCTGCCCATTGGGCCCGTCAACGAGGATGAAGTATGGCGAGACGGGTACGCCGTAGTGATCCCACGCTTCAGTCGACATCACCAGCGGCCAGTGGGCGGGCGCGAGCGAGGCGAGTTGGGATGCCGATTCGGCATTGGCGCTCTTCGTGACGATGACCATGCGAGTGTCGGTGCCGGGCAGGTGGAGATCGCGTCGTCTCCCGAATTCTTGCCAGAACACCTTGCAGGTTGAACAGCCCGTGGAGAGAAAAGCCAGCAACGTCGTGTGATCGGTCCCGACCACACTTATTTGGCGGGGCGATCCGTCCGGTTTCGTCCCGGTGATGTCGGCGCCGGGTGCATCCGACGTTCGGGGAGGGGAGACACCCGGCTGCGTGAGCGGTGCGTTGCGGGGCTGCTCGGCGAATGTGCCGTCTTCGCGCATGCCCATGTCGTGGAGCGTGCGCATGATCTCTGCATGGCTGCGAAGAACACCGGCCACGAGCACGCCAAGCAGGAAGACGATCAGAATGAGGGTCACGACCAGCGCCGTCACGCCAGCCGAGCGCTTCCGTCGGGTGCCGGCAAGGTCGGACCAACGGAGACCGAGCCAGGGCTCCAGGCCAGAGGAACGCCGGTGGTCGGCATTGCAAGTGTCACGTCGGCGATTCCGGCGGCGTTCGTGTTGCGGATCGACCATGTGGTGCCGTCGACGAATGCCGGTGTGTCGGTGCCGTCGCCGTTCCAATCGCCCATGACGTAGCGGCCGACGCTCGTTCCGCTGCCGTAGTCAAACTCGATGTCCGCGCTTCCCGACGAATTCGAGTTGCGGAGAAACAACCGGTTGCCGCGGATGTACCCAGGTGTGTCGACGCCGTCGCCGTTCCAGTCGCCGGTGACGAACACGTCGCCGGGCTCGCCGAACGTGAATTCGATGTCAGGGTCTCCGCCGCTGTTGGCAAGGCGCAGCTTCCATACATTGCCTGAAATGACTCCGATGGTGTCTTCGCCGTCACCGTTCCAATCTCCGGTTATGGGAATGTCACCAGGCTCCCCGTATGAGAAGATCATGCTCGGCTCGCCCTCACCAACGCTATTCCGGAGCCTCCACCACATGGTTCCATCGCCGAATCGTCCAAACCGGCTGTTCCTCACAACGCCGGTGGTTCGTGTGCCGTCGCCATCCCAGTCACCAGTGACCGGTGTTTCTCCGACGGTCCCGTAGTCGAAGGAGCTGATCGTTGGGCTATCCAGGCTGTCGGCTAGGTACCAGCGGCGCTCGTCAGGGACGAACACGGCCGGGAACTCGGGATAGGCAGTCTTCTCGTGCAGGCAGGGACGATCGTGGTAGCGGGTGTTGTTATCCGTAGCGCTGGTGGTGGTACAGGTCGCGTCGAACACCCAGGGAGCGGTGCAAGTGACGACCCGGCAGATGATGGGACCGAGGCAGGCGACGTCGTTGCCACATTGCCCGTAGCGGAAACTGGTGCAGCATGCTTTGCGGTTTCCGCACGAGCCTTGTGCACAGCCGCAGTTGCAGTCGGCGCAGGAGTTGGAGCAGAGACCGCTGCTCCCGAACCGCAGCCGTTGCACGAGGCGTTGCAATCGAGGTAGTAGCGGTTCTTGCCTCCGCAGAAGCCAGAGCCGTCGACCTTCCACCATCCGGCTGCTCTCGAGCCCGGCGGGCACGTGTTGGTTCCGTAGATGGTGCAGCAGAATTCGGTATATCCATCGCAGCACAAAGAGCTGCACGTACACGACTGTCCGGAACAGCTGCACACGGCTTGGAAAGCCGATATGGGCTTGAGGGCAAACGTCAGCGGCGCCGTTACGAGGGCGGATCCCGCCAGTGCCACCCGCTCGAGGAACCCGCGTCGACTCACCCGCTTCTCGAGGAAGCGGCTCGACCGCTCCACCAGCCACGTGCTCATGCGCGCCTCGCGGTCGGGGCGGCAGGCAACACGGCGAGAAGCACGTAGACGAGGTAGGTGGCTACGAGGATGGCGAGCACCAGTGTGCCGGCATCGGCTTGGGTGAGATAGACGCCGACCGGCTCGGTGGCAGTGAGTCCGAAGATGAGTGCTACCGCGGCGGCACTCGCGTTCACGGCAACGTGTGCCCACGATGGTGGAGTGTCAGCCTTTCCGAAACACCCGCACGACTGGATCGCCAATTCTCGCCGGAGGGCGACCGCCACGAACGCGGTGAACCCGACGTACGCCCCGCCCATGAGAAGCGCCGGCATCAAGCCGCCGACCAGCAGCGCAGCCAATCCGATGGCGATCTCTGCCGCTCCGAGGAGACGGGTGAAGCCGTCGTTGCCAGGAAGCCCTGTCGCAGACATCGCATTGGACGTAGCAGTCGGCTGCCAGATCTTGAACGCGCCGGCGAGCAAGAGCAGCAAGATCGAGACTGTGAATGGTCCTGTCAGGGCAGGCATCGGAGCGATGGTAGTCCCGGTCGGGGCTTGGTCAGAAGATGCTCACGCTGGGGGCTGCGCGATGTCGGTGACTTCGATCCCGGGGGCACGACCGAAGACCTCAGGATCGAGTTCGATCTTCATCGACCGGCTGCCACCTCCGATGATCACCCGCTGCCGAGCAACAACGGCCCGATCCACCAATGTCGTGATGCCGTCGAGACCGAACGGTGTAACACCGCCGATGACCATGCCGGTCGCCTCAGCCGTCATCTCGGGCGATGCGAAACTCAGCTTTTTGACCGCCATGGCGTCGCGTACGCGCCGGTTCACGTCGAGGCGCTGGGTAGCCAGAACGAGGCACAATGCGAGCTGGCCGGCCGGTTTCTTCGAGGCCACGAGAATGGCGTTGGCAGAATCCTCCAACGCCACGCTGTAGTGCTCACAAAACGCTGCGGTGTCTGCCAGCTCCGGATCGCACGGCATGACGGTGTAGTCAGCGTCAAGGGCGTCGAGTGCGTCGATGACCCTTTGCTCAATGGGTTCCATGCCCGAACTGTATTAGTGGGAATAGGCCGGCGTCACGAAGAAGCTGCGCTTGTCGCCCAGCCAAGAGACGAGGGCAATCGCGACAACCAGGCCGCCAACCGCAAACGTGAGGAGGGCGGTGTCGGTCCGAAGCTCATCGAGAAACAGTGCGGTAGAGAGAACCTCGGCCGCGGCCATGATTGCGACCATCACGATGAGGCCGGTCTCGTGGAGCACGTGTGCCACCCAGGTCCCGAGGGGCGCCCCCCACACCACGATGGGCACTGCAGCTAGCCACAAACCGTAGAGATCGAATTGGCCAGGAGGCAGTGCCGCCATGTCCGAGGTTCCCATGCCTGTTACGGCTCCGGCTGCGTCGAGGTACACGGAGAGCTGGCCTCCGATGATGCCGAGTATCACGAACCCGATCGTGGAAACGAACGCCATTGCCAGGATTGAGGTGGGCACGGCAACCCGAGGATGAAGGCCGCACAGCACCACCACGAAGAGGAACACCGCTACATCGACGCCTGAGCCGGTGAGTGCCGAGGCGACACCACCCACGAACCCGGCGACGACCATGCCCACCATCACTCGACGGTTCTTGGGCAAGCTCATAGTGCCGCGATCCTTGTCGCGTATCGACTTCATCACGATCCACGACATCGCGGCGAGTACCAACGTGAACGTGACCTTTACGTAGGGGCCGGGCATGTACGACGACCAATAGGTGGTGGCCGGGTCGGAAAGGACATACAACCCGAACAGGAATCCAGCTGCACCGGCGCTGCCGCCCACCAAGACCGCCCGGCCCGAGATCGGCCGGCGTGTCAACAGGATGATGAGCGACGCGATCCCCATTCCGATTGCTTGGATGCTGAGTGAGAATGTCCGAGCCAGTGGGGCTGAGACGTTGAGCACTTTGGTGAAGACAGGGAATGCAACCGCACCGCCGCCCTGCGGGGTAGCCCCGGCGACGAAGGAGCCGAACACCATGGTGATTGCGGCTTCCCAATGTCCGACGACGCGGTCCCAGTGGCTGTGCGTCAGCACCCACCCTGCCCAAGCCATCGTGACAGCGAGTGGCAATGTCCAGGCCAACGCCCGGCGCCGAGTCTCGATCGTTGAAGGCAGAACCCGCACTGCCTGTTGGCAACCATCCGAACCTTTGAATTCCAGCTGGATTGTCCGACTGGCGACATTATCGAACCCGCACCGCGTGTACATACCGTCAACGTCAGGTTCGCTCACCATCCGATCTCACGCCAAGGCGATCTCGCTCACTCTTCAGACTCAGTCGACGGCAAGATGGAGGAAGGCGGCCAACTGGGCTCCGGTGACGTGGTCTGCGGGCCCGTAGGTGGTGGGTGCGCAGCCGGAGATGGTGCCGGAGTGCGCCAGGACGATGTTATGGCTCGTCGCTCGCCCCGAAGGAGCTCCAGCTGACGCTGCGCAACGGGGCCATAATTGCGGCTTACAGACAACAGGTGGTGGCCTCCTTCGACGAACATCAGCTCAGCACCTGCGATCTTGTTGGCGGCGTTGACCCCGTGTTCCTCGGGGACGATGGCGTCGTTGGTGCCAAAGGCGATCACTGTCGGTGCCGCGACATCGGCGAAGGGCAGTGGTTCGAGGCTGCGCTCGTTGGCCTTGTCGTTGGTCCATCCTGGCTGGCGGTACCTCTGCGGGGCAATGGAGGTCCATTGTTGTTGCACGCTCTGGATCCGGGCTGGGTCGGAAGTGATCCAGTCGACCGCTAGGCCTAGCTGCTCCTTGTCGAGGCCTTGCGACACGCCATCAACCATCAGTCTCGTCGCCAAGGACGGATTCCGCGTCGCCACCTGATAGGCAAGCCACACCGCGAAGCTGGATTCGTAGGTGGCTCGCCTGAGCGCACCTATCGGTGGCTCAAACGGCGCCAGAATCGCCGTATCGAGGAACAGGGCGGTCGCGCGATCGGGGTAGCGAGCGGCGAAGTGAATCGCAGCCGGTCCACCCGATGAGAACCCGAATACGGCTGCCCGTTCGATGTGAAGCTCTTCGAGAAGAGCCGCAAAGAGGTCGGCCTGGCTCGCCGGGCTTCGGCCGGAGGCAAGAGGCGTCCGAAGGTACCCGGGGCGAGACACGGCAAGCACTTCGCATCCACCGAGGCGGAGGTGTTGGCTCCATGCCAGCCCGAGGTCGAACCCTCCCGGTCCGCCGTGAGACACGAGCACGGGCGGGCCCGCGCCGATCCTCGCCAGTTGCACCTCGCCATGGCGGGTTTGGATCACGGTCGCTCGTTCATCGAGCGAAGCCACTACTTTTTCGGACCAATGCGCCCGCATCACCCACTCCGGTCATTGACCATCGCCCAGCATCTCCCGCTTCGCGGTCTCCGCCCAGAGGCCTTCGGCCCGAGGACGACCCCTCTGGGCGGTCAGGAATGGCAACCGTGACTGTCACAACCAGTCGCAGGCTCCCTGTTCACAGCTCGAACTCGCCACGACAGCGTTCCACCCGCAAGCGAGCGTCGCCAGCGCGATCCAGCGATCGCTGGCGTCGATGCTGGGCAGTGGGCCGGTCAGCCGGCGCGCGAGCGGAAACCGCCCAATGCGCTGACCGCCGTCGTTCCCTCTCGGGCGGGTCAGGCGCTGAGGCAGGGAACACAATCCCGGTCCGCTGTGTTGATTGTCGGCAGGAAGGCAATTTGATGGACCAAGATCAGAAACACTTCGCCTGGCTCGCCAAGACGTTCGGGCGCACCGACTATCTCCCGCTCAGGCCATCCGACCTCGACGCTCTTAGTCGAACCGGTTCGATCGTCGAGAAGTACCCGGGAACACACCTCTTCAAAGAGGGATCCCCATCGACGCACGCCTATCTGATCGTGAGCGGACAGGTAGAGCTCTACCGAGGTCCGAAGAATGGGCGGCGCGTGGTTGGCCGGGCCGGCGAGGGCAACGTTCTCGGCGATATCGCGATGTTCCGGGCTGAGCCGTATATGTCATCGGCCCGGGCAATTGACCGGGTGACGGCGTTCGAGTTCGAACGCGACAAGCTTCTCCCCGTGCTCGTACAGCGGCCCGTGATCACGCTGCGGTGGTTGGTGGCGGGCCTTTCCCAGCTGGAATCGACCCAGCGCCGGGTGCTCGGGCTCATGCATCGAACCGTCAAAGAGCAAGTCGCCGAGTTGATGCTCGACGAGGCAGACGCCCGTGGGGAAGTGCACCTCTCGCAGTCGAGCGTTGCAGGTCTTCTCGGAGCGAGCCGCCAGACCGTCAATGAGGCACTTGGCGAGCTCCGCGACCGAGGCGGGATTACGACGGGCTATCGCTTGATCCGCGTCACCGATCGTCGTGTTCTCGAATCGATCGCCGGAAGGACGCTGGTCGCCGATAGGCTGTAGGGATGCGACGAATTATTGCTCTTCTATCGACAGGTTTCCTGCTGGTCGGCTGCAGCACGATCTCAGACAACGTCTCGGTCGACATGGATGGCATCATCGCGGCAACCTGCGAAAACTTCGCCGAGCAGCTCACCCGCCAGATAGAGATTCAGCTCACCACCATCACGGATCAGGTCGACGTAGAACTTCCTGACATTGATCTGCAAGGGGCCATCAATCGTGCCGAGGACCTCGGGTGCTCTCCAGATGACATGCGCTCGCTGATCGAAGACAACCTCGACACGATCACCGCTACCTCCGAGAAGGCGCAGCAGCTGCTCGAAGACCTTCAGGATCAAGCCGGCTCTCCCTGAGCGAGCGAACAGTGTCCGACGAGCGACACTCGACGGCCGAAACGCATGCCCCGCACGTTGTCGATGCTATGAGTGAACGAGGCCGGTCCATCGTCAAAGTCCTTGGGTTCGCGCTCGGCCTCGCAGTGTTATGGGCGGTGCTCGCCATCGTGCGGTCGACCGTGACCTATCACCTGGCCCCGCTGCTGGTCGCGGCGGTACCTGGATTCTTCGCTCGTTTCGACGACTCGGTGGGACTCGATCGGGCCTCGTTCGTCATTCTCACGATTGCTAGCGCGGGAATAGCGCTGGCAGCCACCGGAGTGCTTGCTGCTGCCGGAGGGCTGTTGGGTCCGTCACTTCTGCCTTTCGGCGGCGCCGCACTCGAGGGCGCGGTCGGCGCGGCGATCGGGGCGGTCATCGGCCTCCTGCTCGTCGGCTCGCGGCCAGTCGCCCAAACCGAGACAGCGTGAACGTCGGCGACCTGACATTGTGGGCAACGAACATCGAGATGATCGGTTGGGTCTGATATGAGCCTCTTCACGAACAGAATCTTTGCGATCGTTCTCGTCGGCGCGATCGCTTCTGCCATATTCGTTACGTTGTCAGCCTCATCTGACGGCGAGGGCGCTCAGGGCCTCATCGCAACACCGAGCGTCGAGTTCGAGACGTTTGAGGGCGAGACGGTCGCCCTTTCTGACTTCGAGGGAAAGCCGGTCGTACTCAACTTCTGGGCGTCGTGGTGCCCAGCCTGCGCCGCCGAGATGCCCGACTTCGAGCAGGTACACCAGGCATTGGGAGACGACGTGACATTCATCGGCGTCGACATGCAGGACATCTCGCGAGACGCCGCTCTGCAACTCGTGGAGGAAACGGGTGTTTCGTACCAGCTCGTGGATGATCCCATTGGCGCGGTCTACTCCCAGTTCGGCGGCTTGGCGATGCCAACCACAGTCTTCATCGATGCCCAGGGCCGCATCGTGGACACGCATGCAGGAGCGCTCTTCGCCGCCGACCTGGCAGAGCGAGTCGAAACGCTCCTGCTCGGCGCATGATCCCGCTGCTCGCTTCGGCGTTCTCGGCGGGTTTGGTGAGCACGGTGAACCCATGCGGCTTTGCGATGTTGCCTGCGTACCTCGGCTACTTCATGGGCTCCGACGAGTCCCAGGGCCGACCTGGGGCGTTACGGTCGGCTCTACGGGTGGGCGGCTTGGTGTCGTTGGGATTCATCGCCGTGTTCGGCATAGCCGGAGCCATCCTGGCTGCCGGCGTCCGTTCGGCGGCCGTGTACATCCCTTGGGTGGCGGTCGTCGTCGGCGTCTTCCTGGTTGGTTTGGGTATCTACACGCTTCGTGGCGGCTACCTCAACGTTCGTCTTGGCTCGGGGACCGTGCAGAAGACGTCGTCCGCTCGCTCGATCATCGTCTTCGGCGTCTCGTATGCGCTGGCGTCCTTATCTTGCACACTTCCGATCTTTTTGGCGCTGGTAGCCGGCACGTTTACTCAGGCATCCTTCGGAGCCGGCCTGGCCGCCTTTCTGGCGTACGGGCTGGGCATGTCCGTCGTTCTCATGGCCGTCACCGTGGCCATTGCGCTTGGGCGGGACTCGATCATCACCAAAATGCGATGGCTTTCGCGATACGTCACCAAGATCTCGGGTTTCGTCTTGATCGGCGCCGGCGTCTTCATTGTTTGGTACTGGCTGACCGTGCTCAGTTCCGGAGCCGCCAGCCTCGGGAGCTCAAGTATCGTCCGATGGGTGGATGAAGCCTCGGCATCGGTGACCGGCTTCATCGGTGATCGGCCGTTGCTGGTCGGCCTCGTAGCGGCTGCCTTCGTGGCGTGGGCCGTTGTCATGATCCGGCGGAAGCCGATCGACTTCGAGGAAGATCATCCCGATCGCAAGCTTTCCACCACGCCCTGATGCATCATCCTCTTGATGGTCCCCAGCGCTTCGGATGATTTCGCCGAGAGCGCCTCGGCCAGCTCGATGGCGTCCGGAACCACCGCCTCCTGAGCCACGGCCCGGTCAACGATTCCCGCCATGGCTGCGGCGTCTCCGCCGTATCGGTTGCCGGTCGTCATCGCGACCGTCGCTGCTTGCGGTGTGAGGCGGGCCATGATGAGATCGTTCATGCCTTTGGTGAACGGGATGCCGAGGTCGACTTCGGGCAACGACCAGAAGCCTTGGTCCACACGCATGATGCGGTGATCGAACGACAACGACCACATGGCACCTGCCGCGAAGCAATGACCGTTTATGGCGGCAACGGTGGGCCGTGGAAACACCAGCGTCCTGGCCATCAGCTCCTGCGACCCTCTCGCCAGCGTCATGAGGTCGGATTCGCCGGTCTCCACCGCGGCAAGATCGAGACCATTCGAGAAGAACTTGCCGACACCGGTGACAACCAGGGCAGACGGGACAGCCGCCGCCTCGACTTCGTCGAGTCCTGCGTGGATTGCCTTCATCGATTCAACGTTGAATCGGTTGTCGTCGGAGTTCATGGCGAGCACAAACACAGAGCCGTGCCGGGTCAACTCCATCATCGGCTCTTCTCCTCAAAAAAGGGTGCGATCTGATCACGAATCGTTTCCAACGGAGCGACGCCTCCGGCCGCCTCCGCGGCGAGCGAGCCCGTGATGTCCTTGCCCCACTGCTTCAGCGACGAATATCGATCTGCCCTCATGCAGAGCTGAGGAAACTGGGCAATCTCGGCCGCAAGAGCCTCGGCTGCCTCCCGGGTTGTGCCCGATGGGACCACTCGATCGGCTAGGCCCCAGCTCAACGCTTCTGCGGCAGGTACCTCTCGGCCCGTCAGGATCATGTCGAGCGCGCGACCCTGACCGATCAGCCTGGGGAGCCGCACCGTGCCTCCGTCGACCAGCGGTACCCCCCATCGTCGACAGAACACCCCGAACGACGCATCGTCGGCAATCACCCGCATGTCGCACCAAAGTGCCAACTCCAAACCACCGGCAACGGCATATCCCTCGACGGCCGCTATCACGGGTTTGTCGATGATCCGGCGGGTGGGGCCCATCGGGCCGTGGCCGGTCGGGTCGTAGCGGAGTCGTCCATCCATCGCCTCTCTGAGGTCGTAGCCGGAGCAGAAGGTTCCTCCCTCACCCCACAGCACGGCGACGAGCTGATTCTCGTCGGCCACAAAATCGTCGAAAGCATCTCGCAGCCTCGCGGCCGTCGCAGCATTGACGGCGTTCCGGACCTCGGGGCGCGAGAGAACGACGGTGGTGACGGGACCGGAGGTTTCGACGCGAACTGACATGCCCGAAGCCTATCGGCGTAGCCAAGCCGTGGGTGCCTCAGCGCCGGTCCTTCCGCAAGAGGTCAGCGGTCCATGGACCGTGGTATCGGCGCGCCTATCTTGAAGATCGGCGCATACGAACCGAGACCCAATTGTTCAGAGAACCGAACCCGCAGGGGAGCTGTCCTTCGAATGACTGATGGCGACCGGTCGACCACGATTCCCGAGTCTCCTCCACCCCGGTTCCTCAGATTGACCGGGCACGCCGCGATCATCGGTGTCGCTGCCGGGTTGGCGGCGTTGATCTTCGTGGCCGTGGTTGGGTGGGGAACCGACCTCTGGTTTTCAGGGGATGTTGATTATGCCTTGGGCAGCGGGGAACCATGGTGGATTTTCGTGACGACACTTGGAGGTCTGATTGTCGGATTGCTGCGTGCGTGGCCGGCGGTACCAAAGGATCCGGCGGGAACGTTCGACGCCGTCCGGAGCTCACGTATCGACTACCGGACCGCGCCACATCTCGTGCTCGTTTCGGCGGTTTCGTTGATCAGCGGTTCGAGTCTCGGTCCGTTCGACGCCGGAGCTCGGTCGGGTGGGGCTATTGGTGAGTGGTTCTCGAAGTGGCGCAAGCTTCCCGAAGAGGAGCGTGCCTTGAATGCCGTGAGCGGAACCAGCGGTGGCATTGGTGCTCTCATGGCATCACCGCTCATCGCACCACTGCTGATTCTCGAGATCCTGAAGCCGAGTGGCGATCGCTACTACCGGTTGTTGGTGCCCAGCCTCGTTTCGGCAACGACCGGGTTCTTCGTGTTCTATTTCACGGTCGGCCAGCCGTTTCTCAATGTGTTCGACGCCCCGCCATACGAGGTGAAGGCGTGGCATTTCCTGGCCGCGATCGGTCTCGGCGTTATCGGCGCGGCCCTGGCCATCATGGTCGGAGTGACCCTTCGGATCATGACCCGGCTTACTGCTTCGCTCCATCCAGTGGCAAAGGCGACGATTGGCGGAGCGCTCATAGGAATCGTCGGCGCTATCTCTCCGCTGGCGATGTTCTCCGGGAAAGACCAGCTCACGGATGCGGTGAGCGGCGCCGTGGCCATCGGTGGGGGCGTTCTCATCGTGGCCGTGGTTGCCAAAGTGTTTACGATGGCTACCAGCTTGGCTACGGGCTTTGTCGGTGGGCCGGTCATGCCTCTCTTGGCCATAGGGGGGATGGCCGGCCTTGCCATCAATCAGCTGTTCCCCGGCCTTCCGTTGGGTGTCTCGCTCTCGGCGATGCTCGTCGCAGTCCCGGGAGCGAAACTCGAAGCACCGTTTGCTGCCGTGGCACTCGCAGCGCTATCCGTCGGACTTGGGCCCGTGGAGACTGCACCGGCAGGCTTTGCCGTTGTTACGTCGTTCTTGATCGCCAGTCGTGTTCAGAAGACCCTCGAGAGCGAGCAAGCCCCGGCGGAGGAGCGGGTCAACGAGTCACCCTGAACCGTGTAACCCAATTCGAGACCCTCACAAGCCCCTGCGGAACGCGTTCCAGATACATGAACAGTTCCGAAACTCCTTGCGTTGAACTTGATTTCCGAGGGAGTGTCTCCGAATCTTGTGCATATGGAAGAGGATGTCGTGATCACAGGCACTGAGGAATCGGCACCCCGTCGTATCAGTGGGTGGCTGGCAGCACTGTTCGGGATCGTGTCGGTTGCCGTGGCACTCGGCGTCTCCGAACTGGCGACCGGCCTTTCCGGTGGCGACCAATCGCTGATCGGCGCTCTCGGAGCGTGGGTCATCGATACCGTCCCATCCTCGATGGCGAAGTGGGCCATCGACTTGTTCGGCACCTACGACAAGGTGGCGTTGATCGTTTCGATCGTTGCGGTGGCGCTGCTCATCGGTGCGATCGTGGGATTGGCCACCCGCAAGACTTTCCTTGTCGCCGTGGCGGCTTTCATCGCCTTCGGTGCCGTCGCGTTTGTGGCTGCATCACAGGATCCACTCGCCGACCTCAGCTCTGCTGCGGTTGCTTCGTTGGTAGCCGTGGTTGTCGGCCTTCTGTCGATGGCCTTGTTCTTTCTCACCGGGACCAAGGATCGAGAGCCCGACGCCGCTCGTCGCACGTTCCTCCGGTCCGCCGGGGCAGTGACGGCGCTGGCATTGGCGTCAGCGATCACAGGACGGTGGGCGATCGCTCGCATGGCAACCGCCGTGCGGAGGGATGCTTCCGTTCTGCCCGTCGTGGACGCCGCTGAGCGGGTAACGGCTGCGCCCCCAGGCGCCCAAGTGGTCGGAGCAGTGGACCTGATCACACCCAACGATGAGTTCTACAAGATCGACACTGCGGTGACCTCGCCGCTCGTCAACCCCGACAACTGGTCCCTCAAGATTTCCGGAATGGTGGATCGTCCCTTCGAGATGACGTACGACCAGCTGCTCGAGCTGCCCATGGTCGAGCGCTATGTGACCCTCTCCTGCGTGTCGAACCGGGTCGGTGGCGGATTGGTCGGCAATGCAAAGTGGACGGGAGTTCCTCTCAGCCACGTGCTCGACCTGGCCCGGGTCCAGGAAGGTGCCACCCAGATCGTTGGGCGCTCCGTCGATGATTTCACGGTTGGCTTCCCCACCGAGGTGGCATTTGATGGGCGGGAAGCGCTCATAGCAGTGGGCATGAACGGCGAGCCGCTCCCGGTCGACCACGGATACCCGGCGCGACTGGTCGTCGCCGGGCTGTATGGCTACGTATCGGCGACAAAATGGCTCTCGGAAATCGAGTTGACCACCTGGGACGCCTTCGATGCGTATTGGGTGCCGCGCGGTTGGTCCAAGCAAGGCCCGATCAAGACCCAGTCGCGGATCGACCGGCCTTTGCACAACCGGCGGATTCAAGCCGGTATGGAAACGATTGCCGGAGTGGCTTGGGCTCCCAATCGCGGGATCAGCAAAGTCGAAGTATCCATCGATGACGGCCCGTGGATGGAAGCCGATCTCGCCGAGTCCATTTCGGACGACTCATGGCGGCAATGGAGCCTTGCGTGGCAGGCAACCGAGGGCCGTCACCTCGTTGCCGTCCGGGCCACCGACGGCACTGGAGAAACCCAGACAGACGCACTGGCGCCACCCCGGCCCGATGGGGCGACTGGCTGGCATACGATCTCGGTCGTCGTCGAAGCCTGACAACGACTTGGGTCAGAGGCCGACCTGGGCCCACTACAGCGACGTATGCTCGTCGTATGTACGACTTCATCATCGTGGGGGCGGGATCCGCAGGATCCGTTCTCGCCAACCGTCTCAGCCTCGACCCGTCCGTAAAAGTCCTCGTCCTCGAGGCCGGTGGATCGGCCAAGCATCTCAATGTCGACACGCCGGTGGCGTTTTCGAAGTTGTTCCAAACCAAACGGGATTGGAACTACTTCACCATGCCGGAGGGATGCTGTAGCAATCGTCAGCTCTATATCCCCCGAGGGAAGATGTTGGGTGGTTCATCGTCCATGAACGCCATGATCTACATCAGGGGCCACCGAGCCGACTACGACGGGTGGGCGGCCGAGGGAGCCTCCGGCTGGGCGTACGACGATGTGCTTCCATATTTCAAAAAGTCCGAAGCCAACGAGCGCGGTAGCGACGACTATCACGGCGCAGACGGACCGCTCAACGTCGCCGATCTGACCAGCCCCAACGAGCTTTCTCTGGCTTTCGTTGAGGCTGCCGTGCAAGCGGGCATCCGTCGCAACCCCGACTTCAACGGCGCGAATCAGGAAGGGGCCGGCCTGTATCAGGTCACGCAGAAGAAGGCCGCACGATGGTCGACGTGGAAGGCGTTCCTCCAACCGGCGATGGGACGGGAGAATTTGACCGTGCTCACGGATGCCCTCGTCCACCGAGTGTTGTTCGACGGGACCACTGCCATCGGCGTGGAGTACTCCATTGGACGCAACATCGAAAAGGCGCTCGCATCCGAGGTCGTCTTGGCGGGTGGGGCTGTGAACACGCCGCAGCTGCTGATGCTGTCGGGCGTCGGTGATGGCGAGCACCTGCGCCAGAAAGGCATCGACGTTCGAGTCGACAACGCCAATGTGGGCCGCCATCTGCAGGATCACCCCGTCATCCTGCAGATCCATTCTGTGACACAACCAGTTTCGCTTGCCCACGCCGAGGAGCCGGCCAAGCTGGTCGAGTATCTGTCGAGGAAGAAGGGGATGCTCTCGTCGAATGTCGGCGAGGCCGGGCTGTTCGTGAAGACACGAGACGATCTTGCCGCACCCGACATCCAGTTTCATTTTGCTCCTGGCGTCTTCATCCGGCACGGCTTCGAGACGATCGAAGGAGATGGGATGTCGTTTGGGCCTACCTTGGTCGCGCCGAAGAGCCGCGGGTCGATCAAGCTTCGCAATGCCGACCCGACGACCCATCCCGACATCGAAACGAGAGCGCTCGAACACCCGGACGACGTGGCGTCTCTCGTTGCCGGCTTCCGCATGGCCAGAGAGATCGTCAGCCAAGATGCATTGGCGACCTACTGGGGGAAAGAGCAGATCCCCGGTGCATCGACGGCCGAAAGCGAAGAAGAAGTCGTCCAGTTCTTGCGGGATCGCGCCGAGTTGCTCTACCACCCGTCATGCACAGCTCGAATGGGTGCCGGCCCCGATGATGCTGTGGTTGATCCGCAGCTCCGCGTGTTCGGCACCGAGGGCCTCCGAGTAGCAGATGCCTCGGTGATGAGATCCGTTGTCCGGGGGAACACCAACGCTCCCACGATCATGATCGCCGAAAAAGGTGCCGACATGCTTTTGGCGGGCTAGCTGCGACTCTTGCGCCCGGAATCTGCCGGTTTGGGTTCAAATCAACGCTGGCATCAAGGACTGTGCTCTCACCACCCGAGGCCGACCAAAGGGGAGTAGGTTGGCACTGACGACAGCAGCCCGCGAGACGAGGAGCGGCCCGCATGTTCGATCCGATGGACGTGGCTGTCGAGGAAGCTCGACTTGGGCTGTCCGAGGGCGGCATCCCCATAGGCTCGGTTCTCGTGCTCGACGGCGAACTGATCGGTCGCGGCCACAACCGGCGAGTTCAGCAAGGAAGCGTCATCCTTCACGCCGAGATGGACGCACTGCAAAACGCCGGACGGCTGTCGGGTGAGGCCTACCGCAGGTCGCAGCTCTACACGACTCTCTCCCCATGCGACATGTGCTCGGGCGCGATTCTCCTCTACGGGATTCCTACCGTCTTCGTGGGCGAGAACCGCTCATTCCGAGGCCCCGAGGCCTACCTCGCGGAACGCGGCGTCCACCTCGAGGTCTTAGATCGGATCGACTGCGTCGATTTGATGGTCGACTTCATGGCGACCCACCCTGAATTGTGGAGCGAGGACATCGGCGAGTAGGTCCCGCGCCGAATCTTCCCGCCGTCGAGCAGTTGACGATCGCCCGACTGGGCGACGAAGATGTGCAGTGGAGGCGCATCGGTAGCCAATCTGCTGCCATCTGACAGGGAGACAGGGTGGGATAATGGATGCTCGGGGGCGCATCGTCACGCGGTCAATCCAACATGGTTTTCGGATTGCCCGTTCACAGCAATCTGGATTCGCCATCGCATGAGCAGCAAGCAGGAGAACGACAGCGGCGAATACCGCCCCGTGTTGCTCGTGGATCGAGCCATCTCGAAGCCGGCAGTGCCCGTGACACCCGCCAGCACCCCGGACGGTCGCCAGTATGGGAGGGTCCAGATACTGGTGTTCGACGATCGGGGCCCGCTCGGTCAGGTTGCGCTGGACCTGCCCCCGGAAGGGCTGAGCGGGGATCAGGTAGAGGACGCAGTGGACCAGGTGCGAAACCGAGTACCTGGTGGGCCAAGATCGGCCGCCCCCGCAATCGAGGGTGATCCGATGCCGGCCGTAGTGGTCATCGCCACGAGAGACCGGCTCGAGCAACTCGGGGCGTGCCTGGCAGCGCTCGATCGCCAGGATCACAGTGATTTCGAGGTGATCGTTGTCGACAACGATCCAGCCTCTCCATCTGCTCGCAGCACGGTGGAGTCGGCGTCGGTGAAGGGTCGTTCCGTTCGATATGTTCACGAGACCACGCCGGGACTGGCCAACGCTCACAATGCTGCGCTGCCATATGTTGAAGCGCCCATCGTCGCCTTCACCGACGACGACGTGGTGCCGGACGTCGGTTGGCTATCTGCCATAGCCCGAACATTCGCTGAGTTTCCCAATGCAGCGTGCGTCACTGGCCTCATATATCCCGCCAGCCTCGACCATGAAGCACAGTATCTCGTCGAACATCTCGGGTTGGGCAAGGCCTTTGAGCGCCGGGTCTTTGACCTGGCTGAGAACCGGCCGAAGTCGGGCTTGTTTCCCTACGCGGTCGGGGCATGTGGATCAGGAGCCAATATGGCGTTCCGAACCCAAGCGCTGCGGGCCGTCGGTGGCTTCGATGGGGCCCTCGGGACTGGAAGTCCTGGTCGGGGTGGGGACGACCTGGCTGCGTTCTTCGACGTGATCTTGGCAGGGCACGCGCTGATCTATGAGCCGGCAGCATTGGTGCGGCACCATCACGATCCGGACAAGGATCGGTTCCGGCGACAGGTACGACAATACGGCACCGGCCTTGGTGCCTATCTGACTCGATGCGCCGTGGATCACCCGGAGCTGCTGCCAAGGATGATCATGGGCATCCCGGCGGGTCTTCGCCATCTGGCGCAGATCAACGGGGCGGGCATGGAATCGCGCGTGGGCGTGCCGATGGGACCGCGGCTAGCCGGTCTCGTTGCTGGGCCGGTCGCCTATCTTCGCGGACGCCGAGCACTCCATCGCGACTCCGAGAGTTGACCGTTGTGGGAATGGTTGCCGTGCCGGTTCTGATGTATCACAGCGTTGCGTCCAGCGGGCCGGAGAGTTTTCGGCGTTGGACCGTTGCACCGGCTGTGTTTGCCTCACACCTGGATGCGCTGGTATCGGCGGGCTACCAGGGCCTGACGATCTCGGATGCTGTCGATCGAGTTCGCTCCCACGGGAAGCTCCCACCACGGGCTGTGATCATCACGGTCGACGACGGCTTTGCCGACTTCGGTGCCAACGCCCTCCCAGCCCTCGAGAAGCGCGGATTCCCGGTCACGCTGTACATAACTACCGGCTACCTCGGCTCAACCAGCCGCTGGCTTGCGTCCAGTGCTGCAGGGACAATTCCGATGTTGGATCTGAATGACCTCTCCCAGCTTGCCGATCGCGGCGTGGAAGTCGGTGCGCACAGCCACAGCCACGCCATGCTCGACTTGCTCCGTCCGGGCCAACTGGGATCCGAGGTGCAGGCACCACGTACGGTTCTCCGCGAGGCGAGCGGCCAAGCAGTGCGCAGCTTCGCCTATCCCCATGGCTATTCCAATCGGTCCGTGCGCAGTGCGGTTGTTGAAGCGGGCTTCGAATCGGCGGTGTCGGTCCATCATTCGCTGAGCGATGGCCTATCGGAGGGCCTCGAGATCCCGCGTGTGATCGTGGAGGGCGACTACAGCGCCGAGGACCTCATCGCCACCATCGGCGGCCGAGGTCTGCGACCCAAATGGGGCCGTCGAGCCCAGGAGAACCTCTGGCGACTCGGGCGTTCGCTCCAGAGGCCGGCGCACCGGAAGATGTCGGCGAGCCTGGCTGGAGGCTCATCGTGGAGGTGATCACGCCCGCTCCGCGAGGAATCTGGCAAGAAGTGCTGGCGGCCGACCGTGCCCATCTGGAGTCCCAAAGCCCTGCCTGGGTGGATGCCATCACGGCGATGGGACGGTATTTCGATGCCAGCCGGGCTTATGTATTTCCCTCTGGAACAACGGCTGTTCTGCCGGCCGTCGGGGTGGCGAGGGGTCCGATGACCCGTGTGTGGTCGATGCCACCGGCGTGGGGCATGGGGGGTCTGATCAGCTCCGAGCCCCTCACCCGAGGGCTGGTGCAATCGGTCCTTCGCGATGTTTCGCGCGCCGGGAACCTGGCCTTCTCGGTGCGTCCCAACCCGCTGAATGCCGACGCCTGGAAGGCAGCCGCCGATCTCGCACTCGAGATCGAGCGCCGTGCACATGTCATCGATCTCCGAGGTGGGTTCGAGGAGGTCTGGAACGATCGAATGAGTCGAGGAGCTCGCAAGCGAGCCAACCGAGCAGACCGGCTCGGCGTCGAGGTGAGTCGATCGACGAACGGCGAGGGTCTCGAAGTGTTCTACGCCCTGTTCCAGCAGTCTCTGGAGCGGTGGGCACGGCGGCAGAACGAGCCCAGAGCCATGGCCCTGTGGCGAGGACGGAGGCGGGATCCGCTCGCCAAGTTCCAGAGGATGGCCGAGGCACTCGGTGAAGCGTTTCGACTGTGGATAGCGTCGGTCGACGGTCGACCTGCGGCAGCCATCATCGTGACCCAGGGCGCCAACGCCCACTACACGCGGGGCGTCGTCGACGAGGAGTTGTCGGGTCGCACGGAGGCATCGTATCTGCTGCAGGTACGGGCGATCGAGGACGCCTGTCGCGCCGGGTGTGCTGCCTACCACATGGGAGAGAGCGGGTCGTCTCGAGGATTGGCCGAATTCAAAGAGCGCCTCGGCGCCCACTCGATTCCCTACGCCGAGTACCGACTCGAGCGACTGCCGGTGACGCGCGTCGACACGGCTGCCCGGACCGCCGTGAAGAAGCTCATTGGGTTCCGTGATGCATAGGTTGGCGGTGGCGGTCACCCTCACCGCCTTGTTCCTGCTCGGGCTGGCGTTGCTCCCACTGAGATACCCAGAGAAGAACTTCGGCTGGCCGACGTTTGAGCTGCGCCGTGGCGAGAAGCCCGTTGTGCCTTTGGGCCAAGACGCGCTGCGCTGGGACCTACGGTTCAGCGACGAATTCGATGGAGAGATTCTCGACCGAGAAGTGTGGGCAACCTGTTTCTGGTGGGATGACAACGGGTGCACGAACCTGTCCACCAATGAGCAGCAATGGTACGTCCCCGAACAAGTCACCGTCAGCGAAGGGGTCCTCCACCTGACTGCTGATCACGGCCCCGTCGTGGGGTTCGACGACGCAGTCTTCCCGTACGTCAGCGGGATGGTCAGCAGTGGTCGCCCGACGAACGACAAGGAACCTGATCCTGGCTATGCATTCCAATTCGGCTACGTGGAGATGCGCGCACGCATCCCGGCCGGTGCCGGGCTCTGGCCGGCGTTCTGGCTGCTACCGATAACTCACGACTCCAAGCCGGAGATCGACATCCTCGAATTCCTGGGCCAGGATCCCCATCTATTCCGATCGCACATTCATTGGCGCAACGAGACCGGAGAGAGCCGCAGCGAGGGCAATCGCTGGCCGGGCCCTAACTTCGCCGACGGATGGCACACCTTCGCCGTCGAATGGTCTGAGGACGCAGTGATCTGGTTCGTCGATGGTCGCCAAGTGTGGAGCTTTCACGAGGCCGATCACCTACCCGCAGAGCCCATGTACCTGATCGCCAATCTGGCGGTCGGCGGTGAATATGCGGGGCCTACCGATGGCACCGACTTCCCCGCCGAGTTCGCGGTCGATTACATCAGGGTGTGGCAGGAAGCAACGCCGAGTGGCTGACCGCCCGACCCCACCCATGGCCGGCGTGACCTGGCGGACCAAGCTGGCGGGGCACTGGTCCGATCCGCTCTATCGCAACGGGTACTTTCTGGCAGCCAGCTCTGTTCTGTCGTCGGTGCTCGGCCTCGCATTTTGGACTCTGGCGACTGCGCTATTCGAGCCTGCCGAAATCGGTGTCGGATCCGCGGCGATCGCGACGATGGTGTTCCTTGCCAATCTGTCGTCGTTCAATCTCTTCAATGGTCTGAACCGTTTCGTGCCGCGCGGCGGTCATGCCACGCCGCGGATCATCGTTGGGTCGTACCTGGTTGCCGGATCAGCGGGTTTGGCAGCGGGCGCACTGTTTGTCGCCGGCGTGGATATCTGGGCGCCAACCCTTGGCTTCGTACGCGAGTCCGCCGGGATGATCGTCTGGTTCCCGGTTGCGGTAGGGGCCTGGACAATCTTCGTGCTGCAGGATGGCGCCCTCACCGGCCTGCGGGCTGCTCACTGGGTAACTGTGGAGAACCTCATCTTCGCGATCGCCAAGATAGCTGTGCTGATTTTCGTCGCTGATGCCCTGACAGATTCGGGTGTCTTCGTGGCGTGGACGGTCCCGGTGGTGCCGGTCGTGGTCGTGGTGAATGCGCTGATGTTTCTACGGCTCGTTCCCAAACACGTACGTGCCACGCGCGACGATCCTGAGCATGTGACCGGCCGCATCCTGCGGGCCTTCGTGGCCGGTGACTATGCAGCTTCCCTGGTATGGACTGGCACTGTCAGCCTGCTTCCGGTAATCGTGCTGGAACGAACGAGTGCGGCGGAGACGGCCTATTTCTACCTGGCGTGGAGCGTTGCGTACGTCCTGTACCTCATAGGGCGCAACTTCGGTATGTCAATGCTCACCGAAACGACTGCCGATCCCAGCGCCGCCGCCGTTCTCACGTACCGGACGCTGCGCCAGACAACGCTCCTCATGATCCCGGCGGTCGCCGTGTTGGTGATCGCCGCGCCGTTGGTCTTGCGCCTGTTCGGGCAGGAGTACTCGACTGAGGGCGCGTCACTCCTTCGACTACTCGCCATTGCGTCGCTTCCGACGGTGGTGACAACCATCTACACGGCGTTGCTCCGCGCCGAACGTCGCATGAAGCGGCTCGTGGTGCTCATGTCGGTCCTGGCGGTGGTAGTGCTCGGCCTGTCGTGGTTCCTCCTCGGCACGATGGGGATCACCGGCGTTGGTGTTGCCTGGCTCGTCGGCCAGTCGGTGGTGGCGGCAGTACTTCTCGTTACGGGCTTGCGGTCGCTGCTGCTGGCCAACCTGAGTCCTCGCTTCATCGAGTCGCTCGGTGCACTGCGCGATCGAGCCATGCAGCTGCGTGGCCACCGATCGGATCGCGCCTACGCGCGAGCCGTGCTCGACAGCCTCGCCGACACACTTGGCCACCCTTCCTGGGTTCCGCTGCGGAGCCTGTCGAGCCTCACGGATGTGCGGGCAGTGACCGTGGGTGATCCTGGCGGTCGGCCCGGCGCGATCATCAAGACGGGGCGCTCTGGCAAAGGAGAAACGTCTATCCAGCGTTCGACGACCGCTCTGGAACGGGCGAGCGAGAATGGCCGGCTGGACCCCCTTCGATCAACGATCCCGCCCGTACTCGGACATGGATACCTGGACGGTCGAGTCTTCGTGATGGAACGCCATCTCGGTGGGCTTCCGGCGACCCGGCTCCTCGCCAAGCCCGGGGTTCTCGAAACCACGATTGGCGAAGCAGCGGACTGGGCGGCGACGCTGACCCGTCGCACCGTCGATCCAGGCGTCAGCCCAGTCGATTGGCTGAATCGGAGGACCGCCATCATCCTCGATCAGCTGCGAGCCGGAGGAGCAGCCGATGCCACGATCGACGCTGCTCGAGCGATGGCTGACCGGCTCGGACAGCAACTGACACCCGTTCCGAGCGCCATGATCCACGGCGACTTCTGGCTCGGAAATCTCCTCGTCGACGAAGCTGACGGCCATTTGGTCGGTGTCATCGACTGGGATGCATCCGACGTCGCCGGACCCGTGGACTTCGACCTCGTATCTCTTCTCGTGACGACAAGGGTGGCATTAGAAGGTCGCGAAACGGGGCAGGTCGTGCTCGAGCTCATCGAAGCCGACGAGCGATGGGACGAGCGGGAACGGCAGCTGCTTGAAGCTGCCCACGACCTGCAATGGGCGGCTGGTGTCACCGCCATCATCGCGTTGTGGTGGCATAGTGCTGCCTTGAACCTCGAGGTTTCTGAGCGCTATCGGCCGGGCTCGCCCTGGTACGTTCGTAACTTCGAGGCGGTGCTGCACCGGCTGTGAAGGCCCGGCTCGCATCCCAGCGGTCGAGGGGCGAACGTCGGAGGTGACCGATCAGTTGTCCGCAGGGGCAGCGCCTGTTTACATTGACGACATTCTGGCCGGCATACGCGGTCAGAGACATCAGTATTGGGGGGTTCTGCGTGCCAGGCGCGCCTTTCATCCGATAGCAACAAGCAAGCGACGGCCGTCGCACCGCTGAGTTCGGTACGCCAGTTGTCGCGGAAAGCCTCCGTGGCCATCGATCGCGTAACGAAAGCCGAGCCAACGACTCAGGGAGAGTCTCCCGAAGACTTGCGCCAGGCTCTTCTCCATCCTTCTCGCGGACCCTCGGCACGCCGTCACTTCATGTTCGTCGCTGCCATGGTCCTCCTCTGGGCATGGTCTCTGGCGCAAACCGACGAGTCCGCGATGGGAGGTTACGGGCTGGTGACCATCCTGCCCATCACGGCGTTCGTAGCTCTGATGGGCGCGTTGGTTGGATACGCCGTCGCGGCGGGACGAGCCGAACGAGGTCCCGTTCTGGGCACCTATGTCACTGTGATCACGGTGATGGTGCACGGCGTCCCGGCGTTCGTCTACGACCATCTGCGATTCTCGTGGGCGTGGAAGCACGTTGGAGTTGTGGAGTTCATCCAGCGAACGGGTGGTGTCGACCCTTCGGTGCCGGTTCATCCGGTGTATCAGAGCTGGCCGGGGTTCTTTGGCATCAACGCATGGATCACCGAAGCAAGCAATCTCGACTCGGCGCTTTCCTATGCCTCGTGGGCGCCGGTGCTATTCGAGCTGCTCTTCGTTGGTGCGCTGTTTGTGTTGTTCCGCGGCGTGACCTCGGACCCCAGGCTTCTGTGGACCGGCATTCTCTTCTTCACGCTCGGCAACTGGGTGGGTCAAGACTATTTCGCACCTCAGGCGCTTGCCTATTTCATGTATCTCATGGTCCTCGCCATCGTGTTGCGCTGGTACGCCACCGACGCGAGCGGGATTCATGGATCGAGTGACCCCCTGGACGATGCAATCGAGCCAGGAACCCTGCCCTCCTTGGCCGTTGGCGTCGTACTGACACTTGCACTGATGACCATCGCAAGCACTCATCAGATCACGCCCATCGCCACGATCGTTGTTCTTGCCGCGCTGCGACTGGCCCGGGTCATGAAAGTGACATGGCCGGTCGTGGCGATCGTGGTGTTTTCCCTCGCTTGGATGTTTGGGCCGGCCAGGGATTTTGTGGTCGACAATATCCGAGGCGTGGTCACTGAGATAGGCGGCGTCGAATCGAATCTGGAGAACAACCTCGTCGCCGCCGAATTCTTCAACGAGACTCAGCTCCGAATCTCTCAGATGTCCCGCCTGCTCAGCGCGTTGATCGCGGCCTTCGCCGGCCTTGGGTTGTGGCGGCGAAGGCGCCATCGACTTCCCACCAAATGGGTTGTCGTTGCGGCCGGTGCTCCTGTCCTACTCGTCCTACTCAGCTCGTACGGCGGCGAGGTTCTGTTTCGCGCCTATTTGTTTGCCCTGCCGTTCGCAGCATTCCTCGCCGCGTCGCTGTGGTTTCCGCGCAGCCAGACCGTGTCAACCCGCCTCGGCATCGTCGCCATGGGCGTTGTGCTCGTAGGTTTGACCGCGACCCTGCTCATCGCCGGCTTTGGAGCCGACAATCGGCAGGTGTTCAGTGACGCCGAGGTGGCCGCGGCCGAGTTCCTTTTCGAGAACGCTCGGGCGGGAGCGCTCATCGTCGAGGGCAGCCGCGACTACCCGCGCCAGCACCGCAACTACGAGCTCTTCCAATATCTGCCGCTTGACCGGTCGACGCCGGAGACGCTCGAGGGCCTACTCCAAGATCCTGCCACTCGGATCGCCGGTTGGATGAGCGATACCGAACGGTACAGCGGTGGTTTTGTGATCATCACTCGATCGCAGCGCGAATCGGTCACTGCCCTGGGGACGCTGCTGTCTCCGACTTTGGACCGCGTCGAGCAGTCGTTGCTCGAATCGGACGAGTTCGAACTCGTGTTTGAGGACCGTGACGCCCGAGTCTTTGCGCCGGCAGGTCAGCAATGAGGAAGTTCATCGGCCGAGGATGGAGACCGGGAGCCGGTCAGATGTGGGTGGTCATCGTCGCCATCGGACAAACAGCCAGTGTGTGGGCGGATGCCGGCCCGCCACTCCAGCCGTCTCTCTCGATCGTCTTCGTATTGACGGTGCCCGGCTTTGTGATCCTCGACCTCGAACAGCCGAAGGCGTTCACAGCTCGCCTGATGCTGGGTGTTGCAGGCTCGATCGGGCTCAATGTTGCGCTCGTGACGTTGGGGCTGCTGCCCAGCTTCGTTTGGATCGCCGCAGTCGGCGTATTCGCCTTTTGGGGCACTCAGCGATACCTCGCGGCGCGGCTGCTTCGATTGGAGGTGGCGAGGGCAAGCCGACCTGAAGGCCCAGGGCGCCGGCGCTAGCCGGGCCGCGGCAGAATCGGTGGTGGGGCCCCTTCGATGGCGCCCACGACGGCGCTGACTTGACCGGCCGCATCGTTGCGGAGCGGCACGACGATGGCGTTCTCTGCTCCCAGCATCACGAACGCGTGGTCGGCGGTCTTGGCGACGCGCCTGATCGCCGACCTCTTCCATGTGCTGTGCACTGCCGTCGTCGTCCACACGATCCGATCGTCCAGCACCTCCAACGAGTGCGGGCCCACGATGCCATCGGGCAATTGCTCGATCGCCGTTTCGATTCGTCCGTCGATCGTGCGCTTCATCAGTTGCGGAAAGACGAGCAGTCCAACGATGAGACCGAGAGCCAGGCCCACCGCGGCACCGAGCGCGCCCTCGATGAGCCATCCGAGCAGTGTCGCGATGATGGGGAGTAGGACCATGGCCATCCGCACAGACCGTTGCACCTCACCCCGTTGAGCCAAAGCGAATCGGATCCACCCCCGGATGTCGTCCTCGGTGACGTCGTAGCCGGCCTTCAGGGTCACGAGTCGGTCCCCATCGGACGAGGCGGCCGGCGTGGGAATGTCGGGCTGATTGCTGTCGACAATGCCAATAGGACCATCCCGGCGGTTGGCATCTCGTCCCGTCGGAGAGCGTTGGGAGGCTCTGTAATCATCGGCCGCCAGCCTACCGAGGGCCGGCCGTGAGCGACGTTCGGTCGCTGCCGTCGTAGGCGGGTCGTCATCCTCAATCCTGAGTTCGACTCAAGATCGAGGGCCAAGAACTCCGATAGAGAAGGGTGGAGCGATTTGATGCCAGGGAAATTGTCGAGCAGCGCGTCACATGGCGGGTTGCCGCCGTGTGGGTCGCGCTGCAGGCAGCGGGTCGCCTTCAGCTAGAGCGGGGCCGACCAGTTGGGGCTCTTGGCGCCACGCTCGACGTGGCTCTCAACCGGATGCTGATGCCGGCAATGATGCTCGCGGTAACTGCGATCGTGGTGTGGGTCGTGATACAACGCGCGTGATCCGTGTACCGCAGCGGTGTGGCTAGTTTGTGACCGTGAATATCGCGAAGGCTTCTCCATTTCTCGGCGCGCACACCAAGGCAGTGCTCGTGACTCTCCGCTCGGATGGGCGGCCACAGTCCTCGAATGTCGTCTATCACTGGAACGGCGAAGCTGCGCTCATCTCGGTAACCGAGTCTCGTGCCAAGACAGCCAACCTTCGCCGCGATCCACGGGCCGCTCTCCACGTGTCCAGCGACGATTTCTGGCAGTACGTGGTCGTCGACGGGACCGTGCAGGTGTCGTCGGTGACAACGGAGGCCGGCGACCCGGTTGGGCGAGAGCTGCTCGATGTCTACAACGCCATCGCTTCGAATCCGCATCCGGACCCTGACGAGTTCTACGCGGCGATGGTTGCGGAACAGCGTCTCGTGCTTCGACTGGAACCGAGTTCGTTCTACGGCACCGTGCGCTGATGAGGCCGCCCAGCCCGAAAGAGCGTGGCTGAATGACGATGTCATCGGACCGGTGGGACGCCACCAATCGCTACATCGACGCCTTGTTTGGTCAAGAGGATTCGATATTGGAGGAGTTACGAGTCGAGGCGCGGGCGGCGGGTCTTCCTGCCATCGAGGTGAGCTCGGGCCAAGGTCGGTTCTTGCAGTTGCTGGCGTCGATGGCGGATGCTCGGGACATTCTCGAAATCGGAACACTCGGGGGATACTCGACGATCTGGCTGGCCAGGGGCATGGCGCCCGATGGCCGTCTCATCACGGTCGAATACGAAGATCGGCACGCCGACTTTGCCGAAGCGCAATTTGAGAAGGCCGGCCTGGCCGATCGCATTGAGGTTCGCCGGGGCGACGGCCATGACATCGTTGCCGCTCTTCAAGGAGAGCTCGGCGACGACTCGCTCGACCTGGTCTTCGTGGATGCCGACAAGGATGGCTACCCGGCCTACTGGCGAGCACTCCGTTCGATGGTTCGGGTGGGAGGGCTGATTCTCATTGACAACGCCCTCGGAACCGGCTCGACCTGGATCGACGACCTGTCCTCGCCTGGCGTTCGCGCCATCGACGAGGCGAACCGGATGGCCGCCGAGGATCCCGACTATGAGACGGCACTCCTTTCGATCAGGGAAGGTCTCTTGGTTGGTCGCCGGGTGCGGTGACGCTGGCGGCTAGAGCACGGGGCCTCGGCACCCTCAGCGGCAGACGATGTCAGGCGCTTCTACAGCGACCTATTGGCTGGGGCCTCCAACCCGACGATAGCGGCGGTCCCTACCACGGTTAGATGGTGGGTAGCGATCAGCCCTACGCCCGGTGGCTGAGGGTCCCGGCCAGCGCCGGGACCCTCAGCTTCTGATGTTGGTTCCTACTCAGCTACTGCGACGCCCTACTAGGAGCCGTCGGTGGCATCCTCACCGATACCAGTTGGGGCGCCCGCGGTGTCTACTGTTCCTCCCGTGGTGGAGACGAATAGTGCGGTCAGAACCGTGTCGTCCACCGAAACGCTACCCGACGACTCGCTCGCCACCAGATAGAACGTGTGAGAGCCTGCCGCAACCGGGAAGGCGCGCTGGCTCGAGAATATCTGGAAGTAGGAACCGGTTGCGGCACCGGATGGAACACCTATTCCGGCAACGAACCCACCGCCTGGAGCTGTAGCCGAGGTGTCGCTGATTGCCGGAATCGCCAATGTCGACGTACCTGTCGTGTGACTCAACACGAACTCCGCGGACCCCCAGACGATAACGGTCCCGGCCGCGGGTGCCTCGATGGTCACCGAGGCGACGTCCTCGGTCGGCCCGCTGAGCGCGAACCCTGATGCTTCGACCTGCTGGGCGACCGACGGCTCGTCGACGATCATTGACGAGTCGACCGAGTTCGCTTCGCCCTTCTGCACGAATCCTGCCGAGTCCAAACCGTCGAGCGTGTCAGCATCATCCGCCGTGGTGGCATTATCGGCTTCCAAGGCTGTCGCCGCGTCAACTACCTGGTTTTCTGCCAGCCGCCTCATGAAGGCCGACATCTGTTGCCTGGTCACGTTGTCCGTCGGACAGTAGAGCGTGCCTCCGCCTCCGCAACCCGCCGTGATGTCGTTATCGGCCATCCATTGGATGTCGTTATGGAAGATATTGGTGTCGGGCACGTCGGTGAAGGTATGTGAGGCGTAGGCGGCCGCAGGCGCCAACATGAGAGCCGTGGCCAGCGCGATGAATCCATAGCGAATCCAGAGCGACCTCTTCCGGGTACTGGTGTCGTCTTGCATGCGCAACCTCCTTTGGTTGGATGTACGACTCGACCATCCGACCCTACGCCGCGATCAGCTGAGTGTCCGTCGATCAAGGGGATTCTTTCCAAGGGGCCATACGAATAGCGTTGACGCCGTCGATCTGGTCAGTCTGGGCCGAAGAAGTGCACCAGTGCTGCCCGGTCGCGACGCTCGAGCGCTTCCCACCGCCCGATCCCCGCCGCACTCGGCGTCATCTCCTCGTCAAAGAACCGACGGACTGCCGGGTGGTCCTCGACGCCTACGAATGCCAGTAATCGATGGTAGGTGTCGTCCCGCTGATCGCGGACCAGCGCTTCCAAAGAGAGCGCCAGAAACTGCTCGGCAGGCACCTGGGCGGTCTCGGCTTCGGCGAGGTCATTCCGCTGCTTCCACCATTGGATCGCCTCGGCAACGGTCGAGGGTCCCCACGGTTGCGAGAGCACCGACGCAACCGTGTCACGGCCGTCTCGACGAATCCAGATCAGCTTCATCGATGGGATCAGCTTGCGCAGCGACGATGCGGCGGTGACGTTGTCAGGCGTCGTCTCTACCCAGGCGTTGCCTCCCCGCCCTAGGGGGTCGATGAGGTCCCGGATCAGTTGCTCGGCGGCATCGCGAGGGTCGCCACTGAAGGCTTGCTCGAACCGGGTTGCAGCTGCCTCGAGGGTTTCGATGTCGATGCCGCGATGGAGGCCCCGCGCCCCACCGTCGGGTCCGGCCCGGCTCCACCATCTTCCACGCAACAACGCCAGAAACCGTTCGAGACTCGCTGGATCTGGTTCTTCGACGAGCTCGATGAGACCGCCCGGGTCGGTGATGAATCGAACCTCTTTCGGGAGGGTTGCCACCACTGTTGGATGCTGCCCGAGGAACTGGCCGATGACTGTGGTCCCCGACCGTCCGGTGCCTCCTACAAAGATCGCCTGCATCGGTGAGAGGCTAACCAATGGTTGGTGTCACCAAGTGCCAACGCCGCAGTGCAGGCGGCGACATGCCGGTCGTCTCACGAGCCTCGCAAGCGGAAGCTCCAATCTTGGCTGTCTCAGCCCCGGCGTTGTCAGGTGACCGGGAAGGGCAATTGAGCCCACCACGGTCGTGAAGAAACCTCGACGGTGGTGACCCATTTCACCCACCAGAATCCTCGGCGGCCCGGAACGATCAAACGGGCGGGCGCGCCGTGTCCTGCGGTGAGGGGCTGGTCTCCAACCGCGAGCGCCAGTAGCGCATCCTCCGTGTCCCGGCGGGGGAGGCGGCGACGGTATCGGGTGCTCGACGTGACCACCACGCTGCGCCAATCGCCCTCGGGCAGAAGGCCGCTCAGCGGCACGCCTAGCCAGTCCTGAGTCGAGTACCACCCGCCCGTGCAATCGAGCGTCGCGCGCACCGAGTGTTGTGGCAAGGCAGTCAACTCCGCCACGGACCATGCTCTTCCGGCGATGGTGACGGTCCAGGTGTTTGAATCGACCTCTGGCACACGATCGTTGAACCATGCGGTCACCGGCATGAGATCGGGAGATCCCGAGGCCACTTCGTGGGATCCCGTGAATCGCCGCTCTGAACCACGCCAGCCGGCTGCATCGAGCACGCCTTCCCAGGCCAACCATGTCAGGCCGGCGGCGGCAGCTGTACTGGCCCCGAGGAGGAGGCTTCGCCGACCGAAGTCGGTCGCTCGGGGGCGCAGCGCATGCCGGCGGTAGTGCACTATCCCGGCGGCCAGAGCCCCGAGGCCGGATGTGACGTGGACTTGCATGATGGTCATGGGCCCGATGGTCGAGGCACCGGCTGCGTGAGCTGCTCCGCTCGCCACTGCCGCGATCGACAGAATCGTGAGGGATGTCGAAGACAACCGCGCCGATGGCCCGCGCTGCCAACCTCGCCGAACGATCACCTGCTTCCAAGGGCTCAGGACCACCAGGCCGAGGCCGGTGGCGCCATGAATGAATGCCGCCGGCAGCGCCCAGCGGGTGCCGACTCCCATGGCAATGAATCCCGTGGCAGCCGCCAGTGGCAACAAAGCCATCAGGCCGAGGTTGGTCCGCCGACTTCCCATGAACCGATCGTAGCCACATGGCGGGTTGTGCCCCGGCCGGGGATCCGCGAGGCCCGTGTCTGTCTTTGACGCTGGTCACGCTGCGTGAGAGACTTCGGCCGGGATGTGGAAGCAGATTTTTCTCACCGTGGTGGTCGGCGTTTCCCTGGCTGTCGTTGGGATCGGCGCCCAGGCTTTGTCGGGACAGATTTCGGCCGCCCAGGCGACCGATCAGCGAGATGACGCGGTCAGGGCGGCTGAGCTGATCGGCCTGTCAGAAGCAGAGATCCGCGACTTACGAGAGCGGGGGGTGGCGTGGTCGCTCATCCGCCAAGCGGCCGACATCGTGGCCGCTGAAGGGATCTCGGTCGATGAGGCGCTCGAGCGTATCCGCGAGGACATCGTCAGCCGCTCGGAAGCCGTTGGGTCCGACGACGATGATCGCGTCGGCGATCGATCGAGGAACGATCGGGACGGCAACTCGCGCAGCGGCGCGGATCAGGCAGCGCGTATCGCGGAGAGCACCGGCTTCTCAGTGGTGGAGATCCGGGAATTTCAGGTGGCAACAGGTTTCAGCTGGCCCGACATCCGCCAAATCGCCATCGTCGCCTCACGGGATCAGATCTCTCTCGAATCAGCTGTCGGCCTCGTGGAACTGAGAAACTAGGCCCCAAATTCACGGACGACGGATGACGCCAAGTCCACCGATTTCCTGGATGCGCTGATTAGCGAGCTCGACGGCGGCGTCATGCGGCGTTACCTGGCGCTCTGCCGCCACCGCCAGGATCTCTTTCGTGCGGCTTTGCAGTTCCCGGACGCGCGCTTCGGCTCGTTCGCCTTGATATCCCCGCAACTCCTCTGCCACGTTGATGACACCACCCGCGTTGACGACGAAATCGGGTGCGTACAGGATGCCACGATCGTCGAGCCGTTCTGCGTCCTTGTCGGAAGCAAGCTGGTTGTTGGCGGAGCCGACGATCGCCTTGCAGTTCAATTGCGGGATCGTTTCCTCATCGAGGACTGCTCCGAGAGCGCACGGCGAGAGGATATCGACTTCCAGGGTGAGCAGCTCATCGCCTGGGACGGCCACAACTCCGAATTCAGCAACGACGCGGTCGACCGCCGGCTGCCATACGTCTGTCACCAAGACACGTGCGCCGGCTTCGGTGAGCAGCTTCACATAGTGATACCCCACTTTTCCGACGCCTTGAACCGCTACGGACTTGTCTCGGAGCTCGGGCTTTCCCCATAGGTGTTCGGCGACGGCCTGCAAGGACGAGAACAAACCGAGAGCGGTCAAGGGTGACGGGTCGCCGGAACCCCCCTCGATAGCGGCTTGTCCAGCCACCCATTTGGTCTCCCGCCTGATGATGGCCATATCGGTTGTGGTGGTTCCGACATCTTCAGCGGTCACAAAAAGGCCGCCCAGCGAGTCGATGATCCGCCCGTACGCCCGAAGGAGTCGCTCCGTCTTGATCTGACGAGGGTCCCCGATGATGACGGCCTTGCCTCCGCCGAGATCGAGACCGGCGACGGCGTTCTTCAGCGTCATCCCTCTCGAGAGCCGGAGGACATCGCTCAGCGCCTCTTCGTCCGATTCATACGGGTAGAAACGGGTGCCGCCGAGCGCAGGGCCGAGCGCCGTCGAGTGGATGGCGATAATGGCCCGCAGGCCCGAGGCATCGTCGGCGCCATACAGGACGTGGGTGTGCCCTATTAGGTCCGCCGAGGAAAACACGCCCATGGTGAGGCTTCCTTCCTTGATCGGTTCACTGCAGGTTATCGAATCAGAAGGTCTGGCACCGGGAGCGAAGGTCCCAACTGTGACGATCGTTTGGCCCTGGGCTAGGGCTGGATGGCTTGGCCGCTGTCCGGATCGATCATGAGGCCACTCACATCCACGGCTTCGAACGCGCTCCCGGGCACGGTCTTGAGTTCATCGAGCACAGCGTTGTTCCACCGGTCGTCGGGTGCTCCTGTGACAAACCACGACGATCCGTTGTCGGCAAGGATGAGGCCGTATTCCTTGAAGGCCGTGAGTATGACCTGCACATCGGGGTGGAAGCCGGAGATGTCGAAGTCGGCCTTCATCCGGAATCGCTGCCCCATCGGGGGAATGTCCGGGTCGGTGTTGGACGATGCGAAATGGCGGGCCGGCCATACATACGCCTCCTGAGTTTGGTTGGCCGTGAACCGGATAGCGTGCTCGATGGCTCCGTTGGCGACCTCGTCGTAACGAACGAGCCCGGGGAAGATCGGTAGGCCGGACGCATCAGCCGACGTCCAACCCTCGGGCCGGAGGTCGTGTGACGACAGGTCGAATACCGCCCCGGAGTCGGCTGACCATGATCCCCCCGTCTGCGGGAACGCATTGAACATCTCATAGAGGACACAGTCGTCGGTGTCCAGCACGATCACATGTCGATCACCGGTCCCATCCGGTCCACCTTCGACGGGGGCGTCGGTCGGCACGGGATAGGGACCCGGGTCGCTCTCGCTGCCGTAGGCCGTGAAATCGATGTCCACCAGCTCCTGGCCGGCACCTACTTCGACGAAGGGGATGCCGATCGGGGAGTCCGACAGCGGCGGCCAGAATCCAGATCCAAAATCCGGATGAAGCTGACCGTTGCCCATCGACGCGATGTATACGTTGGATCGCGGGTCGAGCGGAAGGGTGTCCACTCTGGTGTTCCAGATGTTGTCCGACGGGAATATCTCGCAGGCCGCAGCAGGAGGGACCGGGGTGAGCGCCAGACCCAGCCCCCGCGCCAGGAACGTCGCCATTTGGCCCCGAGTTATCGAGTCGGACGGACAGAAATGGTCGAGATCGGGTGGGTTGCATCCGGCGGTGATTTCGGCGGCAGCGAGTTTTTCGATGTCGGCTTCGAACACGGAGTTGTCGTCGTCGGTGAAGGTGTTTTTGGCGGGGGCGTCTGGCAGGTCGAAGGCTCGTGCCAGGAAGGCGGCCATTTGCCCGCGGGTGACCGGATCGCCGGGGCAGTACTGGTCGAGATCGGGTGGGTTGCATCCGGCGGTGATTTCGGCGGCAGCGAGTTTTTCGATGTCGGCTTCGAACACGGAGTTGTCGTCGTCAGTGAAGGTGTTTTTGGCGGGGGCGTCTGGCAGGTCGAAGGCTCGTGCCAGGAAGGCGGCCATTTGCCCGCGGGTGACCGGATCGGCAGGGCAGAAATGGTCGAAGTCGGGTGGATTGCACCCGGTGGTGATGCCCTCGGCCGCGATCGCTTCGATGGCCGACTCGTGGACACTCCCGTCATCGTCGGTGAAAGTGCCGTTGGCTGCGACGGGCGGAGCAACTACGAAAGACAGCGCCACCGACGCAGCAAGAACCGATAGAAGCCCACGCATGGAGCGCAACGCTACCCCTTTCTCAGAGAGAGATCGTTCAAGATGGGGCCGGGTTCGTCCCCTTTGCAGGCCGGCCCAACCCCGCAACAGCTGGATATATCGCGGTGCGCCACCACTTTTTGGGCTCAGCTTCCTCGGATCTTCATGAGCAGCAGCTGGCCAGACTCCAGCTTCAGGAGTGTCCCGTCAGGCAGGATTTCTTCAGCGACGTTCGCTCCGTGTCCTTGTACGTCCAACAGCCAGGAGCCGGGGCCGAACCAAGCAGAGGCGTCCACGATGCCGCTCGACTCGCCGTCCGGGTCATTCACCGTCGCCACAACGCTCCAGTTGCCGGAGCGGAGGTCAAGTCGCCAGATCTTGGCGTTATCGGCGTCCTCTTGGACCATCAGGCTACGCCTGCTCGAGCCCATGTTGTCGGGCGACACAAACGGTACATAGGCGCCGATCGAGTCGTCATCGCCCTGGGCAACCATTGAGAAGGACACGACCTTTTTCGGGTCGTTGGCGTCGAACACGAACTGGAAGATGGCTCCGTTGTCGGCGAAGCCGACCGTTCCCGATGGTCCTCTGACGAGGCGGCCGGTAGCGGGATCTGGAACAACGCGGCTGCGGCCAGTGTCGGCAATCCACACGATGTGCGGGTTGTTGACGTCGTAGGCAGCGTCTTCCAGGCGGATGAACTGGAACACGTTGTTCTGATTGGACCAGTCCTCGAGCGCCTGTTGAGGCGCAACACCGGTCGTGCCGTCGGCTATGTCGTTCGGCACTTTGATGAACCGACCTTGCCACGTATCGCCGGGGCGTATGTCGAGGTAGTCGTTGGCGCCGTTGAAGGCGTCGTACGCGTCAACTCGGCCGGCATCGGTGGCCGTCACCTGGAAAGCCCACAGGCTGCCCGTATCGGCGAACACCGCGTCCTGGTCATCGGCTAGATACATGTAGAGCTGAGAAGACGGCCCGCTGAAGGTGTCGTCCGTTGTCAGCATTGCGATCTCGTCATACCCGGGCAATGCCAGCGCCGTCTCGTGGTTGAGTCGGCCCATTCCCTGGATGGGCGCGGAATCACCCGTGCTCGTGTTCAGAGCTACCGCATAGCCGCCTTGGCGGTCGGGCCGCAATGACGGATCGGGACCATAGGGAGCACCGGCTGGAACTGCGACGATGTCGTTGGTCTCTTCACCCGTCAAAAAGACGTAGTCGTCGAAACCCTCGTATGGCCCGGCCATCGAGGCCGAGCAGAAGCGGAGATATCCGAGGTCGGGTGATATGGCAACGTCGGCGGACAAAACCGCCCCCTGCATCCCTCGCGCCGTCGACAACGTCAGCCTCGACACGGAGGCGGCTTGGAAATCGGCTGATCCAAAGAACGGCACCGTCGTCTCTTCGTGCGCCACGTACACCTCGGCGGTGCCGGGTGCGCCTGGCGCGATCCCAATTCCGTCTGGGATGCCTTGGAACGTGAAGTCCCCGAGGGTGTCGCCGCTGTTGATGATGGCTCGCACGTTGGAGCCGGCTGGAACGCTGGGATCCAGAGTTATGAATGGTGCTTGCGGGGTGAGATAGCCCCCGGCTGCGCTTGCCGTGCCCGGCACCGAAGCTATCAAGAGAGCGCCCGTGAAGACAAGCGCCAAGAACCTACGTCGGGACATGCCGGTACCCCTTCCAATTGTCGGCAATCCTCCAACCCGCCGCCAGTACCCGGTTATCCCCGCCCGACGGTGGCCGTCACCGAGCGTACACGCGACAGACACTGCGTGACGCTCTGGGTGGTGGCGCAGTTTGGCGAAGCTCGAGGCGTCGAGTGCGGCTTCTGGCTCGAGCGAGGTGGCGGTCTACTGGCTGGTGGCGATGGTGGTGAGGCTGCCGGTCAGCTCCTGCTGTCCTGCGGCCGGGAATGCCTGGGCGATGATCAGTGCGAAGAGGAGGAGCGCCGCCAACCAAATGAGCGTCTTCCTGAACAATCGATACGTTTCATGATCCATTAGCGTCCCAGCCCCTCGTGATGACCATGTCCATAGTCGGCGACGAGTCTGAAACTCTGCTTAACGGACATGGCTGCCTCGGCGGAAGATGGTTCAAACGGCGCGAACCAACGAAACGTATAGAAGCCTCGATCGGGCCCATATGCCCGCGAGTCGTAACAGACCACGTCTCCCGCCCTTCCCTTTGACCGGTTTCCCGGCTGCAAGCACTGTATCCGCCCCACCGGACGGGCGAAATGGGTCGCAAGGCCTATTCGGGGACAACGTGAAGTGTTCGCACGTCGGGAGGGGTACACCGGCAGGTATCGGCGGCGCCGACCTCCTTGCAGGTAGATCGCATTGGCTCGCTGGGGGAGGAAGCACCGGAATGCCCGATCACGGGGTGACCCGCCTGTCAGCCGCCGCCCAGAGCTGAGAGCACGTCCTGGAGTGCTGCCAGGCCGTCGCGCAAAGATGTGGCCATCGTGGCCAGCTCGGTGTCGGCTACCTGGATCTGAACCGGAACGGTGACGGCGATCGGCACCTGCGTTCGGATGGGAATGGTCTCATCCACGACTATGGGCACATCGAGCTCGAGTGGGAAATCGAGCATGACTGGCACAGTGACGTCGACAGGGATCTCTGTGTTGAGAGGCCCCGACACGATGATGGTCGTCTCGATGGTCTCGTCGATCGGGATAGTGGTCCGAATAGGGACCACTATCTGGCGATTGAGATCAATGGAGGTTTCGATGGGTACCACCTCGTCAACATCGATGTCGACCGTGATCGTCGACGTTGCGAACGAGTCGAGGCCCGCCACCGCCTCGTCGAGACCGGCGTTGATTGCGGGCCCTTCTTCGGCGAGCGCCTGCGTGAACAACGTGACCTGCAGGGCTGCCGTCGCTGCCCCCTGCTCGATCCGCTCGAGGTCTTCCCGGGTCTGGTTGGCCTCTGCCTCGACGTCGGTCAGCCGCCCATTCAGCGTGACTACAAGGGCGAGGAGCCCGATCAGGGCTGCCGCCAACATGACCACGGCGATTGGGAGTGTCTGGCTGAGTCTCGAGTCGGTCATGGTGTCTCCTCCTGGGTCCCCACGGCCAACCCACTGTAGGAACGTCGGTCGTTTGAGCGCAGGAGGCAGGCCGGCGCTACCTTGGTGCGAGCATGCCTGCGCCCATCCCACAGCAGACGTTCACCGTCCCCGCCGACTGGGTGGACTACAACGGCCACATGAACATGGGGTTCTACGGCGTTGCGTTCGACTTCGAGGCGACCGATCCAATGTACGACTGGCTGGGGCTGGGACAGGATTACATCGCCGAGCGCAACATGTCGGTGTTCTCCATCGCCTCGCGCACCGATTATTTGGCGGAGATGTTCGAGGGCGATACCGGCACCATCGACACCATGATGCTGGACTTTGATGGACGCCGGATGCACTATTTCCATCAGATGTACAAGGGCGACGACAAGCTCGTTGCCACCAACGAACTGGTATCCATCAACGTGGACCTCGAGCATCGACGCAGCGCTCCCTTTCCCTCTGACGTGAGTGAGCGGATCAGCGAAGTCGTGTCCGCCCATTCCTTCATCAAGCGGCCCCGTCAGGTCGGCCGCAAGATCGGACTTCGCTGATTCGGCAACGCTGGGTACCCTTGTCTGCCGCCGCACCAGGAGCACCCGTATGGATATTGGACTCCACGTAGCCAATTTCAGTTGGCCGAACACGCCGCAGGACACCGCCGGGACGCTCGCCGAAGTAGCGCGGGTGGCCGACCAAGGCGGGATGCGCTCCCTGCACGTGATGGACCATTTCTTCCAGTTGGACCAGTACATTCCTGCGGAGGAGCCGATGCTGGAGGGCTACACGACGCTTGGCTACGTTGCCGGGGTGACTTCGCAGATTCAGGTGGGTTTGTTGGTCGGTGGCGTGACCTACCGTTATCCGGGTCTACTGGCCAAGACGATAACGACCCTCGATGTCCTTTCGGGTGGTCGGGCCATTCTGGGTATCGGTGCGGGCTGGTATGAGCGCGAACACCTCGGCTTGGGAGTTCCGTTTCCCTCGACCGCTGAGCGATTCGAGCGACTCGAGGAAACGCTCCAGATCTGCCTGCAGATGTGGTCTGGCAACACCGGCTCATTCGAGGGCGTGCACTATCAACTTGCCGAGACGCTCAATCAGCCACCGGCGGTCACTCAGCCCCATCCGCCGATCATGATCGGAGGCGGAGGTGAGAAGAAGACGCTTCGGCTCGTGGCGCAATACGCCAACGCCTCGAATCTGATCGAACCCAGCCCTGAGGCGGTTGCTCACAAGCTTGGTGTGCTGCGCCAACACTGCGATCGGCTTGGCACCGACTACGACGCCATCCACAAGACGCTCCTGTATGTCGGGCAAACGCTGGCGCGGGGGGACACCGATGCGTTCGTCCAGGAGATGGCGGATTTCGCCAAGGTCGGGGTCGAGGGGGTGATGGTGATGCCGTCCGGTGACGATCCGGTCGGCTTCGCTGAGCGAGCCGCCTCCGTGGTGCCTCGACTGGCGAGCCTGTAGGCAATCACATCACCGCGGCTGTTCGCCGCGCGCCGGCCGGCACGCGCCATACAATCGAGCGCGCATGTTTCGCTGGATAGGCACAACGTATCTTCGTCTGACCGGCTGGACCGTGGTCGGCGAGCGGCCGACCACTCCGAAATATGTAGCCGTGGCGGCGCCTCATACGTCGAATTGGGACTTTCCCATCCTCTTGGCGGTGAAGTGGGCTCTGGGCCTCGAGATCGGCTTTCTCGCCAAGGATTCGCTGTTTCGGGGCCCGGCTGGATGGTTCTTTCGCGCTCTGGGCGGGATCGCCGTCGATCGCTCCGCCGCCAAGCATCTGGTCGATCAGATCGTTGAGGTGTTTGCGCGCAAGGAGACGATGGCAATCGCCATTGCCCCGGAGGGGACCCGCAGCTACACCGATGCGTGGCACTCTGGCTTCTATCGGATTGCTCTTGCCGCTCACGTGCCAGTTGTGCTGGGATTCATCGACTATCGAACCAAGCGTGCCGGGGTCGGGCCGACCATCGCGTTGACTGGCTACGAGGAAGCCGACCTGGCGACGATCGCGGCCTTCTATGCCGACAAGCACGGCCGATCGCCCGGACGGTTTGGCCCGGTGCGATTCGCCGAGTGAGGCGTGGGTCAGTGGAACTGCGGGAAGTTGCCTTGAACGGCGATGTGATAGATGACCTTGTCCCTGGCGCTGGCCTCTTTGAGGTCGGGTATTCCGAAGGTGGCGACGCCATCACCGCCATACATCGTTCCGACGAGGCTGAAGAGGGCCGTGTTGTCGTTGATGTTGAGCAATTGCCCTTCGCACGCCATCCAACCAATCGGATCGCGCCCGTTGGCATACGCAAAAGCTTGGATCTGGCCCAGTAGTGGCTCCATGGTTCTCCTTGGCGTTCGGTGTTACTCGCTCAGTGTATGGATCATCTGCCGACTCCGACAGCGGCAGCGTTTGGGTCGGCTAGCTTGCCGAAGATGAACCTCCATCCTGACACCTCGCACCTCGGATTTCTGCTGGGAACATGGCGTGGCCGAGGTCGTGGCGACTACCCGACGATCGAATCGTTCGAATACAGCGAAGAAGTGACCTTCTCCCACGTCGGCAAGCCGTTCCTCCACTACAGCCAGAAAACCAAGGGCGACGACGGACTTCCCCTCCATGCCGAGACGGGCTACCTCCGACCGGTGGGTGACGATCGCCTTGAAATGGTGATTGCTCAGCCCACGGGGGTCACGGAGATCCACGAGGGTCGTGTCCACGCGGGTCGGGTGGACCTCATTGCTGTGGAGGTGGGCAACAGCTTCACGGCCAAGGAAGTCAGTGCGGTGCGCCGATCCCTCGATGTGAGCGGCGATGTCCTGCATTATGTGCTCGAGATGGCCGCAGTGGGGCAAGACCTGCAGTTCCACCTCGAGGCGAGGCTCGAACGGATAGAAGAATCCCACTGAAGCGGTCGAGTCAGAAGTCGGAGGAAATGGCCGAATGCGAAAGCGAGTTCTGATCCTGGGTGCGGCAGGTCGTGACTTTCACAACTTCAACGTGCGCTACCGCCATGCTGCTGAGGTCGAGGTGGTCGGGTTCACCGCCACCCAGATTCCCGATATCGCGGGCAGGGTCTATCCGCCCGAACTTGCCGGAGCCCTCTACCAAGGCGGGATACCGGTATTCGAGGAGGACGAGCTCGAAGGATTGATCGCCCGGCTGGGGGTCGATGAAGTGGTTTTCGCGTACTCGGACGTCACCCATGAACATGTGATGCATTTGGCAGCCCGTTCCGTGGCGGCCGGCGCGTCGTTCCATCTCCATGGCTCCGATGTTCTGCTTCGGTCTTCCAAGCCGGTGATTTCAATAACGGCGGTTCGCACGGGAACGGGAAAGAGCCAGACCAGTCGCAAGGTGCAGCGCCTCCTGGTGGAACGCGGCCGGCGGGTGGCAGCTATCCGACACCCGATGCCGTATGGCGATCCGGCTCGGCAACGGCAACAGCGATTCGCTTCTCCTCAGGATCTGCTCGATGCGGATGTCACCATCGAGGAGCGTGAGGAGTACGAGCCGTACATCGAGCAGGGGGCAGTGATTCACGCCGGTATCGACTACGCCGCCATCCTCGAAGCGGCCGAGTCCGAAGCTGACGTGATCGTATGGGATGGCGGCAACAACGACTTGTCTTTCATTGCAGCCGACTTGGCAATCTGCGTTGTCGATCCACATCGGGCCGGACACGAGCTGCGCTATTGGCCGGGAGAGGTCAACCTCCGGCAAGCACACGTGGTCGTCATCAACAAGGTCGACACCGCGCCCCCAGATGGATTGGAGCTGGTCCGCCACAACGTCGCCGCCCTGGCCCCCAACGCCACGGTGATCGAAGCGGCCTCGCCGGTCACGCTCGATCGACCGGAGCTCGTTGCAGGCAAGCGAGTTCTGGTGATCGAGGATGGCCCCACCGTCACCCACGGAGAGATGCCGTTCGGTGCCGGGGTGGTGGCCGCTCGTGCTCATGGCGCCGCCGAGCTGATCGATCCGCGGCCTGCCGCGATCGGATCGATCGCGGCCACCTACGAGAAATATCCACACATCGGCCCGGTGCTCCCTGCCATGGGCTACAGCGACAGGCAGCGCCACGAGCTCGAAGCGACCATCGAGGCCATCGCCCCGGACGCGGTGATCATCGGTACGCCCATCGACCTCGAGCAGGTCATCGACCTCGGCGACATCCCGCGAACTCGGGCCCGCTACTCACTGGTGGAGATCGGCTCCCCGACGCTGGCCGACGTGCTGTCGTCGTTTGGAGGGTGACACCGTTGCTTTCCGTACGACACCAGCCGACGTCTTGGCCTACCGGGCAGAACCAAACTCAGAGCCGGTGAGCGTGGTGCCTGGCTGGTAGAGAACACAACGAATGTCATGGTCGCCCGAGTCCCAGGCGGCTTCGGACGGCCGTGCAGTTTCGTACCAGAGGTCGGATTCGAAGTAATCGATGCCTACGTAGGCCTGGAACAGGTCTTCGCAGTACACCTCGGCAAATACGTCGAGCTCACTCGGGTAGCTGCTGGTCTTGGTCCATTCGATCAACCCGAAAACCTCGTGCGTGTGGGAGCTCGAGCAGTCGACCTCGACATCCGGTCGGGCGGTGTCATAGCAGGCCCCGACTTGGAGGTTGGTGGCGGCGGTCCCCCCGAACAGGTCCGCTCCGCCTTCCTCTACGATGACGTCGGCGGCTCGGTTGAACAACAACACGACGGCCAACACACCCATGATGATCAGGCCCACTGCGGCAACACCGACGCCGATGAGCACCTTGGCCGTTGTGGACATCCCTGTCTTGGGTGGCGCCTGATAGGCCGTCGCCGATGCGGGGGGCGGGTCGGCGGTCGGCGGAGCCTCGCCAAGGAAGGGGTTCCCGCCGTAGGGATCCGGCGCCGATGACGGGGCGCCGAACGGGTCGACCTGAGGCGCCGGGTCGGAACCCTCGGACGAGATCTCACCCGGCGGAGGAGGAGGCCCACCCGGAAGGTCCCATCCGCAGGAGGGGCATTCGAACTCGTTCTCGGCCGGCTCCCATGACTTTCCACAGTTCATGCACGTCGTCTGCATTGGTTCCTCATCCTGAGATTCGGTGGTTATCGGTCAGGTTACGCGTGTGATTGAGGGTTGAGTGCTTTCTCGGCCTACTAGTTGTTCTTCCGTCGATCCGGTCCTCTGCGGGTAGCGGGTCGCCGCACGACCGACGTGGAGCGGCGAGGCACTGCTCAGCGGCGCCAATCCTCCCTTCGCCGACCGGTAGGCTCGGCCGCGATGAAAAAGACCCCGTTTCACAACCGCCTGGAACCGCTGAATACAACCCACCTGTGGGAAGCGTGGTCGGGGTACCTGTCGGCCGTGAAGTACCAGCAATCCAGCACGTACGAGTACTACGCGGTCCGAAACTCGGCCGCGATCTTCGATACCTCTCCTCTCTTCAAATACCGGATTGTCGGCCCAGATGCCGTCGGGTTTCTGAGCGGCGTGATGGCTCGGGACCCCGGTCGCTGCTCGGTCGGTGCCGGCCAGTACACGGTGTGGTGTGACGATCAGGGGTTCGTGCTCGAAGACGGCGTGCTCCTCCGGACGGGAGACGTGGAGTTCTGGCTGAGCACCGCCAAACCGAACCTCGACTACCTCACCCGCGTCGCCGGCCGGCAGGATGTGGTCATCGACGATGTCTCTGAGCGATACGGGATCCTGGCGTTGCAGGGTCCGCTGTCGATCGAAGTGCTGGCGGCAGCCGGCGCGGATGTCTGGGCATTGCCGCATTTCGGCGTGACGTCGGCAACGCTTGCCGACAGGAGCGTCATGATCTCCCGAACCGGCTTCACCGGCGACCTCGGCTACGAGATATGGGTGGAGGCGCTCGATGCCGTTCCGGTGTTCGACACGATTGTTGGTGCCGGCGCGGCCTTCAACCTCGTGCCCATTGGATCACGGGCACTGACCATGGCCCGGCTGGACGCCGGTATGCTGCTCATCGATGTCGACTTCACGTCGGCCCGCCATGCCTGGACCGCCGCCGAGCGTGAAACCCCGGACGAGCTCGGATTGGGTTGGATGATGAAGAATCCCGATTCCCGGCCGTACGTGGGAGCCGCCGCCATTGCTCGAGAACGGGAGCTCGGCGCTTCTCGCTGGAAGACGGTGGGCATCCAGGCCGACCCTGGTGCCTACGAGACGCTGTTCAACAGCCGGGGCCTGATCGCACCGAAGCAGGGTGTGTACGTGGATTCTTCTCAGAGCTTGTACGACCGGGACTTCAACGCAGATTCCGGCGGGCAATACCTTGGCTACGTGACCAGCTTCATGTTCTCGCCCCTGCTGAAACGCCACATCGGCATCGCCAAGGTACCGCTCGATCGGGCAAACGTCGGCTCGGAGGTCTACCTCGAGCGGACGGTCCTGCACCGACCCGCCTACGTCAAATGCCATGTGACGTCGATGCCCATGTACAACCCCGACCGCAAGACCGCTCCGCTCGCACTGGCGACGTCATGACCAGGACAGAATATGACGTTCTCGTGGTGGGCGGCGGCCACAACGGGCTGGTCAACGCCGCCTATCTAGCCAAAGCGGGACTGAAGGCCTTGGTCTTGGAACGCAACGAGATGGTCGGCGGAGCGGCCATCACCGAAGAGCTCCACCCGGGCTTTCATTTCACGACCTTCTCGTATGCGATCAGCCTGCTGCGGCCAGACATCGTCCACGATCTCGACCTCGTGAAGCACGGCATGCTCGTCATCCCGCTCGAACACCACTTCGCTCCAATGGAGAACGGCGACTACCTCCACCTTGGTCCCGACGGGGGTGAGAACTATCACGAGATCGCCCGCCACTCGAAGCGCGATGCCGAGGCCTACCGCGACTACTCCCACCTCATGGAAAGAGTCGGCCATGCGGTGAAGCCTCTGCTCGATGAGATTCCGCCCAACATCGTCAGCACCGATCCGGCGGAGCTGGCCCGCGTTGCCCGGCTCGGCCAGCATCTCCGGGGTCTCGATCCCAAGGTGCTGCATCTCCTGGTTCGGCTCTTGACCGGGAGCGCCGCCGACGTTCTCGACGGCTACTTCGAGTCGGACATCCTCAAAGGTCTCTTCGCGTCGAGCGGCATCATCGGCAGCCGGGTGGGTCCGCGTTCACAAGGATCTGGGTTGGTGCTGCTCTATCACCTGCTCGGTGAGATCGACGGTGTCTTCGGCGAGTGGGGATTCCACAAAGGCGGCAACGGCGGATTCACCCAGGCCGTCGGGCGGGCTGCGCAGGCGTTCGGAGCAGACATCCGCCTTGGAGCGTCGGTGGCCGAGGTGATCGTGAAGAACGGCCAAGCCGTCGGCGTCGCTCTCGAGTCCGGCGAAGAGATCCACGCGACAACGGTGGTGAGTGCCCTCGATCCGCGACGCACGTTCCTCCAGCTCCTGGATCCCCGGCAACTGCCGACTGATCTCGTCCAGAGCGTCGAGGAGTACAAGTTCCAGGGGAGCTCCTCGAAAGTCAACTTCGCCCTCGAGGGCCTGCCCCGTTACCCGGCCTTGGGCGATCGGACTGACGTCTATCGCGGGTTCGTCAACATCGGGCCTTCTATGGACTACCTCGAGCGGGCCTTCGACGAGGCCAAATACGGCACCTTCTCGAAGCGCCCGTTCATCGACGCGTGCGTGCAGTCGATGCTCGACCCCAACATGAGCCCGCCTGGCAAACACATCATGTCGTGTTTTGTTCAGTACACGCCCTTCGAGCTCGATGGCACTGATTGGGACGCCGAGCGGGACAATCTCGGCGACACAGTCCAGGCCACGCTCGAGTCGTTCTTTCCCGGGTTCGGCGACCTGGTCATGTTCCGGGAGGTGGTGACTCCGCTCGACATCGAACGCAGGGTGGGCCTCAGCGAGGGCAATATCTTTGCGGGCGAGTTCCTCACCCCTCAGATGTACTTCTTCCGGCCGGCGCCGGGCTGGAATCAATACCGGACGCCCATCGAGAGCTACTACCAGTGCGGCTCGGGCACCCATCCCGGTGGGTGTGTCATGGGAGCGCCCGGCAAGCTGGCTGCTCAACAGGTTCTCGGAGACCTCGCCGAGGCGTGAGCGGCTTGGCCTTCTTCCGTCCTGAAACGCCGTGCCAACTGCGCTTCCGGCGTGCTGTCTGAGGGGAGCGGAGCGATTCGATCCCGACGCTGGTCGTGCTTGTTTGGGACGAGTCCACGCGTTTCTGTCACACCCGTCTTCTACGTTGCCGCACATGAGATCAAAGAGAGAGTTTCGTGGAATGGCTTGTCGGGATATGAGCGATCTCGCCCGGATCGCACAGTGGCTGGGGTGCAAGCCAGGGGGTCACCCGCATTGGGCTGTCGTGACCGACCGGTCGCATCGCGTGCGAAGGATCCGTGGCGCCGCCACGTTGAACTTGCTGGCTGACCGGCTGGCCAAGACGCGGCTCGACGAACGCTGTTTTGCAATCATCACAACTGAATCAAGAGGCTCCGACGAAGAATCGGTAGTGGCCGATTGGCGGATGAAACGGATGGCCGAACGCAACGACTCGTGCTTTTTCGCCTGGATGGTGGACGACGAGGCGGCTAGGCGGGAAGCTCAGGCGTCGGCGGCCGCCTGAAGACGGTTCGACCCAACTCGACCACCAAGAAGGCAATCAGCGCCCCCAGGGTGTTGGCGAAGAGATCCCACGCTGCATCGGCCGTCAACCGCGTGCCCCTCACTTCATCGAGAACCAGCTCCAGCATCTCGTTGCCGACGCCCAGCACCGAAGTCACCGCCAAGACCCCCAGGCCGCGCTGGAAGAAGGTGGTGTTCGGAACATGGCTGATGAGGTAGTAGGCCACGCAAACCGATGCCACGCCACCTCCCACGGCGTGCTGGGAAAAGGTCACCGTGTGGTTCGAGAAGAAGGGACTTGGTAGAAACCACGACACGCCGACAGCCGCGATGCCCAGCACCAGCCACACGCGAGCCCGAGCGATTGGGGTGTAACCAAGGGCGCGCACGACGAGGGGAGCCCCGAACCAAAAGACGAGTCCAAATAGTGTGGTTCCTATGACGGATGCTGGCACAGGGCGGATGGTACCGACCTTGAAAGGCGATCCCGACCGATTGGTTGAGCAGAGGTCGCAGTCGGGTTGATGCTGACGCATATCGACGGCGCCCCTTTCCAGCAGCCGCCGTGTCCGTTACTGTTCGGCGTTGTCAACATCACGAAGAGAGCAGACTGCTTCACTTTTTGTGGTTTGTGGAGGGAAGAATCCGGTGAATCGTTCATTGAAGGCCTTGCTCGCCGTTGCCATGGTGTTGGGTGTTTTGGCCGGCGCCACTGCGGCTGCTCCGACCAGCCAGCAGGGCTACATCGTTGTCCTCAACGAAGAGGCAACCGATGTCGGCGACGCTGCCGAAGAGCTGACCAGGGCGCATGAAGGTGAGCTGGACCAGGTCTACCGCCACGCCATCCGGGGCTTCTCTGCCTCCATGACTGCCCAGGCTGCCGACAATCTGGCACGCAATCCCCGGGTCAAGTACGTCGTTCCCGACCAGGTGCGGTCGATCGCCGCCCAGGACATCCCGACCGGAATCCAGCGGGTGTTCGCTGATGCCAACACCTCCATCGACATCGACGGTTCTGATGACTTCCGCGTCGACGTCGATGTGGCGGTCCTCGATACCGGTGTCGATCTCGAGCATCCCGACCTCAACGCGGTTGGCGGCGTCACCTGCACGTCGGGCTCATGCGTGACCGGCGGCGACGATGACCACTATCACGGCACCCATGTCGCCGGCACGATCGGCGCCATCGACAACGGAGACGGGGTCGTCGGGGTCGCCCCCGGCGCCCGCATCTGGTCGGTGAAAGTTCTCAACCGGCGCGGCTCCGGGTCCAGTTCGTGGATCATTGCGGGCATTGACTGGGTAGCCGCCAACGCCGGCACGATCGAGGTTGCCAACATGAGCCTGAGCGGCTTTGGGTTCAACCAAGCCGAGTACGACGCCATCCAAGGGGCCGTCGACGCAGGCGTGGCCTTTGCCGTCGCGGCCGGCAACGACTCTCAGAACGCCTCCAACTACAGCCCGGCTGCATTCGACAATGTCCTCACCGTCAGCGCCATTGCCGACTTCGACGGCGCTCCCGGTGCAGGCGGTGGCCCGTTCTGCGATGTCGATCAAGACGACACGCTCGCGTGGTACTCCAACTTCGGCTCGGCCGTCGACATCGCCGGCCCCGGGTCGTGCATTCTGTCCACATTTCCCATCGAGCGGGGCTCGTACGGGACCATCAGCGGAACGTCGATGGCGAGCCCTCACGTCGCAGGCGCATTGGCTCTCCTGGCCAGCGCAGACAAACCCAACAATGCCGGCGACGTTGCGTCGCTCTACGGCCAGATCACCGGCAACGGCAACTTCAACTGGGTCGACGACTCGGGCGACGGAATCCTCGAGCCGCTGCTCGATGTGACCGGGATTGTTCCGGTGCTCGCAGCAACTGGCGGCGGTGGCGACGGCGACCCCAGCGTGTCGATCTCGTCGCCGGCCAACGGCTCGACCTTCACATCTGGCGACTCGGTGCCGTTCGTGGCTACAGCCGACGATGACGAAGACGGCGATCTCACGGCCGACATATCGTGGTCCTCGGACCTCGACGGCGACCTCGGCACCGGTGGGTCGGTGACGGCCGCGTTGACCGACGGCACTCACGTGGTGACCGCGTCAGTCACGGACTCGTCAGGCAATTCGGCATCGGACACGGTGTCGGTGACGCTGGAGGTCGTCGGTGGTGGTGACATCACCCTGACGGCGGTCGCCACCGAGGATCGTGGCCGCAGCGCTACCGACCTGACCTGGTCAGGAGCCGAAGGACGCGCCGTGGACGTGGTCCGAGACGGCGTCGTGTTGCGACGGACGTCCAATGATGGCTCGTATCTGGATCGATTCCGGACACCACCCTCGGGGACGTACGTGTATCAGATCTGTGAAGAAGGCACCACGGTTTGCTCGAACGAGGCGAGCGTCACCTACTAGGCGACCACAGGCGACTGAGGAAGACGCACGCATTCCTGGCGTGCGTCTTTCGCGTGTGGTCACCTATTCGATAGCGAACTCGGCGAGCATTCCAGCCTCGTAGTGACCGGGCAGAAGGCAGGCAACGACGTCGAACTCATCGGCGTCGTCAAAGGTGACGATTATGTCCGCGGTTTCGCCGGCGGCAACAAGAAGCAGCACCTCTTTGTGGCCGTGGTCGGTCGAGGCGGCCTCGTCGTCATGGCCCTCGTGGCCGGCTTCAATGTGCTCTTGTGCGGAATGTTTGGTCGTCAGCCTGAATTCATGCTCGATGGCGCCTTCATTACTGACTACAAAGCGAACTGTTTCGCCGGCAGCGACCGTGATCGAGTCGGGCTCAAAGGCGAACTCATTCATGATGATCGTCATGTCACGATCGGGCGTTTCCAGACTCTCCTCGTGATCGGCCTCGTCGTCGTGGTTCGCCGGTTCCTCTTCGTGGTCGGCTGGCTCCTCGTGATCCGCGTCGTCGTGCATCGTGCTATCCATTGTCATTTCGGTAGCCGGCGGCTGACTAGTCGTGGCCGCGGGAGCGGACGTGACCACACTGGTTTGCTGGGCAGCCGCATCGACCGTTGGAGTCGATGCCTCCGTGCCACAGGCCGCGACGATCAGGACAATGGATGCGATCAACGCGAGATTTCGCACCGGGTCAACTCCTTGCAGACTGCAAGCAACCTACCAGGGTAGGCGTGTACACAAAAAGGGCCGATAGTCCCAAAGAGAGCCAGCGCGGGCTGCCGAGGACTGACTTCACGTCGCAAGCACTCGCGTCGGCTGAGTCACGATGGAATCCAGCCCGCCAACGAATAGGATGTCGACCAGCAACTTCGCCAATTGGTGTGGTTACGCGAACCCGCTTCCACGGAGTACCGTTTCTGGTGACCTCACAGACCCAAGGAGCCTCTTATGTCGATGCCCGAGAAACTGGTCCGAGCCTTCAACGACCAGATCTCACTCGAGTTGGCTTCTTCGAACGCCTACCTACAAATGGCGGCATTCTTGGAGAATGCGTCCCTGCCGGGGATGGCGGCGTGGATGCGGATCCAGGCCGACGAGGAGCGCTCCCATGGTCTGCGCTTCTTCGATTTCATGGTCGAACGCGAGGCGAACATCGAGATCCAGGCGCTCCCGGCGCCGGCGACGTCGTTCGAGTCGCTCGTCGACGTATTTGATGCTTCCTTGCGCCAAGAGCGTGGCGTGACTGCATCGATACACAACCTCTATGCCCTGGCCCAGAGCGAGCAGGACTTTGCGTCGCTTCCGCTCCTCAACTGGTTCATAACCGAGCAGGTAGAAGAAGAAGCCACCGTGTCGCAGATCGTCGACGACCTCCGCCGGATCGGCGACGACGGGGCAGCACTGCTGCTGATGGACCGTGAGCTCGGAGCGCGTATTGCCGAACCGCCCGAAGAGGCCTAGCTGAGTGCGGCCTCATACGCGGCCGCCACATCGTCCCCGAAGACCACGAAAAGCACCGTTTCCAGCTCTGCGAGTCGGGGAAACCTCCGCACCTCTTCGATGGCGACCACGGCCGCTCGGCCGGGCGGGTACCCGTACACGCCGCAGCTGATGGCAGGGAATGCAATCGTTGTGGCTCCGTTCTCGACCGCCAGCCTGAGACTGTTGCGATAACAAGAGGCGAGCAGACCGGGCTCTCCTGCTGCTCCTCCCTGCCATGCCGGACCGACGGTATGGATGACGAATGTGGCGGGCAGGTCGTATCCGCCGGTGATGCGGGCCTCGCCCGTCGGGCAGCCTCCCAAGCGGCGGCACTCCTCGAGCAAACCCGGGCCGGCGGCCCGGTGGATGGCCCCATCGACGCCTCCCCCTCCCAGCAGCGACGAGTTGGCGGCGTTCACGATGGCGTCCACGCTGAGAGTGGTGATGTCGCCTCGTTGAATTCGCAGGACCGTCACAGCTCCAAGGGTACCCACGTGATGCGGCTGCGCCCGAGCGTGGCGCAGCCGCTGAAGGGGAAAAAGGAATTGCCTATGCCGGCAGCGGAGTCACACCTTCGGGTTCCGGTGGCGGAGGTGGATCCTCCCGGCGCAGTCCGAAGTACACGAGCGCCAATCCCGCCACTGCCATCACGATGCCGATTCCGAGCAGGGCACCGCCGATCGGGCGAAGGAATGGAACTCTGACCGCGCCGTCGATCGAGAGGTCGAGGCCCGCCGAGCCATCCCGGTTCACGATCACGAAGGCGTAGTCGCCTTCGGTCACCGTCCAGTCGAGGGACGAATCGGCGTTGGTGGCCAGCCAGAAATCTTGGTCGCTCGGATCTCCGACCACCGACCCTTCGGGGACCGTGAGCCGGACCTCGTCGCCCCGAAAGCGAGTCTGCGTGTATCCAGCCTCTTCGAGATAGCTCATCACCTCGTGGTCCGGGCCGATGCCGACGAACACATCCTTGCTCGACTCGATGTCGGCGAGCACTCGGAATTCGCCCGGGCTGATCGTGAACCCGTTGCGGTTTCCATCGACGTAGAGGTCGATGTCGTCGGCAACCACTCCGGCGGCCGGGTTGGTCACGTGGAGCGTGGGAACCTGAGTGAAGCCGTCATCGCCCGTGGCGGTCAGGATCGTGGCGCCGCCGACGACCAATGCCGCGCTGACGATGAGGGCTCCGATTCCGGCTACCGCTGACAAGATCTTGAGAACGCGCATGGTCAGTTCTCCTTCAGTTTTCCAAGAGGCGATACGAGACGACGCCGAGCGCCACCGCCATCAGCAGAATCACGGGCGAGTAGCCGACCACCGCGGCCAGCACCAAGAAACCGATGACGATTGCGGCGGCCTGCTTACCTCGACTATCCACCCGGGCCAGGAGACCTTCGGCCGGTGACTGGGTTTCGTCCGATGAAGGAAGCAAGAGCCAGCCGATGGCGTACAAGGGGATCCCGGCGCCGACGAGTGTCAGAGCGATGAATCCGATTCTGACGGCCAGTGTCGAGATCGAGAAGTAGTCGGCCACCCCGGCAGCGACGCCGGCAACCAACCGATCGCTGACGGGCCGCTCGAGACGGTTTGTTTGGGATTGAGTAACTGTTTGCATGGCCTGATCGTCTCGCAAACCGGCACCAGCTTGTATCGGGACTTTCCCTGTCAATCCCCGGAGCACCTCAGGGTTCGCAACGGGTGGCCCCGGAACCTGGGAGTTAGATTGCAATGATGGCAACTGCTCAACTGCTAGAGGGTTCGCGAGCCCTCGTCACCGGCGCAACTCGCGGTATCGGTCGCGGCCTGGCCCTGGCTCTGGCCGAGGCAGGCGCCTCAGTAGCGGTCTGCGGGCGCGACGAGGGCCTCCTTCGATCGCTGGAAGCGGAGCTCGCCGCGAACGGACACGAGGTTGTGGCTGTGGTTTTCGATGTGACCAACGTGGACGCCACCGGTGGGGCGATCGACCGGGCCGTCGCTTCACTCGGCGGCCTCGATATCTGCGTGGTCAACGCCGGTCTCGGCGACAATCAGCCGGCGTTGGAGGTCACCGAGGACGATTGGGACCGGATGATGGCCGTGAATCTCAAAGGCGCCTTCTTCACTTGTCAGGCGGCCGGCCGCCATATGGTGCCCAACGGATATGGACGGATCGTGGTCATGAGCTCCCAGGCCGGCATCGTAGGGATCCGTGACCACGCTGTCTATACGACGTCGAAGGGGGGCATCAACGCGATGATCAAGGTTCTGGCGCTGGAGTGGGCTCCACACGGCGTCACGGTCAATGCAGTCGCCCCGACGTTTGTCTACACCCCGGGAACGGCTGAACGCCTCGACGACCCGGACTATCTGAAGGCGGTGGTCGAACGGATTCCTGCAGGGCGGGTGGCCACCATCGACGATGTTGCGTCCGCCGTCGTCTACCTCGCCTCACCCGGCTCGGGCATGGTCAACGGCACCGTGCTCCCGGTGGACGGGGGTTGGACGGCGCAGTGAGCGAGCCGCTCCGATTCGAACGCCCGGCGCTGGTGGTGCTCGTGGGCCCGGCCGGGTCGGGCAAGTCCACCTGGGCCCACTCGCATTTCCCCGGGGCGGTGGTCTCCTCCGACGCTCTGCGCGGCATGGTGGGCCGAGGCGACTGGGACCAAGAGGCTTCGGTGGATGCGTTCGAACTGCTGGAGCGGATTGTCGTACTTCGGCTCGGACGGGGATTGACCACCGTCGTCGACACGACCGGATTCGACCGGGGTGCCCGTCGCCGATGGGCACAACTGGCCAAAGAAGCCGGTTTGGAGGCCGTGGCCGTGGTGCTGGACGCACCCGCTGAAGTGTCTCGAGAGCGCAACCGGCGCCGCCGCGATCCGGTACCCGTCCGGGTGCTCGATGCGCAGCTCCGACGGCACCGCGAGGTGGTTGGCGAACTTCCCGACGACGGATTCGATCGAATCGCAACGGCGCCCTCCGAGGTCGCCCGTGGCCCGGCCGCCTCGGCGGCTGCGGCCGAAGCGGCGGAGCGCCAGACATCCACCCCCGCCCAGTTGGAATTCGGTCTCGTCGTGGCGCGGTTCGACTGGCCCGACGAGGAGATCGCAGTACGCCTCGGTGAGGTTGCGGGTGCCGCAGAACAAGCTGGTTTCACAACGCTGTGGGTGATGGACCACCTGCGCCAGATCCCCCAGGTCGGTCGGGCGTGGGACCCGCTGCTGGAGAGCTACACAACGCTGGCGTACTTGGCCGGGATCACGACGACGATCAAGCTGGGCGTGCTGGTGACCAACGTCGGGTTTCGCAATATCGGCTACCTCGGCAAGATCATCGCCACCCTCGACGTGCTGTCAGGGGGCCGGGCCCGGTGCGGGCTCGGGGCCGGATGGTTCGAGCAGGAGGCCAAGGCGTTCGGCTACGAGTTCCCCCCAGCCAAGGTCCGCCTCGACGGGCTCGAGGATGCGCTCCAGGCGCTACCGCTGGTGTGGGGTCCCGGCGGCAAGCCCTTTGACGGTGCCACGATCTCGATGCTCGAGGCAATGAACTATCCGCGCCCGCTCCAAGAGAAGATCCCGCTCCTCGTGGGCGGGTCCGGTGAGCAGCGCACCCTCCTCCTGGTCGCCCGCCACGCCGATGCCGCCAACTTCATGGGGGACCCCGACCGAGTCAGTGCCAAACGAAAGGTATTGGAGAATCACTGTGCAGCAGTTGGGAGGGATCCGGGCGAGATCGCCCTTACCCACCTCGGCTCCGCCCTGGCGGCTGCTGACCGCGACGACCTGGGCGCCCTCCTCGAAGAGCTGCGCCCCCCCAACACGACCGCCGAGGAGTTCGCCCAAGAGGTCAATGGCGGCACCGTCGACGATCTGGTCGGTCACTTTCGCCGATATGTGGAGGTGGGCGTCAGCGAGGCGATGATCTCCCCGCCCGCCCTCAGCCCGGCGATCGTCGACCGGTTCGCGCCTCTGATTACTCGATTCGCGACCGAATCGGTCAGCTGAGCCGGGCCAACTCGTCGAGCTTGGGGATCACAACCTCACGACCGGCCGGCGGGAGCGAGAAGATGACTCTGGCGACGCCGAGCTTGCGGAATTCGGAGAGCAGATCCTCGTCAGGCTTGGCGTAGAAGATCGTGATCTCGAGCTCTTCTGGGTCGCGGCCCGCCGCCGCCAATGCCTTGCGCATGGCGGCGATCTCCTCTTCGTAGCTGCGGGACAACCGCAGGGGCATCCAGCCATCGGCATGAGCAATCACCGCTTTGGTCCCCAAGGGACCGGTACCGGTCCCAAACACGATCGGGGGGTGCGGCTGCTGGACCGGCTTGGGCCAGGCCCACAGACGGTCGAAGTCCACGAATTCGCCGTGGAACTCAGGCTCGTCCTCTGTCCAGATCAGCTTCATGGCGCTCAACATCTCGTCAACGATCCGATGGCGTTTCTTGAAGTTGATCCCATGGTCTTCGGCTTCCTCGACATTCCACCCAAAACCCACACCGAAGATGAACCGGCCGTTGGAGATGACATCCAACGACGCCACCTGCTTGGCCAACCAGAATGGGTCGCGCTGCACCACCAGCGTGATGCCAGTTCCGAGCCGGATCGTGGACGTGACCGCAGCGGCCGCAGACAAGGCGACGAACTGGTCGTGCAAGCGCCAATACTCTTCTGGCAGGTCGTCTGCGTCCTTACGGCCACCCCATGGCGTTCGACGCGACGCAGGAATGTGCGAGTGCTCCGGGAACCAGAGTGACTCAAAGCCCCGGTCCTCGGCGGCCTGTGCCAGCTCGACGGGCTGGATGGCCTTATCGGTTGGGAAGATCACCACACCGTGTTTCATCGTCATCCCCTATGAGGTTGGATGCCTCGGGCCGACCCGGTTCTCATCCAGCGAGGGCAGCCCCGAACACAGGAAGCAGCTTCCAAGGCTGCGGATCCGCTTCGAACTGGGTGAGATATCGGGCCACATTGTGAGTTTGTTTGTTTTCGGCGAACCACAACGGTTTGGGGTACGACTTGAATGGCGCTCGCACCACTGACTTCTGGGCCTGATCGAACAGATAGGTGTTGTGCACAACGCCGAGGCCGGAGCCGATTTCCGATCGGGTGTGGCCGGGGTATGCCCCCCAGGTGGTCGAAACCAACAGGTACCCGATGCCGGACCAGGCATTCACGGTGACCGTTCCATACCGGAGCCCGGCGATGGCATCTTCGACGGCGTCGGCGATGGCTGGGTCCTTCAGCGATTCGGGGTGCACAATCAAGGTGGCGGCCAGTGTTCCCCACAGCTTGCTGTTGCAGAACTCGACGGCCTGCTCGATGAATTCCGGCACCGACCGGGGAGCATCCAAAGGAGCTTCGGCGAAGATCCCTGCGAAGGGCTCTACGGAAAAGCACAGGTCTTCTTCGTTCTCGTCGAGATCGGTGATGAAAGTCCAGTCGGCTGCGACTCCGTTGCCGTAGCGGCGCGCTTCGGGATGCGCCTCGACGAATCTGGCGAGTCGTTCTTCGGCTCCGGGGTAGTAGGCGGGACGGGTTGGAGTTGCAGTCAGCGTGTCCCCGATTGCTGACAGGAGGGCTTCACGATGCTTCCAGTGTCCGTGAGTGAGCAACACCCGCGTCGCAATGCAGTTGAAGCCGGCGTTGTGGGTCAGCATCCCGGCGAGGTTCTTCGCCTGATACTCGATGTCGGCTGTGGTCCACGGACCTGGCACCACGATCACCGGAGTGACATTGCCCAACTCGGCAGACACGGGCTTGGTGAGGAGCGGCTCGTCCCGCATACGGCGAGCCTCGCCTTCCTCCCCGTCGCCGAATAGGATCGAGTAGTAGGTCTTGTCTGCCCCAGTGACGTGAATCGTATCTACCCCATCGTGGACACAGGCATAGTGGCCGGCCTCGACGCCGCCGTAGATGATCCGCACGAAGCCTTCCTCGATGAGCGAAGCCAAGGCCTCAGCAATGAAGGGACCGAGGTACTCATTGACAGGGTTGAGTTTCAGGAGCGCCACGTGTTTCTTGGTGAAGAGCATCGTGAGTGCATCCATTGGCGCGATGGAGGAAATGTTGCCGGCACCGAGCACCAGCCCGACGGCGGCCTCAGGCAGGCTGTCGTAAGCCACCGCCTGGGTGCTGGCGAGATTGCCGGGTGTGACACCGGGCTGCATCCATACTTCGCCCACGAACCCGTTCAAGACGGCCTGGTCATAAAGGTCGGTCGGAAAGACCTTGGCGACTACCTGACCGTCCGGCCGCGTCGAAACCGCCGGCAGTTCGGGTTTGCGGCCATCTGCGAGCGCTCTCAATGAGTCGCGCAGCAAACGAGCATTGCGAATGAGGAGATACGGGCCAGATGACCACTCCTCACCGGCCACCGCAGCATCGAAATCGATGCCCTTGGCTTCGCAAGCTGCTTCCACCCATCGCTCGGAGACTGCCAAGGTGTTTGCCATCGTTTGCTCGAGGTGAAAGATGCGGTCCTCGATGGATAGATTCAGCCAACGCTGCTTGTTGTCCTGAAGCGCGGCGATGGCGACATCGATCTGCTCATGGGTAGTCGGCTCGATGACGTGCCGGCCCTCGGGATGAATGATGCTGCCTACGGTTGTCGTCATGGTGAGCTTCCCCTCAGCGACTATCTGACCAAACGATAGCCCTGAACAGACCGTCCCTGCAGCGCTGAGTGGGCGGTTGGGACCGGGTCAATGCCCTCCGCCGGCGCGGATGGCCATGTAGGTTCAAGACCACTCGAAAAGGGGAGCATATGGCGAGTGCCGATTTGCCATCAGGGGTTCACATCGATGCGCCCGAGACTGTACGCGTCAGTACGCAGGAGGCTGACCGGGGCTCTGTGGACCTGCCCACAGGCCCCGTGCCGATCGATGTAGGTGGCGCCCCAGATCTCGGCGTCGCTCTGGCAGGAGCAGACTTCGAAGTGGTAGACCGCGTTGTGCTGACGCCAACCGTGGAACAGACGCCCCCGTCTGGTGTCAGGCGGCGCAGTGCCCCGGCACTCGCCGGAAGCCAGCCGGTTGAGATCTCCCTGGAAGCACCTCCCGGACAGGACGCAGTGGTGCTGGTCGAGCAGGATGGCGTGTACTCATGGGTCCTTCCCCAAGATTCCGCCGCGCCGGCGGCTACCCGTTCGGCGGGTGGGCTACGGACATTCTCGATAGAACTGAGTCCGGTTGCTCCCGACATCGACCCGACCCGCGGGTTTGTGAGCGATCTGATCTACGCGAAGGCGACGGCGTTTGTCCTCCGGTACGTGGCTCCGCCATTGGGACGGGCCGCCATCAATCACTTCGAGGATGTCGAGGAGGGCATCGTCGTGATGTCGGCCGACGGGCCGTCTGCGTGGCGGCACGCCGAACCCGGAGACCTGTCAATGCCTCCTGGCGGAAGGATGCTGCTGTTTGTGCACGGCACCTTCTCGTCGACGTCCAACAGCTTCGGGCCGCTGTGGGTCACGCCGGAAGGCCGCGACCTCTTGGCCGGTGCGCATGATCGCTACGACCTGGTGATTGGTGTCGACCATCGAACGCTCAGCGTCGATCCGCTGGAGAACGCCAGAGACATCGTGGCGGTGCTTCGTTCGATTCCCGGCGCCGAAGACATCACCATCGATGCACTCGGGTATAGCCGGGGTGGTCTGGTTCTGCGCAGCGTGATCGAGAAGGTCATCCCGACGTCAGGCTGGACGGCCACCGTCGAGCGGGCTGTGTTCGTGGGTTCCACGCACCGAGGCACCCTCCTCGCCAGCCCTGAGCATTGGCACCGCCTGGTCGACCTCTACACCAACCTCATCGTCGCCGGTGCGACCGGCGCGGGGGCCGTGATTCCCGGAGCAGCCGCTCCTGCGGCGCTCATTGCCGGCGGCCTGAAGCTGATCGGGGCCGCTGTGAAGGCCCTGGCGACCGAGCTGATCGACGAAGACACGATCCCTGGGCTGGCGGCGATGCTTCCAGACGGCCCCTTCGTGGTCGACCTCAATGCGGAAAACCCTGATCAGCCTCTGCCAACCGACATCGACTACTTCGCCGTCACGTCGAACTTCGATGCCGACGAGTCAACTGACAGCCTGCCCTCGCGCATGAAGTTCATATTGAAAGATGGGCTCATGGACAGGCTGATGCGGGAGTCCAACGATCTCGTGGTCAACACGTCCTCGATGACCGGCATGGAGGCCGGATACCTGAAGGACAGGTTCGAGTTCGGTACGAACGGCACGGTTTTCCACACCAACTACTTCCAGCAGGCAAACACGGCCGAAGCGTTGCGCCGCTGGTGGGGATTGTTCGCCGAAATGGCGGCCGCGCCGCCCGCGGCGGTCAACGCACCCCCGAGTTCGCCTCGCCGAGGCGGAGGTGCGGTAGCGGCTCCCATTGTGGTGGAACCGCCGGCCGATGCCCCGGCCGAAACCACCGAGATGGCGTTTGCAGCCGGGATGGACGATTCGGTCGTTCTCGGCGAGGTCACCTCGATCGAGGTGCGGGTGGGCACCGACCAGATCGCCGGCGATGTCACCGTGTCCGGGAGTGGCGAGGTTGAGCTGGGGGCGCCACTCGTTTTGCAGGTCATGTGCCGGCGCGGTTTCGAGTCGGCGGGACCAAGCCGGGTGGAAACGCTCCCACCAGGTGAGGGCTCATTGGAGTTCTACTTCGACGTTCGCGCCACCGATGTGGGACCAGGACAGGTCGACATTGTGGTTCGGCAGGGCGTTGTGCCGATCCTCACCCTGGCGCTCGAGCCAACCGTTGTGGAGACGGCCGTCAGCGAGTCGGGCACCATCCGAGGCGAGGGCGTGGCGACGCCGGCGGCGCCGCTTGTGACACCACTACACCAGCTGCGGATCAACGAGCGCTACAGCGACGGACAGGTCGTCTATGAGTTCGACTTCGAGTCAGAAGAACTAGGCCTCCTGATTCGCGCCGACTCGCAGCCGCTGAAGGTCGATCGGGAAACCTATGTGGAGCGCCTCTTCAAGGAGATCGAAGATCGCTGGACCGGCAGCGGACAAGATGCCGACAATTTCCGGCAAGACATCCGAGCGTATGGCTCGTCCCTGTTCGAAGAGCTGGTACCTCCTGAGATCCGGGCTGCTCTGTGGGAGCACCGAGATCAGATCAAGGCCATTCAGGTTCTGTCCACTGAGCCCTTCATCCCATGGGAGATCGTTCATCTGAAGGAACCGGGTGGGTCACTCGGGGCCGAAGAGCATTTCTTGGGAGCCAAGGGGTTGGTGCGCTGGCTTCATGGAAGTTGGCCGCCCGACGCGATACGTGTTCGACCCGAACATGTTCGGGCTGTGGTGCCGTCCTACCCGGAGGGCACGAACTTCCGGCTACCCGAGGCCGAGGCCGAACTCGGGTACATGCAGCAGCAGTTCGGTGCGCAGGCGGTAGAGCCAACGGTTCGCGAGGTCCGCAAACTGCTCTCGCAACCCGGATCTTTCGACCTGTTGCACTTTGCCGGTCACGGTACGGCCGAGCAATCGGACGTCACCAACGCGCGCTTGATGATGCAGGGGCGGGTTGAAAGTGGCAGCTATATCCCTGAGTACCTCAACGCTACGACGGTTTCGGAGTTCGCCAGCTTGACCGGCGACGACGGCAACCGGCCGCTGGTTGTCTTGAACGCTTGCCAGGTTGGCAGAGCCGGCTATCAGCTCACCGGTATCGGTGGCTTCGCAGCGGCATTCATCAATCGAGGGGCGGGCGCGTTCGTGTCGTCGCTCTGGTCGGTCGGCGACCGGCCGGCACGGACCTTCACGGAGACGTTGTACGAAGAGTTGTTGAAACGCAAGAGCATGACCGACGCGGTGATCGCAGCGCGCCAGGCCGCGGCCGACGCCGGGGATGCGACCTGGCTGGCCTATACGGTCTACGCCCACCCACACGCGGTGATCGTGCCAGGCTGAGGCTCGTCAGCCCAGTTCAAGTGTGCCCCACGACGTGACGTCGAGCAAGGTGCTTTCGGCGACGTTGGAATACATCACTTCCTGCCGCAGCTCGAAGACGTCGTTGTCGTTGGCCGACACCCTGAAGCCGAGGACCATTCCCGGTTCGGGAGTCATACCCAGGTCAGACCACGCGACGCGGAATTCAACCGTGTAGAGCGGTGCGACGTCGGATTCAAGGAAGACACGCACGAACGTTCCGCCTTGACGGGGCGCGTCGACGAATATCGATCCGTTGCCCTCGAACAGCCACGCCTCGGGGAGTCCATTGGCGTTTGCAGCAGTGACGAGCAGCTGGAAGTCATCAGCGTCCGGCGCCACCGCGGCAAGGTCACCATCGAGGTCCGTGTCGATGTCGAGGTTGAGGCTATCGCCGCGGTAGATCTGGTTGCCCACCGCGTCCTGGGAATAGACGTCATCGGTGACGAAGGCCTGGGCGTACAGGAAGTTCTCATCCCAACCGAAGATCCAGTCGGTCTCGAGATCGCTGACACCGTCCCACCCATCCTCGTGCACGATGAAGTCTGTGAAGGCAATGCTGGACGGTTCGAAGTCCCAAGTCGGCATGCCTTCGCCGTCGAGGACGAAGATTTGGTCGGCGATGAGGTCCTCGCCGGGACGGAAGACCTCTTCGGGCGTGACAGGAGTTGTCTGTGCGGCGGCATCGGTGGTCAAGGTCTCATCGAGCACTTCTACATCAGCGCCCCCTTGGGCCTCGCCGCCAGGTGGGTCATCGGGTAGGAGTGAGCCCACGATTGCCAGCACGACCACTGCGCCGAGCAGAGCCGCGATTATCCACACGGCAGTGGGGACTCCCCTCTTGGTCGACGGTTCTGGGGCGGGAGGTTGGGAAGCTCGGGTGGCCGGCGCAGATGACTGCTCCGGACCTGGCGAGACCAGGGGAGCCGCGGTGGCCGCCACCTCCGGAGTCTCAATCGTCGGCGGAGCCACTGGCGCCGAAGTGGGACCAGGGACGACTCCGGTCGGGGTTCTCTCGGCCGTGTCACTTTGGCCAGGGTGCTCAGCCGTCTCGGCCTCTGCACGGGTCAGCGTTCCATTCTCCGGTTGGGCGGCGGTCTCAACCGCGTCACTCGCCGAAGCACCTGGCTCGGGTTCCTCGATCGTGGGTACCGGAGCGGGGGGAGGTTGTTCTTTCAGTGGAACGGCCTCGCCAGTGATCTTGAAGATCATCCCATCGGGAGCCCGCATCGTGAGGACCGGCGTGGCCCATTCGACGCCTGAGGCTCCCAACATCACTTTCCTGGCCTCGGCGGTTGCCGCGTCTACCGCGTATCCGTCAGCTACGGCGGCGTAGAACTCGTGAGCGAAGACAATCGCGGCATCGTCGGAGATCTCAAACTGCATCGCCACGACCGCCGGAATCCCTTTGCGTATCAAGCTCTGGGCCGTACCTGCAAATGGGTCGGTGGTCGAGCTGCGAGCGCCCTCGCATGAGTTGAGGAAGGCCAGACGAAGACTGCGGTGGTCCCGAAGGATGGTGCCGAGTTCGTGACCCGATACCGATTGTCCTCGTCCCCGCTCGTCCTCGAGCATCAGGACACCGTCGTCGCGAGCCTCGTCGTAGCCTCCATGGCCGATGTAGTGGAAGATATGCGGCTTGTACTGGCGGAGCTTTTTCTGAAGCGACGAGAGGTTGGCTTCGTCGAGGCGCTCGATGACGACGGCTCCCTTTTGAACGAGGTCGTCGAGCTCGTTGGCGAGGCGTTCGTACTCTTCTTCGACGTTGAGCTCGATTACATCGCTCGGGCTCGAAACCATGACGAGGATCCTGATCGGTGGCTCAACCTCGAGGGGACGGGGTCGATCTGCGAGATCGATGTAGCGGACCAGAGGAGTGCGGGTCGAATGCACGAGGAACTCGTCGAGGTTTTTCGAGTACAGGAACTCCCACGGGAGGTCCGCCATATCGAGGGCGTTCTCGAATCTGATGCGAACTCGCAGGCCCTGAGGCGGATCTTGACGATCTACTTCATCGAGGGCTCGTCGGAAACACGTCTTGACCTCGTCGCCGAACACGGTGTCATACAGTTTGCCGCCGAACTGGCGGGCGGCTTCGGTCTGCGGCGAGTCGATGCGGCGCATCGTTTGCCGAGCGTGACCGACGCGGAGGAGGAAGTTCTCTAGCTCAAGACGAGAAAACGGGAAGTCGAACTCATGGCTGGCTTCGCCGGCGGGAGAGTCGATCACGCGGGCGACGTAGGAGTCGCCATCCCGATCAATCACCAAGTCGAAGTTGGCGTATTGATCCATATTCGTGCCCCTCTGGTTGCAGCCTCCCAGACCGCACCCTCGAAGTATGCCCGAAATGCTTAATGGTTGCTTAAGCAACCCTGAGTGACGGTCCGCGGCGCTCCAGCCACGTATCCCCTCTCCCCTCGTCGCGCATCCTGTTGTGTCTTCGAGACAACTGAGCGAGGTGGCAGCCACGCAGGTGCCCGGCGGCGGGTTCTCGATACCTTCCGTCGTTGAGTATTGTTCCCCGCCGCTTCACTCGGAGACCCAATGGCCCTACAAGCCGGCATCGTCGGACTGCCCAATGTTGGAAAGAGCACGCTGTTCAATGCGCTCACTGCTGCCGGTGCCGAAGCGGCCAACTACCCGTTCGCAACCATCGAACCCAACGTGGGCATGGTTCCGGTTCCCGACGAACGGCTCAGCCAGCTCAACTCGATCATCTCGACCGAGAAAGTCATCCCGACGGTCGTCGAGATCGTGGACATTGCCGGCCTGGTCCGTGGTGCCTCCGAAGGCGAAGGTCTCGGCAACCAGTTTCTCGGACACATCCGCTCGGTTGACGCCGTGCTGCAAGTTGTGCGGTGTTTTGAATCCGACGACATCACCCACGTCGAAGGCACCATTGACCCGCTCCGGGACATCGAGACGGTAGGCATCGAGCTGGTGCTGGCCGACCTTCAGGTCGCCGAGAAACGGGTAGACCGGTTTGCTCGAATGGCCCGAACCGGCGACAAAGGGGCAGGGTTCCACCGAGACGTTGCCCAGAAACTCGTTGATGTTCTCGCCGATGGGCGCGCGGCTCGCTCAGCCTCCTGGACGGTTGAAGAACGAGCCTCTCTGGCCGAAGCGCAGATGATCACGATGAAGCCGATGCTGTACATCTGCAATGTCGACGAGGCCGGCGTTGCCGGCAACGATTTCGTGGATTTGGTGGCCAAGCACGCCGAGGCCGAAGGATCCGGGGTGGTGGTGATCTCCGCCGAGGTCGAGTCGGACATCGCCGAGATGCCACCCGAAGAACGAGGCGAGTTCCTGGCCGAACTCGGCCTCACCGAGCCGGGTCTGGCCAAGCTCGCTCGAGAAACCTATCGGCTGCTCGGCCTCGAAACGTTCTTCACGGTCGGGCCCAAGGAAATCCGCGCCTGGACCGTTCGCCACGGAACCAAGGCCCCGCAGGCAGCCGGTGTCATCCACACCGACTTCGAGCGCGGGTTCATTCGCGCCGAGGTATACCGAATCGACCAACTCCTCGAGTACGGCGGCGAAGCCAAACTCAAAGCAGCCGGAAAGATGCGAGTCGAGGGAAAGGACTACGTCGTCAAAGACGGTGACGTGATCTTCTTCCTGTTCAACACCTAGGTGCCGATCGAATCAGGATTCGATCGGATTTCTGGTCGAGCGGCCCTTCGGCCGCCCTCATCCTGTCGTCTCCGCGCGCAGGTCGCCGAGACTCCTTATTGAGGGGGTGGCGGAGCCTCCCCCTCAAACTCCCCCTTGGGGCTGAGGTCGAGGCGCCGTCAACGGAGATAGTCCCCCCAGCTTGGCTGGGGGGAAGGTACCGCAGGCCGCCGGCAGGCGGGCTGGGGTAGGGGGGTCTCGTGTCTTCGGTCTCTCATCCCCGCGGATGCACGTCCAGGTGAAGGTGGTCGCCTTCGTACGGGTTGGCTCGGGCGACTTCTTCGTTGAGGGTGATGCCCAGGCCGGGGCCGGTTGGGGGGATGACGTAGCCATCCTCCCACGTGATGCCGCCGTCGATGAGGTCAGCGTGGAATCCGCTCCAGTCGAGGATGCCTTCTTGGATGAGGAAGTTGGGGGTGCAGGTATCGAGCTGGATGCAGGCGGCACCCTCGACCGGGCCGTTGTAGAGGTGGGGGGCGATCTGGGCGTAGTGAGCCTCGGCCATGCCCGCGATCTTCTTGGCTTCGAGGATCCCGCCGACCCGGCCCAGATTCAGCTGCAGGACGGCGGCGGCTCGCTGCGTCAACACTTCACGAAACTCGTATTTGGAGGCAAGCCGTTCACCGGTTGCCACAGGGATGGTGGTGGCGCGCGCCACCTCGGCCATGGCCGTGAAGTGCTCGGGTGGAACTGGCTCCTCGAACCAAAGCGGATTGAACCGTTCTATCCGTCCAGCCAATCGGATGGCGCCGGCCGCAGTGAACTGTCCATGGGTGCCGAAAAGGAGGTCGCACCGATCGCCGACGGCTTCCCGGACGGTCCGGACATAGGTCTCGCATCGACCGAGGGTTTCGAGCGACGGCTGATCAGGGTCGAAGGAGGTGTAAAAGCTGGCGGGGTCGAACTTCACTGCCGTGAACCCCATCTCCACATATTCGACGGCTCGCTCGGCTGCCAGATCGGGATCGAGGTATACGTCGGTGGTGTCGCCGACCTTCGGATAGATGTAGGTATAGGTGCGGAGTCGATCGTGAACCCGGCCTCCCAACAACTCGTAGACGGGGCGCCCGACTTCTTTGCCGACGATGTCCCAGCAGGCCGTCTCGAAACCGCTGAGGATGCCCATCACGGAGTTGTCTGCCCGCGATGAGTAGCCCATGGCGTAGATGTTTCGCCACAGAAGCTCTATCTGGAATGGGTCGTGCCCTTCGACGTGGCGCTGGAACACGTCCTCGATCATGGGGACGACGGCTCGGGGATGGAAGGGAAGCGAGTACACCTCGCCGATCCCCTCAATGCCGGAGTCGGTGGTGAGCTTCACGACCACGAAGTAGCGGCCGCCATAGGAAGGCGGCGGATTGGCGGCCACGAAGACGTCGAGCGAGTTGATCATCATTCGAACACCACGACGTTGCGGAGCGTTGAGCCTAGGCCGACGCCGGCGATCGCCGCATTGATGTCCTCGAGTGCATATCGGTCTGTGATGAGCTCGTCCAGCAAGAGATCTCCGCGTAGGTAGCTGGCGACCAAAGCACGGACGTCGCGTTGGAGATCGGCCCCGCCCATCTTGGAGCCGATGATTCGGCGCCCGCCTGATGCAAAATCTCGCAGGGCGATCCGAGCAACCGTGTCGTCTGCGCCAAGGCCGACCACAACGAGCATGCCGGCCTTGCGGACCAGGTCGAGGCCCTGCTCCACCGCCCGGGCGCTGCCCACTGTGACGAAGACGTAATCTGGTCCGCGCCCTTCGGTGAGTGCCAGCACCTTCCGGGCGACGGCCGGATCGCCGGCTTGGAGAGCGTGGGTTGCTCCGAACTGCATCGCCACGTCGAGTTTCTCCGGTGCCGTGTCGAGGGCGATCACCGTGGTTGCGGCGACAGCCGCGGCCGCTTGGATGCTGTTGAGGCCGACCCCTCCTGCGCCAATCACCACGACACTGGCTCCCGGCTCGACCTTTGCTGTGTTGGTGACAGCCCCGTGGCCGGTGATGACTCCGCAGGCGAGCAGTGAGGCGCTGTCGAACGGGACTTCGCCGGGAATCACCACACATTGCTGCTGGTGGACGACGACCTCTTCAGCGAAGGCACCGACGTAGATCCCCTGATGGATCGGCTCGCCATCGGGACCGTGGATCCGTTGATCGGTGTTGAGTGTCCATGGGTGTTCGCAGAGAGGCGACTCATCTCGGCGGCAATGGAAACAAACGCCACAGTTGCGAAGGAGTGAAACGACCACGTGGTCGCCGACCGCCAATCCGGAAACGTTGTTGCCCAGTTGGGTGATCACTCCCGAAGCCTCGTGCCCGAGGATCATCGGCAGGTCATAGTTCCACGAGCCTCGAGCGGCGTGGACGTCGCTGCCACACACGGCGACGGCTTTGACCTGCACCCGCACCTCGCCGGTGGCCGGCTCGTCGAGGGCGACATCTTCGATCGCCAGGGGCTGACCGAACGTCCGGCAGACTGCGGCCTTCATTATTGGAAGTCTGCCGGGTCGAGCTCGGGGCGGCGGCGGGCCATGTAGTCCAGGAGGGCTTCGTCAGTGGCTTCGTCCAACGGCGGCGCTTCATAGGAGGCGAGCATCTCCTTCCACGCCTTGTTGGCGCGCCGGTCCGACCATTCGCTGCCCAGAGCCTTCCACTGCTCGAACGAGTTGTAGTCGAGATGATTCGTTCGATGAAAGGCGGTGCGGAAGCGTCCCATCGTGTGGTCGGTGCCGAGATGGTGGCCGCCCGGCGGGACCCCCACCACGGATTCCATGGCCCATTCGTCGTCGTCCCATGACACGCCGGCCGCGAACCGCAGGTAGACGCCAGAGAGCTCGAGGTCGAGGATGAATTTCTCGTAGCTGGTGACGAGGCCGGCCTCGGTCCAGCCGGCCGCATGCAGGATGAAGTTGGGCTGGGTCAGCATCGAAGGAAACATCGACATCACCGACTCGTAGCCGGCCTGCATATCGGGAACCTTGGAGCTGATGTACTGGCCGGCACCGCGGAAGGGGAGGCCATAGCGGCGCGACATCTGCGCCACGAGGAACTGGGCGAGGGTGCTCTCCGCCGCCCCGAAAACTGGTGCACCCGATTGCAGGTCCACGGCGGCGAGGAACGGTCCGTAAATGCAGGGTGCTCCCGGTCGCACCAGTTGGGCGTAGGCGATGGTGGCCAGGGCTTCGGCATTGGCCTGGGCAACGGTGCCCAGGATGGCTGCCGGTCCCATCGCTCCCGCCAAGATGAAGGGGGTGATGACGAGCGCCTGGTTGGCGAGCGCGTACTCGTGGAGGAGGCCCAGCATGCGGTCGTCGAGGCGGCGAGGACTGGAGATGTTGACGACGCCCAACAGGAAGTGTTCCCGGTCCACACGATCGGCGCCGTAGACGCATCTCGCCATGCCGACGCTGTCACGGGCCGACAGACCGATGGGATAGTGGCCCATTACGGGTTTGTCCGAGTACTTGTAATGGGCGTAGTTGATGTCGAGCGCCCGTTCGTGGAACGGCACGTCGCTCGGGGTGCATATCTCGGTGCCGGAGATGTGCAGGTACGGGCTCATGTAGGTGAGCTTCACGAAGTTGTTCAAGTCCTCGAGAGTGCCATCCCGGCGCCCACCGTCGATGTCGTGGACAAAAGGCGGACCTGCCACCGGGGCAAACGCTATGTGGTCGCCGCCGATGGTCACCGACCGTTCCGGATTGCGGCCTGAATGGACCCACGATGCCGGCGCCTTGGCGACCAGCTCCTCGATCATGGCCCGGTCGAAACGGGCCACCTGGTTGTCGCCGACGGACGCTCCGCCCGCGCGCAACCGCTTTACAGCCTCGTCGTCGTAAAAGGCAATGCCGGCTTCCTCGAGGATGCGCATCGACATCTCGTGGATGAGCTCTTCCTGCTCGGCCGACGCCAGCTCGTACGGAGCGATACGCGACTGAGGTTGCACGATCCGCTCGACGACATCTGAGTCGGGGCCCCTGTTCCGGCGGCCGCGCCGGCGAGGACGCTCGGTCACGCCTTCATCCTTTCCATGCGAGGGTCGAACAGAGGCTCCTCGGCGACCTTCGCGGCATACCGACGAGCAAAGTACTCCACCTCCAACTCGGTGCCTGCCACCGCGACGTCGGTGGGCAGGTAGGCGTATGCGATCATCTTGCCGACGGAGTAGCCGAAGTTGGCAGTTGTGACGAAGCCCACTTTCTGATCGGCGGAGAAGACCGGCTCGTTGCCCATGAGCGTTGCTCCTGGATCATCGACTGTGAGGCAGGTGAGGACCTTCTTTGGTCCAGCGGCCTTGGCTGCGGCGGTCGCCTCCTTGCCGACGAAGCTGAACTTGTCGAGCTTGGCTGTCCACCCGAGACCGGCTTCGTAGACGTTGTACTCCGTGTAGATGTCGCCGCCCCACAGTCGATAGCCTTTCTCCAGCCGTAGCGAATCCATGGCCCCGCCTCCGACCAGGGCCAAGCCGTGGTCGGCGCCGGCAGCCACCAGCGCGTCCCACACCTCGAGGCTCTGTGCCATCGGAATATGAAGCTCCCACCCGAGTTCGCCAACGTAAGAGATTCTCATGCCGTACACCTCAACGCCGGCGACGTTCATCCACCTTCCGGTGTAATAGCCGAAGGTGTCGTTGGTGAGGCCCTCGTCGGTGACCTTCTCCATGATCAGCCGTGCATTCGGACCAAACACGCCAAGCGCCGAATAGGCGTCAGAGATATCCGCGACGACTACGTCGTGAGGGGCGTTGATCTGCGCCCAATGGAGATCCATGGGCAGGGTTCCTTCGCCGACGAACATCCAAAAGCGGTCTTCGCCCAGACGGGCGACGGTGAGGTCTCGCTTGATGCCACCCTGGCTGGTGAGCCAGCAGGTGTAGGTGACGGCCCCGACTGTCCCGTCCATGCGGTTTGAGCACAGCTCATCGGCGTACCGGGCTGCTCCCGCTCCGCTCACCTCGATGATCGACAGGCCGGTGAGGTCAAACAGCCCAGCGTTCTTTCGAGTGGCGAGGTGCTCGGCCCCCTGAATGGCAGACCAGAATTGAGCACCCCAACCGGCGCGTTCGGGGATCTGGCTCCGGTACCTCTCCACGAGGTCGGCGTTGGACTCGTACCAGTTGGGAAGCTCGTACCCGGCGAACGTGGTGAAGCAAGCTCCGGCCGCAACCTGGCGGTCGTGAAACGGGGTCAGGCGGACATTGCGCGGCTCGGTGAGCGGTTGCCGAGGGTGGATGATGTCGTATATCTCTCGATAGTTCTTCGAGGTGATCCTATCGACGAACCCTGCCTCGACGGCATGACGCGAGAAGCGGTACAGGTGGGCTTGGCGCATGTCCCACTCGGTGGTGCCAGACACCATCCACTCCGCCACGGATTTGGCAACGCCTCCAGCGTGGGTGATCCATGACGCGTTCGCTGACCACAGGCCGCCGATCGTCTGCGATTCGCCGATGATTGGATAACCGTCCACCGAGAACGCAAACATCCCGTTGTAGGCCTTCTCGTATTCCACGTTCTGACCTCGAAGCTCGGGGACCAGCTCCTGAGCAAATGCCCATGCGGCGACGAAGTCGGAAGGCGTGAACGGGCGAAGCGCCGAAGGTCCAACGTCCTCGGATCGGACCATGTGGGCCTCGTGAAAGTAGCTGCCGATGCCGATGCGGTCCCAATGGCGCCGGTAGTACATAGCTGTGTCGAGATCTCGGATGAGGGGGTAGTGGTTCTCGTCGGCGAGGACGCTGCGGTCGTAGTGTTTCCACTGGTCGAGGCTGGGTCCGATGACGTACGGATGCTCGAAAGCGCGCAGTGGAACCTCCATGCCGAACTGGCGGGTCAGGGCCGGCGACCAGATGTTGGCGGCGATCACTACATACTCGGTTTCGATGCGCGGCACTTCGGGATTTGTTGTCATGACGGCCGCGACCCGGCCGTTGCTTACCTCTACATCGCCGAGAGCCGTGTGCGGGTAAACCGTTGCCCCCGATTTGGCGAGAAAGTCCCCGACGATGTGGTATCCCCGAACCAGCGCCGATTCCTTCACGTATAGGGACCCGGCCAGGGGCCTCGGGTCCATGAAATCGAGATGGGCGACCGTCTCGTCGGCGCTGAGCAGATGGGTCTCGATGCCAAACGCCGTGCATGCGCTATGCAAGCGATGGAGGTCCTCCCAACGTTCCGGCGTCCGAGCCATCTCCAGACCACCCGCCGCGAAGTAGTTGATGTGCTGGTCGTCGATCGGGTCGAGCGTCGAGTAGAGCTTGGAAGAGTACGAGGCGAGATCCGCCATGAGCTTGGCGTGACTCGCGACAACGACTCCCCCGGGTGCGTGAGAGGTGGAACCGGGGTTGTGAGGAAGCTCCCCCTGGTCGAGCACCACGATGTCTTCCCAGCCGTGGACCACCCCCAGGTGGTAAGCGACGCCTGCGCCGACGATGCCGCCGCCAACAACTACAACCCGGGCCATTCCACACCTTCCGAACGCGTCGAAAACACTAACGCGGGTTTCGACCCGAGCAGGCTCGGGTCGAGCGTCGCTTCGCCTCCGGCGTGGCTTCGGGCTGGTCGCGCGGCCCTTCAGCCGCGGTCATCCTGTGGAACGAGGGGGGACGGCGGAGCCGCCCCCTCGAGCTCCCCCAACGAAGAAGGGCTCACCATCTCCTCCTCCAGCGAACGGAGTGAGCGTTGGGGGAGGTGGTTCCGCCGATAGGCGGAAGCGGAGGGGGCGACGGAGGCACGTAGTGGCGAAGACGTGCGTTTCCACCTGGGTCAGCTGTTCGATCGTGCGCGCACGCTACGACGGCGCAACATGACAGACTGTGGTTCGATGAAACGCGTTCTTCCGTTTTTGATGGTGGTTGCTGCTTGCTCGGCGAGCGCGACGACGACCTCTGTTGCGACAACGGTTCCAACACCGACTGTTCCTCCCGTGACCTCAACAATCGCGCCCGCGTCGACGCCGACGACCACCGAAGCCCCTGAGCCGGTGCTGGCTGACGGGGTCGAGGGTCTCGACTTGGCGAAGGAGGTGTTCGACGCCAGCCGGGTGGAGCGGTTCCGTGCCCGAACCGAGGTTGTCTCTTCGTCGGATGCCGAAGAGTCGGCAATTCTTCTCGCTTCATACATCGACGGCACGTATCAGCGTTCGCCCGCCGGGGTCCAAATCGCCGTCCAGACGGCCGGCGCCGGGGGCGGCGATGTCGATGTCGAGATCATCGCAGTCGGTGACGACGCCTGGTTCCGCGAGTCCGGCGGTGAATGGGAGCAAGACCGGACGGCGCTTCAGCTGCTGGCGCTCGCCAATGTTTCGTTGCTGAGCCCGGCTTCACTGGAGATCATCCTGCCCGTGCTCGATGAGGTCGGTGAGGAGGAGGTGGCAGGTCGGCCGACGGTGCACCTACGGGGAGGCGTCGACGAGCTCCGGGCTTTCTTGACAGCCAATGAAGTGCAGGATCTCAATGCCTTCAGCGAGCTCACCGGCGGAACCATCGATCTGTGGCTGGATCGATCGGGATTTGTCTCCAAAGCCGAGTACCGATTCAGCGGCGTCGTCGCCAGCACTCTCGCCACCGAGTACTACCGGGCGTCCTTCGAGCTCAGCGACTTCGACGGCGACTTCGAAATCACAGCGCCTTAGGGTTTCGATCGGATCAGGATCCGATCGAGTTTCTGGAGGAGCCGCCCTTCGGCGGCGCTCATCCTGTCGTCTCGGCGCGCATGTCGCCGAGACTCCAGTTGAGGGGGACGGCGGAGCCTTCCCCCTCAAACTCCCCCTCCGTTGGACTCGACACGATCCTGATCGGGTCGAAGCCGCGTTAGCGCTTGCGGAGCCTCCAGACTTCTTCGCTTGGGAACTTGCGTGACCAGGTGGCGGTGGCGAAGTAGTTGACCTCGTCTCCGTCGTGGGGCGCCTGCAGTTCGAAGAAGTCGAGTATCTCAAAGCCGGTGTCGTTGAACAGGTGAACCCAGTCGCTGGTGGTCAGGTGGAACTCGATCCCGCCGGGGTCATCAATGGCGTCTCGCCAATCGAACTTGTGCACCCCGAAATACGGCCGCTGCAGCGTTTCGGTCGTGGGCAACGATCCGTCGAGGGGGCTGCATATCGCCGAGAGCGTCGTGGACGACAAGAAGACGAGTTCCGAACCAGCTTTGAGCAGTCGGTGTGCCTCGGGGATCCACACGTATGGGTCCGACCAAAGGGAGGCTCCGTACTCGCTCACTGCGTAGTCGAACGACTCGTCGGGGTAGTCCACCTCCTCGGCGATCCCGTGGATGAATTCGATATCGAGCTGATACTGCTCGTTGAGGCGATTGGCGGCCTCGAGCTGCTTGGCCGAGTTGTCGATTGCTACCACCGAGGCCCCTCGTTTCGCCAGCCATGCCGAGATGTAACCGGTGCCGCAGCCGAGCTCGATTGCCCGCATTCCGGTCATATCGGTGGGAAGCAGCCCGAGGTCGGCATCGAGGATCTGCCACATCCCCCAGGTGGGGACATCTGTAGCCCAGGCCCGCTCGCCGCCCGCCACCCATTCGTGCGCGTTGTCGTCCCAATGCGTCCGGTTGATCTGCACGTATTCGGGCAGGTCCGTCATGAGCCCTTGAACTCCGGACGTCGCTTCTCGTTGAAGGCCAGCACGCCTTCGGCCAGATCATCGGTTCGGGTGAGATCGGCGATGCTGCGGGCTTCCAGCTCCATCTGCGACTCGAGGGTTTCGGAGAAAGTCTGCTGAAGCATGTGCTTCACCTTGCCGTATGCCTTGGTGGGGCCCGCGGCGAACTTCCGGCCGAGCGCCGTTGCTTCGGCCATGAGGTCGGCATCGGGAACAACCCTATTGATCAGGCCCCATTCGGCTGCTTCGGCGGCTGTAAGTGAGCGGTTGGTGAGCATGAGCTCCATGGCCTTCCGCCAGCCCAGCAGGCGAGGTACGAAGAAGGTCGAACTGCCGTCGGGCGACAGGCCACCGGCCGTGTACGCAGACACGAATTTGGCCGATTCCGCGGCGAGCGTGATGTCACCGCTGGCAGCAAAGGAGAAACCGGCCCCGGCGGCGGTGCCGTTCACGGCCATGATCACCGGCGCGTCCATGCGGGCAAACCGGGAAACCGCCGCGTGAAAGTACACGGTCATTTCCTTGAGAAGGCGGCCCGTATCCTCCGAGGCGACGAACGCCTTCATGTCTCCGCCGGCAGAGAACATGGGACCCGAGCCTGTGACGACCAGGCAGCGAATGGCCGGATCTTCATCGCACGTGATCGAAACCTGCATCAGCTCCTGCATCATGGTGAGGTTCATGGCGTTGGCTTCGTCGGGCCGGTTGAGGGTCAGGATGGCGAGGCTGTCGTCGACCTCGAATAGCAGCGTTTCCACGAATGTCCTTTTCTCGGATCTAAGCGATTCCTACACGCTCCCGGACGAGGATGTCGGCCTTGCTTCTGATATCGAACTCGGGGTCGAGCACCCAGTGGTAGGCAAGGCCGTTGAGCCCGGCGATGAGGAGTTGCATTCGTGTGCGCGCTTCGTCCGCGGTGAGCGCCGGGTGTTCTCGAAGAAGCGCGTCGGTGAATCTATTGACGCGGTGCTGGTGATGTCGGAGCATCCGACGGCGGAGCGTCTCGTCGGTGAGCCCGGCCGTGAGAGCGAGCTGTAGATAGACCCGCCCCATCTGGCGCTCGTTGAGAATGAAGTCGATGTAGGTCTGAGCAAGTTGCCCGACAGTGTCCGAACCGATCCCCTCCGGGTCCGGATCGACAGCTTGGATGGCTTCCCTGACCACCGTGAGAATCACCTGATCCTTGGAGTCGAACAGGTTGTAGAAGGAGCCGGCTCGAATGTGAGCGCGTTCGCAGATGGCTTTCACGGTGGTCGACTCAAACCCAACCTCGCCCAGCAGCCCGCGGGTTGACTCCAGGATTCGTTCTTGGGTGGCGATCCCCGACTTGTAGCGGGCCATGACTGTGATCTTTCTCCGAGTGGCGGCAATGGTAAGGGCCGAAGGCCCTACAGAAAAGCCTTCCCGGTGTCGACAATACGACATAACGGGTGCATAACTTTGAGTGATCGTATAAAATTGAGTCAATACTCAAGAAGCAGGGAGTCATGAGTCACTACAAGCCAAATCTCAGAGACCTCGAATTCAACCTTTTCGAGGCCAACGACATCACCGGCTACCTCGGCAGCGGGGCCTTCGAGGGCATGGACACCGAGACCGCTCGGATGATTCTTCGCGAGATCGAGCGGCTTGCCTGCGAGGACTTCGCCGACAGCTTCGTCGAAGCCGATCGCGTGCCGTTGGAGCTCGTCGATGGGAGCGTCGAACTCCCGGCAGGGCTCAAGAAATCCTTGGATGCGTATCGCGATGGCGGCTGGGCGCGCCTGTCGATGCCCCCCGAGCTCGGTGGCATGGGCGCAACTCCATCGCTGGTGTGGGCGACCGTGGAAATGCTCACCGGCAGCAACCCCACCGCCTACCTCTACCTGTCCGGTGAGCTGATGGCCCGGGTTCTCTTCGAGGAGGGCAATGCCGACCAGCAACGCATCGCCGACCTCATGCTCGACAACAATTGGGGCGGGACGATGGTGCTCACCGAGCCGGAAGCAGGATCGGACGTCGGTGCGGGGACCAGCAAAGCCACACATGTTGAGGGCGACCTCTACCACCTCGAAGGCGTGAAACGCTTCATCACCTCCGGGGAATACGACCACACCGACAACATCGTCCATCTGGTCCTCGCCCGGCCAGAAGGCGCCGGTCCAGGCACCAAAGGATTGTCGCTCTTCATGGTTCCCAAGTTCCTCATCAATGACGACGGATCGCTGGGGGATCGCAATGGCGTGTTCGTCACCAATATCGAAAAGAAGATGGGGATCAAGGGCTCAACAACGTGTGAGGTGACGTTCGGCGCCGACACGCCGGCGCAGGGCTGGCTGGTTGGCTCGAAGCACGATGGGATCCGCCAGATGTTCCGAGTCATCGAGCACGCTCGCATGCTGATCGGCACCAAGTCGGCCGCCACCCTTTCGACTGGCTATCTCAACTCCCTGGAGTATGCCAAGGAGCGCAAGCAGGGCCCCGACCTCACCAAGGCAACCGACAAGACCTCGCCCCGTGTCGAGATCATCCGCCACCCCAACGTGCGACGAATGCTCATGCTCCAGAAATCGTACGCCGAAGGGCTACGAGCTCTGCTGATGTACACCGCCTGGGTACAGGACCAGGTCGTCCGCTTTCCCGACGACGATCGCTGGGACCGCCTCAACGACCTGCTGCTCCCGATGGTCAAGGGCTATTCGTCCGAGAAGGCCTACGAGCTATTGGCGACCTCGCTGCAGGTGTTCGGCGGGTCGGGCTTCACACAGGCCTATCCGATCGAGCAGTACATCCGCGACGCCAAGATCGACACCCTGTATGAAGGAACCACGGGGATCCAGGCGATGGACCTGTTCTTCCGCAAGATCGCCCGGGATCAGGGCCAGACGCTCACCAAGCTCGCCGCCGAGATCGCCGAATTCGTCAAGGACACCGAAGACGGTGACGTGCTCGCCAAAGAGCGTGAAATGCTGGGTCAAGGTCTCGACAACGCTCAGGCACAGCTCGGTGTGTTGGTGAACCACCTCATGGGATCCATGCAAGAGCCCACCGAGATCTACAAGGTCGGTTTGCACCTCAATGCCAACCTGGAGTCGCTCTCCGAGGTGGTGATCGCCTGGCTGCTGCTGCGCCATGCCGAGATCGCCGCCGCTGCGCTACCCGATGCCGAGGGCGACGACAGAGCCTTCTACGAGGGCAAGATCGCCAGCGCTCGCTTCTTCGTCAGCGACGCCCTTCCCAAGATAGCGGTGCGGCGCGCAGCCACAGAGACCGAGGACGGTTGGCTCATGGACTTCCCTGACGAGGCGTTCTAGGGCCCACCCCCGTATATCGACGAGGCGGCCGATCGGGCGGGCGTGCCGACGAAACGGCGAATCGGAGGGGCTACCGGCTTGCCAAGACGCGCGCCGCGATGACGCCGGCGACAGCCCCAAAAAGGTGACTCTCCCACGAAATGCCGGCCTGCGGTAGGAACCCGACGACGGCGCCTCCGTATAGGACGACGGCGATCAGCGCCGGAATGACTGGGCCGATCCGCCGCTCGAAAAACGCCGTTGCCACGAGGTACCCGAGGTACCCGAACACCACGCCACTGGCGCCGATGTGAATGCCATTCCCCGCCAGGAGCCAGGTGAGCCCGCCGCCGATGACGACAACCGTGGCTGTCACAGCCAGCCATCGCTTCACCCCTCGCACCATGACGAGGCCGCCCAGCACCAGGAAGGGAACGGTGTTGGCGATCAGGTGCGGGAAGTCGGCATGGAGGAGCGGCGCGAAGGCAATACCGTCGAGGCCGCTGCCCCGACGCGGGAGGATTCCAAACTGCACTTGCAGTCGATCGCTCAACAAGACCGAGTCGACGATTTCGACCAGCCACATCACCCCCACGATGGCGGCGATGATCGCCACCCCGGTGGTGAGGACTTGGGACGCACTGGGCCGCGCGGGTGCAGTGTTCATGATCTCGAAGATACAGCGGGATGCGCGTTACGAGGGGATACGAGGTTTCGTAGCAACTGCATTCGAGAGCGCCTCGCGTTGTCGCCCCAACTCGGCGCTCACGGCTTCGCGAGGGGAGGAGCTTTCTCATTTCTCCCTCCAGCGAGGCTTCGCCGAGCGTTGGGGGAGTACCCCGAAGGGGGAGGGGGGCCGAGCCGCAGGCGAGGTTCTTGCCTACGGCTTCGCGAACGGAGGAGATTGCCCCTACACAGAGGCCATTCGCTGCTCGAGCCTTCGGGCCGACCACACGACGACTGGCAGGAGGGCGACACATACGGCCAGCGCCACCAGCAGGGTTCCGATCACGTCGGAGAAGGTTGCACCGCCGATGGCCAGCTCGAAGAGGGGGTTGAGGAAATAGTAGGTGGGGCCGAGTTGGGCGATCCATTGGGGGAGGGTGGGGAACAAGTAGAAGATGACCGGGAAGATGATCAGGATCGCCCCGGTCTTCCAAGCGGCGAACATGGCGTTCTGGTCGGGCGCCCAGGAACCCAGCAGCAGCCCGAGCTCGGCCATCATGATGGCCGCGACCACAATGACCAGCGTCAGGGCGAGCGGTTGGGAGCCGAAGGCGTTGTTGAGAGCCAGTGTCATGACGCCGGTAGCGATCGCCAATACCACTCCCATGAGAGCCTTGGCCGCAAAGAAGTCGCCGATGGTCGCAGGAGTCACGAGGACAGCGTTCATGGTCTGATCCTCCTTCTCCTGGACCAGGTTCGCGGCGGGGACGAAGGCGCCTGCGACCGCGACCGCCATCATTGCGATGAGCGGCAGCGTGCGCGCCGTGATGGTTGCTGCCTCTTCGCCAAGCGACACCACGCTCACGTCGATAGGCGGCGTTGAGCCCTCCACCGTACGGATGAGATCCAACGTGGTCACTGCCAGCACCACTCGGTTCGACGCCAGGCTCTCGCCGGCAACGTAGAGCTCGAGGAGGGGTCGGGTGCCGGCGCGTAGCGCCTCGTCGAACCCATCACGCAGTATCAGGCCGGCGTCGAAATCGTGTGCTTCGACGGCTGTGGTCAGTGTCTCAACATCGTCAACACGCGACACCTCGATTCCGTCGAGGGCCTCGGCGCCTGCCGCCACCTCGGAGTTGCCCAAGTCGACGATCGCCAGCGTCGGGGCGGGTGCGAACAGGTCGCCGAACACGCCTTGCACGAGGAAAGTGAACAGAACCGGCAACACCAGTGCCCACCAGAAGAACGGAGAGCGCGGGCCGAGCCGCATGGTCCTGGCGAAGATCGTCCAGGTGCGTCGCAGCGTCATATTGTCTGCACCTTTCTCCGCAAGATCTCTACACCAATGGCGAGGAGGGCGAGGCACCAACCCGCCAGCAGCACCAGCCGACCGGCGACATCAGCCCAGCCGGCTCCAAACGAACTGACATCCACGATGATGGTCGAGAGCGGGTAGCTCGGGATGATCTGTACCCAGGTGGCGGCCGACCCGGGAAACAACACGGCCAGCGCCGGGATCATGAGCGGAATGAGGAACGCCATCCCGATGAACAGCACCTGCATGAAGTCGCCACCACTCGATCCAGCAATGAGACCGATGCCGGTGACCATGATCGAGCCCAGGAGCGCAGCGGTGAGCAGCAGCGCCGGATTGGGATCGAGTGCACGAATCGCGGCCATGATCAAGACGACCTGGCTGAAGGCGAGAAGGGTTCCCATGATTGCCTTCGAGGCGAGGAAATCGGTGAGACGTGCCGGGGTGACCAGCACGGCCTGCACGGTCTTGGCGCGGATCTCCTCTGCCACGAGCGCGGCCAAGGCCAGCGATTCAACGAGGAGTACCAATACCGCCAGGAGGGGTCGCATCTGCTCTCGGAGCGGGATCTGATCTCCTGTCCGGTCCACTCCCAACACCACCTGCTGGGGGTCGAGCTGTTCTACCGGGAGAGGGCTCCCGGCGAGAGCGAAAGCGATTTCTCCGACCATGCCGGTGAGAGCTTGCTCGATCTCGGGTGGAAGCCCGGTCCCAACGATGACCTCAACTGTGGCGCGCTTGCCTGTGGCGACATCATCGAAGAACGACTCCGGAAACGCCAGGCCGGCGACCACCTCGGAACCGTCCTCGACGGCACCCATCAGGTCGGCCCGATTGGCGTAGCCGGTCATGGCTACGCCGTTGTCGCCACCGAAGTCGCCGAGAAACAGAGATTCGATGGGCCCCGTCACGCCAATTTCGATCGTCTCGTCGACGCTGGATGGCAACACCCAGAAGAACACGATGTAGAACACGATGGCGAGCACGGTCATCGCCACGAAGAACCGATCCCGGGTGAAGGCAACGAGATCCTTGGTGATGATGGCGCCGATGATCTTGCGCCGGCTCATCATTCCTCCAAGCCCCGTCCGGCGAACTTCACGAAGATGTCTTCGAGGGTCGCCTCTTCGGTATGAATGGTGAGGATGTCCTTGGTAACCGCCTGGTGCAGTTGGTCGCCGGCGTCGTCGTCGAGTTCGATCACCGTCTCTTCTATTTCGTCGCCGTTCCGAGCTCGGACGCGGACGCTCCTTCGGCCATGAGCCAGCTTCAGGTTCTCGGGCGTGTCGACAACGAGAATCTTTCCGTCGTTGATGAATGCAACTCTGTCGGACAGCAGGTCTGCTTCATGCATGTCGTGCGTGGTGAGCAGCACGGCTGCCCCCCGATCCGCCTCAGCCTTGATGACTTTGCGGATCGCCTGTGATGACACGGGATCCAGTCCATCCGTTGGCTCGTCGAGGAACAGGACGTCGGGCTGGTTGAGGAGCGCCCGGGCCATCATGAGGCGCTGGCGCATGCCCTTGGAATAGCTCGAAACACGGTCGTCGGCCCGGTCCGCCAGCCCCACCTGTGCCAACAGGCCATCGATATCCACGTCGGTCAAACCGAACAGCTTGGAGAAGAACGCCAGGTTCTCACGGGCGGACATGGCGTCGTAGAGATTCTTCTCCTCGAAGCAGACGCCCATTCGCGCCTGGGCGTCATCACGATCGGTGGCCATATTGTGGCCGAGCACGATCACCTCGCCGGCGTCGGGTCGGAGTTGGCCGGTGAGCATCTTGATGGTCGTGGATTTGCCGGCGCCGTTGGGACCCAAAAACCCGAGGATCTCGCCGGGGGCAACTTCGAAGGACACGCCGTCGACAGCTCGCTGGTCGGGGTAGGAGAACTCGAGATGTTTCGCCTCGATCGCAGCTGCCATGTGCTCCTCCGCTTTCGATTCGACCCTCGATGGAGAGTCGGCCAGGAGCCGGCCCGGCTCTGCAACCATATCTGAAGCCGCCGTCCCGGAAGAAGAGTCTTCCGGAGGGAACTTTTGGCCCACCTGATGCGTCTTAGTCACACGTGCGAAACGTCAGCCCCAAGACCCGCCGGATCACCGGCATGACCCTCATCGCCGTCGGCGTCGCCGGTTTGGTCATTCCCGTCATGCCGGGATGGCTCCTGATCGGCGCCGGAGCGTCACTGGCCAAGAAGCGCCAAGAACACTCCGGCCCACCTGACTAGCGCGTCGCTCCTTCATCGGCGGCGCCGTCCTATGTCGCCGAGAACCACCCCATGGCCCCTCGCTGGGCGATCGAGTGTTGGTGGGGATGGAACATGTAGCGGCCACGCTGAGGGAGTTCGAACTCGAGGATGGCCCGGTCCATTTGTCCGAACGTCACCACGTCCGAGGCAAAGGCCGGCTCTGACCCCATGCCCGCCGGATAGACAGCAAACGTTTGGGCGTGTAGGTGGAACGATGCAATCGGATCGAACTCGGTCATGTTCAAGACATAGGCACGGACGAGCTCGCCTGCCGGAACCTTGATCGGGTACTTCTGGAAGAACCCGGCAATCCCATTCCACGAATACAGCTCGTTGTGACCGTCGTCGTCGATGTCCCATCCTGACAGTGCGAGAACGACCTCATGAGCATCCGGTCTTGCCTCTGGTGGATCGACGATGAGGGTGCCATACAGGCCCTTCGAGATATGCCTGTTGATAGGCATCGTGTGGCAGTGATACGGGTGAACGCCGGCGGGTCCCGCCACGATCTCATAGACGGTCTCTCCGCCAGGAGGGATTGGTTCCCAGCCGTCGTGTTGGGGAGAGTGGCTTCCGTGAAAATGCAAGTTGTGATCGTGGTTCGTCCTATTGGAGAAGTGAACGCGGATCAGATCGCCTTCGGTTGCTCGAATCGTCGGCCCCGGGGCCGTCCCGTTGTACGTCCAACCGGCAACGGTATGTGCCCTGCTCACCTCGATCGGTACCTCGACGACGGCCATCTCGACTTCCACGGTCCCGCTGCGAGGAGCCGGAGGGAAGGTCAGGTGGTCGAGCGCGTCGGCGGCTGTATGTTCGGGCGGGGCGTACTCTCCTCCATATGGTCCGGCTGCGGCGCCCACCGGGAGCTCATCCGAGAACAACCCTGCTCCGTACTCATCTGACTGTCCGTCGCCCGGCGCCCCGGGCGCGTCGTCTCCCGCGGCGGCTCGGGACCCCAGAGACCCAACGACCACGCCGGCTCCCAGGACAGACAAACCTCCGGTGCCGACCCGTTTCAGTGCCTCCCGGCGATTGAAGCCCGCCGCTTCTTCTGGATCATTGTCAGAGGTCTGCTTGCCGCTCATGATCTAGAACACTCCCCCAATCAACAGAGCGCCCACCACCGCGACCAGCCAGGCGAGGCTGCCTGCGGCGACGACTGCGATTCGCCTCACTCGGCGTTGCCCTGAACCGAACGCGGCGTACAGCATGACACCGATGACGGGGATGACAATGACGATTGCCGACCAAATCGCCTTCAAAAACAAACCGCGGCTGGATGTGACGATCCCGAACAGTGCCCACAGACCGCCAAGGACCCAGATCAGTAGGGGGATCCACCAGAGCAGCGCGCCCATCAGAACGGGCCAGAAACCACCATCGACCGCGATTCCGAGCACGACCGGGCGGCGTCCGTCGATCTCGACACCGGTCGGTAGGGCGGGCGTGCTGATTGCCGTCGGATCGAAATCGAGCGAGGCAAAAACGTCGACGGCGGGCACCACCGGCGCCTCTGCCCCCCCGGGCAGCTGATCGAAAGTGAGATCGGGCTTGGGTGCGTCCCCATGGTCGAGTTGGGGGTTCTGACCATTGGACGCCTGCGCGATTCGGCCTAACGGGTCCGAAGAAGTGGCGAGTCCGTACCAGAGAGGGACGTTGAGGCCGCCGCAGCTATGGAGCACCTGAATGTATCGCGGCACGCTGGTGGAGATGTCGTTGTCGCTGAAGCACGAGCCCTGTTCCAGCGGCCCCCCGAGCAAGAGGTCCGCCCGACCTGAGCCCATGATCACGTTATTCCGTACCTGGTTGCCTCCCGACGGCCACAGATTGGCATCGATCATCGAGACGACTTGTACTCCCGCGGTTCGGTTGTTGACCATCAGATTGTTGCGCACCACCGAGTCGCGTACCCCGGCCAGAACGACGCCGCTCCCATAGGCGGACCACTCGGCGGTCCGGCTGGGGGCGCGTCCCTCTTCTCCGTTGTGATGGATGTAATTGCCTGCGACCACGACATCGTGGGCCGGAGGGAGGAGCTCGGAATCGAGGGTGTTGGGGGCTATGCCGCCGACATTGTTGCGCCACTCCGAATTGACGATGTAGATGTTGGTGGAGCTGTTGGTGCCGGAGTACCCCAGCCCGTTGAACTCGGCGAGGACATCGGTGACAACGGCATCACACGGATCGCATTGCCCGATGTAGAAGCCGGCGTCCCAAGAACCCGAGGCATACGAGTGCTCGAGCAATCCGTCTACGGAATCGAAGGCGTAGATGCCGTACACCCAGTCATCTATGGCGGTGAGGTACGACCCTCGATAGCCGGTAACTCCCGTCCAGAAGAAGCCGTTGACCGTGTAATTGCGGGCAGTCATGTTCTCGATGGCGACGCCGTCGGCGGTGACGAACACGCCGTTCTCGCGGGTGAATTCACCGTCGAGGATCACGGTATTGCGATCGGTGCCGCGGATCGTCAGACCCGGCGTGGTCACTGCGACGGCTTCCTTGTAGACGCCTGGTCCGATGAGAACGAGGTCGCCAGGTTGGGCGGCATCGACTGCCGACTGGATCGTAGGAAAATCCACCGGCACGGCAAGCGTGACGCCGGTCCACGCATCGGGTGCGTCGGCTTGTGCGACCGCATTCATCGACGGTTTTGCCGCGGGGTTAGAGAGCGCCTGGGCGGGCCCGGCGAGTGCTGCCAGCAGGAACAACGCAGTCATGATCAAAGAGAAGCGAGGCTTGGTGCGATTCATAACTCTCCCGGTGCGGACTCATTGGCGATCACGGTGCCGACCATGCCCTGCCATTCGCCGTCGTTGTTCTGGATGGCGTGCAGAGAGCAGTAATATGCGTACGTCCCGGGAGCATCGATGGTGAGCGACCATGATTCTCCCGGCTTCTGATTGGCGCCGTCGGGCATGCGTGAGTCAAAGGTGCCGTCGTCGGCGATGACGTTGT
>JBFGJH010000003.1:0-112577 GCA_041577335.1 Acidimicrobiia bacterium | reverse complement strand
TTTTCCGATCTGTTTGTACTGGAGCCACTGATTGATCGCGAACGTGTTGAAGAACACGAACAGTGAGAAGAAGATCCCATAGACGAATCCGGGGGGTTGGGCATCGCTTCCCGGCGAGATCAAGTACACGCTGATCGCAAGCCAGGGGACGATGCCCGCAAGTGATCCCAGCCAGAAGGGAACCAACGATCCTCCGGGCGCTTCGTATTTCTCCTGCACCGCTCCAAAAAAGATCATGGCGGCGGTGACACCAAAGAGTGCGATCAGAGCGGCGATGTCATTGATACCCGGCAAAAGCGCAATGAGGACGATCATCACCGATGACGACAACGAATACTCGACCCATCTGAAGTTGTTGCGGCCTTCGGCGAGTCCACGGGTATACCGGTCGTAGAACGGCGGGCTGATTATCAGCCAGTGGAAGAGCGCCGACAAGAACAAGAAGACCGCCACGCCCCAGGCAACCGAGACATCGAAGAGCACCTCGGGCTCGCCTAGGCCCGACCCCGGCGGACCTTGGAGAAAGGTCGCAGTCACCGGCAGTGTGAAATCGGTAGCCAGGATGAGAACGATGACGCCTTGCACTGCGTGGAAGGCACCCATGAGAAAGTTGAAACGGCGCAATTGATCCTCCGGTTATCGAACGAAAGGGCGTAGCCGAGGGGCCGACTCGCCGGTCATCATAACTACGGTGCCGGCGCGAGCCTTGGACGTCGCAAATGGAGAATAGGCGCCAAGCGGCAACCCACCGATCATGCATCAGGTGTTTCGTCGTGCTCCGACATGATCTCCTCTTGCTGAGCGATTGCCTCGAGGTGAGCCATGTCGCCACGCTCGTCTCCAGGGCGTTCGTCGAGATCGGTGAGCACGCTTGCTCGCCCGTACAAGATGACCGTATCGTATGGACTGATCACCGTCTCGCCCCGAGGAGCACCCACGAAATCACCGCGAGCTCCCTGCACGGCCAGCACCAGAACTCCCTCGTCAGGAAGCTCGAGGTCACGAAGTGACCGACCGGCCAGCCAATCGCCCGGCCGGACCTGCATTTCGGTGACGGCATAGTCGGTGCTCAATTGGAGCAGGTGATGGAAGTCCCGCAGGTCGAGATCCGAGAATCGGTCCACAAGACTGGCTACGACCGAGGTGAGGCGACGCTCGAACGCCTGGCTGCGGACGATCAAGCCGAAAATGGCAAGCCCAACCAGAATGATGGCGAGACGCTCGAGGGTCTCTGGCGTACCCCCGGACGTCACAAACGACAGCATGATTGAGGCGATGATGCCGATGAGACCGGCATTCCCCACCAACATCAGCGATAGAAGAATGCGACGGCGCAAGGGGTGGTTGGTGATCGACTCGGACTCCGTGGTGGTGAATCCGACACCGGTGAGCACCGAACGAGCTTGAAATCGGGCGACCTCGAACGGAAGACCGGTGGCGGTGAGGGCGACGGTGGCGACGCGAGCAGCCAGAAGAATCGTCAGGATGACGATGAACAAAGACCCAATGGCAATCATGGTCGCTCATTTCGGAGTGCGGCGCGTCTGGCATGATCGCATACCGACGACGCCCGAGAACTCAGAAACCGCCACGCTTTGCACGTGATTCGACGGGCCGGCCCCAGTAAGTAGGGGCCGACGGGGACCGGCCAGTAGATTGCCAGACATGCAAGTACCGCTCAACGACCCCAAGCGCCAGTACGTCGAGATCGCCTCCCAGGTCGACGCCGCCGTGGCCAGGGTGCTCGAGAGCGGCTGGTACCTCATGGGATCCGAGACCAAGGCCTTCGAAGCCGCGTTCGCCACCTTCGTTGGTGTCAACGAGTGCATTGCGGTGGCGAATGGCACCGACGCGCTGGAAATCGCCCTTCGGGCGCTCGAGATCGGCGCCGGCAACGAAGTGATGACGGTGGCCAACGCCGGCGGCTACTCCAGCTCGGCCATCTTCGCCGTGGGCGCCACGCCCGTCTACGTCGACGTGGACGAGACGCTCACGCTCGACCTCACCGGCATTGGGGACGGGCTGGGCAACGCCACGGCAGCCATCATCGCCACACATCTCTACGGTTACGCCGTGGACATTGGCCGGCTACGCAGGCTCCTCGACCAGGCCGGTAGGCAGGATGTCAAGATCGTCGAAGATTGTGCCCAAGCGCACGGTGCCCAGATCAACGGGGCCACGGTGGGCAGCCTCGGCGACATCGGATGCTTCAGCTTCTACCCAACCAAGAATCTCGGTGCGCTCGGCGATGCCGGCGCCATCGTGACGAGCGACGCCGGCCTTGCCGACCGGGTCAGGCTCCTTCATCAATACGGTTGGCGGTCCCGCTATCGCAGCGAACTTCCCCACGGCCGCAACAGCCGCATGGACGAGATCCAAGCGGCCATCCTGAGCGAAAACCTCCCCCATCTACCCCGGTGGAACGAGCGCCGCCGAGGCATTGTCAACCGCTACCGCGAGGCCGCCTCCGAAGCGCTGCATTTCGTCCACGGCGGAATCGACGACGATCGGTTCGTCGGCCACCTGGCAATCGCCCGCTCGGCCGAGCGAAACCGAGTATCCGAGTCGCTCTCGGATGCCGGAATTGGCACGGGCATCCACTATCCGGTACTCGACATCGACGCCGAGTGGTTGAGCGACGAACCGCACCGGATCACCTCGCTCGCGAGAAGTGTGACTGCCCGAGACGAGATTCTGACGGTACCGTGTTTCCCATCGATGACCGATGACGAGGTCGAATACGTATGCGACGAGCTGAGCAACATCCACATATAGACCGGGACCGCCCATGACGATGGCCAATCCGGGCCTTTCGCTCGTGGTTCCCGTCTATCGAAACGAGGAGAACATCGGAGATCTCGTTGCAGTTCTCGACGACTTCTATTCTCGGTACGGGGACAACTTCGAGGCCATATTGGTGGTGGACGGCTCGCCCGATCAGTCCTGGCAACTTCTCCGGGCGGAATTGACCGCCCGGTCGATCCCAGCCCAGCTCATTCTGTTGGCCAGGAACTTCGGTTCGTTTTTGGCAATTCGCAGGGGCATGGAAGCGGCGCGACATGAGATCACCGCGGTGATGGCGGCAGACCTTCAGGAGCCGCCCGAGCTCATCCAGGACTTCTATGAGGCGCTCCAGGAGGACAAGGCAGATCTCGCCATCGGCGTCCGAGCCGATCGGGACGACGGCTGGCTCAGGACCCGTCTCTCGAACCTGTACTGGGGCTTGTACCGGAAGGTGGTATTCCCGGAGGTTCCCAAAGGTGGTGTCGACGTCTTCGCCTGCAATTCGACCGTCCGCGAGACATTGCTCTCGCTACAGGAGCACAACACGTCTCTCATCGGCCAGCTGTTCTGGGTGGGCTTCCGGCGCCTGGAGGTCCCATATTTTCGGCGCAAACGCACCAAAGGCAGCAGTGGCTGGAGCTTGCGCCGAAGATTCCGCTATATGCTCGACAGCTTCTTTGCCTTTTCCGACCTGCCGATCATGGCGTTGCTCTGGATGGGGGCGGCCGGCATCGCACTTTCGGTCGTCGCCGCCATTTCGATCTTCGGCTTCTGGCTGGCAGGCCGCATCGACGTGCCCGGCTATACGCCTACGATCTTGGCGGTGCTGTTCATCGGATCACTCCTCATCGCGGGGCAGGGCATCGTCGGCGCCTACGTGTGGCGGGCATCCGAGAACACCAAGAGCCGTCCCCTCTCGGTCACTGCACACATCGAGGTGTTTCCTCATGAGTGAGAACATCAGCGGCGTTTTCGTCCATGAGCAGGGCATCTGCGAGTCGGACAACGTCGGCGCAGGCACACGCGTCTGGGCGTTCGCCCACGTGCTCCCCGGAGCCCGCATCGGAAGCGACTGCAACGTCTGCGATCACGTCTTCATCGAAGACGACGTGGTCGTCGGCGATCGCGTCACCATCAAGTCGGGCGTGCAGCTGTGGGACGGGGTTCGGCTGGGCGACGATGTTTTTGTGGGCCCGAACGCCACGTTCACGAACGACCGGTACCCCCGCTCCAAGCAGTATCCCGATTCCTACCCGGAGACCATCGTGGCCGATGGCGCCTCGATCGGAGCGAATGCGACGATCTTGCCGGGAATCACCATCGGCCCAGGCGCAATGATCGGCGCCGGAGCGGTGGTCACTCGGGACGTGCCGGCCCGAGCCGTCGTCTTTGGCAACCCGGCTCGCATCGCCGGGTACGACGCCGCCGAGACGATGCACATCGACGAAGAGAAGACCGCGGACGAGATCGGACGCAGGCTCCTCGGAGTGGGCGAAACACAGATCTGGCCGCTCCGCAGAGCACGCGACCTGCGGGGAAGTCTGACCGTCGCCGAGTTCAGCGATGACCTCCCATTCGTGCCCAAACGAGCCTTCATGGTCTACGACGTTCCCAACGAGCGCGTTCGGGGCGAACACGCTCACCGCTGGTGCGAGCAGTTTCTGGTGGCAGCGACCGGTTCTCTCAACGTCCTCGTCGACGACGGCACCAACCGCCGCAATGTCGTGCTCGATCGACCCAGCGTCGGTCTTTACATGCCGCCGATGATCTGGGGCTCGCAATACCGCTTCTCAGCCGACACCGTGCTGTTGGTGTTCGCCTCGCACGAGTACGACCCGGACGATTACATCCGTTCCTACGACGAGTTCCTCTCCGCCGTAGCCGACACCGCCTGAGCCTGCCTGAACCGGGGTATCACGCGGTTCAGGCGGCCGCCCCGGCGGAGGCTTCCTCGAAGGCCAGATGCAGGACATCGTTGACATCGTCGAGGACGTGGAAGGTCATTGCCTTCCTGACCTCATCGGGCACATCGTCGAGGTCGGGCGCATTGCGGGCAGGGACGATCACGTCGGTGAGCCCACCACGGTGGGCGGCCAAGACCTTCTGTTTGATGCCTCCCACCGGGAGCACACTTCCCCGCAGGGTCACTTCCCCCGTCATTCCCAGCGTCGACTTCACCTTGCGATCGGTCAGCAGTGACACGAGTGCAGTGGTGATGGTGACACCGGCCGACGGACCGTCCTTGGGAACGGCGCCGGCCGGGAAATGTACGTGCAGCTTGCGGTTGAACAAATCCGGATCGATACCCAGGCGATCGGCGTTGGCTCGCACGTAGGACAGGGCGATTTGCGCGGACTCCTTCATGACATCACCAAGCTGACCGGTGATCGTCAGACCGGCTTCACCGTCCATGGCGGTTGCCTCGATGAACAGAATGTCGCCTCCGGCGCCGGTCACCGCCAAGCCGGTGGCCACTCCGGGCTCATCGGTTCGGTCGCTCACCTCATCGTGGTGAACAGTCTGCTTTCCCAACAAATCAGCGACGGCCTCGGCATCCACGGTGACCGCAGTGGCCCCGTCGGCGGCCACCTTGGTGGCTACTTTCCGGACGAGCTTGCCGAGCTGGCGCTCGAGGCCCCGCACGCCCGCCTCGCGGGTGTAGCCGTCGACCACGGCGACGAGCGCGTCGTCCGTCACGACGATCTCCTGTTCCGTCAGACCGGACGCGCCCACCTGGCGGGGGAGGAGATGGTCGCGAGCGATCGTAACCTTCTCGGCGTCGGTGTACCCGTCGACTCGGATCACCTCGGTCCGGTCGAGCAGCGGGGCGGGAATGCTGTCGAGGATGTTCGACGTGGCGATGAACAGCACGTCGCTCAAATCGAGATCGAACTCGAGATAGTGATCGCGGAACGTGTGGTTTTGGGCGGGATCGAGGACCTCCAGCAGCGCCGAGGAAGGGTCACCACGCCAGTCGTTGCCGACCTTGTCCATCTCGTCGAGAAGAAACACGGGATTCATGGTGCCGGCCTCGGTGAGCGCCCGAGCAATACGGCCCGGACGGGCCCCGACGTAGGTGCGGCGATGACCACGGATCTCGGCTTCATCGCGCACGCCGCCGAGGGCAACCCGAACGAAAGATCGGCCAAGGGCGCGAGCGACGGACTCGCCAAGCGACGTCTTGCCGACTCCAGGCGGGCCAACCAGCAGCAAGATGGCGCCGGTGTGGCGGTCGTCCGTTTCCACTTCGCGTTCTTTGCGTAGCTTGCGGACTGCCAAATGCTCGATGATGCGCTCCTTGACGTCGTCGAGTCCAGTGTGGTCGGCATCGAGAACCTCACGGGCCTCACCGAGATCGAGGTGATCTTCGGACGCCTCACCCCACGGGAGCTCAAAAACGGTGTCGAGCCAGGTGCGAATCCAGCTGTGCTCCGGGCTCTGCTCACTCATGCGTTCGAGCCGGTCGACTTCACGGGAGACGGCGTCGAACACCGCCTCGGGCAGGTTGGCCTCGTCGAGCTTGGTGCGATACTCATCGACCACCCCGGCCTCTTCGCCCAGCTCGGAACGGATTGCGTCCATCTGCTGGCGCAGGACATAGTCACGCTGCGACTTCTCCATGCGCTCGGCAGCGTCCTCACGCACCTTGCGGCGCAGCGTCAGCTCCCCAAGCACCTCCCGCATCCAGACCGTGAGCTTGCCGATCCGTTCATGCACGTCGGGTGTCTCCAATAGCTCGACCTTCCTCTCGAGGGAGAGATCGGGCGAATAGACGGCCAGGTCGGCGAGCTGACCGGGATGATCGATGCCGAGGATCCGGTCGGCAATCGGCCCCATGCCTTTGAGGTCGAGCACCTCGGAGACGATGGCTCGATAGTCGGCGACGAGGTCGTCGAGGGCCTCGTCGGTGAAATCGAGGTCCGGAAGTGGCTCGACCTCGACCCAGAGGGCGCCGCCGTCACCGGCCCGCCCCGCTCCTACCCGAGCGCGAGCCAGGCCGCGCACGACCACTCCGGGGCCGTCGTCGACTTGCTGAATCTCGGCAATGGTGCCGACCTTGGCGTAGGAGCCCTCCAGTCGCGGAACGAGAAGCAGACGATGATCGGCCGCCTTGGCAGCCGCAATCGCGGTTGTGCCTTCGTCCGATTCGACGGCGAGTGTCACGACCATGTGGGGGAAAACAACACCGTTCCTGAGAGGCAGGACGGGGAGGCTGATACTCGTTGTGTCCGGCATGTTGGGGGATCTCCAATGCGATACGTGTGGATGGAAACGTGATCTAGACAGTACTTTATTCCAAAATCTGAGCTAGTAGTACTCAAGATGACGAAACATCGCACATCCAGACTTGATAAAACTCCACTCAAGTTATAATGTCAAACAACACTCAATCGAATTCTCAGGAGAACCAAAACCATGGCACGTGCAGTCGGCATCGACCTCGGAACCACCAACAGCGTCATCGCCACCCTCGACGGCGGCGAACCGAGCGTCATCCCCAACGCGGAAGGCGGACGCACCACCCCCTCGATCGTTGCTTTCAAGGATGGCGAGGTGCTCGTCGGCGAGGTCGCCAAGCGCCAGGCCATCACCAACCCGGGCAAGACGGTCCGATCGGTCAAGCGTCATATGGGCACCGATTGGTCAATCGAAGTCGACGGCAAGGACTACTCGGCCCAGGAGATCTCAGCCCGGATCCTCATGAAGCTGAAGCGCGACGCAGAGGCGTTCCTCGGCGAGGAAGTCACCCAGGCAGTCATCACGGTACCGGCGTACTTCGGTGACGCCCAGCGTCAAGCAACCAAAGAGGCCGGCCAGATCGCCGGCCTCGAGGTCCAGCGCATCGTCAACGAGCCGACCGCCGCCTCCCTGGCCTACGGCCTCGACAAGGAACACGATCAGCAGATCCTCGTATACGACCTCGGTGGCGGAACCTTCGACGTGTCTGTCCTCGAGATCGGGGATGGCGTGTTCGAGGTGAAGGCCACCAGCGGCGACACCAACCTGGGAGGCGACGACTGGGATCAAGCCATCATCGACTGGCTCGTCACCAACTTCAAGAACGAGCACGGGGTCGACCTGTCCAAGGACGCCATGGCGCTCCAGCGTCTCAAGGAAGACGCCGAGAAGGCCAAGATCGAGCTGAGCACGGTGCCCGAGACCGAGATCAACCTGCCATTCATCACCGCCACGAACGAAGGGCCTCTGCACCTCCAGAAGAAGCTGACTCGGGCCGAGTTCGAGAAGCTGACTGCGGATCTGCTCGAGCGCACCAAAGCGCCTTTCCACGCAGTCATCAAAGACGCGGGCGTATCCATCGATGACATCGATCATGTCGTGCTCGTCGGTGGCTCAACCCGGATGCCGGCCGTGACTGCGTTGGTGAAGACCCTGACCGGCAAAGATCCACAGAAAGGCGTCAACCCCGACGAAGTGGTTGCCGCCGGGGCCGCCCTCCAGGCAGGTGTGCTCAGAGGCGACGTCAAGGACATCCTCCTGCTCGACGTGACCCCGCTGACCCTGGGAATCGAAACCAAGGGTGGCGTCATGACCAAGATGATCGAGCGCAACACCACGATTCCGACCCGCAAGAAGGAGACATTCACGACGGCGGCCAACAACCAGCCCGAGGTGGAGATCCACGTCTTGCAGGGTGAGCGCGCCATGTCCACAGACAACAAGAGCCTCGGAAAGTTCAACCTCACGGGCATCCCACCTGCTCCGATGGGCATTCCCCAGATCGAGGTGACCTTCGACATCGACGCCAACGGCATCGTGTCAGTCTCGGCCAAAGACCTGGGCACCGGTCGCGAGCAGGCCATGACGATCACCGGTGGGACCGCCCTCTCGCCTGACGACATCGACCGCATGGTCAACGACGCCGAGAAGCATGCCGAAGAGGACCGTCAACGTCGCGACCTCGCCGAGGCGCGCAACCAGGGCGAACAAATCGTCAACTCCACCGAGGAGTTGCTCAAGGAGCAGGCCGAGGAACTCACCGACGACGAGCGCACGAACATCGAGACGGCGCTGGGCGAGCTGCGTGAAACCCTGGGCAAGGAAGACACCACCGGCGATGACATTCGATCCAAGGTCGAGGCGACCTTGACCGCGTCGCAGGCGCTTGCACAGCGGCTGTATGCCAAGGTTCAAGAAGAGCAGGCTGCCCAGGCGGAAGGTGGCCCGGCCGAGGCGCCGTCTGCCGAAGAAGACGAGGAAGAGATCGTCGAGGCAGAGATCGTCGACGATGGCGACGACGCCTAGGCCATGTCTGACCCAGAGCTCACGGAAGATCGGTCACCCAACGACGCGGAGGGTGACGGCCCGCCAACCGGCGAGGAAGGCATCCCCGAAGAACCCGATGTCCCCGGCCTCAGCGAGGTCGGGGAGGAAGACGCCGAGATCATCGACCTCGACGTCAGCGTCACCGACCCAGAGGAACTCGTGCAGGCATTAACAGAAGAACTGGCGGCCGCCAGACAAACCGAGGCCGACTACCTCGACCGGCTACAGCGGGTGACCGCTGAATTCGACAACTTCAGAAAGCGGACCCTTCGCGAGCAGGCGCAATTGCGCGAGCTCGGCTCGGAGCGCGTTCTCAGCTCCATGCTGCCAACGCTCGACTCCTTCGATGCCGCCATGGCATTGCCGGTTGAAACCGAGACCGAGCAGCGGCTGCTCGATGGCATGGCCGGTACGCACAGTCAGCTCACGGAGGCACTCGGGCGCGAGGGCCTCACGCCGATCGCCGCACTGGGCGAGACCTTCGACCCAAGTGTGCACGAAGCGATCTCAGCGCCGCCCAACGCCTCCGGGCCTCTCGTGGTGATTGCCGAGATCCGCCGCGGCTACAAGCTGAAAGACCGGGTGTTGCGCCCGGCGCTGGTGGCATTGGGCCTCCAAGACGAAGAGGAGGCGGCCTCCGATGAGGGCGTCTCCCAGACACAGGACCACGGGTGAACAGAGACTGGATCGAGAAGGACTACTACGCCGTCCTCGGTGTTGCTCCCGGCGCCAGCCAGGACGAAATCAAACGCGCCTACCGCAAGCTCGCCCAGCAGAACCATCCCGATGCCAACCCTGATGACGACGCCGCCGAAGAACGCTTCAAGGAAGTATCCCAGGCGTACGCGACCCTTTCCGACGAAGAACAACGCCGCCAGTACGACGAGGTTCGCCAGATGGCGGCCGCCGGAGGCTTCCCCGGTGGCTTTGGCAACGCAGGCGGGTTCCCTGGCGGCTTCAGCCAGGGGCAGCGCGTCCGGATCGAAGACCTCGGTGACATCCTCGGCGGATTTGGAGGGATCAGCGACCTGTTCGGGGGCAGCCGGCGCCGCTCGACTGCTCGCCGTGGAGTCGATCAATCGACCACCATCCAGCTCTCCTTCGAGGACTCGATACGCGGCCTGACCACCACGTTGGCCGTGAAGGGCGAGACGGCCTGCTCCATCTGCCATGGCAGCGGAGCGGAACCCGGAACCGCCGTCGACATCTGCCAATCGTGCGGGGGCTCGGGCACCATCTCGCAGAACCAGGGATTCTTTTCGTTTGCGCAGCCGTGCCGCCAGTGCAAGGGCCGAGGACGTATTCCTGCCTCGCCTTGCGAACGGTGCGTCGGTTCGGGCACGGAGTTCCGTACGCGACGGATCAACGTCAAGATCCCGGCAGGGGTCAAAGACGGTTCGACGATTCGCCTCAAAGGCAAAGGCGGCCCCGGCGAGGGCGGGGGCCCACCCGGAGATCTGTTGGTACGGGTGAACGTAGACAAGCACCCGATCTTCGGACGGCGCAACGACGATATCACCGCTCGTATTCCGGTCACTTTCACGGAAGCGGCGCTGGGAGCCGATATCGACGTACCGACGCTCGATGGGCCCGTTCGGCTCAAGGTTCCCTCCGGAACCGCGTCTGGCAAGACGTTTCGGGTTCGAGACAAAGGTGTGCCCAAGACGCGCGGGAAGAATGGCGATTTGTTGGTGACGATCGACGTGGAGGTTCCCAAGAAGATGTCACGGGCGGCCAAGAAGATGCTTCAGGAATATCGCGACACCTACGAGACTGAAAATCCGAGAGAGAAACTGGGTTGGGACAATGTCTGAACCGAAAAAGAGAGAAGCCGTCTTCGTGATCTCCGTGGCCGCTGAGCTCGCCGGGATTCACCCGCAGACCCTGCGCATCTGGGAACGGCGCGGGCTCGTCGAACCATATCGAACCCCGGGCGGCACCCGGCGGTATTCACAAGCAGACATCGACCGGCTGGAGCTGATCCAGTCCCTCAGCGAGAAGGGCCTCAACCTCGAGGGAGTCAAGCGGGTGCTCGATCTCCAACGGTCAGTGGAGCGGCTCAAAGCGGAGAACCACGCTTTGAAGCGCCAACTCGTGGCTGAACGGGAAGCCCACGAACGCGAACTCGCCCATGCCCGCCAGAGCCACCGGCGCGAAATCGTCCTGCGCCGATCGATCCCACCAGACCGCCGGCGGTAGCGCCAAGCCGCCGGGCGGATCCTCGGGCCCGCACGGCTGTGGCCACAAAGGGACGTAGTGCTCTAGCTCGCTCCACAAATCAGTGGTTCTCTTGGGTGGAACCCTCACGTGGAGGTATCCATGACTTCGACGCTCACCAGAGACAGCAAGCCAACGAGTTCGCATCCGACACCGGGTCGGCGTTTTGGCTATCTGATTGCCATCGCCATCAACGCCTGGCTGCTGTGGTTCGTGAACCAACTCCCTGATTGGGAATGGCCTCGCTTCCTCACCGACGAGTTCTCCGACGTGTTGCCGGTCATGACGGCAGCGATCGTGGCCAGCATCGTCGTCAACGTGCTGTTCTTTTGGTACGACGCCGCCTGGTTCAAATCCCTTGGGAACCTGGTCACGGCCGGGTTCGGGTTTGCCGTGGCTCTTCGGTTGTATCAGGTGTTCCCATTCGACTTCGCGACCTACGCGTCCAACTGGTCATGGCTCGCCCGCTTCGTGGTGATCGTCGCCCTGGCCGGCACTGCTATCGGATTCATCGCCGAGTCGGTGAAGTTGGTGACACTCCCGTTCCGACGGACCTAGTTTCCGAGGTCGGTGCTGGGCTCCACAGCCATCAGTGTCTGAAATCGGCTGCGGGGCGCCGATGCCTAGATGACGCTGGCGACGTGCCGGTTGAGCGCGTCGAGAACCGCCCGTGCCGTCGCCATCGACGGATCGTCCTCGTGGATGGCGGCCGAACCGACCAGCGCATTGGGCGAGTCACTGGCGACCACCTGGGCAATGGCAACGCGGTATGCGCCGACATCGGTGGTGGCCACGGCGGCCAGATCGAGGCTCAGCTGACCGCCACTCACGCCCTCCATCGCCCGCAGAGTTGCTTCGCCGACGAGTCGCGGCCGGGCTTGGGTGTGGCTGGATCCGGTGGCCTGGCCGGCGTGCTCTTTGCCCTGATAGCTCAGGAACACAGTGGCGGTGGCCTCTTCGTTGGCCTCCACCTCGTTGACGGAGATAAGGACGGGTCGTGCATCTCGCATGGTCGGCACACCATAGTGGCCTCGCCTCTCGTTAGGCGGGAACGGCTCTTGTTTTGGCCCAGGATCGGAGCGCGGCGATCTCCTCTGCGCGGCTCACCGACAACGGAACGGTATTCCGATACTGCATCGCCAGCGCTTCGGCGTTGAGCTCCGTGCTTTCGGCAAACGCGTGGTAGAGAGCACCCACGACTCCGGCTTCGATCTCCGCCCCCGAAAACCCCACCGTGATTGCAGCAAGCGTGTCCAGCGGAAAACCGGTTGGATCGATCTGGCGCTGTTCGAGATGGAGTCGGAGGATGGCCCGACGCGCACCATGATCAGGGAGGTCTACGAAGAAGATCTCGTCAAACCGCCCCTTCCGCAGGAACTCCGGCGGCAACGTGCGGACATCGTTGGCGGTGGCCACCACGAACACACCATCGGGACGATCCTGCATCCAGCGCAGAAACGAGCCGAGTAGTCGCGTGGAGACACCGCCGTCCGAACTCCCCCCGGTGGCGAAGCCCTTCTCGATCTCGTCGATCCACAACACGGCCGGCGCCATCGCGCCTGTGGCCTCGAGAGCACGGTCGAGGCGCTTCTCCGTCTCGCCGATATACTTCGAGTACAGCCGAGCTGGATCGAGGAGCACGAGCGGCTGTCCCCAGCTTTTGGCCAGAGTCTTGGCAACCAAGGACTTGCCGCAACCGGGCACGCCGGTGAGCAGGACGCCCCGCGGGGCCGGTAGGGCAAGCTGCGGTGCGGCTCGCGCCTCGTGGCGCACGCGCAACCACGTGCGCAGGCCATCGAGGCCCCCAACCTGATCGAGGGAACCGACGTTGGGCTCCACCAGCTCGAGAATGCCATCGGCGGCGAACAGCTCGGCTTTGGCGGCCCGGATCGATGGAATGTCGAGCTCGGACAGCGCCCCGTCGGCCAGCGCCGCCTCTTGGATGATCCGCTCTGCCTCGGCCGTGGACAGGCCCTGCAGCGTTCGAGCAATCCTCGGCACATCATCGTCTGTGATCGACACCGGGAATCCACGTTCATCGAGCATTCCGGTGGTGTGGTGAATGAGCTCCACGATCTCAGCCTGTGATGGGGGCCGCAACTTCCACAACCGAGCCTCGCTGACGAGCTCGGCGGGTATGTCGTGCGTAGGTGCCGTGAAGACCATGGTTTGCGTGGGTTGGAGTTGACGAGCCGTCTCTTTGATTCTGCGGACCACTCTCGGATCGCCGAGAATGGGATGGGCATCGACGAACACGAAGACGGCGGGAGCGCTCACCTCGGTGATCCACGAAAGCGCTTTGTGCGGGTTCTCGGTCTGGTACATCTGATTGCCCAGCGAGTTGCTCAATCCCGACGCCGATGACCACGTCCACACCGCAAGGCCGCGGTCGGCTGCGATCTCGGAGACGAGTCGCATGAACCGAGCTTCCTCGGTGGCTTCCACCATCACCACCGGTCCCGGTGAGGTCAGGAGCACACGCAAATCAGAGGTGTTGTCCACGATGAGTACCTCGGTTGGACGAAAAGCCAACTTTAGAGCTTGACTCGGCCCGCTCCGCGCTCCATCGCCGACTCGAGACCCACGACGCTAGACGCTTCGATGGGCCTTCCGCTCCCACACAAGGGGGGGCTCGCTCGACGGTCCTAGAGGCCTTCGAGTTGGTCTCGGAGGCGTATGCGATCGGCTCGACGCACCTCGGCTTGATGCTGGCGTCGCTGTTCCGCCTCGGTCATGGCATCGAGCGGCGGAATCGGGACCGGTCGGCCGTCTCCGTCGACGGCGACCATGGTCAGGTGGGCGCGGGTTGTGAGCCCTCCCTCGCCGGTCCACGGCACTTCTCGAGTCACGGTCACCTCGACCTCCATCGAGGTCCGCCACGCCTGGGTGATCAACGCCTCGATCGTGAGAAGATCACCGATATGGACGGGAGCCAGAAACGAGAGGGAGTCGACCTGAGCCGTGACGACGCGACCCTTGGCGTGGCGCATGGCGGCCACTCCTGCGGCCGTATCGACCAGCTTCATGATCGAACCGCCATGGACGAATCCCGCAACGTTGGCCTGCTCGACCCCCATCATCAGGGTCATCTCGGTAGCGCTGTCGCTCGGAGTTTTCGCGTTCACTATCCCTCCAAATCTGATATACTATGACTCAGATTTTCTTATAACTTCCTAGACTAGCCGCCAGGAGCACGCTCATGGACATGAACAAACTAACCCACGCCTCCCAGAACGCTCTGATTGGCGCGCGAGACCTCGCCACCGATCGGAATCATCAGTACGTGACACCGGTCCATCTCCTGCGGTCGCTCCTCGGCATCACCGACGGCATGGTCTACCCGCTCCTCACCCGACTCGACGTCAACCCGACAACGCTCCGTTCCCGCCTGGACGAGAACCTCGATCGGCTCCCGCACGTGTACGGCAACACGCCAGCCGAGTTCGACAAAGAGAGCACGGCCGTGGTGAGTGACGCCGACAACGTTCGCTCGGCCATGGGCGACGATTACCTCTCCATCGAGCACCTTCTCATCGCCCTGATCGAGAGCGGCTCCGATGCCGCCAGGATCCTCACCGAGTTCGGAGTGACCCGCCAAAGGTTCAGCACAGCGCTCGACGAGGTGCGTGGCAGCCACCGGGTGACGAGCCAAGACCCGGAGTCCACCTACAACGCCCTCGAGCAGTACGGCCGTGATCTCACCGACGCCGCTCGCCAGCAGAAGCTGGATCCAGTGATCGGTCGCGATGACGAGATCCGCCGAGTCATTCAAGTGCTCTCTCGGCGCACCAAGAACAACCCGGTCCTCATTGGCGAGCCAGGCGTGGGCAAGACGGCAATCGTGGAAGGCCTCGCCCAGAGAATCGCCGACGGCGACGTCCCCGAAGGGTTGAAGAACCGCAAGATCGTCGCGGTGGACCTCAGCGCCCTCGTTGCCGGCGCCAAATATCGAGGCGAGTTCGAGGAACGCCTCAAGGCTGTCCTCGAGGAGATCACTGCGTCTGAAGGTCGCGTCGTGACTTTCATCGACGAGATGCACACCATCGTGGGAGCGGGCGCCGCCGAAGGTGCCATGGACGCCTCCAACATGTTGAAGCCGATGCTGGCTCGCGGAGAGCTGCGGATGATTGGGGCAACCACCCTCGACGAATACCGCAAATACGTCGAGAAGGACGCCGCCCTCGAGCGTCGATTCCAGCCGGTGCTCGTCGAACCGCCAACGGTCGAAGATACCGTGGGGATCTTGCGTGGGCTGAAGGAACGATACGAGGTCCATCACGGCGTTCGTATCCAGGACTCGGCGCTGGTCGCGGCGGCCGTGCTCTCCGATCGGTACATCACGGGGCGCCACCTTCCCGACAAAGCCATCGACCTCATCGACGAAGCCGGAAGCCGGCTCCGCATCGAGATCGACTCCATGCCCCAGGAGATCGACGAGCTCGAGCGGCGCATTCGCCAGCTCGAGATCGAACGAGCGGCTCTCCAGAAGGAAACCGACTCCGTGTCGGCCGCCCGATTGGAGGCACTGGAAAAGGAGCGCGCCAACCTCGTCGAAGAAGCCGACACACTCAAGGCCCACTGGACCCTCGAGAAGGACGCCATCTCTGCAATCCGCGAGCTCAAAGAAGAGACCGAGCAGGCCAGAGCGAATGCCGAACGCGCAGAGCGGGAAGGCGATCTCGACAAGGCCGCCGAGCTTCGCTACGGCACGCTGCCAGAGCTCACCCGGCAACTGACCGACCAGCAGGATGCCCTTGCCGACCTCCAGTCGGAGACCCGCATGCTCACCGAAGAGGTCGACGACGAACACGTCGCCGAGGTGGTTTCGCGGTGGACCGGAGTGCCCGTCTCGCGCCTCATGGAGGGTGAGATCAGCAAGCTCGTGCGACTCGAGGAACACCTCCACGAGCGTGTGATCGGCCAGGACCAGGCTGTCCGAGCTGTCGCCGACGCCATCCGGCGGAGCCGGGCAGGGCTTGCCGACCCCAATAGGCCCATCGGATCTTTTGTGTTTCTGGGCCCGACAGGAGTTGGCAAGACAGAACTCGCCCGAGCACTGGCCCAGTTCCTGTTCGATGACGATCAGGCCATGGTCCGCGTCGACATGTCCGAGTACATGGAAAAACACTCGGTGGCACGACTCATCGGAGCCCCGCCGGGATATGTGGGGTATGACGAAGGCGGCCAGCTCACCGAGGCAGTTCGCAGACGCCCCTACAGCGTCATCCTGCTCGATGAGGTGGAGAAGGCCCACCCCGACGTGTTCAATACCCTCCTGCAGCTCCTCGACGACGGACGCCTCACCGATGGCCAGGGTCGGACAGTTGACTTCACCAACGCTGTGTTGATCATGACGTCGAACTTGGGATCCGAACTCATCGAGCCCGACCTGCCCGAGGAGGTCGTGCAGGAACGAGTGCTTGGCGTCGTGCGCAATCACTTCCGCCCCGAATTCCTGAACCGGGTCGACGACCTCATCGTGTTCCACCGGCTGTCGGTGGCCGATCTTCGCAGAATCGTCGACATCCAACTCGCCCTCGTGCAAGGTCGCCTGGACGATCGGCGCATCACTCTGGAGGTCAGCGACACCGGGTTGGACTGGTTGGCTGAGCACGGGTACAGCCCGGCCTATGGTGCGAGACCGCTCAAGCGCCTCATCCAGACCGACATCGTCAACCCTTTGGCGGTGAAGCTGCTCGACGGAACATACGACGATGGCGCAACCGTGAAGGTCGACGTCGCTCAAGGCGAGCTGGTTCTCTCCTAACGGGGGTCGGGGTGGCCGCCGGATCTACGAGCCGCTGATCCGACCGTTCTCATCGATAGACACGGTCGCTCCCGTCCGAAGGTCCGCAAACGTGGACGGGTCAGCGACAACGATGGGGATTGCCTGGTCCGGATAGAGTTCGGCCAACACCACTCCGCCGACTACCAAGATCGGATCGGGGACAGCCAGGATCACTGCGGCCGGGCCAACCCCGGCGCGCACCGATTCTGCGAGGACTGACGAACCTCCGCTGGACCCGCGACCAGAAGGCAGGACGAGCACTTTGCCTGTGACGGATTGCCCGGTCTGTGGGTGGTGCTGGTCGATGATCGTTCCTGTAACAGGATCGAGCCCGCCCCATAGGCTGAGCGGCTCGTCGAGCACAAGAGCCAAGCCCGAGACAGCTCCGGCGACGACGACGGGCCTCTCACCCATCCCACAAGCTCCCATCAAACACCATTCGACCGGTCACGGCCGACTCAACGCAGTCCGCGACGCTCCCAAACGCCACCGCCACGCCGATGTTGCCAGGGGCGTAGTACGCCCACTTCGCAGAATCCGTCATCACGGTGCCGGCGGCGCCATCGATGATGGGCGTCACATACGTGCACGTGTCTGCCACCGGCTGAACTCCGTTCGCCTCGAGTTGACTCACCCAGCCTGCCGCTTCCGCCTCAGACAGCGTGTCCCGGCCCGTCGACATGTAAAAGCGCACGGATTCATGGACTGATCGTCCCGCCAGCAACCGGACCAGCTCCTCGATCTGCCGCAGTGAATAGTGCGGGGTTCCCACCGACACAGCGCCGAGGACTGCGTCTGGCGATCCATTGATCTGATCGCGGGCCCGGCGAAGATCTGCCAACGTGACCTCGGACCGGCCTTCCGCCGGTCGGCCGTGGAGTGCTGTGGCAAGATCAGGCGCTTCGGGAGTGATCCCGACGGCATGAAAGAGCCCGACCGAACCGCTTGTCGCTGCCGAAGCGCCGAAGGCCTTGAGCTGGTCTTCGTCGGCCCCGGGAAGCCCGACCACCACCGGAACCTGATCGCCGGTCGCGGCTCCGACGTGGAGGCCAAGCAACGGAAACAAGATATCTTCCTCCAGGAGGCGCTCGGGCAGGCCGGCAACGTCGAAAACAGCCTGACCACGTCGTAATTCGGTGCGGTGCAGGCCGGCATTCGGAACGCGCCCCGTCACCGCAGCGCAAATATCGATCAGGTCACCATAGCGGTTGGTCCGCGCCCCCAACACCGAGTTGGCGAACACGATGGCGTTCGACTCCCCCCACGCCACGTGATCGCCGAAGGTCGGACGGTTGGCCAACTGATAGGGGGCGCAGGTCCAAGTGGGTGTACAACCAAGCGCTTCATAGGCCACCATGAGCTGCCGGGCGGATGCTGCCGTCGCATCAGCACCTCGGAACAGCTCGGGATGGAGGAGGTCGAGAGAAGAAATGTTGAGCGTGGTGGGCACCGAGACCCGAGCGCCCGCCATCACCAGGCGCTCGGCAAAGTCGAGGCTGGCTTGGCCAACGAACAAACAGCCGTCGACGTGCGCACCGCTGATCGGCAAGAGGTTTTCGGCACCGAGCACTTCGCCCAACGCCACCACGATGCGCATGGCCAACGCCGAGCCTTCCCCATCGGAGCCTTCGAGGATGGCCTGCTCGGCAGAGCTCAGAGAGACCGACACTCGTCCACCTCTTGTAGCCGCCAATTGTTCAATTCGCCCAAGGCCCGCTCGGGTCGAGCTGACGAAGGAATTCGCCACACCTCGTCGCCTCGTGGTCCTCTCCGAGCACTACAGCCATGCGACCCAAGCCCTCCAAGCAGCGGAGGAACCCACGGTTGGGCTCCGCAGACCAACGTACGAAGCCACTCCCCTTCCATCCGTTCTTTCGCAAAGCATCGAGGCCGCGGTGGTAGCCCACCCGGTAATAGGCGTATGCCTCCACAGCTCCGGAGGTCGCGGCATCGGCGGCAGCGTCGCCGAGCGCCGCCCACGCCGCCAAGAATGTGGGATCCTCGGCGATCACGACAGCGAGTCGGTCGCGGTCGCCTCGTGCTTCCTCGAGTCTCGAGGCCAAGGCTGCCTCTACCTCCGGCAACACGATGTCGGGCGGACCTTCGGGCGAGAAATGCACATCCATAGGCGACAGGCTAGGGCAGGGATTGCGGTTCATCACCGACCCGGTCCAGCGCTGCGGCCTCGATGTCCTGGCGTGAGGGAGGACCTAGGTCGAGGAGCCCGCTGGGTCGAACAACTCAAACGAGTCAAACATCTCCTCGGCAGCCTCGAAGTCGACCTCATACCAATCGTCCCACGAATAGAACTCGATCGAGTAGCCAAGCGAGCCATCGATCACGGTGACGGTTCTCACGGTGAACGACTCGTCGGGCCCTGTGATGTTGGCAACCGTCAACCAACCTGGCATCCCGGAGAAATCGACCTGTTCGGAGGTCACCAGCTCTACCTGGCCGTCGAAAGGCGTGATGAACCGAAGGTTCAGCTCGGCGTACTCGGCCACACGCAAGCCCTGGGAGTCGGAGAGATCTTCGATGGCAACCGAGAAATAGGAGTCGTTGGGCACATCGATCGAAGGCGCGGCTGCGAACGGAATCTCATATCCGTCGAAACTCTCGGGTGGGAACAGCGTCCAATCAAGCGGAGCATTCAGTGAGAAGCCGAACTCGTCAGCTTCGAACAGGTAAAACCCATCAGGAGCGTCTGACGGGACAATGGTCGGCGCACTCGGAGCAGCGGTTTGCGTGCTGTTGATATCGAAGAATTCGTAGACGACCGCCAGCTCGAGATCGCCTCCGCCCGACTCGGTGATCGCTCCGTCCGAGAGCATCGATTCGGGGCCGCGAGCCTGCAAATCCATCAGCACGACGTACTCGGACTCGGCGTCGATCCAGAGTTCCAGCTCGTATTCCTCGACGCCGAAGAGATCCTGGGAGACGATATCGGGAAGCCAAACGCTGAGGTCGTCCGCCCGGTCGGATGGCAGCCGGTAGACACGAGCCATTCCCCCCTCATACGGCCGTACCTGCCATTCGAGCTCGTTCACGACGTCGTACACCGCAGCGAAGTCGGTGGGGGTCACCGTGCTGGACTTGATTCCGAGAACATCGATCGCATCGAGCTCACGCCATGGCTTTCGGTCCTCCTTGACCCACCCACCGTTCCCGATGACCACATAGGCCTCTTCGCGGACCAACTGGGTGCCAAACCACTCCCGGGACTCGAACGCATCGGAACCGGCAACGATCACGCCATCGATGAGCGAGGAGTAGAGAATGTCGGTCGATCCCCGTTCACTGACAACAGCGTCGAATTCGATTCGATAGCCGAAGGAGTCGGCTTCGGCCGGCAGCGCAACCGTGGGACTGAGAGTGGTCGTCGTGGTTGGGGTTGGCGCCAAGGTCGAGGAGACAACCGTGGCCGTGGCACCCGCTGTCGTCGCCGGCGCCTCGGGGGGCGTCGTTGTAGCCGCCGTGCTGCTGCTGGCCGAACAAGCGCCGGCCAGCAGGGCGAACGCCACCGCAAGAAGAGGAATGCGGGAAGTCATGTCGCACAGGTTAACGCTCGAAAACGCATACCGCCGGGCGTGTAGGTGTGGGCTTGCTCACGGTGATGGTTGCGTTCTGAACTACCCAGCCCGCGGCCACAAGACTGCAACCCCCAACCCTGGTTTGGGGGAACTAGTTACAGAATCTGGGACAAGAACAACTTCGAACGATCATGGCGTGCCGGCTCCGCCATCACGACCGCAGAACACCTTCAGCGCTCTGCCACGACTACAGAATCTGGGACAGGAACAGCTTCGTGCGGTCGTGGCGTGCCGGCCAAGCCGGCCCGACTGCACAACGCTTTCAGCCTTCTGCCACAACTACAGAATCTGGGACAAGAACAGTTTCGTGCGGTCGTGCTGGGGGGTGGTGAAGAAGTGTTCGGGGGTGCCTTCCTCCACGAGCGAGCCATAGTCGAAGAAGAGCACCCGGTCGGCCACCTCTCGGGCAAAGCCCATCTCGTGAGTCACAACCAGCATGGTCATTCCGGAACTGGCCAGCTCCTTCATGGTGTCGAGCACTTCTTTCACCATCTCCGGGTCGAGCGCCGAAGTGGGCTCGTCGAAGAGCATGACCTTCGGTTCCATCGCCAATGCCCGAGCGATGGCGACGCGCTGCTGCTGGCCACCGGACAGCTGGCCGGGGTACTTGTCGGCCTGTTCTGGAATACCAACGCGGTCCAGAAGCCGGCGTCCGATCTCCTCGGCTTCGGTCCGCGAGTGCTTCCGAACCCAAATTGGCCCAAGCGTGATGTTGTCGAGGACGGTGAGGTGAGGAAAGAGGTTGAACGACTGGAACACCATGCCGACCTCGGAGCGGATGGCTTCGATATTCCTCAGGTCGTTGGTGAGCTCGATCCCGTCCACCTGGATCGTGCCCTCCTGGTGGACCTCAAGCCGGTTGATACACCGGATGAACGTTGACTTGCCGGAACCCGACGGCCCAATGATGACCACCACTTCCTGCTCTTTGACGCTCAGATCCACGCCGTGCAAGGCCTGAAAATCACCGAACCATTTCTTCACGCCTTGGCAGACGATGATGTCTTTGTCACCGGGCACGCTTGTTCCTTTCCTAACGGGTTCCGAGGCCGAGGCGCTTTTCAAGACGCAGCGAGGCCCGAGAGAATGCAAATGTGAAGACCCAGTAGATCACGGCCACCGCCACGATCGCCTCCATGAACGAGCCGAGGAATTGGCTCTGGCCCGGAATGACGTTCTTGGCGATGAGCAGCAGATCGAAGAGGCCGATGATCGCCACCAAGGACGTGTCCTTGAACAGGGAGATCACCTGGCCGACCAACGCGGGAATCACGGCCTTCAGAGCCTGGGGCAGGATGATGAATGAAGTCTTCTGTACCACAGACATCCCGAGTGCATCGGCCGCCTCGTATTGGCCCTTGCCAATCGACTGGAGGCCGCCGCGTACGTTCTCCGCCAGGTAGGCGGCCGAGAACAACGTGATGGCGCCGATTGCTCGCACGACGTTGTCGACCTCGAGGCCGCCCGGTATGAACAGTTGGAACAGGTTCGCTGAAGCAAACAGCCATGTGATCAGAGGGACCGAGCGCACCAGCTCGATGTAGAAGGTGCATACCGTCCGCAAAATCGGCATCGTCGATGTTCGGCCCAGCGCCAGCACCACCCCGAGCGGGAATGACAGGGCGATGCCGAATATGGCAAGAGCGAAGGTCAAGGCAAGGCCTCCGAGGAAGTTCGAGCCTCGGAAACCGAGGGCAGACGCCGAGTCGGCCATGCGGAAGATCACCACGATCACCAGCATCGAGGATGCCCAGCCAATCAGGAATTGCCGACGTGCTGCCGGAGAGCCACCGAACGTGGGGGCGAGCATTCCGAACGTTCCGAGCGCAATGGTTGACACCTTGAACAGCATCAGGGTGTCAATGAAGAGCAGCGACGCCAGGCCCACCACGAAGATCGCACCCGACAAGAAGCGACCCAGCTCGCCGGACTTGTCATCGGCGGCCCATCGCAGGAAGAGGCCACCCAAGACGCTGAACCCCAGCCAAACAGGGAGATCGAGGGTCAGAACTTCTGGCCAGTCGATATCGGGTCCCCGGAAGAGGATCATGTAGATGATCGGTGCGGAGAGCACCCACGCCGAAATGAGGACCTGGCGCAGCCCCTCAACGCGATCCCGAAGGACAGTCCCAATTCCAAAAGCGGCGATACCGGACAGAATCACAACCGTCCATGGGAGCTTGGTGCTCGTGGCGATCGGCTCCCACACATCGATGTTGAAGCCCTCTTCCGATACACCCGGCACAGGAGCCTGGGCGATCCAGATGAGGCCAATGAGGACAAGCAAGCCCAGCGCGACCAGGCCCATCGTGGGAATCGTTGGCTCCTTGGCGGCGTCACCGAGTCGGGCGGTGTACATCCGGGGGACAAAAATCAGTATCAGTCCCACAACAAGCGCCAGGATGGTGAGTCGTGGCGTGCGATCGGCAGCGAGGAAGTGAAACATCGTCGATAGGGACACCAACGACAGCACAGCCCCGAATGCCATGCTGATGCGGCTCAGATCACGCCAGGCGATCTTGGACCCAACCCGGAAGTACGCGAACGACAGCCCTGCCAGCACCGCAACCGAACCAACCGAGACCCACACTCGCCAGAAATGTTCAACGGGGTATGCCTGGACCATCAGCAGGCGAGAGTTCTGACCCACGGCGCGCCACAAGCGGCCTTCGTCGATCGCCCAGCCGATCACGCCATGGACCACCGCGGCGAGGAGTGCGACCGTCACGACCGACAAAACGCTATTGAAGGGACTCGAGAACAGGTTCGTCCTCATCCACACCCACGGCCCGGAAGGAGGAGGCTCAGGGGCGGCGGCGCTCTCGGGTATACCGAGATCGATCGAGACTGGATACTGCTTCTGTTCCATCAGCGCTCCACCAGCTTGAGCTTGTTATTCCAATAGTTGACTCCCGACGAGAGGGTGAGGCTCACCAACGAATAGAAACCCATCCAGATGAGGAAGACCACCAGAGTCTGGCCGGTCTGGTTGTACACCGTGCCGCCCACTTGGACCAAGTCGGAATAGCCGACGGCGATGGCGAGGGACGTGTTCTTGGCGAGGTTGAGGTACTGGTTGCCGATGGGAGGGAGAACCACACGGAAGGCCTGCGGCAGGACGATCATTCGGAGGAGCTGAGAGCGCCTCAGCCCAATGGCCAAGCCGGCTTCGGTCTGTCCCTTGGCGACCGCCAGGACGCCTGCTCGAACGGCCTCGCCGATGAAGGCGGCGGTGTAGATCACGAGGCCCAGCCACATGGCGGCGAAGCCGATCGAGACAACCTTGCCGAATTCGGGGTCGTAGTTCGTGAACCGGCCCTCGGCGATGCGAGGCAGGTTGGGGTCGAACGGGGCCTCGGTAGCACTGAACGAGAATCGCACCGCGATCTCGTTGAAGATTCGCTCGGCGCCGACCGACTTGCCGAATAGATCGGCCCTACCGAGGATGATCTCTGAAACCTGCGGCACCAGCAGGAAGAAGACGGCACCCAACAGGCCGACCAGGCCGGCCATGATAATGCGATACCAGTCGTCGTCGGAGAACTTCCCATAGCCGCTCGGTGTCCGCAGCGTGTTGAGGCGCTGACGGATGACCAGATACCCGAGCAGAATCGACACCCCCGCCAGAATCAGCTGAAGCAAGATGGTCGGGATGTTGGCGGCCAGGGATTCGAGGGCCCCGAAAATGACGCCGACGAACCCCATCAACGGATGCGCCCACCAGCCGATGATGGCCGATACGATAATCGCAGCCGTCACCCACAAGCCGACGTGGGCTTCTCCCCGACCCGATTCCTGAACGCGGATTCGCCACTTGTAGACGAAATACGTGGCGATGAGGCCGCCAACCATGAAGCCGGCCCACTGCCATCTCGTTGTGGTCGGGTTCATCCACGGGAATGCGAAACCCTTGGCACTGAAGAAAAGCAACGTCTCGTCTCCGAACGGAACCCCGATGGCTTTCTCCGCGGTTGCCTCGCCGAGGAGTCGGATGGCGACCTGCCAGAAGATGATCTGTACCAGTAGCGGGATGTTGCGGATGAGCTCGATGTACCCGGTGGCGGTCTTGTTGACGATCCAGTTGCTCGACAACCGGGCCACACCGATGATGGTGCCGAGAACGGTCGCGGCGAGAATCCCTGTCCACATGAGCCGAAACATGTTGACCATGCCGACGCCCAGCGCCTGGATCGCCGAGTCAGGGAGGGTGTTGAAGCCCTCCGAAAGCGTGATACCGATCGGCCGAGAGAGAAAATCGAACGAAATCGTCTGGCTTTGGGCGGCCACATTGTTCTGCGCAGTGACGATGAGGCCGACGATGAGGGCGATGACTCCGCCCAGGATCACAAACTGGACCACCCACTTGAGGACGCGAACGTCGCGCCACAGCGGTGGCCTGGGTTGCCGCTCGATCACCGAAGCCAAACAGATCTCCTCACTGGAAATTGACATTAGTAGGGGGCGCCGAAGCGCCCCCTACTAATCGAGTATTTCTTTGTTTCTGTCTAGCGGGCAGGAGGCGCGTAGATGAGGCCGCCGTCACTCCACTGAACGTTGAAGGAGCCGTCACGGACGATCTTCAGCTCATCCAAGTTGTTGACGAAGATCTCGTCGTAGTTACCAACCTGGCTGATGACCTGATAGAAGGCGTCTGCCGGCAGGCCCATGCCCGTCTGCAGCTCATCCTCACCTACGCCGAGGAGACGGCCCAATTCCGGGTCGATCTCAGCATCTGCGATCACATCGTCGACGTTCCCCGAGTTCACACCCTTCTCGTCGGCGATGAAGGTGGCGAATACGGTCCAGTCGATGATATCGGCCCACTGACTGTCGTTCTGGCGATACACCGGACCGAGTGGCTCTTTCGAGATCGGCGCGGGTGGGAAGATCACCCAGTCGCCTTCAGCAATGTCGCCGGCAGCCAGGGCTTGCGCACGGTTGCCGTACAGACCCGAAGCGTCGGTCGTAACCAAGTCACAGTCGCCGGCCTTGAGGCCCTCGATCGCTTCCGGGAACTGCTCAGTGGTACGGAGCTCGATGGTGACACCGAACACGGCAGCGCCCTCGGTGATGTTCTTCTCGGTGGTGGTACCGGCATTGGTACACAGCACGGCGCCGTCGATGTCCGCAAGAGTGGACTCGGGCGTGAAGCCGTCGGCAGCCGTACCCATGAGGCCCTGACCGTCGAAGTAGGTCGTGGGACCGAAGTCGAGACCGAGCGTGGTGTCACGCGTTTGGGTGAAGGTGGTGTTCCTCATCAGAACATCGATCTCACCTGCGCTCAGAACCGAGAAGCGCTCTGCAGCCGTCGTTTCGACGAACTCGACTGCGTTGGCGTCGCCGAGAACGGCTGCAGCAACAGCGCGGCAGTAGTCAGCATCGAGGCCGGTGACGGAACCGTCAGGCTGGGTTTCCGAGAAACCAGGCGCCGAACCGCCCACTCCACAACGGAGGGTGCCGCGGTCGATCACGGCCTGAAGGGTGCTGCCCTCGGTTTGGGCAGCTGCGGCGGGTGCCTCGGTGTCGCCGGTCGTTTCAGCGACGGTGGTGTCGCTCGTATCTGATGTACAGGCAGCTGCAATCATGGCCAAGACCACGAGAGGCAACAGAATCGCCCGAATTTTCTTACTCATAGCTCTCCTCTTAGGGTTTGCCGGAGGCTTGGCTCCAGCCGGAGGCAATTTACACGCTTTTAACCATTCCGCCCAGCGAAAGCGGATATTCGTTCGTTCGGGCGAACTCGGGAAACCCCAAACAGCCGGTTCCAACCTGGGAGCTCAACTGCCCCTCAAGCCGGCGAATCACGCCTCTGCTCGGGGTTGAATTCGAGCCTCAGAAGGATGTGGGAGTCCTGATTCGCGAGTCCTGAGTCGGAACTCTCGAGTCGGGTGTCGGGCCGGAGGCCGACTCGGTCGCGGCCCTAGACGCCTTGGGCGTGGATGATGGCGCGGCGATCGCGAGGCTGATCGAGCTCGACGTAAAGCACTCGCTGCCATTGGCCCAACAGCACCTCACCATCGACGATGGGCACGGAGACACTGGAAGAGCCGACGAACATCTGCCGGACGTGCGACTGTCCGTTCACGAGCTCGTCTTCCTGGACGTTCTCGGTCCGGACATCCCAGTCGTCATGCTCGTAGTACGAGTCTTTGGGGATGACCGCTTCGACCCGGCGGCGGAAGTCGTTGATGAACCCCGTTTCCGACTCGTTGACGGCGATCGTGGTGGTGGTGTGCGGCGTGTGAATTGTCACCTGGCCGTGGCGGACTTCCGATCGCTGCACAACTTCGCGCACGATCTCAGTGAGATCGATGAATTCTTCGCTCGCCTCGGTTCGGAAGTGCATCACTTCTGTCCGGATACCCGGCGACACCGACAGGACGGCGAGTTCACCAACTGGTTTACGCGTTGCCTTGCGAACAGTTCGGTCTTCCACGGCTTTCCGTTCTTGGGTGGGCGACAGTTTAGGCATACGCTCAAACAAGCGTGAAACCAGCGACGGTTCATGCAAGATAGCGGGCCAAGGCCTGCGATAGGTCACTGTAAGCGGTAGCGCGGGTCTCGACATCGGGCCGTCGGTCGTACCGATCCAAGGCCGCTCGGGTCTGGGCTCCCAGCACACCAACACTGATCCCGGTGAACGATCTCGTGATAGCCCAACCGTGCACGGCAAGTGCTGACACGAAGACCGCAGCATCCACAGGGGTAGCTGGTGGAGCGACCGGGTGATTGGCGTAGACGGGTGCCGACACGAGCGATCGGGCGGCATCAGCCAGAGACATGATGGAACGTGGATCCGTGTCGACTGCGTGAGGGAAGGCAACAGTCCGGTCGGCCATTCCGGCGTCGAGCGAGACCACGAGGTCGAGGCAACTCCCGCTCCCCATCCATCTGACCGAGCCTCCTCGCGTCGCCACCCCGACCGCGATCGCCTCGGAAGAAACTGCGAAAGGCACCGACGGAAGCGCGCCGTGCGGCCACAACAGCTCGACCGGTCGGAGGCTGTCGAGCACGATGAGATCCACTTCTTCGCAGGCGCCTCGCATTCGAGCAATGTCCTCCATCGCACCGGCCCGCGCGACTGTGCACGGAAGGACAACAGGGCGGAAGCCCACGGCGACGAGCTCGGCCGCCATTCCGTCAGCTCGATCGTTACAGGCCGTCACCGCAACTCTGGTCACGATCTCAAACATACGCATCCGATGAGCCGAGAGACCGCAGGGATGCACGTGATGGGTACCATCTTCCGATGCCGCGATTTGCCAAGCGCGCCGCTCACATCAAGCCTTCAACCATCCGCGAGATTCTCGAGCTGACTCAGCAGCCGCACGTGATTTCGTTTGCCGGCGGGCTCCCGGCGCCCGGCCTGTTCCCGGTTGCTCGGATCCGCGAGGCAGCGTCCCAGGTCCTCACCGACGACAACCGCGGAGCGCTCCAGTACTCGGCGACCAGCGGAGATCGTCGACTCCGCGAATGGATCGCCGCCCGGAGCCCCGGCGACCCATCTCCAGAAGATGTGTTGATCGTGTCTGGTTCACAACAAGGTCTCGACCTCGTCGGCAAACTCATGATCGATCCAGGCGATCGGGTAATCGTCGAGTCCCCGACCTACATGGGCGCCCTTCGCGCGCTCGACGTCTACGAGCCCGACTACCGAGCGGTGGCGTCCGACCACGAGGGCATGGATCCCGTCGCGGTGGAAACACAGCTGAAGGGCGGAGCCCGCTTTCTGTACGTCAACCCGACGTTCGCGAATCCAACTGGCACCACGATGTCCCGAGAGCGCCGGCGGGCAATCGTGGACCTCGCCCGCCGGTACGACGCATTGATCTACGAAGACGACCCCTATCGAGAGTTGCGATTCGAGGGCGACGCAGTCCCGACGATGCACGAGCTCGACCCAGACCACGTCATCCACGCAGGATCATTCTCGAAGACGCTCGTGCCGGGGTTCCGACTCGGCTGGCTCATCGCGCCCGATCAGGCGATGACGCTACTGAACCGTGCCAAACAGGCGGCCGACCTCCACACGAGCACTTTCACCCAAGCAGTGACCGCCGCCCTGCTCGACGACCGATTCTTGGCCGAGCACCTCCAAGCGGTTCGCCGGCACTACTCATCTCAGCGAAACCTCATGCTGTCCGCACTGGACGAGCACTTTCCGTCTTCGGCGACCTGGACCCGGCCGCGGGGCGGGATGTTCATCTGGGCCACCCTGAGCCCCGAGATCGACGCGATGGCGCTGTTGCCCGAGGCAGTTGAGCGGGGGGTGGCGTTCGTGCCAGGAGGGCCCTTTCATCCTGCAGAGCCAAAGGCCAACACGATGCGCCTCAGCTACTCGGTGGCAACCCCTGATCAGATCGAGACGGGGATCAAGACCCTTGGGTCACTTCTCTGATCGATTCAGACGGGAGGCAACGTCCCGCTGGCCGCCCTCACCAACCACACCGCCGACAGCAGCACGATGTTTACGACTCCGAGAATGGCGACAGAACGTCGGCTCACGGACCACCAGCCGCGCTTGTGGCCGACCCACATGACCGATCCAACAACGGCTTGAGCAACGAACAGCGGGACCAACGGGTGATAGGCCATCGCCACCGACACGTCACCGTTCAGCATCGACGACGTCGCTCGTGACAGACCGCACCCCGGACATGCCACTCCCAGCAGGTTCCGATAGGGGCACAAGCCCACGCCGTCCCCGACTGGCCCCACCGCGGCAAGGCTCGCCAGGCCGAGCCCGACCAAAGCCGGGCTCAGCCAAAACGATCCAAACCAGCGGGTGAGGAGGTTCATGAGGTAGCTGCGCTGAGCCCTCCGATGGCGATGACGACGATGAAGAAGAGGATGCCGAGGACGATGAGCGCCGTGGCGATGATTCCGAGGATCCTTCCGATGTTGGCCATTTGGCGGCCCTCGGGAGGCCTCCGTCCGGCGTCCACTGCCTGCACCTCGTTGTTGCCCATCACCCAGGCGACCGGTCCGAGCAGACCGCAGATCACGAGGCTGAGGATGCCCAGCACGAGGATGATGGTTGCCTGGCTTTCCTCGGCATAGCGTGCCGGTTCCGTCATGTGTTCCCTCCATTGATGACTGGCCCAGACCCTACTCAATTCGAGTGTGCCGATCTGGAAGCGACGTTGACTGCCGAGCCCGGAGGCGGCAGATCGTTGGAAGGGCGAGTGCCAACATCGGTGGCCCGCACAGATCGAAAGCGAATCCTCCTTGACGTCGCCCACCGAGCAGCGCGAGGGTGGAGAGTGGGTGGTCGTCCGAGGAGGTGGTTCCTCGACGAGCCAAAACGCAACAATGCCACGCTCCACAAGAAGGAGGCTCAATGAGCCGCGCAGAACGCACGATCGAACTACTGGGCCGCCTTTGGGACGAAGGCGACCTCGATGTGATCGATGAGTTGTATACCGAAAACCACGTGAGTCACAGCCCGCACAACCCGCTCAAAGGACAAGCCGAGGTACGGGCATGGGTCAAAGAGGTATCCAAGGCATTTCCGGACTTCCACATCGAATTTCATGAGTGGATCGAGCAAGGCGACCTGGTGTCCACACGCTGGACAGCCAGCGGAACTCACCAAGGAGAGTTTCGCAACATTCTCGCGACGGGCAAGACCGTGGTGATCGCCGGGATCTCTTTCTCGAGGTACTCCGGCAATCAGCTAGCTGAGACATGGATCGCAGTCGACGACCTCGGCATGATGCAGCAGCTAGGAGTTGTGCCCGAGTTCGCATAGAAAGGCGCCAAGCCACGGGGCGGGGATCGGGAGAGGGGTCCGCCCTATCGAACCCGGTCACCCACCTTCCACACGCCGACGATATTGCTGGGGAGGGCATGGAGATCTGTGGCGTCGCCGGCCACCAGAACCAGGTCGGCCCTCTTGCCCGCATCGATCGAGCCTGCCACGTGGTCGATTCCCAGCAACTCGGCCGCGGTGGCGGTTGCGGCGGTGAGCGCGTCAATCGGGCTCATTCCACCGGCCACCATCAAAGCCAGCTCCTTGAGGTTGTTGCCGTGGGGTGTCACGCCGGTGTCGGTGCCCATGGCGACGCGCACTCCGGCTTCGATTGCCATTCGAAATGATTCGTTGTGAACCTCGACGACTTCCTTGGCCTTCTGGACGGAGGCAGGATTGACGGCTGCACCCGCCTCGGCGGCTTCGATCACCCCGGTGGGGGCAATCAACGTCGGCACGAGGAACGTCCCGTGCTCCAGCATCATGCCGATCGCTTCCTCGTCCAGATAGATCCCATGCTCTATGGACCGGACACCGGCGCGGATGGCGTTCTTGATGCCATCGGTGGCCTGGGCATGGGCCATCACCCATCGCCCCGCCGTGTTCGCTTCGGCGATGAGCATCGCCAGCTCATCAGGCTGAAAATGGGCGTGCTTGGGATCGTCGCCTGGCGACAAAACCCCACCGCTGGTAGCGACCTTGATGACATCCGCCCCGCTTCGGATCAACTCGCGGACGATCCGCCGCACCTCCTCCGGTCCGTCGACCACGGTGGCCGGTGCGCCCGGATGGCCCCCCGCGAGTAGACGAAGGTGCTGCCCTGATGGCAGCCAGGCGTCTCCGTGCCCGCCGGTCTGGGAAATCATGCCGACGGCAATGAGCATGTGAGGGCCCAGGACGAGCCCGTCTTCGACGGCCCGCTTCACTCCGAGATCCGCTCCGCCGGCATCGCGCACTGTCGTCACTCCCGCCATGACCGTGTCAGCCAGATTGCTGATGGCGTCGTAGAACCGATAGGAGTAAGGCGTGTGCGCATGCCGATAGAGATCGAGGTGCGAGATCATCACGTGCACGTGGGCATCGATGAGACCGGGGAGTAGCTGACAGCCGGTGGCGTCGACAAGAACGTCTCCATCGAGGCCCGCCGCCAGCTCGGTGATGACACCGGCCTCAAAGGCGACATCCATGGACTCGAAGCCTCCCGAATGAGCGTCGAACACATCACCGCCCGCTATGACGGTCCTCACCGGCCGACGCCGTGGAGCAGCATCGTCACCATCGCGTCGATGACCTCTGGGCTGCGACCTTTGGGATCATCAGACTCGATGAGGGCCCTGGCAGCCGACATGATGAGATCCTGAATGAAGCGACCCGCCAGATCCATCGGCAGATCGGCTAGCTCACCCGACTCGACCCCCGCCCGATACACCGCTCCGAACTCGATCGAGAGCCCCCTATGGGAGACAGCCACCCGATCCTGAGTCAACTGGGAGAGTTTGGGAAGCTCGCGGTGGAGAAGGTCGCCGAGCAATGGGTCGGTCACGATGAACTCGACCATGCGCACGGCGAGCTCGGCGAGCCGGTCACGGGCCGACAAATCGTCGGGAATCGTGGAAACCATCTCGTCGATCACGGCCGGCAGCTCCTCCTCGACGAGGGTTGCCACGATGTCATCTTTGTCTGAGAAATACTCGTAGAGAGTGGTCCTGCCGATACCGACCTGACGGGCAATGTCTCCAAGGGAGGTCGCCTCGAAACCGAACTCCTCGATGAGCTCTTTCGCCGCCTCCAGAACCTGACTTCGTATCAGTTTCTTGTGCGCAGCGATGTTGTCGGCCCGGATCTTCGGCATGCCCGATCAGTGTAACGGCGGCCCCTCAAAAGGGATCGAGCCGACAGCTACCATCGCGCCGACAGCAAGGGAGCAAGCATGCCGGCAAACATCGTGCTGGGGGCCCAATGGGGCGACGAAGGCAAGGGGCGAGTCACCGATTTCTTCTCAGAGTCGGCCGACTTCGTTGTTCGCTACCAGGGTGGCAACAATGCCGGACATACGATCATCATCGGCGAAGAGAAGTTCGCACTTTCGTTGACACCCAGCGGTGTCATGTACCCGCAAGCCATTCCGGTGATCGCGTCCGGTTGCGTGATCGATCCCAAGGTTCTCCTCGACGAGCTCGACATGCTGCGGGGCCGGGGGGTCGACCCGAGTCGACTTCGAATCTCATCCAATGCTCACCTCATCATGCCGTACCATCGGAAGATCGACGCAATGATCGAGCGCTATCTCGGTCGCCAGCAGATCGGCACGACCAAGAAGGGCATCGGACCGGCGTACACGGACAAGTACGCCCGGTCGGGGATCAGGGTCCAGGACCTGTTCGATCCGAAGATCTTTGTCGACAAGGTCACGATCGCTTTGTCCGAGAAGAACAAGCTGCTGACCCGGGTTTACAACCAGCTCCCGATGGACGTCGACGAGATCGCCGATGAATACCTGGGCTATGCCTCGCGCCTCCTGCCATTCGTCACCGACACATCGCTGCTGCTCTGGGAGGGCCTGCGCGACGGGAAGACGGTCCTCTTCGAGGGCGCCCAGGGAACGTTGCTGGACGTCGACCACGGTACCTATCCATTCGTGACCTCATCGAGCCCCACCGCCGGAGGTGTCCTCACCGGGACGGGCCTAGGCCCCAAAGTGATCGATCGAGTGGTCGGGGTCGCCAAGGCCTACATTTCGCGGGTCGGCACCGGCCCATTCCCGACGGAGCTACACGACGAGATCGGCGACATGATGGTCGATCTGGGCGGAGAATATGGAGTGGTAACCGGCCGCCGGCGGCGCTGTGGGTGGCTCGACTTGGTGGCCCTGCGCTACGCCGTGCGAGTCAACAGTCTGACCGACATCTTCCTCACCAAACTCGACATTCTGTCGGCTTTCGACGAAATCAAGGTGGCCGTCGGCTACACCAGCTTGGGCGAGCAGTACTCCGAGTTCCCCCGCCAACAGCGAGTTCTCTACAACTGCCAGCCGATCTATGAAACGCTCCCTGGCTGGGGGGTGGACATCTCAGAGATTCGAGCGTTCGGCGACCTGCCCAAAGAGGCGCAGCAATACATCGAGTTCATCGAAGACAGGGTGATGACGCCGGTTCGGTGGGTATCGGTGGGCCCCGAGCGGCAGCAGCTCCTGCACCGAACGTGAACGTCCTGCTGATCGGCGGAGGTGGGCGAGAGCACGCCCTGGGCTGGAAGCTGGTGCAAGATCCCAGCGTGACCCTCACCAGCCTGCCTGGCAACCCCGGCTTGGCGTCACTCGGCGGAGTTGTCGAAGGCATTTCGAGCACCGACATAGGGGCTGTGGCCGCCATGGCCGCGGACCGTTCGTTCGACCTGGTGGTTGTCGGTCCCGAAGCTCCTCTTGCTGCCGGCCTGGTCGACGCCCTCGACCGGGTTCGGGTTCCGGTGTTCGGCCCCACCCGGGCGGCCGCCCAGCTCGAAGCATCCAAGGCGTTTGCCAAAGACATCATGCGAGACGCCGGGGTGCCGACGGCAGGTTGGGCAACGTTCGATGATCGCGATGCGGCCATGGCCCATCTCGGGAAGTCGTCAGGGCCATACGTCGTGAAAGCAGATGGCCTTGCGGCCGGCAAAGGAGTCCTTGTCACCGACGACCTCGAAGCTGCCAAAACCTGGGCACACACCTGCCTGGATGGCGCCTTCGGAGAGGCAGGGGCCCAGATCGTCATCGAGGATTTTCTCGACGGGCCCGAGCTGAGCGTCTTTGCCGTATGTGACGGAACCGAGGCCATACCTCTCGCCCCCGCTCGCGACTACAAGCGTGCGTATGACGGTGATGTCGGCCCCAACACCGGCGGGATGGGCTCATACTCGCCGGTTCCCGACCTCCCTACAGGCATCGTCGCCTATACGATGGATCGCGTGGTCGGCCCGGTGCTCTCCACGATGGCCGAACGCGGCACTCCGTATCGAGGCTTCCTCTACACGGGGTTCGTTCTCACCGGCGACGGGCCCCGGGTACTCGAGTTCAACTGCCGGCTCGGCGACCCGGAAACCCAAGCGGTGCTCCCTCGCCTCGATGGCCCCCTCGTAGAACTCCTGACGGCGGCCGTCGATGGCGGCCTCGCCGACGTCATGCCCCGGTGGCTCGACACCTCGACGGTGAACGTGGTGATGGCGGCGGAGGGCTATCCGGAATCCCCGCGCACAGGCGATGCCATTCGGGGTTCACTCGACCCGGAGACCGACTCGATTGTCTTCCAGGCCGGGACGCGCACAACACCCGACGGACTGGTCACCGCCGGTGGCCGAATCCTCAATGTCGTGGGAACCGGGCCCGATCTACCCTCAGCCCGCAGGAACGCATACGACCGGGTGGCTACGATCTCGTGGCTAGGAGCCCAGTACCGAACCGATATCGCAGGAGTGTCATGAGCAAGGTCGCCATCGTCATGGGATCAGGAAAAGACCGACCGGCAATGGAAAAGGCCGGTGAGATGCTCGGCCGATTCGGGATCGAATACACCCAACAGGTGATGTCTGCTCACAAGACTCCGGACGTCGCCATCGAGTTCGCCGCCTCCGCTCGCCACAACGGCTACAGCGTCATCATCGCCGGCGCGGGTAAAGCAGCCCACCTCGCCGGCATCATGGCGGCAAAGTCGACATTGCCGGTGATCGGCGTTCCGCTCTCGGCATCCCTCGATGGGATGGATGCACTGCTGGCCACTGTCCAGATGCCAACCGGCATCCCTGTGGCGACGGTGGCGATCGACGGCGCCTCCAACGCGGCATTGCTGGCGGTGGCCATCCTCGCCGTGAGCGACGAGCACCTGCAAACAGAGCTGGCGGAGTACCGGCAGGAGCTCGCCGAAACCACGCTGGCGGGCTGACACTCAGCACACAGAGGATGTCAACCGGAAAGGCGACCAGACCCGGGGCGCTCCCCCCTGCCGAGCGGTCGCCCCTGGCAGAACTGCCGCACCGGTACAGGAGATAAGCCTCGGCGCGTGCTCCGTATGCTCCCTAGCCTGCAGCCCCAATCCGGGAGTGAAGCCTGTCGTCTCCAACTGCATACCGCGTCTACCTGTGGGTTGCCGGCGCAACGGGGTTCTTCTTCTGGACGTGGGCAGCCCTGTCGGCGCTGTATCGAATCCAGGAGGTGGGCCTCAGCCCGGTGCAGCTCGTGCTGGTGGGTACCGCCCTGGAAATCAGCACCTTCGTATTCGAGATCCCCACCGGAGTCGTCGCCGACACCATAAGTCGACGCCTCTCGATCATTGTCGGTATCACCATCATGGGTATCGGATTCATCCTCGAGGGCTCAATCCCGATCTTCGGTGCCGTCGTGGTGGCGCAGGTCGTGTGGGGAATCGGGTTCACTTTCACCAGCGGAGCGACCGAAGCGTGGCTCGCCGACGAGATCCAGGACGACCTCGCCACCACCAGGGCGCTGTTGCGGGGCGCGCAAGTCCGCCAGGTCGCATCACTTGGGGGAATCGGAGCAGCGGTGGCACTCGCCTCAATCAACCTCAGACTGCCGCTGATCGTCGGTGGTATCGGGCATCTGCTCCTCGCCGCCGCCTTGGTGCTCCTGATGCCTGAGGCCGGTTTTCGAAGAGTTCCCGAATCTCAGCGGGAAACCTGGCACGACATGAAAGCCACCCTGGGCCACGGCGCCGACCTGGTGCGCGGGCACCGGGCCTTGCTGGCACTGTTGGGTGCCGCCGTGTTCTTTGGCGCCTTCTCGGAGGCATTCGATCGTCTTTGGGAGGCCTTGATCCTTGCCGATTTCACCTTCCCAGCTGCCCCCGATTGGTCGGCCGTGGTGTGGTTCGGAGCGATCGACGCCGCGGCGATGATTCTGTCCATCGTTGCCGCCGGCGCCATTCACAAACGCATCACGTCTGGCAGGGTCGTTCACATTCCGGCGGTGCTCACGGTCCTGGTATTCCTGCTCGGCGCAGTCGTTGTCGGGCTGGGGCTGGCAGGACAATTCGCTCTCGCGGTGGCGTTGTACCAAGCGGCAATCCTTATTCGCGTCGTTCACGGACCGCTCGTCACGGCATGGTTGAACGAACAGCTCGAGTCGCGTTCGCGGGCCACCGTGTTCTCGATGCAATCACAAAGTGACGCCCTCGGGCAGGCTGCCGGCGGCCCGGTACTCGGGTGGATCGCAACCGCGGCGTCACTCAGCATGGCGTTTGTTGTGGCCGGGTTCTTTCTGATGCCGGCCGTCTTTCTCTACGCCTGGGCCACGCGCCGGAATCGGCATGATCGGCTCCTTCTGGCAGCAGAGACCCGTGGGCAAGACGACACCGCACGAGATCACCCGTAGCTCGGGTGCCCTTCAGCCCAAGGCCCGGCTGAGGTCGGCAGCCAGGGATCCGTGATCGGCGACCTCGATGTCATCCATCGCCAGCCACGATGCCATCTGGTGGAGTTCGGCCGCCAGCCCATCGGCCACCCGCGAGGGATCCTGGCCGTCTTCGACGAAGGCACCCTTCACCATCAAGGAGCTGCGACTTCGGTCGGATTTGAGGTCGACCCTGGCGACCAGCGAATCTCCCATCAAGAAGGGGTAGACGTAATAGCCGAACTGCCGCTGCGGCGCCGGCACATAGATCTCAATCCGGTAGCGAAACCCGAACAGGCGCTCGGCACGCGACCGCTCCCAGATCACCGGATCGAAAGGCGTCAGCAACCCACCAGCGTCGACGCGGCGCGGAAGGCGCATTCCCGGATGCACGTAGGCAGGCTGCTTCCAACCCTCCACATGCACCTCCTCGAGTTGGCCGTCCTCGACCAATTCGGCCAGCAAAGGCCTCGCCTCGGGTATCCGGATGCGGTAGTAGTCGGCGAGATCTGACGCCGTGCCAACGCCGTGGGATCGGGAAGCCAAGAGGAGCAGCTGTTTGTGGGCTTCGTCGCGGCCGACGGTCGGTGCGTTCAGGACGTTGTCGGGAATGATGCGCTCGGCGACGTCGTAGTACCGCGTGAAGTTGTTGCGGTGGCTGCACAAGACGCGCCCGGTATGGAACAGCCATTCGAGGGCGATCTTTCCCTTGCCGTATCCCCACCACGGGCCCGTCCGTCCTCCCCCGTCCTCGAGATCGCCGACCGACAACGGCCCACGCTCGTGAACCTCTGCGTAGACCTGGTCGATATAGCCGGGGTGTTCTTCCATCAGCTGCCGAACCCGACCCCCGGGGCGAGCCGACGCCATCCTGTCACGGAACAGCGGATATGTGTCCATCGGTAGGAACGATGCTTCGTGGCCCCAATATTCGAACAGCTCGCGATCGCGATACGCCATCTCGTCGAGGAGCGCGCGGCGATAGGGACCGAGGCGGCTGAAGAGGGGCATGTAGTGAGAACGCACACACACGTTGACGGAGTCGATTTGGAGGAGGCCCATGCGACGGATGGCTCGTCGAATGTTGCGACGGTCGACTGTGCCTCTCGGCGCCGCGTCTGCGAATCCCTGCGCGGCGAGGGCGATTCGGCGAGCTTGGTCCAAACGAAGTTCTCGCATCTCGGCACGCACCGTAGTCCGACGGCGTTGCGCTCCCGGTCACACAACGATCCAGACAACAACGATCATTCCCGCGACCACCACGAGCAAAGCGGCCGCTGCGTAGGGGATGAACGGACGAATATGCGGCGGCTCATGTTCGCGGTCGGCCGCCCGCCACAGCTTGGCCATGCCGGCCCCGAGCATGGCCGCGGCTGCTGTCAAGAAGGTGGCGAACACCAGGCCGGCGAGTCGCCCCAGGCCACTGAAAAGTCCCAAAAGCACGGCCAGAACCCACGTGGGGATCGTCGTGATCAATGGAACCAAGAACGGCACTCTCGCCGAAGAGACCTGCCAGGGTCGGCGTTCGACAAGTGCCAAGGTAGGGGCAGAAAGCAGCGCTACCACCACCCACGGGCCCCAGAACACACTGCCGGCCGCGACAACCGGGATCAGCAAGATGCCCGAGACAAATGACAAACAGCCGGCGACGATGACCGCACTTCGGAACTCGACTTTGCTGGTGTCCGCTCGGAGGTCCTCGTACACCTCGCCGTACGTCGGCAGCCCGCGTGCCCACGCCAGGGCGGGCTCCTGATCAGGCGCGTGGCGCGGGTCGCCCTTGCCGGCTGCCTCTGAGAGCGCCGGCTCATCGGACAGATCGTCGGCTCCCGGAGGACGCGTCGCTCCGGAGCCAAGAGCCGGCTCATCGGAGACCGACGGATCTGATCGTTCGCTCACTCGAAAATTGCCGTCCCGTAGCAAAGCACTTCGCTCATCGACCGACTGGCGCGCGACTCTGCGCCGCCGCCGATCTCGGACGTCTCGAATCGCACATTGATGACCGCAACCGCTCCTTGTTGGCGAGCGCTCTCGATCATGCGCAGGCGAGCCTCTGCCTTGCCCCGCTCCACCATGCTCACGAAGGACTTCAGTTCGCCGCCGAAGCGGGATTTCCACCTGGCGACGAACTCCTTGAAATAATCGGAGGCGATGACGACTTGCCCAAGCACGATCTCGCCGCGGCGGGGATGCACGCCTGGCGGAGTGAGCCCAATGTCATAGACGGGGAAACTCGCATGAAGGCGATCGCGCCGCTCGATGTCTGCCAGGTGATGACGTTCCCTGGTGCCGCCCACGATGAAGCCGGCAAGCAAGAATGCGCCGGCGAGGACCAGGCCCGTGAGGATGATCGGGAAGTCGAAGAAGACGTCCATGCCTCAGGGAGCTTTCGGCGCGACCACCACAGCAGTGCCATAGGAATAGAGCTCCGCAGCGCCGGCCGCCACGGATGAGGTTGTGAATCGAATGTTCACGATGGCATTGGCGCCGAGCTGCTGAGCCTGTTGCATCATCCGTTCCATGGCCTCGCGCCGGGACTCGGTGAGCAGTTCCGTGTAGCCGGTCAACTCCCCGCCAACGAGGTTCTTCAGAGAAGCACCGATGTCACGACCCAGATGCTTGGCGCGGATCGTATTGCCCTGCACCAAGCCTTTGAGTTCGACTACGTCGTATCCGGGAACGTATTCGGTGTTCACAACGATCATCGAACACCAGCCTTTCTTGAGAGTCTGGTCGTCAGACTACGAAGCGACCCGATCGGTTCCATGGTTTGTCACGCCGGCGCCCGCCGGCCACCCCTGCTCACCGGGGAACGGGATTTGTCGTTCCAACTAGCCGACCGCGCAGCGCAAGCCCCAGTCGTAGCTCTGGAACTCAACCGACGCGCCATCGGTGAGGTCGCCCGCCATCCACGGCCGGAGCACAGATAGCAACCGAGCTCGGCGGGCCGGGAGGAATGTCGGCATCCGGTGGGCCCGGACGAAGTCTCCTCCGTACCAGAGAAAGACTCTGGAGAGATGGACGGTGTTCGTGGGGGCGTCGTACTGGGCGCCTCCGCCTCGCAGGAACGCTCGCATCTGCTCTTCGAGTTGGTCGTCGAGCCCGCCACCTGTGTAGGGCGTCGATCGCAAGGTCGGGCACGAAACCGACCCGCAGACCAGAGCGCCGTGGATCCTCGGGTCCTTGAACCGCCGGATCTTGGCGTGCTCGATGGCGTCGAGAGACAGATGCTCACCGGCAATCGTGACGAACGGCGACGAGAACCCGCCTGGAACACGCAGTACCGATGGTGCTCCAGCCCCGGCAGCGGCGCCGGCCAGAGCCAACGCGCCCGCGTTGTACACGTTCAGCCAGTATGCCAGTGACGCCTGCCGGTCGAGGGTCGACGGGTCAACCAGTTCCATCTCGGAGAGATATGCCGTGAGATCTTCTCCGCGCTCAGCAAGCGCTCTCATGCCCTCGCGAGCGAGGTCATCGAGGACGCCTGCCAGGATCTCGTGACTGGGACCGGGCACGGCGCCAAAACGAGGACGCGTGGTCGTGACGAGCGAACGAAAGATCGAAAAGGCCACGGCGAGCGGGTTGGGACCGTCCATCTCGTCAGGCAACCGGAACGGTCGCCGCCTTGTTCCCCGCCCCGAGCCACAAAGCCACGAGAGCCACGCCGGCAGCCACCATGTCGAAGGGGATGATTCGCCGCATCATCGCACCGCCGTCGACAAGCCATCCACCATCAGCAGCCAGCCCGACAAACGACAGGTAGTTCCACAGGGACCACACACAGAACACGCCCAGGGCGGCGGCAGCGAACTTGGCCGTCCGTCCATTTCGCCACCAACGAACGCCGAGATAGAGCGCGGCCCCGGCCCAGGCGATGTCAACCGCAGATAGCAACTGCAAGAACTGCAGCGATGGCTGATACCTGGCTGCGGCCGAGGTTGCCAGGGCGGCCAGTGCCGTGGCGCCCGTCGCCAAGACGACCACCACCGCAGCTCCCGAGAACCACCGCCATCTCTCAACCATCTCGTAGGAGGTGAACGGCCGATCGTCTGCAACCGGCGCCAGCGACACCGCAACAACAATTCCATAGGCGACCAGAAACGACAGGTGGGTGAGCACGAATGCGATCGAGATCGTCGGCGAGACAGCGAGCAGCAACACTGCCGGTGCCACCCCGACCACCACCCATCGGCTCCACAAAACGAACGCCCGCTCCAGGTCCATGTGCCGAGATTACCGCCGGCTGCGGATGAGTTCGCATGAATCGTCGCGTCGCGTACCATTCACCGTCATGGCCCGTTTCGCATTCCTCGAAAAGATCCCCCTGCCCGAGTCCAAGAGGGCCCGTTGGGCCATTGGCGGCGGAGCCCTCGTGGTGGTACTCGGCCTGGGAACGGTGGCTGCCGCACTCGGGTGGTTCAACAGCGTCGAACAGATTCCGTTTGGGAGCCAAGAGGTCGTCGAGGATGCCGTCGGCAACCTGGACGAAGAAACCGCAGAAGACCTCGCGGATGAGTTCGAGGCGCTCGAAGCGTACGAAGAGATAACAGATCCCGACCTACTCGCCTTGATCGAGCAAGCGCGCAACGCCGGCCGCCTCGTCGACCGCAACCAGGATCTCGATTTCGGCGTGAGCCCGGTACTGCCCGACGAAGACTACGACACCATCCTCATCATCGGTGCCGACGCCTCGGGAGGGCTTGCCGATGTTCTGATCTATCTCATCGAGCCGACCGACGGGAGCCAGCCGATCATCGTCTCGATTCCCAGAGATCTCTACGTCGAGTCCCCGTGCACGGGCCTCAACGCTCGAATCAACGCCAACCTCAACGGCTGCGGCGAAGAGATCAACGGACCAACGCTCGTGTCGACCGCCGTCAGCGAGTTCACCGGCATCGAGGTGGATCACTTCGCGACGTTCGACTTCGACGGCTTCGCCCGCATCGTCGACATCCTGGGAGGTGTCGAGTTGTGCTTTGACTATCCGACGCTCGATTACAAATCCCATCTCGACGTTCCCGCCGGCTGCTTCAATGCCAATGGAACCGTGGCCCTCGCATACGTGCGTTCTCGCCAAGCGCGCCAGTTCATCGGGGGGGAATGGCAGAAGATGGCGGTCGACGACTTCAGTCGCCAAGACCAGCAGCAGGAAGTGCTTTTCAAACTTCTCGAGAAGCTCGACTCATTCGGCTCGCTGACGTCCTTCGTCCAGGTCGCCGATGAGGTAACAGACAGTGTCCGCCTCGACGACACCTGGACGCTGCCGGGTGCCGCCCAGGTTGCATGGAACTTCCGCGGCCTCAGCCAGGATTCGGTGATAAGGGTGGCATTGGAGACAGAGGACTACCGCACCACCGGTGGGGCTGCCGTCCTGCTGCCAACTGCTTCTTTCAACGAGCTCATGATGGCTGCGACCGAGAGCGCGGCCGGCTAGAAGCCACCCGCATGCCCGAGCCACGGCGGGGTCACGCCCGTCTCGAATTCCCGGATGGACGGGCCGCCGAGTCGACGCAAACGCCATCTGCCATAGATCTGGGTGACCACAATCAGCCCGATGATCGCCGGCCACCCGCCCAGTATCCGGATGGTCGCCGCTTCCACCACATCCTCGTTCACGACGGCTCTTCCCAAGAACCCCGCCCGGACAACGAAGAACGCGCCCCACATCACCGTCGTCTCCGTGTAGGCCGGGCGGATTCGCGGGTGCCAATACCACTCCTTCGGAAAGCGGCGAGACCAGTGCGACGCCCACGCAACAGCGGGCTTGCCCCAGACGACGGTGGCAAAGAAGACGAGCGAATAGGCCGCGCTGGTCACGACGCCGGGAAGGAAGTAGGCCTCCCCTCGGTCGCTGTAGGCCGCCAGAGCAGAAGCGAAGAGGGTCCCGCCGACTCCGGCGATGGCATACCGTATGGGCTGGCGGCGGGCCACACGCCACACCACCAAGCCAACCGCCAGGGCGATGGCGGCTCCCGCTGCCGGCCGGGTGCCGGCGAGCGAGTTCACGACGACGAATACCAATGGAGCGATGAACGCGTCGAACCATGAGCCGGTTCGATCACCGAACTCTCGCAGATCGCTTTTCAGGTCCGTGAGTACGCCCATCTGCCTCAATACGCTTCAGGTACCGTACCCGGATGGCATACAGGTTTGGGATCGATCTGGGAGGCACCAAAACCGAGATCGCCGTTCTCGACGAAAAAGGCGAGTTCATTGCCCGTTTCAGGACGCCTACGCCGTCGGCCGACTACGACTCGATGATATCGACGATCGTGCGCCTTGTTGACGAAGCAACTGGCGCGGTCGGCTCACCGCAATCGATCGGCGTCGGGCATCCCGGAGCAATCTCGCCCGTGACGGGTCTCATCAAGAACTCGAACACGACGGTGCTCAACGGTCGTCCTCTGGCACAGGACCTCGCCACTGCGTTGCGCCGACCTGTGGCTCTCGCCAACGACGCCGACTGTCTGGCCTTGTCCGAAGCGCAAGACGGGGCCGGGTCCGGATATGAGATCGTCTTCGGCGTGATCATCGGGACAGGCGTTGGCGGAGGAATCGTGGTTCGCCAGTCGCTGGTGCGGGGACCGAACGCAATAACAGGCGAGTGGGGGCACAACCCACTTCCGGCCCCAGATGAAACGGAACGACCAGGGCCCGACTGCTACTGCGGGAGGAGCGGATGCATCGAGACGTTCCTGTCCGGTCGCGGGCTGGCGAGGACATATCGCGATCTCGCCCACGAAGAAGTGCCTGCCACAACCGTGGCTCAACGGGCCGCGGCGGGCGAGACGAATGCAATGCAGACCGTTGAGTTGTATTGCCTGAGACTGGCGAAGGCATTGGCTGCGGTCATCAATCTTCTCGACCCTCACGTCATCGTTCTGGGCGGTGGGGTCAGCAACATCGAATCTGTGTACGAGCTCGTGCCGCAGATGTGGGGCGACCACGTGCTCTCGGACACGGTGGAGACCAAACTCATTGCCGCCGCCCACGGGGATTCGTCGGGAGTCAGAGGAGCGGCGTGGCTCACCGAGGTGAGCGCTCAGCCCTGAGCAGGAGCCAGCTGCAGCCCATCGAGTCGCTCCCAGACGATTCCCGAGTTGCGGAGGAACCATCCCGTGGAGAAGGCCTCGTCGAGCTGCTCGGCCGTCAACGGCACTTCCGGGTCGGACTCCAACGACGCCCTCAATGTGCCCCCTCCATCCCAGACCTGCAATGCGTGACCCTGCACGATCCGATAGGCCTCGTCGCGCGACAGACCTTGCTGGGTTAGCTGAAGGAGTATGGCCTGGCTGAACACCAGGCCGCGGGTCGCGGCGAGGTTCCCAGCCATCCGCTCGCCATCGACCACGAGGGACTCCACGAGGCCGGCGAACTTCACGGCCATGTAATCGAGGACGAGACACGCGTCGGGTAGAACAACCCGCTCAGCTGACGAGTGGGAAATGTCCCGTTCGTGCCAGAGGGCAATGTTCTCGAGCCCGACCTGGGCATAGCCCCGCAACAAGCGGGCCATTCCCGCCATCCGCTCGCTCAGAATCGGGTTCCGTTTGTGAGGCATGGCCGATGAGCCCTTCTGGCCCTTTCCGAACGCTTCGCGCACCTCTCCGACCTCGCTCCGCTGGAGGTGGCGGATCTCCGTTGAGAATCGCTCGATGGAGGCGCCCACCAGGGCGATACAACTGAGAAACTCTGCATGCCGATCGCGGTGGGTGATCTGCGACGAAGCAGATTCCACCGCAATACCCAATTCCCCACAAACATACGATTCGACCTGCGGCGGCGTGTGAGCATAAGTCCCCACCGCACCTGAGATCTTGCCAACCGAGACCGCCGCTACGGCATGTTGGAGTCGCTCGTAATCGCGCGCCATTTCGAAGGCCCAGGTGGCGAGTTTGAGCCCGAAGGTCGTCGGCTCGGCCCAGATCCCGTGCGTGCGACCGATCATCACCGTCTCGCGATGCTCCAGAGCCTTCGCTCGGATGACCTCGAACAACGCTCGTACACGCGCCAAGAGCAGCACCCCCGCCTCCTTCAGGCGCACCCCGTTCGCTGTATCGAGAACGTCTGAGGAGGTGAGGCCGTAATGGACCCATGCACCGCCGCCACCGCCCACCGACGCGGCCAGCAGATCCACAAAGGCGGCTACATCGTGATTGGTGATCGCTTCTCGCTCGGACACGGCATCGGCACCGACGCGTGGCGCAGCCCGGACAGCCTCGGCTGCTTCGCGTGGGGCAACGCCGATCTCTGCCCAAGCCTCGACAACGAGGGTTTCGACCTCTTTCCAGATGTCGAACTTGTTCTGCTCCGACCAGATGGCCGACATCTCGGGGAGGGAATAGCGCTCAATCATTCGCCCAGAGGTTAGACCGCCTCGCTTCCGGCGAAACTGGCGCCTGGCCGGCGGTGGCCGCTCGCACCCGCCAGCTAGCCTGCCGGCGTGCCCGCCACTGTGATCCCTGTTCGTGCTGCCACCGTGATGGTGCTGCGGGACGGAGCAGACGGCATCGAGGTATTCATGCTCCAGCGCCATCTCGACTCGGATTTCGTCGGCGGAGCCTATGTATTCCCTGGCGGCAAAGTCGACGAGCAAGACGACGGGCTCCCAGCCGACCTGGCCGATGCCATCACCGACGACGTCGGGTTTCGAGCCGCAGCCGTGCGCGAGACGTTTGAAGAATCGGGCATCCTGCTGACCACCCGACCCCTCGCCAGCCAAGCAAACGTTGCGACAGCTCGAACGCGCCTCTCGACGCGCGGCGAGCACTGGGATTGGCGGCCGTGGCTCCGCCGTCACGATGCCCAGCTGGCGCTCTCGTCCCTCGCTTGGTGGAGCTGGTGGGTGACTCCGGAGGGACCGCATCGGCGGTTCGACACGCGCTTCTATGTCTGCGCGGTTCAGCGAGACCACGATGCCAAGCACGACGGCACCGAAACCACCGATTCCTTCTGGATTACGCCGGCGGCGGCGCTGGCGGCGGCGCGAGAAGACCGGGTCTCGATCATCCTTCCCACCCGCAAGAACCTCGCAGGGCTGCTCGCATTTGACTCCGCCTCCGAAGCAGTGGAAGCGACCAAGGCCCGGCGGGAGGATCCACCACGCATCGAGCCGGTGATGACCGAGCGCGGGGGCGAGATTCTGATCATCCATCCGAGCTTCGATAACCCCGAACGATTCTGACAGTCGCTCACGAAGGCCTGGTCACATCGGTTTCGGTCATAGGTCACACGGGATGCGGGAAACCTGACACGACCGACCTGCCGACTGAGCCCGCCGGCTGTCGGGGAGGAATGGGAGCGGAGAATGCGGCACTGGCAACGGCCCGCGCGCCGACTACCCCAATGCGCCCGAGGGGCCTGCGCTCTTGCCGCGGCGTGCCTGGCCGCACGGTTGGGTTGCGAAGGCGGTGAAGACCCTCCCTACGCCCGGGACGTCGCGACACGGGTTCGCCAGAACCCGATGGCCCCCCACGCGTGCACGGGGCTGGGAAGAAGAGGGAACACGAACGCAGGTCGGGCCTGTTTCCAGAAACGCCCGTCTTTCCAGACCGGCTCGTCCTACCGTGCCGCATCGCCTCCCTCGCCCCATCCCCCGCCACCAGGGGTCTCCACCTTCAGCCGATCACCGGCCTCCACCTCCAGCGTGACTTTGCCCTCGAGCGGTTCCCAACTACCTCCGTGGCGACTCACGAAATCTGCGCCGCACAAGCCAGGCTCCCCTCCCGCCAGTCCCCACGGCGCCAGGATCCGGCGTTCTCCCATCAGCGATACCGTTGCCGCCTCGTCGAAGCGGATAATGCGTTCGATGCCGTCGCCCCCTGAATGCCGTCCTTGCCCACCAGAGCCCTCTCTCAACCGGTAGCGCTCGACGCGGAACGGGTAATGCTGCTCAAGCGACTCGATCGGGGTGTTCAACGTGTTCGTCATGCCGGTGTGAACTCCGGATTCGCCTGGCCCAAAAGGTGATCCGCCTTGTCCACCAGCGAGAGTCTCGTAGTAGGCGAACCGATCATTCCCGATGAGCACATTGTTCATGGTTCCCTGTGATGCCGCCGGCACCCGATCTGGTGCTGCTTCGGCGAATGCCCCAAGGAGGGCGTCGGCGATCCGCTGCGAGGTCTCGACGTTGCCCGCGGCAACGGCCGCACCCGGCCGGGCATTCACGAGTGTCCCTTCTGGAGCCACCAAGCGCACACGCCGGTAGACGCCGCCATTGGCCGGCATCTCGGGATCGGTGGCTACCCGGGCGGCGTAATACAGGCACGAACGAGTGACTGCCTCCACCGCATTGATGTTGCCGTCGACCTGATGGTGTGTGCCGGCGAAATCGGCCGTGATCGAGTCGCCGTGCACGGACAGGCTCACCATGATCGGGAGGAGGTCGCCTTTCCATTCCATGTGGTCGGTGAATCGGAACACCCCTTGTGGAAGAGCCGCGATTGCGGCAGACGCCCGGCGTTCGCCATAGTCGAGCAGAGCCGAACTCGTGGACATGAAAGCATCGATCCCGAGTGCGGCCGCGAGACCGGACAATCGGGCCGCTCCCACCTCGTTGGCGCCCATCTGCGCCGCGAGGTCACCCCGCCGCTCCTCTGGGGTGCGCGTTGCCGCCAGGAAGGGCTCGATGAACGTTTCAACCCAGCGACCGTCGATCACAGCCACCGTTGGGCCGACCACATGTCCTTCTTGTTCGAGGCGTGTCGCATGCGCCGGCATGGAGCCGGGGGCCTCGCCCCCGACGTCGGCGTGATGGGCCCGATTGGCTACCCACCCGATGTGATCGCTCCCCATGAATACCGGCTTCACCAGTGTGAGGTCGTTGAGATGGGTGCCACCCCGGTACGGATCGTTGACGGCGTACTGCCGTCCCGCGACCACATCGAGCGCGGCAATCGCCGAAATCGAGGCCGGCATCGACCCGAGGTGAACGGGGATGTGCTCTGCCTGGGCCAACATCTCGCCGCTCGGCACGAACACAGCCGCAGAGCAATCCGCCCGCTCCTTGATGTTGGGCGAAAACGAGGTCCTTCGCAGCACGATGCCCATCTCGTCGGCCACGGCAGCAAACTGATGGCGAGCAATCTCGAGCTCGACCGGGCCGATCACCACGTCACCTCCAACTCGCCCCGTTCCCCGACGATTGCCATGTCTCCCGGCTCCAACAGGATCGTCGCCTCGGGCTCCTCCACGACAGCCGGCCCAGAAAGCCTGGCCCCGGCCTGCAACGCGGGTCTCCACCACACGGCCGACTCGTGCCACGAGCCTGCGAACATCACTTGCCGTCGACCTCTGTCTGGCTCACCTCGAGCGCTGACCGGCGGCACGTCATCCCAGCGCATCACGGGCGTTCCCCGCACAGACGCACGCACCGTGGTGACTTCGACCGGACGAGCCCGATCGCTGAATCCGTTGCGCTGGTGATGGGCACGGTGGAACCGCTCCACGATCACTGTCCATTCGTCCGCTCCTCCAAAAACGATGTTCATCTCGTGTGATTGGCCCCGGTATCGCATATCGACCGAGCGAATGATCTCGTCTGGTGGTCGACCAACGTCGGAGGCGAAACGCTCGCTCACCACCTGCGCAACCTCGTCGGCATGTTGCAGTGGGTCGTCATCTGGCGCCAAGGAACGCGCCATCTCGTCCCGAGGCGCACTGAGCAGGAGGCCCAGCGCCGAGAAGACGCCGGCGTGGGGTGGGACGAGAGCTCCCGGCATGTGGAGCGCCCTCCCGAGCGCAGATGCATGAAGGGCTCCCGCACCTCCGAAAGCCACCAACCAGGCTCGCCGAGGGTCAGCTCCCTGCTCCACCGACACAGCTCGGATGGCTCGCTCCATATGAGCGTTGGCTATCTCGATGATCCCGGCAGCGGTCGAGGGAACATCCAACCCGAGTTCTGATCCGATTCGGGCGACAGCCGACTCGGCGAGATCCCGCCGCACAGCTACCTCCGCTCCCAGCCTTGCGCCGCCTGCGATCCTTCCGAGCACGACGTTGGCATCAGTGACGGTTGGCGTTCTCCCGCCCCTGTCGTAGCAAGCCGGGCCGGGATGGGCTCCGGCGCTCCGCGGCCCCACCCGCAGCGCCCCACCATCGTCGATCCACGCCAGCGATCCTCCGCCTGCGCCCACCGTGTGAACGGCCACCGAAGGGAGGCGGCAGGCATAGCCTTCGATCGCCCGTTCGTACATGACCTCGGGCCGCCCGTTCTCGATACGGCAGACATCCGTTGATGTGCCGCCCATGTCGAACGAGATCAGCCTCTCGATGGCCAGGTCCCGGCCCAGCTCGGCCGAGGCAACCACTCCGCCGGCCGGTCCGGACAAGAGGGCGGCGGCCGGCAGATCAACGCACCGACCCACGGTCATGAGCCCGCCCGAAGAGCGCATCACGGTGATCAGGGGCGCTCCAGGCAACACCGCGGCGCGATCCTCGAGGTTCGACAGATACCCCGACATCACCGGGTACAGGTACGCGTTGAGGACCGTGGTGGAGGTGCGCTCGAACTCTCGAAACTCTCCGCTGACGGCTGCCGACGTGGACACGTGGGTGTCCCGCCCGATTCGCTCTCGAATGAGCTCGGCGATCCGGATCTCTGATTCCGGGTCCAGGTAGCCATAGAGAAGGGCCACCGCAAACACCTCGGCCCCGCTCGAAGCCAAAGCGGCAGGCAGGCTACCCAGAGGTTCGCTGCCCACTCCAAACCGCCGATCGCGGCTCACGAGAGGCTCGGGACGACGCGACCAGGGGGCGTAGAGATGGCGGCGATTCTGCCGGCCGATCTCGAGGACATCCTCGAAGCCCTTCGTAGTCACCAACGCCACCCGTGCCCCGGTCCGCTCGAGCAAGGCGTTCGTGGCGACGGTGGTCCCATGAATCAGTCGGTCAACCGGCGAATCACTCACCTCGGCCGCAGCCGCGATGACGCCCTCCGACTGGTCTCCGCTGGTGGAAACCTTGCCAACCGAAACTCGGGTGCCGTCCCAGGCCACAACATCAGTAAACGTTCCTCCGACGTCGATGCCGAGCTCCATTGCTCGCTACCCTGGCCATTCAGGAGGTGTCGTGGCCATATCGATCGAGCAAACGCCGAATCCCAACGCTTTGAAATTCTCCGTCGGGCAGCCGGTCGGAGGACCACTCACGCTGGTCCCGGGGGGTAGTGTCGAGCACCCACTTGCCGATCCCTTGCTCGCGATTCCCGGCGTGAGCAGTGTCTTCATGACCGCGGATTTTGTCACGTTGTCGAAAACCCCCGAAGGTGACTGGGCGACGATCGCTCCTGCCGCCGAGGCGATCCTAGAGGCACATTACGGCTGAGCCAGGACCGGGATCCCGCCGGGCCCGGCTACCACCTCTCCGCCTTCGCTCAGCACATCGCGTTCAACCAACTGGGTCGGCTCCATTGCCAACAGGGTGGGGGGTCCGTGCACCGCCAATCGACCATCAACAGCTTGAACGGCCACCTGCACGACCGCCCCATCGATTCTCTCGGGCTCGGCACCAAGAAGGACCAGTCTGAATCGCACGTTGACTTGGTACATGTCGGGCGCGATCTGTGTGACGTCCTCGGCGCTCAGCCACTCGACATACGAGGCTTGCTCGGGAATGTGTCCGAGCGATGCGGCCAGGTCGGCAGCCGGTCCCGACGACCGCTGCGGATCGATCGTGAAGTACCCGAACACGAAACTCTCGGCGGCCGCGCCGACCACGCTCTCCGATAGCTGGGGTGATGCTCGCAAATCGGCTTCAGTCAACGGGGCAGTCGACGTGGACGAGGTCGGTGGCGGTCTCAGCTCGGTCGTCACAGGCATGGGTACAACAGCACGATCAGTGCCACCCCCACCGCTGCCCCAAACGAACATGGCCGCTCCGGAGATCACCACAACGGCCAAGGCAGTCAGCCAGGGAGCCCATTGCGGAACACGAGCGGCCTCATAGGTAGACCATGGCACGTAGTCGAGTCGTTCCCCTGATTCAGGGAGGCCTTGTGGTTGCTCCATGCGTCGAACGTATGAGATCACGGGCCCTGAGACAAGGGGGTCGTCGAACAGCGGGAACCGTCAGCAGGTCGACTAACGTTCTTGTCTCTATGGCCAGAAACCCGGACCCAAAGCCAGGACGTTGGATCCTGCCGCTCATCGTGCTTGGGATGATCGCCTTCACCTACGTGTTCGTGAACAACCTCGAGGACGACGCCTCCGCGGCACCGGTCACGCTGCCGGAGTCGACCACGACCACCATCTCCGATATAGAGCCCATCGACGTGGAGTCCACCGTCCCCGAATCTGATCCGGCGGTAGCTGCCTACGTCGATCAGGTGAATACCTCGCAATCGGATCTGACATCACTCTCCGCAGAGATGGCCTCGATCAATGAGCAATGGGACGCTCGCGACGTCGAGTTCGGCACGGCCCGCGACTTCCTGCGCGACGATCTCAACCCGCGGATCGCCCAGTGGGTGACGCGGGTCGAAGCCATCGAAGCGCCTGTCGGTTTCGAAGACTCCCAAGCCGCCGTCGTCATTGTTGCCCCGCCGGTGTCTGCTGCTGCGGACGCTGTCCTCGACGGCTTGGAGGCACCGGACACGGGTGAGGCCCGACGGGCGGCACTCGAGCAATTCAACGCCGCGGTCGAGGCATTCAACACGGCGGCGGCCGCCGCCGTTGGTGGGTGACCGGGCTCAGCCCGCCTGGTTCAACGGATCAAGGACTGCTTCGAGTCGCCGCTCTCCGGCGCCGGCTACGAACCACCACCAACCCACGGCAAGAGCGCCAAAGGCCAGTCCGGCCAGGCTCACCCAATAGGCTCCCGCGGCGAGCAGTGACAAATCGGCCAGTACCGGCCAACCAGCCCACAGCCCGACAACTGCTCCACCCAAGCCGCCCAGGGTGGTGAACGCCGTAACGAACCCGAACCAAGTGATGGGACCAGCGAGTGGGATCGTGACGACTTTCGCCACACCCAGGGGAAACAAATACGAATCTTCGAGACGCCCACCGAGCAGGATCTCGTGGTCGAGACGCCGGTTGATCCACCGCTCGAGGGCGACGGCATACTGCCGCGCCAGGATCAGGTACGAAGCATCGAACGACGTCTGCACCGCCCCCCACAGCGCCACGAACGGCACGATGAGAAACAGCTCGGCCACCCCCCAGAAACCGCCGGCCAGGAGTCCGATCATCATGATGAGGGCAAAGCGCACGTCGGCAAAGAATCGCTTGTGATAGAGGGCAGTCATGCCCCGCATGCGGCCAAGTTGCTCGCTGGCTACTTCGAGTGTTCGATCCTGATCCATCGCGCCCCGACTGTACCGAACGCATTCCCCGACGCCCACTCGATCGAAAGCCATTCGGTTACCCTCCCGTCGAAGGAGCAACATGTGAGCGACGACCCAGGCAACGACCGCCCAGACGAAGAAGCGTCCGACGTGATCGAACTCGGAAGCGGGGACTTCGAAGTCCGCAGCCTCGAGCGTTCCGCCCAGGGCGAAGGTCACGAAGACCCGCCCATGCCTGCCGGCAGTGAGCCTTCGCGAGCTCGTACGGCCGGCGGGTTTGCGATGTCGATCGGCATCCGCGTGGTTCAGCGGGGCACCGATGCCGGCCGAGTTTTCTTGCAACGCGTAGCCAATACGCCCGCTGCCCGGGTAGCAAGCGAAGTCGCCGGCGGCGCCAGAGACGCCATCGTCGACGACGTCGATTGGGAAGAGGGGGGCCGTGTCGCCAAGGCCCAGTTCAGTCGCGTTGTGTCTGGAGTCGCTCCGGTCGTAGCGGAATCACTCGACCCTGCCGAGATCGTCGAGCAGATCGACCTCAATACATTCCTCGATGCTGTCGATGTCGACGCGCTACTCGAGCGAGTCGATATCAACAGCTTGCTCGGCCGCGTCGACGTCAACTCGCTTCTCACCGAGGTCGACATCAACGCGCTGGTCGAAGGCGCAGACCTGAACACGATCCTCGCCGGCGTGGACCTCGAACGCCTGCTCGATCGGGTCGACATCGCCGCCCTCATCGAACGAGTCGATATCAACAGCTTGCTCGGCCGCGTCGACGTCAACACCCTGCTGACTCGAGTTGACCTCGACCAACTGGTCGGCCGAGCGGACCTGGACTCCCTCCTGGCCAAGGTGGACCTGGATGCTCTGCTGGACCGACTCGACATGGACGCCGTGCTCGAGCGCGTCGATGTCGCTGCCGTGGCGAAACGCGCTCAGGTCGGCGAATTGGTGGCTGAAGCAACAAGCGATGTGGCCGGATCGGCTCTCGATGTGGGGCGTCGGCAGGCGGCGGCACTCGATACCGTTCTCGCCGGCATCGTCAATCGGCTGCTCGGTCGAGGGCCGGGCGATTTTCCAAAGGGACCAGTCCATTTGGTTGAGCCCGCAGAGCAGAACGAATGAGCACCGGAGTCGGCCAGGTCTCGGGCCAGTACGCGGGGGCGTTCACGCGGCTGGTTGCGTTTGGCATCGATTGGCTGATCCTCACCGGCATATACGGGCTCATCCTCGCGGGAGGACAGTTCTTCCTGAACCTGCTGTTTGGTATCGAAGTCGACTTCGGCGCCGTCGACCCGGCTTGGTACTGGCTCGGACTTGGCGCCTGGGCCTTTCTCTACCTGTTCGTGGGGCTAACGATCACTGGGCGGTCGGTCGGCAAGGCCTTGGTCGGATTGAAGGTGGTGACAAGGCAAGGCATGCCTCTCGGCCCAGGCCGCGCCGCCGTTCGTGTCGTTACCTTCCCACTGAACTTCTTGCTGATGGGCATCGGGTTCGTCGGGATCATTCTCGGCCGAGAGCGGCGCGCTCTCCACGACGTGATCAGCGGGAGCGCTGTTGTGTACGACTGGGGAGATCGGCCGGCCGAGCTGCCGGCTCCCCTCACCCGGTTCCTCGAGCGTCGTGGTGTTGCCATAGCTGCTGCTGCCCGATCAAGTGACACGGAGCCCACGGTCGACGATTGACCAGGAACGGCTATTTGCTCCAAGCAACCAAGATCGGGTTCTCTGACACGGCGACACCTCCGACGACCTCTTCGGTGATCGCCAAGGCTTCCAGCCCGACCGGATCGACACGAAACGGCACGATTTCCGGGTCGGGGCCGAGCACGCCGGCCGAGATGACTCGTCCGTCCACGACCGCCCACAGTTGATACGTACGGCCCTCGGGGAGTGCCGGGAGGGTGCTGTCTGCGATATAGCCGGTGCCGTCCTCGGTGAGCACGATGGTCGTGGCCGCGGCAGTCGAGTCGGCTCTGAGGCTGACCTGCAGCGAATTGGCGCTCTCAGCGGCGTCACGGGCAGCGCGGGCGAGAGCATTTTCGGCTTGGATACCCGCCAGTGCCGACTCGGCGTCGGCAGCCCGAGATTGCGCAGCCGTCACTTCGCCCCGCAGCCCTTCGACCGTGCTCCGCTCGGACAGGTACGCGGCTCCGAGCACGACGGCGAAAGCCGCTGCTACAGCAGTTGCAGAAACCCACCAGCGAACCGTCGAGCGCAAGGGAATGACATTCGAATGCTCCTCCTTTGGACCAGATACCAGGCTTGGCAGCTCAGGATCGAGCTTCTCGATGATCCCCTCCCATGCCGTACCAGGGGCTAGCTCACCGGCGCCGGCGAGGACGGCAGCGACCGTCCTGTATCCGTCGAGCTCTGCCTGGCATTCGTTGCAGGCAGCGACGTGGGTTTCGAGTTCAGGGCTCTCATCTCCCTCGACTGCGTCGAGAGCGTATGCGCCAAGGAGCTCGGCCGCTTCGTTGTGCTTCATCCGTCACCTCAGGCGGTGGTGAGGCCCGCCTCTGCCATTATCGCCTGAAGGCGCTTGAGACCCGATCGGATCCGGCTCTTCACCGTTCCCTCGGGAAGCTCGAGGTGGACTGCCACCTGTCGGTAGGTGAGACCACCGAAGTAGGCGAGTTCGATTACCGACCGTTCTGTCTGGGGCAATGACTGCAATGCCTGCTGGACTTTGTCCGCGAGCGCCATTTGCCAAACCTCTTCGTCGATGCTCGGTCCTGCCTGCGCCGTCAGTGTTGCTTCTCTGTCTTCTCTATTACGGCGCGAGGTCTCTGAGCGGATGATATCCACTGAACGGCCATGTGTGTGGGCCAGTAAGAAGGAACGGATTGAGCCCCGGCTTGCGTCGAACTTCTCGGGGCTGTTCCAGAGGCGTAGAAAGACTTCTTGAACGACATCCTCGGCCAGGGACTGATTTCGGATGACTCGTTTGGCCAGCCCATAGACCGCAGCAGAGTGCCGGCGGTACGCCTCGCCGAGGGCGGCTTCGGAACGGTCGATGATCGCATCTGCGAGCTCCTGGTCCGAGGCGTGACTCCAACGAGAGACTGACCGTTCGGGAGTGCCCACCATTGTCATAGTCATTGCGCTAACTTCCTCCTGTACATTTAGTACTGAAATGAATTTAGTACTAAACTTACAGAGATGTCAATCTCGGGAAGTGAAGAGGCGACCGATGAATGAATCTCAACCCATCTCACTCCAAGCGGCAGCCGATCTCCTCGGCGTCCACTACATGACGGCGTACCGCTACATCCGCCTCGGAAAGCTCCCTGCGTACAAAGAGGGAAACACCTGGCGCGTCGAACTGGCAGATGTCGAGAGCCTCATGTCGCCACCGACGGCGGCGGCGGCCCAGGACTGGCCGGCCCGACTCGAGGACCGGCTTCTGGATGGCGACGAGCCCGGCGCCTGGTCGATCATCGAAGCAGCCCTGACCTCCGGGAGTCAGCCTCGCGACATCTACGAGCGCGGCCTCCTTCCGGCACTTCGATCGATCGGTGAGAAATGGGAAGGCGGGAGGATCGACATTGCCGACGAGCATCGGGCCAGCCTCATTGCCTCGAGGCTCGTGGGGCGGATCAGCCCCCGCTTCACGCCGCGCGGGCGCCGACGCGGCTCGATCATCCTTGGGAGCCCGCAAGGGGACGCTCACCATCTGGGGGGGACGATGCTCGCCGATCTCCTCCGCCTCGATCATTTCTACGTGGACGATCTGGGCGCCAACACCCCCGCAGAATCGTTCGTTCACGCGGTGAAGCAGACTTCCGATCTCGTGGCGGTCGGAATCTCTGCATTCGCGCCTCGGAACGAAGAAACCATCGAACGCACCGTGCGCTCAATCAAGGGAGCGACGACCGTTCCCGTCTACCTGGGCGGTGGCGCCATCGAAAGCGCCGAACATGCGACACAACTCGGCGCCGACGGCTACGCAACGTCAATCGATGGGGTCGTCGACCTCTTTCGATCGGCGCTCAGCAACCACGCATGAAGAGAGGAGGGGCCGCGCGTACGGCCCCTCCTCTCTTCATGCTCGGGTTCGGATCAGGCGGTGGCAGTAGAGCACACGGTGTTCGTGATCAGACGAGTCACCACGTACGGATCCATGTTGGCGTTGGGGCGTCGATCTTCGATATAGCCCTTCTTGTCCACCTCGGTTTGCCAGGGAATTCTCACCGAAGCTCCTCTGTCAGAGACGCCGTAGCTGAAGTCGGTCCATGGCGCCGTCTCATGGAGGCCGGTGAGCCGGTGCTCGATGTCCGCCCCATAGTGAACGATATGGTCGTCGTGGGCCTTGCCCAGTGCTTCACAAGCCGCCAACACGGGGTCGTACGCCTCGCGCATCTGCTTGGTGGAGAAGTTGGTGTGGGCACCAGCCCCGTTCCAATCGCCCTTGACCGGCTTGGGGTCGAGCGTGGCCGAAATATCGAAGTCCTCTGCCACTCGATAGAGCAGCCACCGCGCGACCCATACTTGGTCGGCCGCTTCGACAGGGCCGAGCGGGCCAATCTGAAACTCCCACTGACCGATCATGACTTCGGCGTTGGTGCCCGAGATCTGGAGGCCGGCATCCATGCACGCCTTCGTGTGCCTCTCTACGACATCCCGGCCCCAAATCTCGTCTGCGCCGATGCCGCAGTAATACCCTCCTTGGGGGGCCGGCAGGCCACCTATGGGCCAACCGTGGGGGCGCCCGTCTTTGAAGAACGTGTATTCCTGTTCGATCCCAAACCACGGTTCAAAGGCGGCAAACTTCTCTGCGGTTGCCACGCACGCGGCCCGGGTATTGGACGGGTGCGGCTCCAAGTCGACCGTGAGCACTTCACACATCACGAGTATGTCATCGTTGCCCCGCACCGGATCGGGACACGTGAAGACCGGGCGAAGGACACAGTCCGACGCCTCCCCAGGCGCCTGCTGGGTGCTGGAACCATCAAAGCCCCAGATCGGAGGCTCAGCGCCGTCCGGAACGATCTTGGTCTTGGAACGAAGCTTGGCCGTCGGCTGCTGACCGTCGATCCAAATGTATTCCGCTCGATAGCTCACATTGACTCCTCACATGGACACGGCTGTGGTGGCCGCACGATAGCGGCCGGTGGGAGGAGGCTGTCAGGTGCCGATTTCGTCGCCGTTTCTTCAATGTGAACGCTGTGTTACAGCTCCATTCGAGGCCACTCTGGCCTTTTGCCACACCTCGTCGGCGGCTACCGTGACCTCGTGGAACCGGCCTACGAAAAACAGTCCGAGTACGTGCTCCAGACGGTCGCCAAACGGGGCATTCGCTTCATTCGGCTCTGGTTCACCGACGTTCAGGGGTTCTTGAAGTCGGTGGCGATCAGCCCTGCCGAGCTCGAGACAGCCTTCCAGGAAGGCATGACTTTCGACGGTTCGTCGATCGACGGGTACGCCAGGGTGCACGAGGCCGACATGGTTGCCCGACCCGATCCGACCACATTTCAGATCCTTCCGTGGCGGGAGGAGCAGGGCGTCGCTCGGATGTTCTGCGATATCCACTCGCCGGACGGGCAGGCTTTTGCGGGCGACCCTCGGTTCGTGCTCCGGCGCAACCTACGCGAAGCAGCGGAGATGGGATACAGCTTCTATGTCGGTCCGGAGCTCGAGTACTTCTACTTCGCCGACTCCGGGCCCGTCCCGCAGGTCCTCGACCGCGGTGGATACTTCGACCTCACCCCTCTGGACACTGCCCAGGAGTATCGCCGCCAGACGATCGAGAACCTCGAACGATTGGGCATCCCCGTCGAACAATCTCACCACGAAGTCGCTCCATCCCAGCACGAGATAAACCTGCGATACGACGACGCGTTGGCCATGGCCGACAACGTGATGACATTCCGACTCGTTGTGAAGGAAGTAGCTCTGACGCATGGCATCTACGCCACCTTCATGCCCAAGCCCATGGAGCACCACGACGGCTCGGGCTTTCATATGCACCTTTCTCTCTTCGAGGGCGATACGAATGCCTTCCATGGCGAAACGCCAACCGGCCTGTCGAAGGTGGCGGAGGCGTTCATTGCCGGCCTGCTCGAGCACGCCCCGGGACTCACGGCCGTCACCAATCAATGGGTCAACTCCTACAAACGACTGGTCTCCGGCTTCGAAGCGCCTATCTATGGTTTCTGGGCGCGCAACAACCAGTCGGCGCTGGTGCGGGTGCCGACGACCAAGGCAGGCAAGCGCAGCTCGACTCGCGTTGAGTATCGGTCGCCTGACGCGGCGTGCAACCCGTACCTCGCCTTCTCCGTCCTGCTGGCCGCCGGACTCGATGGCATCCGTCAGGGGCTCGAGCTGCCCGAAGAGGTGGGCACCAACGTCTTCGACATGACCAACGATCAACGGTCGTCGCTAGGGATCCGGCGGCTTCCCGAGACTTTGTCCCATGCCCTCGACGAAATGGAACGCTCGGAGTTGGTTCACACGGCGCTTGGGGAGCACGTATTCGACTGGTTCATTCGCAACAAGCGGGCCGAGTGGAATCGCTACCAGCACCACGTCACCCCGTTCGAGCTCGAAACCTACTTGCCGATCTTGTGATGAGCACCGTGGCCGTATACCCCGGCGATTGTTCCGTCGGGCTTCAAGAATCACTGGCATTGAGCGGGCAGGCGTTCGAATTCGTGGGCGACCAGGATCTCGACAAACCCGAGGCTGCTTCAGGATGGAGCCTGCTGATCGTCGAACTCGGAGATCAGCCACTGCGGCGTTTGCGCCTCGTGCGGCGGGTGTACGAGGATTCGGGGGTTCCCATCCTCGTAGCCGCGATGACCGACCACTTGGCAGCGCTGGAAGGCGAGCCGTCGCTGTCCGATTTCACGGTGGCACCGTTCGAGCCCAACGAGCTCAGGATGCGGATACGGCGCCTCGTGTCCACGCAATCGGAAAGTGACCTCATGACGTTCCGCGATCTCGATCTCAACACTGCGACGTACCAGGCCACAATCGACGGCGTGCCTATCGACCTGACGTATATGGAGTACGAGCTGCTTCGCTTCTTCATGGCGAACCAGGGTCGCGTGTGGAGCCGCGAACAACTGCTGTCCAAGGTCTGGGGGTACGAGTACTTCGGGGGGGCTCGCACCGTCGACGTCCACGTCCGGCGACTCCGCGCCAAGGTCGGCGAAGAGCGTGCCGGGTGGATCACCACGATCCGATCGGTCGGCTACCGCTTCGGCTAGAAGAGCCGAAGGCGGAGCGTCCAATCAGTCGAGCAGACCAAGGACCTCCTCGGTCCAGGCTTCGTTGCGGCCACCGAGGTTGGACCGCGCTGCGGTCTCGACACGGCTGCGCAGGCCGTCATCCGGCGATTCCAGCAAATGAAAGGCTCGGATTGCGTTGACGATCAGGCCCGTTCGCAAGCCCGTCTCCACCGCCGCTGTCGCCAAACCCTGATCCCCGCGCGCCTCCGCCGCCCACAGCTCCAGGGGAAGCTCGGCAGCGTGCCAGCGCGCTTTTCTCGCTTCTTCGATCAGGAGGTCCACCTCGGGGCCGTCGTATCGGTCCAGTCGCATTTGCACCGCTCGACACGCGAGCCACCATCGTCTGCCGCCCGGCCCAATCGCTGACAGGTCCATGGCGTTGGCGATCTCGTCTTCGGCCGCGGCCATGTCACCTGCCAACAAGGCGAGGCGAGCTCCCAGGAAACGAGCAATGTTCTCCCAGGCTGGGAATTGGTGCATCACGAGACCGGTGAACTCCGCGACCGCATCTCGCGCCTGGTCGAGCATTCCAAACGCCAACGCTCCCTCGGCGCGACCGAGGAAAGAAAGAAAGACAGGGCCACCGTCACCGGTCTTGCGGCCGAGCGCCTCGGCGGTCGAGAGCGCCGCCAGCGCCTCATCGACTTGGCCGAGGAAGAAGAGAGAGCGCCCATGCCAAGCCATGAGATCGGCGAGGTGGCTCTCGTTGTTGGTTTGATCGATGAGGCCGGCGAACGCCGACTCCGCTTGGCGCATCTCGCCCCGGTCGAAAGCGATCCAAGCTCGGTTGTACGACGACAAGAAACGCTGCCGCGGCCCAGCATGCTCGGCGAGGAGTATCTCCGCCTTTCGCGCGCATTCGTCGGATTCCTCGGCAAATGCGAGGCGGTTGAGCACTCGAGCTCGCAAGGAGAGGAGGGAGCCCAGCTTCTCGGGCGCGCCGCCAGTGATGGCAGCATGTTCACCTCGCGCTACCCACCATTCACTCTCGGGCACCCTCTGACGATCGTCGGCGACTTGGGCAGCCCAACCCAATGCGTCGACCAGCTTTTCGCCCGACAGCAATGGCACTGCAATGTCGAGCGCCGCCGCAGCCAGGTCTGACCAGCCTGCCAACCGATGGCATTGCGCCATGCCAAGGTGGAGCTCTCCCCAGAGCTCGTCGGAGTCTTCGCCGAGCCTCCGTTTGGCCTCGATGGCGCCATCCAACAGATCGCGAGCCTCTCCGAGGTTCCCACGCTCCACTTCGGTGAGCCCGGCGGCGCTGAGAAGCGCGGCGGCTCGCAGGTTGTCGTTGGAATGAAGAGCGAACCATCCAATGGTGCGATCCAACGCCACACCGTCGAAGCTGGCGGCCAGATCGCCGTACAACGACGAGCGCCGGGTTTGACCGAGGTGGGCGGCGAGTCGGCCGGAGGCGAGCGCCGCTGACGCCTGTACGCCTTCCGGCTTCTCGTCCAGCAAACCGATCGACACCAGCTCTTCGATCACCTCGAGCGCTTCGTCTTCGATGACACCGAGGAGGGAGCTCACCACACGCAATGGCATCGGCATCGCCGCCAATGCACTTGCCTCCACCAGCCGCCGTTGCTCCTTCGGTAGGCCCTTCACAACCTGGGTGAGGGCTGGTTTGATCGTGTCGGGAATGGTGCTCACCGTACGGATGCGGGCGCCATCCCAATCGACGACGCCCTCGTCGCGAAGCGCCGACAAAGCTTGCGACAGCTCAAACGGATAGCCGCCCGTGAGTTGGAGGAGATGGTGCGCCAAATCGGCGTCCATGACCTGTTGGCACTCGGCAAGGGACACCCGGCCAACCTCCAGCGGGATCACGGTATTACCGACGGCGATCGCCCTCGCCATTTGGTCGATACCCAGGCTGTGCCGATCCTCCTGGGGCGTCATGCCCAGGACAACCATCAGCGGCGTCGTTCCGGAGATGATCGCCCGTCGGATCGCGGCCAGCGATGTTGGGTCGCAGTCTCGGGCATTGGCAATCGTGACGACGAGCGGCTTCTCAGCGCGGAGGCCTCCGAGTTGATCGAGGATCTCACCGGGCTGGATCGACGTCGTTGGAAAGGCTCGGGCGCGCCGCACCTCACAACCGTTGGTTCGCCCAATCCTGTCGACTTCGGCGAGTAACCGCCCAACGCCCATACCCGGTTCACCCGACACGGTGATGAGCACCGAACGACCGTTGGCGACCACTTCGAAGGCATCATCGACAGCTGCCATCTGCCCGCCCCGCCCGATCAGGGGAGGTGGAGCTTGCGGCGACGCCACGGTGAGGGGCTCTCGCTCAACCGTCGGGGCATCGAGCGACGGATCTTGAACCAGAATTTGCTCCTCGAGCTCTTGCAGGAAAGGAGATGGATCGATTCCGAGCTCCTCCACCAGGATGTCGGCGGCGCGCCGATATGCCCTCAGCGCCTCAGCCTGACGCCCACTCCGATACAGCGCCGTCATCAAGAGAGCCCAGAGTTGCTCGCGCAGCGGATGGGTACCAACCAGAATCTCGAGCTCGCCGACCAGTTCCTCGTGCTGACCAAGGGCCAGCCGTGCTTCGGCAAGGTGCTCGAGACAGTTCAAACGCGCCTCGCCGAGGCGCTCGATTTCACTCCGGGCAAAGTCCTCGAATGCCAGGTCGGCGAGAACCTCGCCCGCCCACAGACCCATCGCTTGGCTGAACAGGCTCGCGGCTATGCCCATGGCGTCCTCGGCCATCGCGGCGCGACCGCGGGCGGACAGCTCCTCAAAGCGATACGCATCGATATCGGACGGATCCACCTTCAGCATGTAGCCGGGCCTGCGGGTGAGCAACACCGAGCTCTCGGCCCCCTTCGGTCGATCTGGCTCGAGCGCCTTGCGCAACCGTGACACATACACCTGGATCACGTTGGCGACCGTGTCTGGGGCGTCATCGCCCCAGAGCTCGTCGATGATCCGATCCGTCGAAACCACCTGATTGGCGTTGAGCATGAGAAGGACGAGGAAGGCGCGCTGGCGGCCACCACCGAGGTGGACCGAATCCTCACCGTCGAGGACCTCGAACGGTCCCAACATTCGATATCGCATCCGGTCCCGTCTCCCCCTGTCAGCGAGCCGCTATGACTTCGATCTCGACCAAGAAGCCGCCGGGAAGGGCGCCGACCTGAAATGTCGACCGCGCCGGGGGATCCAGATCGAAATATGAGGCATAGACGTCGTTAACTGCCGAAAAGTCATCGATGTCGGCCAAGAAGATGGTGCTCTTGGCGATGTCGGACATGGTGAGGCCGGCGTCGCCCAGGATGGCCGAGATGTTATCGAGAACCACCTTTGCCTGCTCGGAGACGGACTCCGGTCGATCGCCGGCGGCGACGATGGCCACCTGGCCGGATACGAACACGAAACCATTCGCCTCTACGGCAGGCGAGTACGGGCCGAGCGCGCTCGGAGCCGATGGAGTAGATATGACTTGTTTTGGCACGTTACGGCACTCCTCGCTCGGGGAGCCAAGTCAAGCAGGCCGGCGGCGCGGCCGGTCGGTTCGGTTTCGTAGCGCATACGGATATAATCGATGCAAGACAGCTCTCACCGAGGACATCCACATGGACCAGCTTCTCAGCATCAAATCCAACGTACCGCCGCGAGCGATCTCTCTCACCGACAACGCCGTCATGAAGGTGGCAGAACTCATCGCCGACGAAGGCGACACCGAACTCGCGCTACGCGTCGCAGTGAGACCCGGCGGGTGTTCCGGCTTCTCGTACGACATGTATTTCGACGGAACCGTCGAGGATGGAGATGTGGTCGAGGAGTTCACGAACGGCGTCAAGGTGTACGTCGACTCGCAAAGCTACGAGCACGTGAAAGGCTCGACACTCGATTACAAGGACGGGCTCATGGGAGCAGGATTCGCAATCGAGAACCCCAACGTCACCCGGAGTTGCGGCTGCGGCAACTCGTTCTCCTGAGCCACCACTCATCGCGAAAAGGGCGCCGATCAGGCGCCCTTTTCCGCGCCATACCCACTAGGCCCCGACCCCGGCCTACGATTGTCCCGTGATTGCCCACGACGACGTCATCGGCGCCCTGAAAGGCGTGCTGGACCCGGAGCTTGGCGCCGACATCGTCGAGCTGGGCATGGTTCATGACGTGCAGATCGAAGGCTCCTCCGTGTCCATTGGCATAGCCCTGACCATCGCCGAATGCCCCATGCGCGGCCAAATCGAGGAAGACGCCGTGCGCAAGGTCAAAGCGCTCAGCGGCGTCGCCGACGTATCCGTGCGCACGACGGCCATGACGAAGCAACAACGCGCCGACCTCATGTCCACAGCCCGGTTCAAGGCCCGCGAAGCGGCCGAGCCGACTCAAGTCAGCCCGCTCACCCGAGTCGTCGCCGTTGGCAGCGGCAAAGGCGGAGTCGGCAAGAGCACGGTGAGCACCAACCTGGCCGTAGCGCTCGCCCAGCAGGGTTGGCGGGTCGGCTTGCTCGACGCGGACATCTGGGGCTTTTCGATTCCTCGCATGCTCGGGGCCACAGACAGAGTTGAGGCCACCGAAGACCGCATGATGCTTCCCATCGAGGCATACGGCGTCAAGCTCATCTCCACCGGGCTCATCGTGGAAACAGAAGAGACCGCCCTCATGTGGCGCGGGCTCATGTTGGGCAAGGCCCTCGAGCAATTCCTTCGTCAGGTCCAGTGGGGTGAGCTCGACTATCTCATCATCGACCTCCCACCGGGAACGGGCGATATCCAGATGGCGCTGAGCCGGCTGCTCCCCCAGGCCGAGATGCTCGTTGTGACGACGCCGCAGAAGACCGCTCAGAAAGTGGCGGTGCGGGTCGCCGACATGGCCCGGCGCTCATTCATGCCGGTCATCGGGGTGGTTGAGAATATGTCCGACTTCGTTTGCGAGCATGGCACCGTCTATGAGCTCTTCGGCTCCGGCGGTGGAGCCTCACTCGCGGAAGATCTCGGTGTGCCACTGGTGGCATCGATCCCACTGGACCCGGCTCTGGTGAAGGGCGGCGATGAAGGCGCCCCCGTGGTTGCCGCCGCACCGTCCACCAGCTCCGCCCACGCCCTCACCGGCCTGGCGAAGCGGACGACCGAATTGGTGCCTCCAATCGTCGACGAGACCTGCACGGCCCGCATCGCCAAAGTCGCCGAAGCTCTCGCCGCCCTCCCCTCCTAGCCCCCACGACGGGCGGACCGCTATCTCAGGCGATCATCACCAGAGTCGTCGTCCGCGAGCATCTCCCATCGGCTTCCTCCTCGATAACTAGTTACTCAGTGCGAACTGCAAACGGCACCCAAGGTTTGTCGATGCCGGGCCGATGTTCTCTTCATGAACGTGCCAAGGTAAACGGCCAGGAGGCTTCCACCCAAAGATGTCCCTACCTCCTCCAAGGGACTCGGCAGCAGAGAGATCCGACCTCGGTCGGATCTCTCTGTTTTTCCCTAGCGCCTGAGCCGGAGTGCCACGAGGGCATCCCACAGCTCGGTCGCAGTGCCTCCGTCGAATGTCAGCGTCCCCTCGGCCGCGAGCTTTCGCAAGTGAGCGGCCACCGAATAGGCAGCAATCGGATGAAGAGCGGCATCAACATCGCGATAAACCTCCTCGACGATGGACCCGACCGAGCCCGAGCCGCTCCGAACGGCGTCAAGGATCTCTCGTTCGCGTTCGAGGCGATGGGATATGTAGTAGTCGATGACGCCGCCGGGATCCTCGATGGCGGGCCCATGCCCAGGATGCATGCGATCGATCTCGATATCACGTAGCCGTTCGAGCGATGCGAGATATGCAACGAGATCGTCCACCATCACGGTCGAACCTCCCATGATGTGATCGCCTGTGAAAAGCTGGCGACCGAGCCGCAGACATATGTGATCATCCGCATGTCCAGGCGTGGCGATCACCTCCAAACGCTCGTCACCAACCGCGACCGCATCACCGTCGGCCACCAGTTCATCGGGGACGAACTCGGGTCCAGATGCGTAGCCGATGGCTGGCGCCGCGTAGTGGCGGGCGATGGGGTTGGCGAGGGGAGCATGATCGGGATGGGTGTGGGTCACGATCACGGCGGCAACCACAGCATTCCCAATCTGCGCCTCGATCGCCCCTCGATGGCTGGCATCAATCGGACCAGGATCGAGGATCACGATTTCGGAGTCAGATCGAACCAGGTAGGTGTTCGTGCCGGGACCCGTGAAAAGGCCCGGATTGGGGGCAAGGATCTTCTCGACGCTCATAGGGCGCGGCCCAGCCCGGGCGGCTGAGTGCCTTCGACGGCCTCCTGGTCCACGAGGTGCGCGAATGCTCCTTCGATGGCGCCCTTCCATGCCTCGTCGGCCGTCGAGAATTCGGCGAGCCAACCGAGATGTGCGACGGTCGGGGAGATGGCCGGAAACGAGCCCTCACTCCGCTCGGCCAGCGCTCGAGAAGGGGAAACCCAGCGCACCTCGGTCAGCTCGTCGCCGTCGGGAACGAGAACCGCCGGCCGACTCCGGGTGAGGAAGAATCGGGTGTCGTACCGGCGGGGCAACGGAGCCGGGGTCACCCAGGTCGAGATATGGACAAGCTCGGAGAGCTGAAGCTTGATATCGTGCGCGGCAGCCACCAGCCAAAAGTCCATTCCTGGTGAAAACGGACGACTGTCGACAGCCACCAGCGCGCCCGTTTCTTCATAGGTCTCGCGTATCGCGGCAACCCGCCAAGGATCGCGCACGCCACCGGCTGCCTCCACCGCTCGGCGATCGCCATCTGAGTCGTCCACCACTCCTCCCGGAAACACGTAGGCACCGGGGGCAAACGACGCAGCGACGGAACGCTTCCCCATCAGCACTTCGATGTGGTCAGGGCCATCTCGCACGACGAGCAGGGTGGAAGCGGGCTGCATCAGAGCTGCACCTGCCGTTGAAGGAACCAAGCCGTCGCCTTCACTCGCACCACCTCGCGGATCTGGGGAATCATGAGCGAAAAGCCGACGATGTCGGTGAGGAAACCGGGAGTGAGCAGAAACGCCCCTCCGACCAACACGAGCGCAGCATGGCCCATCTCCTTACCGGGAAACACGCCGGATTGGAAGGCGGTGCCGATCGCTTCCCACGCCGCCTGGCCCTGGCGCTTCACCAGAAACGCACCGAGCACACCTGTGAACAAGACGATGGCGATGGCGATCGGCCAACCAATCAGATCCTGCACGGCGAAGAGCACCAACAGCTCGACAATGGGGACGACAACGAAGATCAGAACGACCATGAAAGCCAGATTACTGCCGGGAGTAACCTGAGCACATGGTGTCGCTGCGATCGATCCCCTCTGTCGATGCACTCTCGAAGCAGCTGAGTGCATCGCTGCCGCGTGGCTTGGCCGTTGTGATTGCCCGCGCCGCGATCGACGAAGCGCGCGCTTCGCTTCGATCGGGGGTTACCACCGATGCCACGGCCCTCGCCATCGAGCATGCCGCCATGCTCCACCGCAGCCGCCCGCAACGGATGATCAACGCCACAGGCGTCCTCCTGCACACGAACCTGGGCCGAGCCCCCCTCCACCCCGAGGCGGCCGCCGCAGCGGCCCGAGCGGCGTCATCGTACGGCAACGTCGAATTCGATCTCACGAAGGGCGAACGAGGCGGCCGAGGACGCTACCTCGGTGAATTGTTGCGGGTTCTCGCCGGGGCCGAGGCGGCCCACGTCGTCAACAACAACGCAGCAGCCCTGCTCCTCACGTTGGCTGCGCTGGCAACGGGACGCCAGGTACCGGTTTCGCGTGGAGAGCTGATCGAAATCGGAGGCTCGTACCGACTGCCCGAGTTGATGGCCGTCTCTGGCGCCAAGCTTCGTGAGATCGGGACCACCAACCGCACCCGACTCAGCGATTACGAACGAGCGATCGACGCGGAGACCGGCCTGCTGCTCAAAGTCCATCCTTCCAACTATCGGGTCGTTGGCTTCAGTGAAGAGGTCGACATGGACGGGCTCGTCGCCCTCAGCAAGCACCAAGATGTCCCGTTGGCCTACGACCTCGGATCGGGCCTCATCGACGCCGACGTTCCTTGGATGCCCGGCCCGCCGCCCGAATGGCTCCATGGCGAGCCGGGGGTGCGACAAGAGCTCCAGCGCGGCGTGGACCTCGCTCTGTTCAGCGGGGACAAACTCTTGGGCGGGCCCCAGGCCGGCATCATCGTCGGCTCGGGAGAGCATGTCGAGACCCTGAAGAAGCACCCATTGGCGCGAGCGCTCCGCATCGACGGCGCAACCATGGCGGCACTAACCACCACCGCAGAGCTGTATCTCGATGACCGAGTCCCGGAGATCCCGTTCTGGGCATCGGTAATGACTTCTCCTGCCGACCTGAGCTCCCGGCTCCTCGCCCTCGGCCACGAGCCACTCGTGATCGAGGATGGCTCCTCGCTGTTGGGAGCCGGATCGGTGCCGGGCCTGGAGCTACCATCACCGATCGGCCGAATCGCAGACAGCGGTCACCGCTGGCAGGAGCTGTTGTCGAGCGAAACGCCGATCCTCACCCGTCGAGACAAGGGGGACTTGATCGTCGATCTTCGGGCCGTTGATCCTGCCGACGACGAAGCAGTGCAAAACGCCTTGGCCGTGCGGCACTGATCGTGCCTGTCTTCGGCACCGCCGGCCATGTTGATCATGGGAAGTCGACGCTCATTGAAGCCCTCACCGGGCGCGACCCTGACCGCTGGGACGAGGAGAAGCAACGGGGCCTCACCATCGATCTCGGGTTCGCATGGAGGCACACGGCATCGGGGACCGAAGTCGCTTTTGTCGACGTTCCCGGCCACGAGCGCTACATCAAGAACATGCTGGCCGGAATCGAGGCGATTGACGCGGCCATGTTCGTCGTGGCTGCCGACGAGGGCTGGATGCCTCAGTCCGAAGAGCATCTCGCCGTGCTCGAGCTGCTCGAAATCAGACATGGGGTCGTGGTCCTCACCAAATCCGATCTCGTCGACCACGACCTCCTGGAGCTGGCCTACCTCGAGGTGGCCGAGCACCTCACCGATTCGGTGCTGGCAGACGCACCGATGATCCACGTTTCGGCAAAGACCGGCACAGGCATGGCTGAGCTTTCCACATTGCTCGACGAGATGGCGGAGGCGGTCGAATCGAATAGGCCGCAGACGCAACGTCCCCGAATTTGGGTCGATCGGTCGTTCTCAATCGCAGGAGCGGGAACGGTGGTCACGGGCACGCTCATCGACGGGTCTCTATCGACTGGCGACGAGCTCGAACTGCTCCCGGCAGGCGTGAGCGCACGAGTTCGTGGCCTGCACCAGCACGAAGAAGATGCCGTCACCGTCGGCGCCGGTAGCCGCTGTGCCATCAACCTGGCCGGCCTCGAGCGCAGCCAGGTCGGTCGGGGCATGATGCTGGGCAGGCCGGGAGACTGGCGAACCTCCGATCGGTGGCTGGTGCATCTACGGCCGGCCAGGTACGAAGACGGGGGCCCGTCGGAGCGTGGCGCCTATCACGTGCATTTCGGCACCGGTGCGTGGCCCGCCGAGCTTCGCCCAATTCCGAATGAGAGCGGCTACGCCGTCATCCGCCTGCCTGAACCGGTACCGGTATCGGTTGGAGATCGGTTCGTGCTGCGGGAGGTTGGTCGACGCGCTGTGGTCGCCGGCGGCCAGGTGATCGATCCAAGTCCCCCGCGACGTCGCACCACGATCTCGGCCTCCCTCGGTGCGCTTCGCGGTATTGAGCGTGCCACGCCAGACCAGCAAGCCGACATGCTCCTCCAGGCAAGGGGTGTGGCGTCGCTCAGCGACCTGTCGGCCTGGACGAGAGGAGGAGTCCCGCGGACTGCCATCGGCGGCACTGCGATCAGCTCCGAGTTCCGCAGCACACTTGCCGAGCGGGCCACCACGGCATTGTCGCGGTTTCACGAGACTCACCCGCTCCGACCAGGCATGCCCCGTGCCCAGCTCGCCAGTGAGCTCGGCGTAGAACGGGCTCTTGTCGACGCACTGATTCAGGAATGGGAGGTGATCGACTCCGGCGCAACCGTGGCAGCGAAGGATTTTGCTGCGGCGCCGCCAGCCGAAACGGCTGCGGCGTGGGAGCGAGTCGAGGCCAGCCTGCAGGAGGCCGGGCTCACCGTGCCTCGCATCCGCGACCTCGGGCTCGACCCGGAGGTGCTGCATGTTTTTTTGCGGGAGGGCAGGCTGATACGTATCAACGACGAGTTCGCCTTCCTACCCGGCCAAATCGAGACAATCACGACAGCCGTCCGCTCGTTCGAGGCGCCGTTCTCCGTCGCGGATTTTCGGGACGCCCTCCAGCTTTCTCGGAAGTACGCGGTGCCTCTTCTCGAGTATCTCGATGCTGCCGGAGTCACAACGCGCAACGGCGATGTCCGCTCCGTCCGGAGCGTGTAGACCCTCGGGCATAAGAAAGGGCCCGCTGACCGGGCCCCTCTCACACGGTTTCAACATCGCTAGGCGGTGAGAAGCTCTTTGCGATCCGTCTCGGTCGTGCCACCCCAGATACCGTACGGTTCCCGGATGTCGAGTGCATATTCGACGCAACTGCTTTGAACCGGGCAGACCTGACAGATCGCCTTTGCGCGGATTTCGCGGCGCTCACGCTCGTCTTTGCGCTCAAAAGTGCTGGGAGGGAAAAACAGGTGGGAATGGTTCCCCCGACAGAGACCCATCAATTGCCAGTCGCCAAAACGCGCCTCGAGCATGAACAACTCCTCCTTGCCACTCCGCCAAAGCCTGCGGCGGGAAGCTACCAGGGGTAGTTTCCGAGGACCAGGAAAATTATTCCAGCTGCTCGGATTTGTTTTCGCGGTCTTCCTCTCGGTCGGGGTCAACCTCGACGAGTTCGACCACCTCCAGATAGAGACCCTGGATCGCTTGCACAGTGACCGGGGAGCCCGCCACGATTGACGATTCCCGAAAAGTCGTACCGTGCCACGAGGCTCCGTCGACTTCTACGGTGAGGACGCCCGCCACGGCGTCCGTGACAGCCCGGCCCTCCTTTCCGATGAGATATTCCCGACCCATCGTCGGTGTTGTGAACCGTGACCGGGCCACCGTTGGCATGGCAAACATGAAGAAAAGCATGACCCCGAGCGCGATCACGATCACCGACCACACCGACTGTTCTATTTGAGGGCGCGTGTCCACGATGAACCAGCCGCCGACCGGCAGAACGATCGAAGCGGCGTACGAAAGCACTCCGAAACCGCCGCGCTGATAGTCGCTCGCCAACAGCCAAATGCACAGCAAAACCAGCCAGAAACCCCAACCAACCGGAAGTACGACCAGCCCATACCCAGCCAGGAGCAAGGGCAAGGCAGCAGTCGCCGCGGCGACACCGGGGCCGATTGCATAGAACTCGAAGACCACCAGCGAGAGGCCCGCGACGAGAAAGAAGAAGATCGCTTCTGGTTGGAGCGCCAAGCGCATCGTTCGCGTGAGCAAGCCGGGCTCCTGGAACCGGACCTGCGGAGCAACTTGGCGGCGGATATTGCCATCGTCGTCAGTGACTTCGACTGCCGTGTCGAGAGCCACGATCGATCCTGCCACGGTGAACTGCATCCCATCCAATGAGACGATCAGCCCTCCCAGCGCCGGCTCGAGCCCGTCAACGGGGCCGCCTGGCTCAGACACCACGACAAGCGTCTCGAAACCACTTGCTCCCGGCGCGTCTCCGCCGACGATCAGAGGGGACGAGTAGCCGATCTCGACCCCGGGCGCAGCCAGCGTCAAGCTGGCCGCCGCCGCCATGTCGAGCGCACCGCCTCGGGCGGTCGCCGGCGCATCTCCAATCCAGGCGATGACCGGAAGAGGAGGGCTGGCGACGATCTCGATGACCTCCCGAATCGACTCGTCGACGGCTCCCGGCGAATCGATCTGAAGTATCACCGCCTGGGCGCCGTCGTCGTGAGCAGCGGTGATGGCCCCAATGATGAATTCGGCGCCCAGCTCGTCGATGGGGCCGCTCACGTCGATGACGTCGATCGGTGGTACTTCGGCCTGGTCCGCCTGTGCCGATGCCACCGATGGGATCAGCAGCACGGCGATAACGATGAAGAGAGCTCTCACGGCTGGCCATGATACGGCAGGCCCGGCGTGTGGAAATCCGAGCCCGGGCAGAAGGAAGCTATCGTGGGCGCCCATGAGAACCGTGCTGCTGGTCTCCGATGCCTCCTGGGTGCACAACGACGTTTCGGCATCGCTGGACATGCCGGGGACCCGTATTGTCGTAGAAGAAGATCCGAGAGCCGCCAGCAACGCCGCTGCTCAGCATATGCCGGGTGTCTACCTGGTGGATATGCAAGTCGGCTCCATGGGCGGGATGGCGATCACTCGTCAGCTGCGCGAAGCCATTCATGCGGGGACCATTCCGGCCGGTGCAATCGTGATGCTGCTCGATCGTCAGGCCGATGCCTTCATAGCCAAACGCGCCGGCGCAGATGGCTGGGTAGTGAAACCGTTCACCGCTCAGCAATTGCGGGCCACGATAGGGACCGCGCAACCGGCGGGCGCGTGAGGCAGCTCGTGGCCAAGCCACGGCTATGACCGCCGTCCAAATCTCGCTCCTCGTCTTGTTGGCGTTTCTGTTCTCGGCGTCGGGATTCCTTTCGGGATCGGAGACAGCCGTCGTGGCCATCCCCAGGGAACGCCTGGCTCAACTCCAACAGCTCGGGCGCAGGGGCCAGCGCTTGGCGGCCCTGGCGGCCAACCCCGAAGCAACGATCGGGACCATCCTCGTGGCCAACAACTTCGTGAACATCTTGGCAACCTCCATCGCCACCGTCCTGGCGGTCGACCTCATCGGATCGAGTTTTGGCCCCGTCGTTGCGACGTTTGTGGTGACGGCGATCGTATTGGTGGCAGGCGAAATCACCCCGAAAACGCTGGCCTCCCGAAATCCTGAGGGGTACGGCATGGCAGTCGCGACCGTTCTTTGGTATGTCGTTCGGCTCCTGGCGCCGATATCTCGGGTGTTTCGAACCGCCGGAAACTGGTTGCTCCGGCTCTTCAGGGCCGGCGCCGACGGCGCTCGCCCGGTAACCGAGGAAGACGTCGTCGCTCTCGCCCGACTCGGCGAGGAAGCAGGGCACATCGAACAGGTCGAGCGCGAGATCATCCACTCCGTCTTCGTCGCAGCCGACCGGCCCGTCCGAGACGTGATGACGCCGCGGGTCGACGTCGTCACCCTGACCCTGCCGCTGTCTGCCGAGCACATCGGACAAGCCGTAGCGCAATCGGGTCACTCGCGATACCCGGTCGTCGAGCCGGACGCCGACCTCGACCAGGCCGTTGGAGTCTTGATCGTCAAGGATCTGCTCAGGGTGGGCAAATCCGACCCGGGCCGAATCCGCCGGCTGCTCAGACCCCCGTACTTCGTGCCTGAGAGCACGACGCTTCTCACGGTGCTCCAAGAATTCCGCACCAACCGACTAGGCCTTGCCTTTGTGCTCGACGAGCACGGCGGCGTCGAAGGGATCGTCACCGTCAAGGACATCATGGCGGAGTTGGTAGGCGAGCTCCAGGATGAATTCGACCCGGGCTCTCCGATGGCGGTCGCCATCGGTCACCGACGTTGGGAAGCGGACGGGTCAATGCCCGTCGAAGAGCTGGCCGATGCGATCGGCATGACATTGCCGACCGGGCCATATTCATCGGTTGGGGGCCTGTTCATGTTCACGACGGGTCGAATACCCGACGAGGGGGACAAGACGGTCGTGGACGGAGTCCAGCTGACGGTGAAGGTCATGGACCAAAGGCGGATTGCCCGCATCACGATCGACGTCCCTTAATCACGATCGCCGCCCACATCATGGGCGGCGATCGCCGTTTCGGGTCGGGACGGCCGGATTCGAACCGGCGACCTCATCGTCCCGAACGATGCGCGCTACCAAGCTGCGCCACGTCCCGTACTCGTAGCCTATTACCGCAACGAGACCCTCAGCAAGACGGCCGCGGCGCCCAGATCGGATGGAGAGTGCCTCCGATCCGGGGCGATGAGAAGGCGCCAGCGCTCAGAGCTGCTCGGCTATCTCGATCGTGTTGAGCGCAGCGCCCTTGCGGAGGTTGTCGCCCACTGTCCACAGATTGATGCCTCCGCTTTCCCCGAGCGTGGGGCGCACGCGGCCAATCAACACCTCGTCGATCCCCGCAGCATCCAGCGGGGTGGGAACCTTGTCCAACCAGACCTCGGCGCCAGGAGCGCTGGAGATCAACTCGAGCGCCTCATCGACCGTTACCGGGCGATCGAACCAGCAAGACGCAGAGATTCCGTGGCCAACCATGACCGGTACCCGAACGCACGTCGGCTCGACGGCGATCGCGGGCGACTCCAATATCTTGCGAGTCTCGTTCACCAGTTTCCACTCTTCGTCCGTGTACCCGCCCTCGTCGAGGCTTCCAGCAAACGGCAGCACGTTCCAGGCGATGGGCCGAGCGTAGACCTCACTGCCTGGATCTTCCCAGCTGCCGTCCATGAGCGCCTGCGGATCCGCTCCCAAGACCCGATTCTGCCGCTCGAGCTCGGCGATGGCAGCCATCCCCGAGCCGGACACCGACTGATACGACATCGCCGTCATGGCTCTGAGGCCCGCCGCGGCGTGGAGCGGGCCCACTCCCATCATCAGCGTCATGGTCGTGCAGTTGGGATTGGCGATTATGCCCGAGTGTCTGGCGATCGCATGATCGTTGACTCCGGCGACGACAAGCGGGATCTCTTCCACTCTGCGGAATGCCGACGAATTGTCCACCACGACCGCGCCTGCCTCGACGAAAACGGGCGCAAATTCTCGCGAACGAGTTGCCCCTGCTGAGAAGAGCGCGATCTCGATTCCGGAAGGATCGGCAGTAGTCAGATCCTCGACGGCGACGTCTCCCCACTTGGTTTCAACGACCTGTCCGCTGGAGCGGGCCGAAGCAAACAAGCGAAGGTCTGCAACCGGGAAGGCCCGGTTTTCCAGAATCGACAGCATCGTGCGACCGACGGCGCCGGTTGCGCCAACAATTGCGACATGCTTGTTCACGCCCCCACCTCCTCGGCCACGCTGTCGAGCTCGAAAGCAGCGACCAAAGCCTGCACGGCCCTGGGAACGTCCGACTGGTCGATAACGCAGGAAATTCGGATGGTCGATGTCGAGATCATGTCGATGTTGATTCCTTCGGCGGCCAGAGCGCGAAACACACGGCCGGCGATGCCCGATTCGGTCTTCATCCCGGCTCCCACGAGCGAAACCTTGCCGGTTTCCATGCGTACGTCGACTCCACCGGCGCCGAGGGTGCGCGCCACTCCCTCTGCCGTGGCGAGCGCCTCCGTGCTCTGCGCCTTGGGGACCGTGAACGAGATGTCTGTCTGTCCCGAGGAGGACACGTTCTGAACGATCATGTCGACGTTGACGCCTTCACTCGCCAATGACTCGAACAAATCGGCTGCGACGCCTGGCTGGTCGGGAACCGAGTGCACCGTGACCTTCGCTTCGGAGATATCGTGCGCCACACCGCTGATGATGGCCTGTTCCATGGTGGTCTCCTTGATCCAGGTTCCGTCTTCGTCATGAAAAGAGGACCTGACATGTATGGGGATATTGAACCTCCGGCCGAACTCCACCGAACGGGCCATGAGCACGCCCGCCCCGCTGGCAGCGAGCTCGAGCATCTCGTCGAATGTGACCTCGTTGAGTTTTCGGGCAGTAGGCACCACCCGCGGGTCGGCTGTGAAGACGCCATCGACGTCGGTATAGATCTCACAGGCCACGGCGCCGTGCGCTGCCGCGAGCGCAACTGCTGTCGCATCCGAACCACCTCGCCCCAGCGTCGTCACTTCTTTGGTGTCGGGGGATACGCCCTGAAACCCGGCGACGATGACGACCTTGTGATCCGCAATGCTCTTGGCGACCCGATCGCCTCTGATTCCCGTGATGCGCGCCTCGCCATGAGCGTCATCGGTGAGGATTCCCGCTTGGGAGCCTGTGAAGCTGACCGCCTCCACGCCTTCGACGTCAAGCGCCATTGCCAGCAGCGCCATCGAGATCCGCTCGCCCGCGGTGAGCAGCATGTCCATCTCGCGACCGGGCGGTTTGGATGTGATCTCCCCCGCCAGCGCGATGAGATCATCGGTGGTAGTGCCCATTGCGGACACCACCACGATGACGTCGTGGCCTTCCCGACGGGTGCGTGCGATTCGGTCGGCCACCCGTTGTATCCGGGCGGGACCGCCCACCGATGTGCCACCGTATTTCTGAACGATCAGGGACATTTCGTGCCTATCTCGAGCAGCTGGCAGTGTACAAGCAGGGCGTGGCAAGTCCGATGGCATTGCGCAACGCGGCAGGCCAAACCGCGCGGAGCTGGGCGTCCACGGCCGAGTCGCCTGTAAGATCCACGAGCGTGAGTCGACAGAAGAACAAACGGCCGCCATCCAAAGCAGCGCGCGCGTCGTCAAAACCAGCCGGCGACGATTCCAAGGGCAAGTCCGCTGCGAAAGAGAAGCCTTCCTCCAAAGAAAAGGCCGCCACCAAGGACAAGAGCAAGCAGACAGCGCCGGCCAAACCCAAGAGCGACCAGGCAACCCAGCGGCAGGTAGCCAAGGCAAAAGCCGAGCGGCGCCAGCTGCTCAAGCGCACCGGCCGAAACTTCCTCCTTGTCGTCCTGGCCGGGGTGGTCGTGCTGGGAATCAGCGCCTGGCGCAACCGCGACCGCGATCCCGTGTCTGAGCTCGGTGCGGCGTACGCACAGGCACGCGAACAGGTGGTTGCTTGTGGTGGAACCGCCCCCGACCCTGCTGAGCCGATGGAGTTCGAATCGCCGGACGACTTGGCTCTGTCGGGAACCCTCACCGCCACCGTGGTGACCTCGTGCGGGGACCTCGTCATCGAGCTCGATGCCGACCAAGCGCCCGACTCGGTCAATAGCTTCGTGTTCCTTGCCGAACAAGGCTTCTACGACGGCACCGTGGTCTACAGCGTCAGGCCCGAGGTGGCCATCGAAGCAGGCGACCAGACGGCGATGGGTGATAGAGGTCCTGGATACCGGGTCGTCGATGAGCCGCCCGCCGACGACTATGTGTTCGAACGTGGCACCGTGGCCCTGGCCGCAGGAGGCGGACCGAACCGATCAGATTCTCGCTTCATGATCGTGCTCGGCGAGGATGTTCCCCTCGCCGATCTCAACGTGATCGGCCAGTTGACGGCCGGCGACGATGTGCTGGATCTCATCGCCGAGATCGACCTCGGAGCCCAGATCACAGGAGCGCGTACCCGGCCGCTGGAGACCATCTACATCGAGTCGGTAGCCGTCGATCGCTGAGGTCGGCGGTACGCTGCTCGGATGGCGGTCGATCTCCACACACACTCACGCGAGTCTGATGGTTCTGACAAACCCGCCGACCTCATCAAGGCGGCAGCCGCAGCGGGCCTCGGTGCCGTGGCGCTCACCGATCACGACACACTCTCTGGCATCCCCGAGGCCCAATCTGCTGCCGACCGGCACGGTATCCGCCTCATTCCTGGAACCGAGCTCTCGTTGGACTGGCCTCATGGCGGGATGCATCTGGTCGTGCTCTGGCTCGAGCCCGGGCCCGGACCACTGCAAGACGCACTGAGCCGACTTCAGGCAGCTCGGGCATCGCGCAACGAGCGGATGGTCAAGAGACTCAATGAGCTCGGTTACGACATCTCTCTGGAGGAAATCCTCTCCGAGGCCGGTTCAGGAGTGGTGGGTCGACCACATTTCGCCGCCGTACTCGTGAGAAAGGGATACTTCCCCGAACCCACAACCGTCTTCGACAAGTTACTGGCGACCGGCCGGCCCGGGTACCTCGGGAGGGAGCGACTGGCACCCGAGCAGGCTATCGACTTGGCCGTGAAATCGGGAGCGGTAGCTGTTCTCGCTCACCCTCACACCTTGGGTCACAACCGGTCGGAGGAGTTCGCAGCAACGTTCGAGCGGCTCTCCGCGGCAGGGCTGGCAGGCATCGAGTGCTACTACCCCGAGTACGGGCCGGACGAACGCACCGCCTTTGCCGAGCATGCCCGCTCCTTTGGACTCGTTGCCGGCGGGGGCTCCGACTACCACGGGACCTACAAGGCAGGGCTCCAGCTGGGAACAGGCCGATCCAACAACCTCCACGTGCCCGATTGGGTTGTCGAAGAACTCGAAGAAGCCCGTCCGTGAGCCGGCTCGGCAAGGCAGCGGTATGGGTGTCGGGCGGGATTCTGCTTTCGCGCATCCTCGGCTTCGTCCGCGATGTCGTGATCACCGGCCTCCTCGGCTCGGGACCCGGGGCGGACGAATACGTGGCAGCCTTCTTCGTGCCCGACCTCCTCTTCTATCTCATGGCGGGTGGCTATCTATCGATCACGTTCATTCCTATTCTCTCGCGCCATCTCGCCGTCGGCGACGAGGCCGGCGGCTGGCGCTCATTTGCAGCGATTGCCAAGCCGGTGGTCGTGCTGATGCTCGTGTTCACTGCGGCCGCCATGGCAGCCGCTGGATGGCTCGTCGATTTGATCTATGTTCAGTTTCCCGGGTTGCTCCCAGGCGCGCCGACCACCGCGCTCGATCCGCAACAAATCGCCGAGGTCACCCGACTCACACGAATCGTCATGCCTGCCCAGGTGTTCTTCATGCTCGGCAGTCTGCTCATGGCCGTCCAGTACGCCCACCAGCGGTTCATCGTCCCCTCGCTTGCTCCTATCGTCTACAACCTGGCCATCATCTCCGGAGGCGTGATCGGATCGTTGGGTGGCGAAGCCACGCCGGCCGGTTTCATCTGGGGCGCCCTGGCCGGGGCATTTCTCGGCAGTTTCGCCTTGCAGGCATTTGGCGCACGGGCGTGCGGGCTCCGCTGGGTGCGGGGCACCACGGTCCGAGACCCCGTGGTCAAGGAGTACGCTCTCCTATCCCTTCCCTTGATGCTCGGACAGTCGATCGCAGTCCTCGACGAACAGTTCCTGAGAGTCTTCGGCAACCTCGCCGGCGATGGTGCGATCGCCCAGCTCTCCTATGCACGCCGCCTCAACATGCTCCCTGTAGGAGTGATCGCCCAGGCAGCGGGAGTAGCGACCTATCCCTTCCTGGCCCGGCTGGTGGCCGAGCGCAAGGAAGCCGACATGTTCGCGACGGTGACTCGCGCGCTGCGTTATGCCATCTTCGTGAGCGGCCTCGCAGTTGCGGCCGTTGTTGGAGCCAGCCAACCGGTGGTCCGGGTGGCGTTCCAACGCGGCGCCTTCGACCTATCAGACACGGTTGCTACGGCGAGCATCCTCGCCCTCCTCGGCCTGACGATCCCGCTCTGGGCGGTTCACCAGATCTACGCACGCGGGTTTTATGCCCGCAGTGAGATGTGGTCGCCTGTCGCCATCGGAACGGTTTGGGCCGTAATGAGCATTCCCGTCTACCTCGAGCTCATCGAGCGCCGGGGGCTGCTCGGCATTCCTTTGGCGTCCCTGGCGGCAATGACCGGATACACACTCAATCTCGGCATCGTCTGGTACAACCGAACGGACGATGGAGAAGCCAGCGCAGTGCTGTGGGCATTGGGTCGCGCGGCCGCCGGAGCTTCCATGGCTGGGGTGGTCATCTGGGTGGCGGCGGGAGCCATCGGGGGCGACCTGGAATCGATGAGCGTCGCCCGCGGGATCATGGCCCTCATCGGTGCCGCCATCCCCGGCACCTTCGTGTATTTCGCGGTGACTCGCCTATTCGGTTCTCGAGAGCTCGCGGAGCTCCGCGGCAGGAGTTAGCCGGACAGATTGCCGACGCCAGCCCGCTTCATGTCGCCCCACAGTTTCTTGCGAGGATTCCATATCATGGCCCGCACGCGCCACCACACGCTGCGCTGGCGGAGTCCCAGGTGTTCGATCAGCGTATAGAACAGCAGGCGAGCGGTCTGGCCTGCCGATCCGTAGTAGCCGAACCGCTCGTCGAGGTACAGGGCGAGGATCGAGTTGCCGGCTCCCAAGAACAACGAGATGAGAATCAGTGGTACTGCGACTTCAGGATCCAGAATTCCCATCCACAACGACATGGGAACGAAGATCCAGCCGAGGAACTCGAGTAGCGGCGCAATGAATTCGAACAGGATGAACGCGGGCCACGCGACCATCCCGACGAACCGGTGGCGGGGGTTCAGGATCAAACCACGGTATTGCCAGATCACCTGTACCAACCCTCGATGCCATCTGATCCGCTGCTTCTTGAGCACATCCCAGGTGAGCGGTACCTCGGTCCAGGCAATTGCATCTGGTGCGTAGACGATGCGGTATTTGCGCCCGCTCCTGCGGTAGTGACGATGGAGCCGCATGGTCATTTCCATGTCTTCGCCAAGGTGGTCGGTTCGGAATCCCCCAACCTCCGACACCGCGGCCTTGGAAAAGACACCAAACGCGCCCGAGATGATGAGCACCGATCGAAGCCGGGACCACCCTGGCCGAGCCGCCAGAAACGACCGGATGTACTCAACGACCTGGACCATTTCCAGTGGTCTCGCCGGCAGGCTGGGCTCGATGACTTTGCCGAGCCGGACCGTGCTGCCGTTGAGCGGCCTGACATTGCCCCCCACCGCCAGCGTGTGGGCTCGATCCTCGACGAAGTGGCGCATCACATTGAGGAGGGCGTCGTCTTCGAGCACCATATCGGCATCGGTGGCCATGAAGTAGGGGAAGCTCGACACGTTTATGCCGGCGTTGATCGCATCCGACTTGCCGCCGTTTTCTTTGTCGACGAGCACGACCGGGAGTGGAAGCTTCGATCGGTAGATGCGACGCACGGCGCTCGTGGGAATCGCCGGTACGAAGGGGAAGTCGATCGGGACCATCTCGAAAGCCTGGATCATCCTCGCGACCGTGCCATCCTTCGAGCCGTCGTTGACGACGACTATCTCCATCTTGGGATAGTGAGTCATCGCCATCGATCGTACGGAGTCGGCGATCCCTGCCTCCTCGTTGTACGCAGGGATGATGATCGAGACCGGAGGCGTGCTGTCCGACGTGAGCAGATCGCCGACCCGACCGTATGTCGAGGAGAACTGGCTTTTTCTCAGCTCACGATACGAAGCGACCGCCACCACCAGGATCTGTACTTGCATGGCGATGACAAAGAAGAGAATGAAGTAGTCGAAGCCTTCAACGATCGGACGCCACATGCGGGTATTCCTTGAGCTCATGCCGCAGCCGCATCGACTTCACATCATGCGGGTCCAATCCAGCTGCCACGAAATACTCCTCTTTCCCGGCCTCGGCGAGGGCTCCGATGAACTCCTCGGACGCGGCCCGCTCGAGAGGATCCTCGGATCCCACTGACCGGACGGCCGCGATGGCCGCATCGGTTGAGAGCAACATCGAGGCCGCGGCGTCCCGGGCGTAGGGGTCGGGATGATCGAGTGCTCTTCGCAGCGCTTCGTTGCCGCCGGCCACCTGCGCAAGCGCAGCTGCCGAGTTGTGGCGAACCCACCATGACGGGTCGGCCAAAGCGCGCCGCAACGCTGGAAGGCCTTCACGATCGCGCCGCCGCCCCAGCGCAGACGCCGCCTGAGCCCGCACTCGCCAATCCTCATCGTCGAGGGCCTCGACCAGGTGAGGCACGGCGTCAATGCTGCCCGCCCTGCCGAGTGCCGCCACGGACCGCAGCCGGAGTTCGAGGGAGGCCGAAGACAGCGCTTGGATGAGTGCGGGTTCGGCCCGCAGATCGCCGATGAGACCGAGAGTTCGAGCGATGAGCGGTCGGTACCGTCCCGAACTCTGCAGATACCGCGTCATCTCGGGAACGGCGTCTTTCCCAAAGCTGAACAAAGAGTCGGCCAGCCGCTGAGCGTTCCATTGCTCCTGATGATCCATCGCTGCCAGCATGCTCTTGACAGCACGGGGATCGCCGATCCTGGCGAGGGCGGCCGCAGCCTGGGCGCCGACCTCATCGACAGGGTCGGCCAACGCAAAGACCAGCTCCTCGACCGTCGTTGGGTCACCGATCTCGCCCAACGCTTGCGCAGCAGAGACCCGCAGGTTGCGGTCGCGCGATGTCAGTTCCTTCACAAATCGGTCCACCATCCCCATATCACGGGCAGCCCGCATGAGCCTCGATCGGTCCTCTCCACGCAGCATCCGCAGGTACTCCAACAAGACCCCACGAAATAGCGGGTCAGCCGAATTCGTGCGAAACGCGCGGTGGTGGAACGTGCCTCGGACGATGAGCTCGCCGACCAGATCCACATAGATTTGACGCCTGGTGAATCGCCGGCCCTCGATGTGGCGGCGCGTGACCTTGACGGCGAACAACATCGCCCCGGCGCAGAGCACTACCGACGCTAGGGCAATGAGGATGATTCTCGACAATTCAGCCATGGACGCCGTCCAGCTGGATTCTCACCCGAGCCATCAACTCCCGCGTCGAGAACGGCTTGCGGACGTAGTCGCGTGCCCCGAGGGTGAGGGCTCTGGTCACCTCCTCTTCGCCGGTGACGTTGGAGATCATGATGACCGGAAATGTGATGCCCTCACTGCGCCAGCGATGGAGCACCTCCGTTCCCAGCATTCCCGGAAGCAGGTGGTCGAGTAGCACCAGGTCGATGTCGCCTTCCAGGCCTCGTTTGTAGGCATCGAGCCCGTCGTCGAGAGCCACGACCGTGAAGCCTTCGGCTTCGAGGGCACGGGTCAACATCACCGAGGCAACGCGGGAGTCCTCTACCACCATCACTTTGATTCGTTGCACGCCAGGCACCCTCCTGCTTCGGCGCGCCGCCCCTGCTCGGCTTCACTTGGCTACTTTTCTCTGCTCGTTGTGAACGTTGCCCAGTCTGCGTTCACGTAGCGGATTCGACGCTCGGCCGAACGCGGGCCTCCGTGAGTATCGGTAGGTGCACGTGCAACTATAAGGGAAATCTCAGCTCCTCATGGACCAAGTCGCGGAAGCGAGCGACTAGTGGCCTGGGAACGGTGTCGGTTGGGCGCCACCTGGATTGGCGAAACGCCCGAGCCGGACCCAGGGCGACAGGGATGAGCGTGCATCCGTATCACGGCCACGCCGGCGCTCCTCCTCCAAGACCAATGCGATGGCAGCCAGGATCGCTGCCATTTCGTCGGCCGTGGCACCGCCCTTGATCTCGACACTCTCAGTCACCGAGCGCCACCAGTTCGATGAGGGTTCCGCCGACGGTCTTGGGGTGGACAAACGCGATCTGGTGGCCCCCACCACCGAGGCGGGGCGTGCGATCGATGAGGCGGGCGCCGTGCTCTTCGAGGTGCAAGAGCGCCGCCGGAAGGTCAGCCACCGCATACGCCACGTGGTGGAGCCCTTCCCCTCGTGTTGTAAGGAAGCGACCCACCGGTGTGTCGTCGTGAAGCGGGCTCAGCAGTTGGATGAACGAGCCCCCGAGCGGAATCATCGCTTCATCGACACCCTGATCCACCACCCGCTCGCGCCGCATCGGTTCGACGCCAAACAGCTCGCGATAGGAATCGATGGCGCTGTCGAGGTCATGAACGGCGATTCCCACATGATCCACGTTGACCAATTGCATCGGATCGAGTGTACCGCCGGCCGGTACCATGGCCCCAACAGCAGGAGGAAATGTGAGTGGAGTCATAGTCGGGGCGGCCCGAACACCGATTGGCAAGTTCGGGGGGGAACTCGCACCGTTGCGGGCCGTAGAGCTCGGCGCCCACGCCATGAAGGGTGCCTTGGCAAGGGCTGAGCTCGAGCCAAGCCGGGTCGACGAGGTCATTTTTGGTCAGGTTCTCCAGGCGGGCGAAGGCCAGATCACGGCACGTCAGGCGGCCACTCGCGCCGGGATACCCATGACCGTGCCCTCGCTCACGGTGAACAAGGTGTGCTTGTCCGGCTTGGCAGCGATCGGACTCGCCAACCGCTCAGTGATGGTCGGAGATGCGTCCTTCGTGCTCGCGGGAGGCATGGAGTCCATGTCCAACGCTCCCTACGTGGTCCCGACGGCCCGTTGGGGAGCACGGATGGGCGACGCCCAGATGATCGATGTGATGATGCACGATGGGCTCTATTGCGCGTTCGACCAATGCAGCATGGGCCAACAATCGGACCACAAGAACGATCAGCTCGGCATTGCTCGGCTGGAGCAGGACGAATGGTCCGCCATATCGCATCAGAGAGCTTCGGAAGCACGCGAAAACGGTGCGTTCGCCGACGAGATCATCGCCATTCCTGTGCCACAACGAAAGGCTGAGCCGCTACTCGTTGAGCACGACGGGGGTATCCGGCCGGATGCCACGGCCGAATCGCTTGGCAAGCTTCGCCCGGCGTTCGCCACGGAAGGGACCATCACCGCGGGCAACGCATCACAGATATCCGACGGAGGAGCCGCAGTCGTGGTGGCGGGAGCCGATGCCGCCCTCGCCGAAGGCATCACACCGCTCGCCACCATCCGTTCCTATGGTCAGATCGGAGGCGTCGACGCCACGCTCCACGAGCGACCCGCCGAAGCCCTCTCGGTCGCGCTGAAGAGAGCTGACCTCAAAGCTTCCGATCTGCACGCCATCGAGATCAACGAAGCGTTCGCATCGGTGGCGATCTGGTCGGCGGGCATGCTCGACCTCCCGCCGGAGCGGGTCAACGTTCATGGAGGGGCGGTGGCACTCGGGCATCCGATCGGGGCAACCGGCGCTCGTCTCATTGTGAGCCTCATCAACGTTTTGCAGCGGCGAGGTGGAGGTCTTGGCGCGGCCACCCTTTGTGGCGGCGGAGGGCAAGGCGATGCAATGATCATCGAGGTTTCCGCATGACGAGCGAGGTACCTGAAAGGAATCTCGGGCTGGAGATGGCTCGGGTAACCGAATCAGCAGCAATCGCCGGGGCGAGATTCCAAGGTAGAGGTGACAAGCACGCCGCCGACCAGGCCGCCGTCGACGCCATGCGAGTCATCATGTCGTCAGTCGACATCGACGGCACCATCATCATCGGCGAGGGAGAAAAGGACGAGGCGCCGATGCTCTACAACGGGGAGAAGATCGGGACCGGCACCGGACCCAAAGTCGACGTGGCCGTTGATCCGATCGACGGCACGCGCTTGACCGCCAATGGCATGCCAGGTGCGTTGGCCGTCATCGCTCTCGCAGAAGCAGGCACCATGTACGCTCCGGGCTCCCTTGTCTACATGGACAAAGTGGCGGTTGGCCCCGAATCGAGAGGCCGCATCGACCTGGAGGCGCCGGTTGAGCACAATTTGCGCCAGGTCGCCACGGCGAAATCGAAGGATGTGAATGACCTCACGGCCATCATCCTCGACCGTCCCCGCAATCAGCCATACATCGACGCCTGCCGGCAGGCCGGAGCGCGAATCCGCCTCATCATGGATGGCGACGTCTCGGGTGCGATAGCCACCGCCGACTGGGACAGCGGAATCGACATTCTCTTCGGCATCGGTGGGTCACCAGAGGCAGTGATCGCCGCCTGCGCCCTCACAGCCATGGGCGGAGAAATGCAGTGCAAGCTATGGGCGAGGAACGAAGAGGAAGAACAGTACGCCGCCGACAACAACCACGACCTCACCGAGGTTCTCACGATGAAGGATCTCGTCAGCGGCAAGAACATCTTCTTCTCAGCCACCGGTGTCACCACCGGGGAGCTGCTCAAAGGAGTTGAATTCTTCGGCCATGGTGCCATGACTCATTCGGTTGTGATGCGGTCCAAGACAGGCTCGATCCGCTTCATGGAGGCTCGCCACGACTTCGCCCGGCTCAGCAAGATCTCGGCGCTTCTCGACGAATAGTTCGAGCGTGAGGGTCCGGGAGCTGGCGGGGTACTGATCTGGTTGTACCGGTGTGATCGCTCAGCTTCGCAATGGAGCCTGGGCTTCACCATTGGCGACCCTTCGTCGGCGCGGCCGGCCCCTACCATCACGGGCGTGAACGTCTTCCTCGTCTCTCCGTACCACAGTGGGTCCCACGAGGCATGGGCCAACGGATATGCGGCCGCCAGCTCTCACCACGTGGAGCTCATCACGATGGAAGGTCGATTCTGGAAATGGCGTATGCACGGAGGTCCGGTAACGCTGGCCGATGAGACTCACCGCCGAATCGACGGGGGGCTCTCACCCGATGTCATCCTCGCCACGGACATGGTCGATGTCCCCAGCTATCTCGGGCTGGTGAGAAACCCGGCGGTGTCGGTGCCGGTCGTGTTGTTCTGCCACGAGAACCAGCTGTCCTATCCGGTGAGCCCCCGATCACAGGAAGACCTCACATTCGGAGCCATGAACTGGAAGTCGATGCTGGCGGCCGACCGGGTTCTCTTCAATTCGCAGTTCCACTTCGACGAAGTATTCGCGATGCTTCCCGGCTTCCTCAAGAATTTCCCTGATTACCGCCACCTCGACAAGATCGAGAGCGTCCGCAACCGGTCGGGAGTGTTGCCGGCGGGCGTCGACATCGCCCGGCTTCCTCCAGCGCGCCGATTCGATCCGCCGCTGATCCTCTGGGCGCAGCGGTGGGAACACGACAAGAACCCGACCGAGATGATCGAGACCATCGACCGTCTCATTGATTCTGGGAAGCGGTTCCGGATTGCGCTGGCCGGCGAGAATTTCCGCAATGAGCCTGCCGAGTTCCTGGCAGCTCGCAATCGCTGGGGGGATCGACTGGTGCAGTTTGGTTGGGCCGACCAGCCGACCTACGACCAGCTGGTGGCCGATGCCGACATCGTGATTTCCACCGCGCTGCATGAGTTCTTCGGAATCGCCGTGGTGGAAGCCATTGCCGCCGGCGCCTGGCCGATCCTCCCCAACCGGCTGTCTTATCCGGAGTTGCTCGATCCGGCTCACTCCACCGAACACCTGTACAACGACGCCGACGAGTTGTTGGCGATGTTGGAGCACACCATCGCCAATATCGAAGCTCGTCGTGCCGCGTCGGGACGGCGTCGCATCTACTACCAACGCTACGACTGGTCGCAGGTGGCCCCTCAATACGACCAAGCCTTCGAAGACCTCGCGGCAGGCCAGGCTCTGTAGCGCGCTGCAGAGAGGTTCTAGCGCGGCTGAAGGGCCGATCGACCAACTCGATCGGATCCTGGCCCGATCGACTCAGAGTTCCGCTCTGCCGGAGAGGGCGCGGCCCAGCGTGAGGGTGTCGGCGTAGTCGAGGTCGCCGCCGACCGGGAGGCCGCTCGCCAAGCGGGTGACAGTGACACCGAGCGGCTTGAATTCCCGAGCAATGTACATGGCGGTGGTATCGCCTTCGACCGTGGGATTCGTTGCCACGATCAGCTCCTCGATTGCCTCGTTCTTGATCCGCTCACCCAGCTCGGTGAACCGGAGCTGCGACGGGCCGATGCCATCGATCGGGGACAGGCTCCCTCCCAGGACGTGGTAGCGGCCCCGGAACTCCTGGGTAGCTTCGATGACGGCTATGTCCTGAGCCCTCTCGACGACGCACACGAGGCTCGGTTCGCGGCGCAGGTCACGGCAGATGCCGCACTCGGGGTCAGCGGTGACGTTGTAGCAACGCTGGCACGTGCCCATCTGCTCTGTGACGTCGATGATGGCTTGGGCTAGCCGCCGTGCGTCGGTGTCCTCCTGGTTGAGCAGGTGAAAGGCAAGCCGCTGCGCTGACTTTCGACCTACGCCGGGAAGGCGCGAAAGCTCGTCGATCAATCTCTGGATCGGGCCTTCGAACATCAGCCCAAAAGACCGCCCAGGTCGAGGCCTCCGGTGACATCGCCTATTTGGTTCTGGGCCGCATCGCTGACGGTGCCCAATGCGGCGTTGACAGCAGCTGTCACGAGATCGCCGAGCATCTCGGCGTCTTCCGGATCGATCACAGACGGGTCGATGTCCACGCGGACGACTTCGCCAGAGCCGCGCACGGTTGCTTTGACCACGCCGCCTCCAGCCGACCCTTCGAATTCTTGTTCGGCAAGCTCGGCCTGCGCCGAAGCAAGTTCCTGCTGCATCTTCTGCGCCTGCTGCATGAGACGGCGCATGTCGTTCGGATTCATACCCATGGCCACAGCGTATCACTCGGTTGGCGACTACCAGGTGCTCCCGCCACGGAGCTCACAGTGGCTGCGCCATGCCGATTGTCTCTTCCCGCAGGTCAATCGGCGGGTGCCGACTCCTCGATCACTTCGCCGCCAAGGATGTCCTCCACGAGCGCCACAACGTCGTCGTTGGCCGTCTCTGCCACCACCAAGTCTTCCTTTCGTGGGAGAGGCTCATCAGCCGCTACGTCGGCGGCGACTCGTGGTGCACCATCGGGCTCGGCTACAAAACTGACGGTGATGTCGGCACCCAAGAGGGAACGAGCCTGCTCAGCGATGACACCGGCGACGCGGGTGTCCTCTTGAAGCTGTTGAAGGTGGAACCCAAGGTGCGATGCGATATAGAAGTAGACGGTCGAGCCGTCGACCCGGCCCGGACGGGCTTCCCTGAGAAGAGCCTCACGTCGGAGGCCCAGCTCGTCCCGGACTTGCGCCATGAGAGCCGGCCAATTTCGTTCGACATCGACCAATGTGACGCTCACTTCGCTCGAGACGACCGGTGTCGCTTCGTCAACTGGCGTTTCTTCGGATTCGTCGGCCGCAACCGGTGTGTCATGGGCTTTCGCAGAGGCATCCGCCGAAGAGACCACCGCAGCCTTGCCTACAGGTCTTTGCCCCGGCGAAGCCGATCCTTGCTCTTTGAGATCCCGCGCCACCCGGTTGACTCGTTGCTCGAGCTTCTCCATCCGGGCGCCGAGAGAGGAGGCATCTACTGCCAGCTCCGGCCGGACGACCTTGAGCAATGTCATCTCGGTCATCAGACGCTCCTCCCGACCCTCTCGAAGCCTCATCAACCCGTCCGAGAGCAGGTCGATCGAACGGGTGACGTCGGCGGGCGACATGGTTGTTGCGACGTCCCTCCAGTCGGCAATGGTGCCGGCAGTCTCGTCGACGATCTCGTCGACGTTGGGAGCGAACTGGACCAAGAACACGCCGCGAAAGAAGGCGATCGCTTCGGCCACGAACCGACGAAAATCCACACCGTCGGCGGCAAGACCCGCAACCATCTCGAGGACGGCCTTGGCGTCCGATTCGGCGATGGCATGGCCGAGGTTCATGTAGATGTCGCGATCTGCCAAACCCAACGCCCGGTTGACCCCGGCCGGGTTGACTACACCCTCACCGAGGGCAGCGACCTGTTCGAGCAAGCTCAAGGCATCGCGGACAGAGCCCTTGGCGTGACGGGCGACGAGCGTGAGCGCGTCATCATGAACCTCGAAGCTCTCGAGCTTGGCGATGGATCCGAGGTGGGTGGTCAGTTGTTCCACCGTCACGGGATGGAAGTCGAACCGCTGGCTCCGGCTGCGGATCGTGTCGAGCAGTTTGTACGGCTCGGTCGTGGCCAACACGAAATGCACATGATCTGGCGGCTCTTCGAGTGTCTTGAGGAGGGCGTTTCCAGCGGCTTTCGACAGCATGTGAGCCTCGTCGAGGATGAAGACTCGCTTCCCGCCCTGAGCTGCCACCGTGGTCACGCTGACCCGGATCTCACGAATGTCGTCAACCGAGTTGTGCGAAGCTGCGTCCAACTCGGTCACGTCGAACGAGGATCCCGTTGATATCGACACACATGAGTTGCATTCGTTGCAGGGGACTCCGGTGCCTGGGGATACCTGGCAGTTGAGGGCTTTGGCAAGGATGCGAGCGGAGGTGGTTTTGCCCGTACCCCGAGGTCCTGCGAACAGGTAGGCGTGAGCCACCCGACCTTCGGCTACCTCCCTGACCAAGGTGGTTGAGACGTGGTCTTGTCCGATCACCTTGTCGAACGACTGAGGGCGGTATTTGCGATAGAGGGCTTGGTACTCCACGGCGGCCAGCGTAGCGTCCTCCACCGTCGGGAAATCAGCTCGTGCGACGTGTTCTGTTCACTGCACTTTGCGGCGTCGGCCCGGTTGCGCTCATGGGTAGACACGAGCACGCCGATACACTCGCGTGATGAACAACGGCCAACCAGCAGTGTGGGCGAACGGTCTCGTCCGCCGATTCGGCGACAAGACGGCGGTAGATGGTGTCGACCTCGCAATCATGCCTGGCGAGTTCTATGGGCTGCTGGGGCCGAACGGCGCAGGCAAGACAACCACCATCAGGATGATCGTTGGTCTCCTCCGTCCCGACGCAGGCCGTGCCGGCATCGGCAACACCGACACATGGGTGGATCCCACAGCCGCCAAACGGCGGATCGGCGTGCTCCCCGAAGAATTCAATCTCTATGAGAGGCTCACCGGCGAGGAGCTTCTCGACTTCACAGCCGCCGTGCATGGCCTGTCGGCCATTCAGGCAGCCGAACGGCGAGACGAGCTCATGTCACTGCTCGACCTGGAGATGGATGCCCGCAAGGTGATCGGCGAGTATTCGCGCGGCATGCGCAAGAAGGTGGCGCTCGCCGCGGCCGTCATTCACGCTCCCGAGGTCCTGTTCCTCGACGAGCCGTTCGAAGGGGTCGATGCGGTATCGGCTCGGTTGATCAGGCGACTGCTCCAGACCTACACCGAAAGGGGCGCCACAGTCGTGTTCTCTTCGCACGTCATGGAGCTCGTTGAGCGACTGTGCACCCGGATCGGGATCATGGTCGCAGGCAAGCTGCTGGTCGAGGAAACCAGGCCGGAGCTCTTGTCGCGATATCAGGCAGCCAATGTGGAAGAGGCGTTTCTCGCAGCAGTGGGTGCGGATGAGCGGTCGGGTGGGCTGGAATGGCTCAATACCTAGTCCGGCTCAAGTGGCAGCTTCTCCGTAACGGGCTGCGGACCGACAAGACACGGGCGATCGGGATGCCGCTTTTCACGTTGGTGATGGTGGCGGCCGGTTTGTTGTTGGGGCGATGGTATTGGTCGGCGCTGCAATCGCTCACCCCTGCGGCGGCAGCTGAGCTGTCCCTGTGGGTAGCCGTCGTCGGTGCCATCGGTTGGGGCACCCTCCCCGTGCTGTTGTTCCCCATCGACGAGAACCTGGACCCGGCCAAATTCGCGATCTTGCCGTTCACGAAGGCGCAGCTGATGACGGGCCTCATTGGCGCAGCAACCCTGACCCCGCCCGTTGTGCTGCCAGTGCTGGTCATGGGCGCCAACGTCGGCTACTTCACCGGCATACTCGTCACCCCGATTGCCATCGCCGGGACCGGTCTCATCATCATCTCGATGTCGATCCTCGGTCAGGTGGTAACCACTGCTTTCTCGATGCTGGTCAAGAGCAGGCGGGGTCGCGACCTCACGATGTTCGTCGTCGTCGGCATCGCCATCGGCCTGTACGCCGCCCAATCTGCTGCCGCTCGCACACTCGGCCAGCTCGGCCTGGAAGGAGCGATGAAGGAGTACCCGATGTCGCCGTATGCATGGCTCACCCCCCCGGGGGCGGCTCAACAAGGCGTTATCGCCGCCGCCGACGGAGAATTCCTCTTGACGGCGATCTTCTTTGGCTTGACGTTGGCCTGGCTGGCGTTACTCGTCGGTCTTTGGCACACGATGCTCCAGCGGTTGATCACCCAGCCCGAGCTGACGGCCACCCGATCCGCATCGAAGATGCCTGCTCTCACCGACCTGAGAGCATGGTCGGCCGTCGGTGTCATGGCTCGCAAGGACCTGCGGAGCTACGTTCGCGACCCGCGCATGCGGATGGTGTGGACGGGCGGAATCATCTTCATCGCCGTGTTTGCCGCAGCTCTGATGGTCGGCGCGACCCAAATGGAGGTGTTGCGGCGAAGCGAGTGGATCGTGATGGCGACGCCGGCTGCGGTCCTTTTTGTGGGGCTTCCGGTCGCCCTCAATCAGTTCGGTTGGGAGCGGCGCGCCGCATCGTTCCTGTTCGTGTTGCCGGCCAACCCGCGTGACCTCCTCGTCGGCAAGAACGTGGCCACGTTCATTGCGCTGTCGATGGAGACAGCAGCCCTTGCGCTCATCGCTGCCTTGGTCACAGGAGGATTCGCTGAGCTATGGCTCGTGCCGCCCATATTCGTGACCGCGGCCGGGGCCCAGCTGGCAATCGGCAACATCGCCTCGGTGCTCACCCCGCTGCGCTTGCCGGACATGGGCACCGACGTCTTCTCACAGGCGTCCGAACATGGCTGCCTGGCAATCAGCAGCCAGCTCGTCTCCTTCTTCATCATCGGAATGCTGTTGGTGCCGGTTGCGATCGCAGTCACGCTGTCCCAGCTCGCCCCGGATGCCGTGTATCCATGGGCGGTTGCAGTGGGATCGGTCGCTTGGGGGATCATCGTCTACTGGGCCGGCCTCTCGGTGGCGGCACGCCTACTGAAACGGCGCATGCCCGAGATACTCAAATGGGTTCAAGTCGTCTGAGCGGAGGGGCACCCGCCAACTACCCTCGCTGGCGATGCGTCTCGGGATTGACCTCGACGGAGTTGTTGCCGACTTCAATGGTGGCTGGATCCGCCTCTACAACCGCGACTTCGATGCTGCCATCCCGCTCGACGCCGTCCAGGAATGGAACGGCATCCCCGGTGCGACCCACTTCGCCTCGATGCGGGAGTTCTGGAGGTGGGCGGCCGACATCGATGGCCACTCGCTGTTCCGGCACCTCGAGCCATACCCCGACGCACTCGAGGCCCTGTGGTCATTGGCCACCTGGCACGAGATCGTGATCCTGACGACAAAGCCCCATTTCGGGGTGCATGACACCTACGCCTGGATCTCGGAGCACCAGCTTCCCACCCGGGAGGTTCACATCGTCGACCACAAAGACACGGTGCCATGCGACGTATACCTCGACGATGCGCCCCACAACGTCTATCGCATCTCTCGCAGTCGTCCCGAAGCGGTGACGGTTCGATTTGCCCGGCCGTGGAACTCGCACGTGCCGGGCACCGAATCAGTGGCCAGCTGGGCCGAGTTCGTAGAACTGGTCGCCAAGCTGTCGATCGGTTAGCTGCCTGCGAGCGGTTGGAGAAGAGTGGCCAAAGGGACAAGGAGCTCCATCTCGCGCGCGGTGGGCCGAATCGCCGGCTCCCAAGGCCCCTCAGCAGGTGGAGTGGCCGCACGAGTGGCACTTGCCGCATGCCTCCGCGAATTCGAATGCGGCGGCACCACACATCGGACAGATCTCGAACACGCTCTGACCGCGCAGTGGCGGCATGACGTGATCGTCTTCGCCGAACGCAGGCGGAGACCCTTCCATGGTGCCGAGGTCGGTTCCTGTCGGGGTACCCCGATTGAGCACCTGCCATTGCTTGGACCCGTCCCGATACACCGTGATGCCCGTGCAGCCGAGATCGCGCGCCATCAGGTAGATCCGGGCGATGTCGGCCCGAGTGGCATTGCCCGGCAGATTGATGGTCTTGGATACCGCATTGTCAACGTGGGCCTGGAATGCGGCTTGATGGCGGACATGCCAGGCAGGCGAAACGTCGTGCGCCGTTGCGAACAGCCGCTCGAGCTCCTCAGGGACAGCCAGCCCCCGGACGCTGCCCTTGGTGGTGACCGACTCCGCCAACTCGTCCGACCACACGCCCAGCTGTCGGGCTCGCCGCTCGAAGTCGGGATTGACCTCGAGCAGAACGCTGCCTTCCATCACCTTGCGGTAATAGCTGACTGCAAACAAGGGTTCGATCCCAGACGAGCAACCAGCGATGATCGAGATCGTTCCCGTGGGTGCGATCGTGGTGCGGGTGGCGTTGCGAAGCAGTCGATCATCGCCGTCGGGGCCGAACACCGAGTCAGGCCAATTGTTGAATGGCCCTCGCTCGCCGGCCAATCGCGCCGAGCTTTCGTCGGCCGAATCCGAGATGAAGCCCATGATTTCGCCTGCCAGGTCGACCGCCGCTTGTGAGTCGTAGCCAATGCCGAGCCTGACCAACATGTCGGCCCAGCCCATCACACCCAAGCCAACCTTGCGATTGCCCTCGCGATGGAGCTGGGCGATCTGCTCGAGCGGATAGCGGCTCTGTTCCACGGCGTTGTCGAGGAAGCGGATCGCGTCGGTGACGGTCTGCCCGAGCCGATCCCAATCGATGGAGGGGCCGGCGTCGCCCGTCACGAATCGACCCAAATTGATGGACCCGAGCACACACGCCTCATATGGCAAAAGCGGCTGTTCACCGCACGGGTTCGTGGCTTCGATCCGGCCCAAGCCAGGCGTGGGATTGGTCCGCGGCCGGTTCATACGGTCGATGAAGACGATTCCGGGATCGCCTGTCTCCCAAGCGGAGCCGACGATCTTGTCGAACACTTCGCCGGCGTTGAGCCTGCCTTCCGGCTTTCCGTCCCGCGGGTTGATGAGCTCGTAGTCCTCGTGGCGCTCTGCCTTCGCCATCCACTCGGCAGTGACGGCAACAGACAGGTTGAAGTTCGAGATCCCGCCTTCCCGCTTCGCGTCGATGAATTCGAGAATGTCGGGGTGCGTCACGTCGAGAATCCCCATGTTGGCGCCGCGTCGGAACGAGCCCTGTTTGATGTGCTCGGTGGCCGAGTCGTACACCTCCAGAAACGACACAGGACCCGATGAGATCCCCCGGGTTGATTTGACCATGTCACCGCGTGGCCGTAGCCGGGAGAACGAGAAACCTGTGCCGCCTCCTGACTGATGGATCTTGGCGGTGTGCTTCAACGTATCGAATATGGAATCGAGGGAATCGTCGACCGGCAACACAAAACAGGCAGCCAGTTGCTGGAGTTCGCGGCCCGCGTTCATCATGGTCGGCGAATTGGGCAGGAAGTCGAGGCCGGCCATCATCTCGAAAAACCGCTCTTCCCACTCGCCGGGGCGGCCGCCCCACACCAATTCGGCCGACGCAATGTTGTGGGCCACCCGACGGAACATGTCGCCCGGCGTTTCTGTGGGCGAGCCATCTTCATTGCGGAGCAGATACCTGCGCTCCAGCACTGCCAGGGCATTCGGTGTGAGCGAAATCGTCACCATCGGTGTCGAAGATACCCCGGACGGCACGACGACAGCCATCTTGTGCGAATCGCCCTCCCGGCCCAGACTGGTGCCAATGACCGAGATGCGCCATGTGATCCGCACCGAACGAGAACGCCGCGAAAAAGAGTGGCTGTCGCCTGCGGCGACCTTCGCTGCCAATTCGAAGGGCCGGGCTGTCGCCGAGCCGCCCGACGAGTATCGAACGGCGTTCGAACGCGACCGGGACCGTATCCAGCATTCCAAGGCGTTTCGGCGACTGAAGCACAAGACACAGGTGTTCATCCACCCCGAAGGTGACCATTATGTGACTCGGCTCACCCACACGGTCCAAGTCACCCAGATCGGCAGGGCTATCGCTGCGGGGCTGGGCCTCAACGAGTCTCTGACCGAGGCTATATGCCTCGGCCATGATGTCGGGCACACCCCGTTCGGGCACATCGGCGAAGAAGCTTTGACACCCTATGTCGAGGGTGACTGGCTCCACTCGGCCCAATCCGTCAGGGTTCTCTCCAAGCTCGAGCCTCTCAATCTCAGCTGGGAGGTGCTCGACGGCATCCGCGCCCATTCCTGGCGGATCGAGCAGCCGCCGGCGACTCAAGAGGGCTTCGTGTGCAGATTCGCCGATCGGATCGCTTACCTCACGTACGACGTCCAGGACGCCCTCCGGGCCGGCGTGTTGGATCGCGACGAGGTCCCTCCCACCGCGTTCACGGTATTTGGCGAGGATGTTGGCTCGGGGTGGATCGCCACCATGATCCACGCAGTGATCGACGCCAGCGTCGACAATGGCTGCGTCACCATGGACCAGCGGGTCCTCGAGGCGATGCACGTATTACGCGAGTTCATGTTCGAGCGGGTCTATCTGCGGCCCGAGGCCGAGGCACAGAAGGAACGCGCCATCTTCGTGATCCGCCAACTCGTCGACTACTATCTCAGCCATCCGGGCGACATCCCTGACACCTACCGCATCGAAGGTGCCGACACTCTCACCCAGTCGATGGACTACGTCGCCGGCATGACCGACCGCTACGCCCTCCGAGAGCATGATCGAATCTTCCGCCTCAAGCTCTTCCCTTAGGCAACGCCGTATGACATCCGACACGGCCCCTGGCAAACTCCGCGAATGAGTGACGGCAATGTCGGGACGATCAAGTTCCTCGATCGGGACCTCCCGGAGATCCCGACCAAGAAGATCGCCGAACGAGTTGCCTCCCGGTTCGGGCTCGAGGGAGATTGGCACTCGCTCGAAGGCGAGCGAGACCAGGTGCTCATGCTCGATGCCGATTCAGGACGTTATGTCGTGAGAGTCTCCAACGTCGCCGAACACCCCCGCGTTGCCGATTTCCAGGTGAAAGCGTTGCTTCATATCGAGAGGTACGCGCCGGACCTCCCGGTTCCGCGTGTCGTCCGGACAATCGAAGGTGAGTTGGTCGACTCTTTCGGCCACGAGGGCGCCCAACACCTCCTGCGCCTCGTGACCTACCGGCCCGGGACACCCCTTCGAGAAGCGCCAACTGAGGAAAAGGCGCAACTAAGAGCTCAGTTGGGAAAAACGCTGGCGAGGTTCGGTCTGGCGATGCGGGGCTTCTTCCACGAAGCAGCCACCAATGAGCACCCGTGGGACATCATGAGGAGCCCGCAGCTCATCGACCATACAAAGCACATCGCTGACTCGACCGTCCGCACCGCTGTCGAGGATGTGCTCGAGCAGTTCTCCGGGAACGTGCTGCCCGGCATCGGCTCACTCCGCCATCAGGTCATCCACCAAGATGCCCACGGCGGAAACGTGCTGGTGGACAATGGCACGGTGTCTGGGCTCATCGATTTCGGCGACATGGTGTGGGGGCCGCTGCCGTCGGAAATCGCCATCGCCGCCGACCCGGCGTGGTCCAACGGCGATCCAGTCGGGGCGCTCTGCGAAATCATGGCCGGCTTCGACGCGACGTACCCACTCGAGGAGTCCGAGGTGGCTGTCCTATTCGACCTGGTGTTGGCGCGCGTAGCCGCAACGCTCACTATCGAGGCGGCCCGGCAGGCAACTTCGCCCGACCGGTCGCCGGCTGCGGAAGGGATCGACCGCTACGCCGGGTTGCTCGATGAGTTGCTGAGGCTCGATCGGAGCACGGTCGACCGGCGGCTACGAAAGGTCGGACGTTTCGCGCCGACCTGGCCGGCACCCTCCTCGTCCGACCTCGCCAAACGCCGAAGGGCAAGTCTCGGCCCGAACGCACCTCATTTCTATGACCAACCCCTTCACATCGAGCGAGGAGACGGTGTCTGGTTGTACGCACCTGACGGCACCGCCTATCTCGACTTCTACAACAACGTGCCCCAGGTGGGGCACAATCATCCGCACGTCGTCAACGCCATCAGTCGCCAGGCCTCCGCCCTCAACACGAACAGCCGGTATCTCTATGAGGGGATCGTCGACTATGCCGAACGACTGACCCACCTGCTCGGACCCGGCCTCGATACTTGCCTTTTCGTCAACTCGGGAAGTGAGGCGAACGACGTCGCACTCCAGATGGCACGTTTTGCCACGGGGCGGAGCGGGGTGATCGTGATGGACGGGGCCTATCACGGTGTGACCGTTGCCACCCGTGAGGTTTCAACCGCCGATCCCGACATCGTGGCGAGCTCTCGAGTCGCCGAGCTGATGGTGCCCGACCCGTATCGGGGGCGATATCGGACGGGCGAACCGGAGCTGGCAGGAAGGTATGCCGACGACACCGAACGCGCTCTGACATCCCTCGCTGACCATGGTCAGGAGGTTTCCGCTTTCGTGGTGGATCCAGCGATGTGCTCCACCGGGATGCCCTCCATACCGCCTGGCTATCTCGCCGAGGTCCACCGCCGGGTCGGTGCCGCAGGCGGATTATTCATTGTCGACGAGGTTCAGTCCGGGCTGGGCCGCACTGGAAGATGGTGGGGTCACGAACTCCACGAGGTGGCGCCAGACATCGTGACGATGGGCAAGCCCATCGGCAACGGGCACCCCCTCGGTGTCGTCGTGACGAGCGCCGAGCTACTCGACGCCTTCCTGAGCCGCACACGCTTGTTCAGCACGTTCGGTGGCAACCCGGTGGCCGCCGCAGCAGGCATGGCGGTCATCGACGTCATCGAACGCGAGCAACTCGTCACCAAAGCCAACGACACAGGCGCCTACCTCCGGAAAGAGCTGGCACGCCTGCAGGCAGATCACCCGTTGATCGGCGATGTGCGCGGCTGGGGCATGATCGCCGGGGTCGAGCTCGTCACCGACAGGGAGCTGCGCACCCCGGCAACGGGTCAGACACAACAGCTCATCGAGCTCATGAAGAGCAACGGCGTCTTGGTCGGCGTGGCGGGCCGCCGGGGCAACGTGCTCAAGCTGCGGCCACCACTGATCGCCGAGCGGCGGCACGTCGACCGATTCATCGAGGCGCTGGCAAGTTCGCTCGCTGCTGTCGGCGATCGGGACATACGGTGAGATTGCGCCGATGGCTGGATTAGGGTTGGAAGCCAACCAAGGAGGAGCCATGACCCCCGAGTACTTGCGACCTGTCGAGAAGCGGATGGTGGCGATGAAGGCTGATGGGCTCACCACCAGCCAAATCGCCGATCGCCTCAACAAGAGTCCCACCCACGTCGCCAGGATGCTTCGCTGGGTCGAGATCCCCAGGGTACGCCCGGCTCCCCGGCGCTATGCAGCGGCTCTCGAAGCGCGAGTGGCCGACATGAGGGCCCGAGGAATGAGCCATGAGGAGATTGGCCACACCCTGCATCGCTCCTCCCGATTCTCCGAACGCATCGAGCACCTTGCCTCGCTTCGGGCGGAGGGCTGATCGGTGGCAGATACAACGAAGTTGATCGTTTGGATCGACCAAGACCTGTGCACGGGTGACGGCATCTGCGAAGAGATCGCGCCGGACGTCTTCGTGGGTCGCGACGACGGGTTGTGGGTCGTCAAAGAAGAAGCGAAGTACTTCGGCACGACAACGGTGTTCGACGACGGCGAAGGGCCGGGCCACGGACCTGAGGGCTCGCGCGGTGTAGCCCGTGTGCCCGACGAGCTCATCGAAGATGTCATCGAATCGGCGGAGGAATGTCCCGGCGAATGCATCATGATCGAGCCTTACAGCGCCGCATTGATGGCGGATCGGGGCACCTGACACCGTGGGTGACGGCCCCGAGCCAGTACCAGCCGAAGACTTCCAATGGCTCTTCCGGGAGATCAGCGACCTGAGCAGGATCCTCTACGAGCTTCCCCGCACCGCCGTCCACCGACGCCTCGACCTTCAGGCCCGGTTGGCCGAACTCAAAGAACGCGCCCGTCTAGCGACTGAATCATTGCCGTCCACCAAGGCCGCGCTGGAGCGAGACATCGCTCAGCTCGAGCGGATAATCGCCACCATCGACGCCCAGAAGATCAATGTGGCAGCCAGCGCCGGCGGAAGCCCTGGCGGTGACTTCGGGTTCACCAAAGACGCCATGGACATCAACAACGCCATCGACCGGAATGCAGGTAGAGACAAACTCGTGGCGCAGCTGCGCGACGCTCGTGCCAAGCTGGCGGCCGCGGACAGGGACGCGCCATAGACGGCGGCCACGTCGTCGCACCAAACGAACAGCGGTGCTATTTGCCGTAACCGGCGGGCTCGTCCCAGAACGGCGACGGCATGGCCCACGCGACGGGCTCGCCCCACCTCTCGGCATAAACGACGTTCTCGACCGGGGCACGTTTTGCCAAACCCCAGCGTCCGGTCGGAAAACCCGCCGACACCGAGGCCGCCATCTGCCATCCCTTGCTTGCGGGCACGCCAAGCACCTCGAACGTTTCCGCCGGCTTCAGGAAGCCGAGGATCGTGGTCATGCAGGTGCCGATTCCCTGGCCTCGGCCGGCCAACATCATGTTCCAGATCGCCGGGTAGATCGACGAACCACTGGGGTCGTTGCGGTGAAACGCCATGATCCACAGCGGGACCTGCTCGAAGTTGTCGGCTAGCCACTGCGACGATTTCATCACCGCCAAGGCTTGTTGGTCATTCTCCGCTTCGGCTCGCTCCCGGGCGCCCTCGTAGATCGTCTCTCCGAGGATCTTGAACGCAGCGCGGTAGACAACGCCGAGCTCCGCCCGAACCTCGGGATCTGTCACGGTGAGGAATCGCCAATTCTGCGAGTTGCCGCCAGACGGGGCACGCACGGCCGCATCCAACATGATCTTCACCGTTTCCTCAGGGACCGGATCGGGAGCGGTGCGCCGCATGGCGCGGGTTGTGTAGAGGGCTTCGTAGAGTTCCATGGGGCGAGCCTACGGCATCCGCCGCCAACCTCCGGCGCCAGGACCAGTCGGGCCCTCTATCCCACTGCGAAGGTCATCGGGTCGGGGCCGAGGCGCTCTCCCCGGTCCAACGCCTCGATGGCGAGGATTTCCGCCGCCGAAAGCTCGAAGTCGTACAGGTCGGCGTTGGCACGAATCCGCTCCCGCCCCACCGACTTGGGAATAGTGATGACTCCATATTGCAGCATCCATCTCAGCGTCACCTGGACGGCTGATTTCCCGTGGTGTTCGCCGATGGCGACGAGCTCGGGGATGCCGTTGACTGCCCCGCGCATGATCGGTGACCAGGCCTCCACGATGATGCCGTGCGACTCGCAATGGCGGTGCAGTTCCGGCTGCTGAAGGCGCGGATGAAATTCGACCTGGTTGACCGCAGGAACAACGCCGGCGCCGGCGAGGAGGCGATCGAGGTGGGGAATGAGGAAGTTGGACACCCCAACCGCACGTGTCCGGCCACTCTCGAGGATGCCTTCCATCGCCCCCCAGGTCTGTTCGATCCGAGAAGTGATGGGCCAGTGCACCAAGTACAGATCGACGTATTCGAAGCCCAGCCGCCGCAGGCTCCGATCTATCGCCGTTGAAGGATCATCTTGCTCGTCGTTCCAGAGCTTGGTGGTCACAAAGACCTCGTCACGACTGAGGCCCGACTCGGCCACCGCCCGGCCGACACTCTCTTCGTTTCGGTAGACAGTCGCCGTGTCGATGTGCCGGTAGCCGGCCTCCAGAGCCCAGGAAACAGCCTGTTCCACCTCCGCGCCTGGCTCCGCCTTGAACACGCCCAGCCCGAGCCATGGCATCGCTACACCGTTGTTGAGCGTCGCAGCGCTCTCGATCGTCATCATGGCGCTCGACCCTAGAACGTAGACTGAGCTCGTGCAGCCGGGGACAACATCGTGATGGTCGGCGTCGGGAGACCGGTCGCCGTTCTGACAGCGGCAACACTGCTCACCGCGGTCTACGGGGTAACTGCCGACAGCCCGTTCACCTGGATATATGTGACCATCACCATCGTCCTGGCGGCCCTGGTCGGCGTCATCCACGCCTTCACGCCCCTGTCGAGGCGAGCGGCATGGGCACTCGTGGCCGCAGCCATCATCAACTTGGTAGGAGGAGTCCTGCTCGTCGAGGGTCAGCCGCTCTATGTGCTGGCGCTGTGGGGGGATTTCCGCTTCGACAAGCCCGCCCATCTCGTTGCTACCGGCCTGGCCGCATTGGCGGTGTTCGACGTGGTGGCGCCACGCCTCGACCGCGCCACGAATCTCACCACAGCTCGGATCCTGGCGGTGCTCGTGGCGTGCGGGCTCGGCGCGCTCGTAGAAATCGTCGAATTCGTGGGAACGCTGGTGGTCGAAAACGCCAACGTGGGCGACTACGGCAACAACATGGCGGATCTCGTCGCCAACCTCGCCGGAGCCATCCTCGCCATGCCTTTGATGAGATTTGGCCCCGACCGAGCTCCCTTCAAGGATCCCACGTAGGGGCGTTGGCCTCCCCACTGGAAGAGACCGGATTCTCACAACGCCGCCAACAGCGATATCTTTCTCATATGCCGCGTTCACGCATCACCGGTACCGGCTCGTTTCTGCCGCCCCGAGTGGTCACGAACGCCGAAATCGCCCCTCTCGTCGACGTCGCGCCCGACTGGATCGTTGAGCGTTCCGGAATCGAACAGCGCCACTGGGTGGAAGGCACTACCACGACGTCGGACCTCGGATACGAGGCTTCCACGAGAGCACTGACTGCGGCCGGCATTGACGCGACCGCCCTGGACATGATCGTGTTTGCAACCATCTCTCCCGATCACGACTTCCCGGGCACGGCTTGCTTTCTTCAAGCAAAGCTCGACGTGCCCGGCATCCCGGCGATCGATGTACGCCAGCAGTGCTCTGGCTTCATCTACGCCCTCCACCAGGCAGACGCTTACATCCGGCTCGGACAAGCAGAGCGCATCCTCGTGGTCGGCGCCGAGATCCACTCCAAAGGGATCGACTTGTCACCGCGGGGCAAAGACATTGCTGTCCTCTTCGGTGACGGAGCAGGGGCGGTGGTTCTCGAAGCCACGTCCAGCCCGACACACGCCGACCCGCAGGTCTTCTCAACCCACATCCACGCCGATGGCAGCGCTGCCAAAGTCCTCTGGGCGGAATATCCGTCGCAGGCCTCTCCCGGACATCGGATTCGAATCGAGGACATCGAAGCCGGCCGGCACTTCCCGTTCATGGACGGCAAACGGGTGTTTCTGAATGCCGTCAAGCGGATGCCCGAATCGATCGACGAGGCTCTCAAGGCCAATGGTATGAACCTGGAAGATGTGGACCTGTTCTTCTTCCACCAGGCCAACCTCCGCATCAACGAGGCCGTCGCCAAGCGTATGGGGATTTCTCCGGACAAGGTCATCAATACGATCCAGCGCACCGCCAATACCACGGCCGCAACGATCCCGATCTGCATCGACTCGGCAGTTCGATCGGGCCGGCTCCAACCCGGCATGCTCATCGCCGCTTCCGCCTTTGGGAGCGGCTTCACATGGGGATCTGCTCTGATCCGTTTCTGAGACCGCCATCGCACCCGCATTCCCTGCGTTTCTGGTTCTGGCCAAGCGAGCCCTGATTGGCCGCCATCATCCTGATCCTCCCGCAGTTCCGTAGAACCGGTAGGAGGACAAACATCATGCGTTTCGCGATCGTTGGCTCCGGGATCGCTGGTCTCGGCGCTGCTCACAAACTTCATCAGCACGTCGACCTGGAAGTCTTCGAAGCCGCCGAGTGGATCGGCGGCCATACCCACACCGTCGATGTCCCGTTGGAGTCCGGCTCCACCGCCGTCGATACCGGTTTCATCGTCTACAACAATGCGACGTACCCACTTCTCACCGAGCTCTTCCACGACCTGGGTGTGGCGACCGAGCCGTCAGACATGTCATTTGCTGTCGCCGGGGAGCCTCGGGAGTACGAAGGCTCGGTACGGGGCATGTTCGCCGACCGAAAGGCGGCGCTCGACCCCCAGCACTGGCTGATGATCAAAGACATCATCACCTTCAACCGCCGGGTACGTGAGGCCGCGGGAGACAATCTCCCCAGCTCGACCACGCTCGGGGACTTCACCCGAGATCTGAGCCCCGCTTTCCGCGACCGCTACCTTCTGCCCATGTGTGCGGCCATCTGGTCGACGCCCGAAGCCGACATGGAGAACTACCCGGCTCAAACCCTCATCCGGTTCTTCAACAATCATGGCCTCATCCAGCTGAAGGACCGTCCCCAATGGAGAACGGTGACAGGAGGCGCCCGGAATTACGTCGAAAAGCTGGTCGCACCGTTTGCAGATCGAATCCACACCAACACCCCCGTCCAGGAGATTCGGCGTACTGCCACCGGCGTGGACGTGGTGTTTCCGGATTCCATCGAGCGTTTTGACGGCGTGCTGCTGGCTACGCACGCTGACGTGTCACTCAAGATCCTCAATGGTTCGGCAACTCCGCGCGAGCGGGATCTGCTGTCGAACTTCGCCTACTCGAAGAACCACGCCGTGCTGCACTCCGACCCCAGCTTCATGCCCAGCAAGCGCCGAGCGTGGGCCAGTTGGAACGTCACGGCCACCGACCGATCATCGCTCCCGTCTGTCACCTACTGGATGAACCGCCTCCAGAACCTGGACACACCCGAGCAGCTGTTTCTCACGCTCAACCCGGTTCGCGAGCCGCGCCGAATCTGGGGATCTTGGATCTACGACCACCCGATGTTCGACACTGCCGCCATCGACGCCCAGCCCGAGCTGGCTTCCCTTCAGGGCGACGACCGCGTGTGGTATGCCGGGGCATATTTCCGATACGGATTCCATGAGGACGGGATCATGGCAGGCTACGCAGCGGCGGAATCGGTCCTGCACCAATTCGATAGAGTTCCTGGATGAACCATGCCCTCTACGACGGTTCCGTCATGCATCATCGCGTGCGGCCGCGTCGCCATCGGTTCACCTACAAGGTGTTCTGGTCGTTGCTCGACATCGATCAGCTCGACAGCCTTCCCCGCTTCTATTCGCACAACCGCTTCAACCTATTCTCTTTCAGAGACAGCGACTACGGGCCACGTGACGGCAACGCTTTGCGACCGTGGATCGAGAAAGTATGCGCCGAGCACGGAGTCGACATTGCTGGAGGTAGGGTCCAGCTCCTCACCTTTCCCCGCATCCTCGGCTACGTATTCAACCCGCTGTCCGTGTGGTACTGCCACGATGACAACGGCGAGCTGGCTGCAGTGCTCTACGAAACCACCAATACCTTCGGTGAGTACCACAGCTACCTGTTGCCGGTGATCGACGGGAAGATCGACCATCCCTGGAACAAGCGACTGTTCGTCTCGCCTTTCATCGACCTCGACGCCACCTACCGTTTCCGTCTCCAGGCGCCGGCCGAGCGCGTCACGGTAGCCAGCCGGGTAGCCGACAAGGATGGCCACCTTCTCACTGCCGCCCTCGAAGGCAAACGCCTCGACATGACCAGTTCCAACCTGCTCCGCTTGTTCGGCCGCCGGCCGCTCATGACGGTGAAAGTCATCGTCGGGATTCACTATGAGGCGATCCGCCTCATCCTCAAGAGGGCTCCCTATCGGTCTCGTGGAGCCCCTCCGGCCGATCTAGTGTCAATGCCTATGGAAAAGGTGGCATGAAGGACCGAGTCGCTCTCTCCATCCTGAGCAGAGCTATCTCGCTGGGCCGGTTGGACGTGACCTTCCCAGACGGTTCCACGGCCGTCCTGCAAGGGTCGCAGCCGGGACCGGAGGCTTCGGTGACGCTGTACGTACCCGGGGTGATCGCCGGAGCGCTGGCGGGTGGTGCGCTCAGTCTTCTCGAATCGTATATGGAGCGTGAGTACGACACCGATGACCTGGCCACATTCCTCTTGTTTGCCGCTTCCAACCAGCAAGCCTGGGTGAAGGATCGACCCCGCTTGTATCAATGGGGCCGGGCCGCCAGCCGGCGTCGCGACACCCGTCACACCAACGTGGACACGATGGCGAGCCACTACAACCTCGGGAACGACTTCTATGCCAAGTGGCTCGACCCTTCGATGACATACTCTTCCGCTCGATTCGACCTCGCCTCCGATCTCGAGGATGCCCAGTATGCGAAATATCAATCACTCGTGTCGATCGCCGACATACGCCCCGGTCAGCGAATCTTGGAGATTGGGACCGGGTGGGGAGGATTTGCGTTGCACCTCGCTCGCATGGGATGCCACGTAACCACGCTCACCATCGCGGAAGAGCAGCTGGCATATGTGAAGTCGCGGATGGCCGACGAGACCGTTTCCGGAACGATCGACGCACACCTTCTCGACTTCGCCCACCACGAAGGCACGTTCGACCGGGTCGTGTCGGTGGAAATGATCGAGTCGATCGACGAAACCAGGTGGCAGGAGCTCTTCCACATGATCGCCCGCTCTCTGGCACCAGGTGGCGTGATGGCCATGCAGGCGATCATCATCAAGGATGAATTCTGGGATTCCTACCGGGCCAACCCGGACTTCATCCAGCGCTACATCTTCCCGGGAGGCATGTTGCCATCCCCCGCACTTCTGAGAACCATGGTCGCCGAGGCGGGCCTCAACTGGGATTCAGAAGAGGCCTTTGGCCTGGACTACGCTCGCACCCTCGCCATCTGGCACCAACGATTCGATGAAGCATGGCCAGAGATCCGAAAGCAGGACTTCGACGAGCGCTTCCGCCGCATGTGGAAGAGCTATCTGGCATATTGCGAAGCGGGCTTTCGCATCGGACGCATCAACGTGGTCCAGTTCGCCGCCCACCGCTAGGGCAACCCAATCAGAAGGCGGCCAACGCACCCGACCACTCGTCCCCCTGTCCTCCTATCTTCTTTCCCCAGAAGAATGTTGGAATATGTAGCGATATATCGTGTTATAACGTTCACAGGCATTCTCGAAAGGAAGAACGTGCATAGAACACACGCAGGAAAACATCATCGAATGCGCCACGGAGGTTTCGGGGGCGCCAGAGCACAGCGGGGCTTTGTTCGAGCCGCGCTGCTCGTCGAACTCCTCGACGGGCCCGGCCATGGCTACGAGTTGGGCAAACGGATCGAGGCAAGAACAGGCGGCCGGTGGTCGCCAGGCCCGGGATCCATCTACCCCACCTTGGCGATGTTGGGTGACCGAGACCTCGTTACGTCCACCCCCGAAGACGGCAAGACGGTATACACCCTCACCCCTGAGGGAACCGAGGCGGCCGAAGAAGCCAAGGAGCGTTTCGAGAGTCGATTCGGCGACATGAGCGAAGGCGGAACCTCGGTGCGGTCCTCCGGGATGGCACTTCTTGAAGTACTACGCAGCCTGGGTCGGACCGCCAACGAGGAACAGGCGGAGAAGATTCGCCAGCTCCTCGACGAGACACGCAAGCAGGTACTGACGATCCTCGCCGAATAGCGGTCGACCCACTCGGCGGCGATGGAGCGTGCCGATGTACGCTCCATCGCATGTGGCCGGTGACCTACAAGCGAAAAGTCCGCTACTCGGACACAGATGCCCAGGGGATCGTCTTCAACGCCAACTACTTCGTGTACTTCGACGATGCGCTCACGGACCTGTTCGAGCTAGCCGGCCTCACCATGGACGAAATGCACGAGCACGGTTACGACGTCGTCAACGCCCACGCTGCTGCAGACTTCCGGATGGCCGCCCGCCTGGGCAACGAGCTCGTGACCGGCATTCGCCTCCAGAGAATCGGCTCGACGTCGATCACGTTCGAAATCAACATTTGGAACTCGGGCGAGGGCACGATCGTCTGTGAGGGCACCGTCGTTCAGGTTCTGGTTGACCCGGTCACGCTGAAACCACGGCCCGTGCCGGATCACTTCGCCGACCGGATGCAGGCCATCCACTCCGACCCGATTCCCCGCTAGCCGATCGGTCCAGTACCCCCAGAGAGGTCGGCTTGACGCCAACTAGGCTGCGGCAAGATCGAAAGGAGCTTCGATGGCCGAATACATCGACAAGGGTGCCGTCAAGGTGATTGAAATCATCGGGATCTCAGACGAGTCATTCGAAGACGCCATCCAGCGCGGCGTCGCCAAGGCCGCCGAGTCCGTCCAAGGGATCACCGGCGTGGAAATCGAGAATATGACCGCACGTGTCAAAGACGGCAAAGTCACCCAATATCACGCGACCATGAAGATGGCGTTTGCGGTCAAGTAGGCAATTGACCATTCCCGCCGTGGTTTTGATGATGGGCCTTTCTCGGCCCGTCACTTCTCATCGCCGTCAGCGACCTCGATGCAGCGTGGCGGCCTGGGTGACCAACCGACTCGCCAAGCCGAAGGCGACGAGAACCGATCTGGGGGCAGGGGCTCTGCTGGGGCTTCATGGCGAGACGCCCGCCGGCGCCGGCTACGACCCGCCTGCCTAGGCTGTTGCGATGGAATTCACTTCGGACGTCATCACGATCGAACGCAACAACGCGACTGCCACCGTCTGGCTGGATCGCCCAGAAAAGCACAACGCCATGGGACGGGATTTCTGGACCGATCTCCCCAGGGCGATGGAATCGGTGGGCACCGACGACTCGGTTCGCGTTGTCGTTATTGCTGGACGGGGTCCGTCGTTCACAGCCGGTCTCGACCTCCGAGAGTTCGCCGACCTCGGAGGAAGCTCCGGAGCGAGCCCGGCAGCCCAAGCCAAGGCATTCCTCCCGATGGTCAAGGCAATGCAATGGACGATGACCGCTGTCGCCGAATGCCCCAAACCGGTGATCGCGGCCGTCCACGGGAACTGCCTCGGAGGAGGCATCGACCTCATCACCGCTGCTGACATCAGGCTTGCCTCTGCTGACGCGGTGTTTTCGGTGAGAGAAACCAAGATTGCAATGGTGGCCGATGTCGGAACCCTGCAACGTCTACCTCGGGTCATCGCTCCCGGCCACGCCAACGAACTGGCGTTCACGGGCAAGGACATCGACGCTGAACGAGCCGCAACAATTGGCCTCGTAAACGACGTGTACGCCGATCAGGAACAGCTCATGAAAGCCGCCTACGAGCTCGCCCGAGAGATCGCCGACAACTCACCGTTGGTGGTGCAAGGAACCAAACACATCCTGCAGAAGAGCCAAGATGTCACGGTGGCCGAGGGCCTTGAATACGTGGCCCTGTGGAATACATCCTTCCTGCGGTCGTCCGATCTCATGGAGGCCATGGCTGCATTCGCCGAGAAGCGGCCGCCTCACTACACAGGCGAGTGAGCCGGTGATCATCCCCGTGATCCTCAGCGGCGGAGCAGGGACCCGTCTGTGGCCACTGTCTCGTGAATCTGCTCCCAAGCAATTCCAGCCGGTCACCGGCGACGACAGCCTGCTGGCGGTGACCGTTGGCCGCCTCGCCTCGGTGGGCAACCTCGGCCCCCCGCTCGTGGTTTGCAACGAGGCACACGTCGATCTCGTCCACCAGCAGCTTCCCGACGCTGCCATCTTGGCCGAGCCGGATGGCCGCAACACCGCCCCCGCGATTGCCGCGGCGGCCCTCAATCTTCGTGGGGACGATGTGATGGTGGTGTTGCCTTCCGACCACCTGATCAACGATGAGGCGGCTTTTGTCGAAGCCCTCAATCACGCCATCGCGGCAGCTGAGGACGGATGGCTCGTGGCATTTGGAATCGTCCCGAGCAACCCCGCCACCGGGTTTGGCTACATCGAACCGGGAATCATGCTGAATGAGCCAACGAGGCGGATCACACGGTTCGTGGAAAAGCCAGACGCTGAGACAGCCACCCGCCATGTCGAGGATGGCTATCTGTGGAACTCGGGCATGTTCGTGATGAAAGCGGGTCGCTATCTCGAGGAGTTGCAGTCGCATCGACCTGACATCGCCGAGGCAGTCGCTGGGGCGGTGACCGACGGCAGCATCTCCCGTCTCGACTGGCAAGAGTGTCCGTCGGAATCGATTGACTATGCAGTCATGGAAGAGACCAACCGAGCCGCGGTGGTCCCGCTCGACGCGGGCTGGAGCGACGTGGGCACATGGCGCAGTCTCCTGGATCTCGGACCCACCGACGCTGACGGCAACGTCATTACCGGCTCCGCGGTCTTGCTCGACACCCATAGGTCATACGTGCGAGGGGAGGGGCGCACGGTGGCGGTGATTGGCGTTGAGGATCTCATCATCGTCGAAACCGAGGACGCCGTCCTCGTCGTGCACAAGGACCGGACTGAGGATGTCAAAGCAATCATCGACCTCCTTCCGGAGAGCCTGCTCTGATGGGAGCGGTCCTTCTAGGGCTGCTTTCCGCCGTCGGTTACGGGTTCGGCGATTTCTTCGGAGCCAGCTCGGCCAAGAGGGCGCCGGCCATATCGGTGGGTTTGGTCGCAGCCGGTGTCGGCTTGACCATCGGGTTCGTCGCAGCGTTGGTTGTCCCGGGCAATCCCATCGGCACCGACCTCCTGTGGGGATCCGTCGCCGGGATCAGCGGTGTCATAGGGATCGTGGTGGTCTTTTGGGCGATGGCGATCGGACCCATGCGGGTCGTTGCTCCCCTCGCGGCGGTTGTCGGAGCGGTCGTGCCATTCGTGGTGGGTCTCGCCATCGGAGAGCGGCCCGGCAGGGTCGCCACGGTCGGTGCCTTCCTCGCCATCGTGGCATTGCCGCTCATCACCCGCGAACATCATCACGACGACGAGCCAGTCACCACCCAGGCGGTCTACGGCGGCATCGTCGCTGGACTCGGTTTCGCCGGCTTCTTCATCGCCATCGATCGGGTATCGGAGGCGTCGGGGCTTTGGCCTCTGGTGGCCGCCCGCCTCATCACCACCCTGATCCTCGCCGGAATCGTCTTGGGCTCGTCCCTGCCCGCCATGCCCCTCACGGCCCGACGGCTGGCGGTCGGGGCCGGCATCTTCGACATGGGCGCAAATATCGCGTTTCTCCTGGCACTGAGAACCGGCCTTCTCAGCCTCGTGGCAGTGCTGTCATCGCTGTATCCCATCATCACCATTGCGCTGGCAAGGAGCGTCTATCACGAAGCGATCGGACGCACCCAGGCATCGGGGATCGCGATAGCGCTGGCCGGCACCGCCCTGATCGCGGCGGGCTGACCGGCCGCAGTCACCTCCGGAGTGGCGACTAACCTTCCGCCGACAACCGGGAGAGGTGGCCGAGTGGTCGAAGGCGCTCGCCTGCTAAGCGAGTAAGGGGTTTAAAGCCTCTTCGAGGGTTCAAATCCCTCCCTCTCCGCAAGGGATTCCGATCGGATCAGGATCCGATTGGGCTGCGCCTCGCCTCCGCTCGGCTCCGGTCTGAAGGAGCCGCCCTTCGACGGCACTCATCCTGTCGGTGCCGGGCGCAGGTCCCGACACCTCCGTGTAACCCCCGTTTCCTCCTCCAGCGAACCGAGTGAGCGTTGGCGCCTCCGGCGGCAACCACGATGGCGTTCGATTTGGTGTGAGCTGCCACCGTCCAGGCGAACATCAAGTCGTCGGGGCGAGAACGCTTCGCCTCTCGAATGCAGTTGCTTGACAGCTGCACGGAGGCAGGAGCCAGCTTCCTCCTCCAGCGAGCGAACGCGAGCGTTGGGGGAGGTGGTTTCGCCGTTAGGCGAAAGCGGAGGGGGCGGAGGCTTGCAGCAGAGCGGCAAGGCGACGTTCGTGCCCAGCACGAAGAACCAGATTGGCCATCCACTCTCGCTGTACGGCCCCGAGAGCGCGTGATTTCGCCCGTTAGGGCGGGGGTAGGGGGGCTCGGCTCACGTTTCTTTTGGGTAGCCGGTACCGTGAAGGAATGCCCGAAGGACACACGATTCATCGCGCTGCCCGGCTCCACAGGCAGCGCTTTGCCGGTCAGCGAATCAAGGCGTGGTCACCGCAAGGCCGATTTGTCGACGGGGCAGCCCGGATCGACGGAGCGACGCTGAGCGATGTGAGAGCAGCCGGCAAGCACCTCTTCTACGAATTCGACCCGCTCGAAATCCTGCACATTCACCTCGGACTGTTCGGGAGGTTCCGGGGGTTCCGTGGCGACGGGCCGCCTCCCACCGAGGGCACCCGCCTGGCATGGACGGACGGCGAATCGACCCTGTACCTGGCCGGAGCCACCATCGTCGAGCTGATCGACCCCGAAGACGAGGCGCGAATACGAGGCCGCATCGGACCAGACCCGCTGGCTCGACGGGGCGACGACCTCGATCGTCTCGCTGCTTCTCTCAGTCGACGAAGCATCCCGATCGGGGCGGCGCTTCTCGACCAAAAGGTCGTCGCTGGGATCGGCAACGTCTACCGGGCCGAACTTCTCTTCCTGGTCGGCATCGATCCGAGGCGTCCGGCCCAGGAACTGTCCGAGCCCCACGTCGAACGCCTGTGGGACGAGACAACCCGCCAGCTGCGTCTGGGCGAGAAGGCCGGCCGCATCATCACTGTGGACCCGGCCGACGTCGGAGCCAAGAGCCTCAGATCTTTGGACCGGAGTGAAAGGGTCTACGCCTACCAGCGTGACGGTCAGCCGTGCCGTCGTTGCCAGACGTTGATCCTCTCGACGAAAATGGGAGGACGAAGCATCTGGTGGTGCCCGGCCTGCCAAAGCTGAAGTGGAGCCAGATCCCCTCGGTCGTCTTTTCCAACGTGGGGTGGTCGGCTACCTTTATCCAGCACAGGCACCCGTAGCTCAATTGGATAGAGCGTCTGACTACGGATCAGAAGGTTGGGGGTTCGAGTCCCTCCGGGTGTGCTGGTGGAACGCCTGCTCAGCGGGTTTCGCCGCTTCGGTGGTGCGTCGGGGTCACTTGGGCGACCCCGGGAGCCATACTCTTCTTCGGCGGTCTTCGCGGAGCTCGAGGCCTTGCGATGCCACCGATATGTGTGGTTGCGTCATGACGCGATCACCGTTCGGGACTGCCGATTCCCGTGCACAGGGAGCCGCCAGTTTCGGTTGGCGTTCTGAGCGTTATGTGCGAGCATCGTTGAGCAGTCTCACGAGCGCTTCGATGTTTTTGGTCGTGGTGCGGTGGCTGGTGATACATGCCCGGATGGCGGGCCGACCAGCGAGGTTGGTGGTCGAGATCCACGCCTTTCCCGAAGCCACTATGTCGTCAACGATCCGCTGGTGATGGTCGGCATCCCGAGGTTTGCTCGCGTCGCCGAAACAGACCACCGGGAGCGGCGTTCGGTTGAGGATCTGCCAGCCGTCAGCGGCCAGGCCGGCACGTAGCTCGTCTGCGATACCGGCGTCGTGTTCGAGTTGGTTGGAATATCCCTCCCGGCCCGCAGTCACAAGTGTCAGAAACAGCTTCAGACCGATGAACCGACGGGACCACTGGTTTGAACTCGTGTACGGGTCGATTGCGGCGTCGACGCGGGCAGGCATGTAGGCGGTCGAGACGCGGTAGGTCTCGAGTAGAAGGTCCCGGTGGCGAGTGATGAACATCCCGGCTCCCATCGGCACGGAGAGCCACTTGTGGGCATCCACCGTCACCGAGTCGGCCTGTTCGATCCCGTGTAGATGGGTCCGCAGCTGATCGGACAGAACCGCGGCACCGGCCCACGCCGCGTCGACGTGGAAGAAGGCTCCGTGATCTTTGGCCACGCTCGCAACGTCCGCCAGCGGGTCGATGACTCCGGCAGACGTCGTTCCCGCAGTCGCTGCCACCAACACAGGGCGTCGACCCTCCCGCAGGTCACCCGCCAGGGCCTCCCGCAGAGCCGGCACGCTCATTCTGAGGTCCCTCTCGACTGGGACAAACCGGATGGCGCTGCGACCTATGCCACAAACATGGGCGATCTTCAGCCATGCGTGGTGGCTCTCCGACGACACGTAGACCACCGGGTCGGCGTCGACAGCCCGCAGCCCCTCGTCACCGAGGCCGGGAAAGGCCCGAGTGAGGGCAAGGTGGAGGGCGGTTGCATTGGCCTCAGCTCCACCACTGGTGAACGAGCCCACCAGGTCACCATCGAGGCCGATCCTCTCGCCGAGATATCGGATTAGCCACGCCTCGATCTCCGCTGCCGCAGGAGCATGGCTCCAGGCCGCCAGCTGCGGATTGAACGCAGCCGTCAGCATGTCACCGATGATCCCCATGAAACTCGGGGTCGGATTGAACAAGCCGA
>JBFGJH010000002.1:0-127146 GCA_041577335.1 Acidimicrobiia bacterium | reverse complement strand
CTCGGCGTAGAGCGCCCACCCCTCCCCATAGCCAGATCGCCATGCCAGGGTCCTATGAAGGCGAGTGAGATGCTCCGACAAACTCATTTGGATGCCGGTCTGCAAGTGGTGACCAGGGAATCCTTCGTGGTAGGCAGTCGAGATTTCTGCGTAAAGAGGAATCGTGGTCTTCGAGCCAAGTGAATACCACACCGTACCGGGGCGGGAAAAGTCCTCAGACGGCCCGTGGTAGTGGGCACCGAGCGCGCCACCAGCCGGGGCGAGCTGCACGTCTACCTCGCGTACGGCGTCGGGCACGTCAAAGTGGGTTCCAGCGAGGTCCTGCAACGCCTGTTCTTGGCGTTCCTTCATCAAGGCAACGAATTCCTCCGATGAATGAGCGGCCCGATCAGGGTCCGTCTTCAGGAACGCGATCGCCTCTGCCACCGACGCACCGGGAACGATCAACTGCGCAAGGGACGCGGCCCGCTCCCACAAACGCTCGATCTCCCGCCAACCCCAGGCATAGGTGGCCTCGGGATCGAGTGAAGACCCGAGGAATGGCTCGACGAGCCTGAGGTAGCGATCTCTGCCGACCGCGTCCCGCTCTTTCGCGGCAGGGAGGTACGTCTCATGGAGATAGGCCCGGAGCTCTCCGGATGCCGACTGAGCCTGATCGATTCCGGCGATCAGCCGGCTCCGCAGGGCTCCGGCGCCGAGGCCCGCCGCGTCGAATTCGCTGAGAAGGCCAGAAAACGGGGAGGAATCAGAGCAGTTGACCTCGAGCTGGCGGATACACGCTTCGACTTGGCGGCGAGCAGCGACCAAGGCCTGTCGCCGGCCCTCCTCGAGACAGGCTATGAATCCGGCAACTGGCTCTGAGGAGTTGGCCAAGCGGGCGACGAGGGCGCGCCAATCATCACTGGTTGCCTTGGGTTGCACCTCGAACACAGACCTGATGTCTTGTACCGGGCTGGCGATGTTGTTGATATCGCGGAGATGTTCGCACTGATCGATCCTGTCGATCCACGTCTCCGCAAACTCCCTCACCACTCGTCTGCCGACGATCTCCCAACGATCCTCGGTCGGGGGGAGCGCATCGACGTCGCTCAAAGCCGTAGCCAAGAGTTCGGCGATCTGCTCCCAACCGGCCGGTGACCAGTCGCCCCACGAACCATCGAACCCAACGACACCCCACATCGTCGCATCGGTCGGACGCAGCGCACAGAAGTCCTCAGTCAAACGATCGGCAAGCCGAAAAACGTCCAATATCACTCCAAACTCGTCCGCACGAGAGGCTACACAGTCGCTTTGGTATCGTCGCCCCATGGCCGAGCCTGGTGACATCATCGACGTGAGACCGGATGAAGGATTTGATGTCACGTCGCTTGCCGAGCATCTCCACACCCGCATCCCAGGGGCAACCGGTCTGCCCGAGGTGAGACAGTTCGGAGGAGGGCATGCCAATCTCACCTACCTGCTGCGCTATCCCGAGGTCGACTATGTGCTTCGCCGACCCCCGCTCGGCCCGGTGGCCGAAGGCAGCCATGACATGGGCCGCGAACATCGGGTGCTCGCCGAGTTGTGGCGGTCGTTCCCACCGGCTCCACGCAGCTATCTCTTCTGCGACGACACGTCAGTCATTGGTGTTCCGTTCTTCGTCATGGAGCGCAAAGACGGCATCGTCGTTCGCAAGGTCGTGCCCGATCGGTTCGGTGGTGGCCGCAACGAGAAGATCAACCGGCAACTGAGCGAGGCGGTCATCGACACACTGGCCGACTTCCACGCCGTCGACCCGCACGAAGCTGGCCTCGCCGAGCTGGGCCACCCCGACGGCTTCATGCAGCGCCAGGTCGACGGATGGGCACGGCGGTGGCATCTCGCCAAAGACCAAGATGTGCAAATAGCCGATGCGCTCATCGAATGGCTCCAGCTGAGACGTCCGGCGTCGCCTCCGCCGACGCTGGTCCACAATGACTGGCGCCTCGACAACATGGCAGTGGACCCTGAGGATCCCTCGACGTGCGTGGCGGTCTACGACTGGGACATGTGCACGCAGGGCGACCCGCTTGCCGACCTCGGCACCCTGCTATCCGTGTGGTACGACTCGGGTGAGATCCCCGCCGACCTCAATCCGATGCCAACGGGCGTGCCCGGGTTCATGACACGAGCTGAGGCGATCGCTCGATACGCCCATCGCACCGGTATCCGCCCGGAAGCTGTCGACTACTACCTCGTATTTGGCTCGTTCAAAATGGCGGTCATCGTTCAGCAGATCTACATCCGATGGAAACGCGGGCAAACGAAAGATGATCGGTTTGCGGTAATGGGCGAGGCAGCTCGACACCTACTCACGTTGGCCGAGCAACGCCGTCCATGAGAGACGTCGTGGTCTGTGATGACAACCTCAATGTTCTGCGTTCGTTGGCGGACGGATCGGTTGACTTGGTCTACACAGACCCACCATTCGGAACAGGCGAACGGCAAGAGATGCGGCGCACCCGTGTCCATCAGGCGCCAGATGGTCGAATCGGGTTTGCTGAACGACGATATGCCACCGAAGAGGTCTCAACGATGGCATATGACGACACAATGACATTCGACGACTACCTGGCCTTCTTGTTCGTGCGGATCAAGGAGATGCACCGGGTCCTGTCAGATCGGGGATCGTTGTACCTGCACCTCGACTTTCGGGCCGTGCACTACGCCCGACTCCTCCTTGACGAAGTCTTCGGAGCAGAGCGGTTCCTCAACGAGATCATCTGGGCCTATGACTACGGAGGCCGCCACCGAGACCGGTGGCCACGCAAGCATGACTCCATTCTGTGGTACTCCAAAGGCCCCCAATGGGTCTTCAATCGCGAAGAAATCGACCGCATCCCCTATATGGCTCCGGGGCTGGTCGGGCCAGAAAAGGCCGAGCGCGGCAAACTGCCGACCGACGTCTGGTGGATGACGATTGTGCCGACGGCCTCCCGAGAGAGAACCGGCTACCCGACGCAGAAGCCCCTCGGCCTCGCCGAGCGGATCGTGACGGCCTCGAGCCATCCGGGGGATCTCGTCGCCGACTTCTTCGCGGGGAGCGGCACCACCGGGGTTGCCGCCAAGCGGCTCGGCCGGTCATACCTGCTGGTCGACCAGCTACCGGAAGCAGTGGAGATCGCCCGGCGCCGACTCGCCGCGACCGAACCACGAGAACGCTGACCGTTAGGCTCCGCCTGAGAAAGGGGAACGCCTACCGTGTGGCCGCCGTCGCCTGAAACCCTCGATGCATTCCGCCAAGCCGGCGACCCCGAGGCCGACCGGCGGATCATTGCGATCGCGGCCGGTGACGTGCGGCGCACCATGGGAGACCTTTTTTCGTCAGCCCGACTCGAGGACTCCTCCATACCGGCGGAGCTGTCCCGATTTCCCTACGAGCCTCCCGACGAGGTCGTTGGAGAGGGTCAGCAAGTCTTCCTCGACCACGGGCCCGAGATCCTGTGGCTGCTTGGTTGTTATGCGCTACCGGCCGCGTATTCAGCCAAGAACGGTGTGGAAGTGCTGGCGCAAACCGGCTTTCTGGGAGCCGAAACGAACCGACGTCTCATCGAGACTGCCTTCATGGTGGTCGACGTGATGACCGACGGTGGCCTTGGACCAGATGCCGTAGGGACCCAGACCGTCGACCGGGTGCGCATCATGCATGCGGCCATCCGTCGGCTCATTCTCGAACGCGACGATCCGCCGTGGGATTCGGCGGAACGCGGCCTCCCGCTGAACCAGGAGGACATGGCAGGGACACTGATGACCTTCTCGACGCTCACGATCGATGGGCTGCGCAAACTCGGCATACGCCTCAACCGCCACGAGCGCAACGCCTACATCGCCGCATGGGCGTATGTCGGCCGCCGGATGGGCGTCGATCGCGCACTCGTTCCTGCGAGCTACCGCGACGCCAAGCGCCTCACGAAAACAATCCAGGATCGCCAAATCGAACCGTCTGAGACCTCCCGGACGCTGACCGCAGCCCTGATACCGATACTCGAAGACAAGTCTCTTCCGGGCATACCCACCGCCACGATGCGGCTGTGTTTGCCCCGGCCGGTCTGGAAGGGCCTCGGCGTCCGCGGCAATCTCATGATGGATATCTTCATGCGCACCGTTGCCTATGTCATCGGATGGATCGATCGCCTTTTTCTCCGCTTCAAACGGCGATCGCGTCTCTTTCGTGCTTTCAGCATGGGCTTGATCGACCATCTTCTGACATCCGATCGCGACCAGGGCCGACCTCGATTCGAACTCCCCGCATCACTCGATTGGTGGCGCACGGAGGCATCTCGGCCTGCGACGCCGACGGCACGCCTGCTCGAGCGAGGGGCGGCGCGCATCGGGAAGGGAACGAAAGAACCCGACTATGGCTGAGTCGATGCTGCCCTATGTGTCGGTCGGCCTGGCGGCCCAGCTTGCCGATCGCACCGATCCCATCGTGGAGCCTGAGGAGGGAGAGCGAACCGGGGTTGTCCTGTTCGCCGACATCTCCGGATTCTCCGCCCTCACCGAGCGGCTGGCAGACGAGGGCTGGAGCCCCGACAAGATCGGCGAGATTCTCAGCAAGGCGTTGAGCTCCGTCGTTGACGCCGTCACCGACTACGGCGGCGACGTGATGACGTTTGCCGGAGACGCCGTGCTGGCGATGTGGGGCGACGATGACACCAACACGTTGGCCCTGCTGTTGGCCGCCGTCGACAGCGCCAACCGTGCTCTCGCCTCCGCCATCGATACGCCCGGCCACGGTCTCGGCCTCCGGAGCGGCGCTGCCATGGGCCAGATTTGGGAGGCCGTGATCGGCGGTGTCGACGGCGAATGGCACCATCTCACGGCCGGAGGCGCCGTGCTGGGCGCAACGACGGCGATCGGTGTTGCCGAACCGGGCGAGCTCGTGGCGGCGGGCACATTGGCTCAGCAGCTGGCTGGCCGGGCGACACCGCGCGGCAAATTCGCTCGCGTCGATTTCACCGCTCCACCGCCGCTTTCGCCAACGAAGAGACTTGCGCCGCCCGCCCATGCGCCCGTCGATCCGTTCATTCCCCCGCTGGTGCGCGAAGCCGTTGCCGGCGGCCAGACCGACTGGATCGCCGAACTGCGCCGCATCACGATGGCATTCATCCGCCTCGACCATTTCGAAACCAACATTGCTCTTGGTGCAATCCACCAGGCCGTTCGTACGGCTCAGGCCACGGTCAATGAGTACGGGGGCAGCGTCGCCCGCGTGCTGTACGACGACAAAGGCCTGGTGGTCGTCGTCCGATGGACGGGCCTTCAAGCGAGTCGCGACATCGCCGTGAGCGCGGTGCTGGCGGCCATGGAGCTCCGAGAGCGAATCGCCGGGATCAGCATCGGCATCGCCACCGGGACGGCCTTTGTGGGCCAGCTCGGCTCGAGCCGCCGGCGTGACTACACGACGATCGGTCACGCGGTCAATCGAGCGGCTCGGCTCATGCAAACAGCGCATGACGAGGTGTTGTGCGATGGTGGCGTCCGCTCCTTGGCCAGTCATCAGGTTGCGTTCGTCGGCAGAGGCGTCATGCCCCTCAAGGGCTTTCAGGAGCCTGTGGCGTTCTACCGCCCGCTCGGTATTCATCACAGCAACGCACCTGGCGAGGTACCGCTGGTGGGGCGTCACGGCGAGCTCCGATCGATGGTCGAATCTTTGACGCGCCTACATGCGCACGGTTGGGCGAGCGTGATCACTGTGCGAGGCGACGCAGGGATCGGCAAAACCCGACTGGTGCAGGCGGCGCTCGACCGAGCACGTGTCATGGGCTTGCGGACGATCGGCCTGGCTGCGAACCAGCTCACCCGCTCTTCTCCGTATGCACCGTGGCGACCGGTATTCAGAGCACTCATGGAACTCGACCAGCGAGCCTCGGCGGCCGACGTCGCCGACCGAGCAGTACGGCTGATCGGCGCCGATGCGAATGCCGTCCTTCCTCTCTTGATGGCGGCCTTCGGCGCGGAAGGACCGGCTGGAACCGACGAAGGTGACGCCGACGCCACCCGTGACCTGCTTTCCGATCTCTTCCAGACGCTGATTGGGCGAGGGCCAGCAGTGCTCGTTTTGGAGGACGAGCAATGGATGGACTCAGCGTCTCTGCTTCTCTGCGAAAAACTCTTTCGACAACGACCTGGCACGGGTGTCGTCGCCATAGCCCGCCCATCGTCGCGCGAACCACCGGAGCAATGGTCCGAGTTCATCAACACGAGCTCAGGCCCCCGGCTCGACCTCGGACCGCTGACCGATACCGACACACTCGCAATGGCGAGCCAGCTTCTCGATGTCGACTTCCTCCCTCCTCCCATCGCAGATCTGCTTCGCGAGAAGGCCGAAGGCCATCCGCTGTTCACAGAGGAGCTCGTCCAGAGCCTCCGAGATCAGGGTGTTGTGCGGGTTGTCCGCGAGGAGCGGCGAGCCGAATTGGATCGCTCTGCGCTGCGGTCTTTCACGGCTCCCGCCACCTTGCAGGACACCGTGGCCACTCGGCTCGACCAACTGCATGTCAACGAGCTCCTGACGCTCAAGGTGGCGAGTGTCTTGGGCAGCGAGATCGACGTCGAAGCTCTGGTTGGCATCCATCCCACTTCCGACAGTGCCGTCGCACTGACAGAGCAGCTGAGCCGGCTCGCAGCCGTCGAGCTCCTCCTGCCCGATCCTGAAGGTTTTGCGTTCAAGCACGCCGTGCTCCGGGACGTCACGTACGGGCTGATCCCTGACCGGCAACGACGCCACCTCCACGGGGAGGCGGCCCGGTGGTACTCGGATCGAGCTGGAGAAGGGGACGTTTTCATCCTTGCCGAGCATTGGCGCCAGGCCGAGGAGTTCGAGAGAGCGGTGGAGGCGTTCGAGAGAGCCGGCGACTTGTCTCTCCGAACCGGCTCATTTCCCGAAGCTGCCGACATCTTTGCGGATACACACGAGATGGCACCGCCAAGCGCGACCGCCCTGCAGCGCGCCCGGTGGAAGCGCAAAGAGGCGATTTCGCGCCGCGGCCTCGGCGACCTCGCTCGCACCCACGCCTTGCTGGTAGATGCGCTCGGCGAGTTGAATCTCGAGCTGCCGCGCGGCAAGTCGTTGGCGACGAGTATCGCCTACCAAGGAACTGTCCAGATGTGGCACCGCTTCTCGCCTCGACGATCCATCGACACACGTTCCCGCCTGGAAGAGCTCGAGAAGGCAGAGATCTACTTCGCCTTGGGCACAACCACGTTCGCCAACCTCGACGCCCTGTCCCTCTTCTACGCAGGTCTGTCGGCGCTGAACGCCGCAGAAAGGGCTCCGGAATCGGGCGTCCTGGCCCTGAGTCAGAGCTTCCTCATGTACGTCACGGGAGTGCTCGGCCTGGAGAAGACAGCCAAGCGGTACCACGAGCGGGCCGAGGAGATCGGACGCCGTGTCGACGACGCTATCGTCAGGGCCGAAGTCCTCTACAACCGCGCTGGTTTCCTCGGAACCGTCGCCGAGTGGGGTGAAGCTGCCTCACTGCTCGCCGAGTCGCTCGAGACCTACGAGAATCACGCCAGTCATCGCGGCGTGCGGAGCTGCACGAGCCTGATGGCCTATCACGCTCACCTCACCGGTCGCCTCGACGACGAGGAGCGGTTGTATGTCAGACTCGGGCATCTCGCCGAGCGGTTCGATGACAGTCAGATGGGAGTTCTCGCCGACGGTTGGCGGTCGGAAGTGGCTTTGCGCCAAGGCCGGCCGCTCGATGCCCTGCTGCTCACCGACGCCCATGTGCACTCAGCGCGTTCCACCGGCGATCAAGCGGCGGTTCTCAAGATCCTGGGAGCTCGGGCGATTGCTCTGCTGCGTACTGGAGATCCCGGTACGGCCCGGGGGGTCGCAGACGAAGCGCTATCGCTCATTCGAGCCGCGCAGCCATTCACAGCCCCGTACGCCTACGACGGCTACCTCCTGGCGGGACGCTTCTGGCTCGAGTACGACCAACAATCTCCCGACGATCACCTGGTTGATGAAGGGTTGCGAACAGTTGCCCGAGCATTCCGCGGGCTCCGACGCGGCCTCACGGTCTCCGAGCCTGCGCTTCGCTGGCTGGAGGGACATCGCCAGGCGCGATCCGGTTCGCCGCGCAGTGCCTTACGATCATGGGCGAGAGCCTTGTCGGCCGCCAGGGAGTTCCGTATGCCATTCGAAGAGGCGTTGGTCCACCTCGCCATCGCCGGGGTGTCGGAAGGAGAGCGCCGGGCACAGGCTCTTCGCAACGCCTCCGACCTGGCTACGTCGGCAGGTGCCCTGTATCTTCAGGAAAGGGTTGCCCAACAACGACGGCTTTCGTGAACAGGACGTCCTTGATCTTTCGATCCCGCACCGTGAAGAAGATCTTGGCCACCTCGTAGATTCCGATATTGCTCCAGGCTGCGACCAGCCAGAGCAACGGGGCTTCGATGGGAAGATCCGACCACGGTGTGATGAACCAGCCCAGCATGTTCTGCGGTTCGTATCCCCACCAGCCATACGGCAGACCCAGCGTCACCTCCCACAGGATGCTGATCGCCAGAAGTGTTTGGATGGTGAAGAGAAAGGCCCGGAGATTGAGAAAACGAAGCACCGCTTCGAAACACATGGCCGTCGGAGTCACGACGATGAGGACGAGGAACGTGAAGTAGAGCGGGAATCCGTCCGGAGTCGGGCCCAGCTTCTTGGCCACGATCCCTGCGATCACGAGCCCGACGCCAATAGCGAGCGACCGCCCATGGAAGAGGTCCCGCAAAAACAGCTTGGCGTCGCCGAACTCCTTGTATGCAAGCTTGTCGCGCGAGTAGTGCGAGTACCACACCTCAGCGCTCCAGATGTACAGCAGCAAGATGATGGCGCTGCCACTGATGTAGAAAAGGAACTCTTCGATCGGGACATTCCGCCCCCACCCGGTCGCCGGGTCGTAGCCGGGCAGGTCGAATCCCACGGTTGCATCCGGGTTCGGGAACTCGAAGATCGTGTTGGCGAGCAGAACGTCGAGAACCGACCAAACAACGACGATGATGGCGAAGGTAACCCAGAAGGCCTTCCAGTTCTCGCGGAGTGTTCGCCGCCGCTGCCAGAACCACACGAAAAGAAACGCAACCGGAACAAAGAACAGGACGAGGGAAATGGTGTACCCGTATGGGCTCACATTTGAGCCTGACTCGTATACGGGGCTAGGCGCTCGCTGGACGGCCACGAAAGCCAAGACAGCGGTCACGCTGACGATCGCCACCATCCACTGGAGTCGACGGTATGTGGCTCGTGCCTCGGCATCGCTCATGGTTCAAAAACTAGAGGGAGAAGAGGCCCGACAGAAGGCAATCGTCACCGACAGGCAAACATCGGCGCTGGCTCGCTCAGCTGAACGGCGGCAGCTTGTGTCGCAATCTCTTGAAAGGCGCTAAAAAAGGCCGCCGGCCAACGGACTACTTGTACCGCCAGACGATCCGACCCCGCGACGGGTCGTAGACGGACAATTCGAGGTCGACCCGGTCGCCGGGGAGGATGCGGATGTAGCGGCCGCGCCGCATCTTGCCCGCCGCTCTGGCGAGCACTTCAAGGCCGTTACCGTCGACCTCAACCTTGAAGGTTGCGTTCGGCAAGGTCTCCACGACCACGCCCTGAACGCGAATTACATCTTCCTGTTTTCCCACTTGGGCTCACTCTCTGTCTCCAGGGTGGAGAACTTCTTGGTAGGCGGCGTCGCTCAAATGCGATCTGTACCGGTCCTGCACCCAAGGCCCAAGATAGCGGGATTCGACAGCCAAGGCCTCATTCGGATACGACGACCACCGACTGCTCGGCATCGGGAGGCTCGCGACGATTGATGAGCCGCACGATGAGAAACGCGACGACCGCAAGCACCGCCACCCCGGCTGCCGCAATGAGCCACGGGAATCCGGCAACCTCCGACTCGGCCTCCAGTGTGAGCGGCCCGCTATCGATCCCGAGGTTCCAGGCGACCTGTCCGTTGTCGGTGACTTCGTCACCGTTATTGGAGATCAGCTCGCCGGGAAGTTTCACCGTGATCCTGATGTCGAATATGTCGTCCAGCGGGAGCGCCGAGATGTCGAAGCCGGTTCCCGATCCGATTCCCGCCAGCGCTTCTTCGTCGAACTCGGGAAACTCGGCGGAGAATCGGTAGCGACCGTCCTCACTGGCCAGTTCTGGGAAAGCAAACTCAACCCCGGCCAGACCGCCCAGTTCTTCGGCAATCTCGTCGTATTCGTCGATCGTGGTGAACTCACGCGACACCTGAACGCCGAGGAAGCCCTCTTCGTCGTACTCGGTCCACTCGAAGTCCTCTCCGAGATCTTGGGCGGCTGCCTCGAAGGGGTTGTCTGCTTGTTCCCCGCCGAAGCTCGCAATGGCCTGGCGGAACTCCTCGTCGGCGGCCACGACCACTCCAACCGCTCCAGATCCGTCGTCGCGAACCAGGGTGGACTGGCGCACACGGACCTGGCACGCGGAGAGAACCAACATTGCGAGGACAGCCAGAGTGATGATTCGAACACGGGACATCCCGCCACGTTACCCGTGCGCCGTCGCAAAGTCGGACGCCGACATCCGGTAAAGCACATGCCTGCGATAACGGCTGCCGTCTGGCATGTGCGGATGGTCGAAATCATCGGACGGGTCGTAGCGCATCCCCAGGCGGATCATCAAGCGCTGCGACCTCCGGTTGGCCGGCACCGTCATCGATACGACACCTTCCAACCCAACTCGAACAAAAGCGTCGCGAAGCGATGCTTGGGCCGCTTCGCTCGCCAGGCCCCTACCCCACGCAGCGCATCCCAATCGCCATCCCACCTCCACGGCAGGCATGAACGGAGCGTCGAAATGGGGGATAGCGAGGCCAACAAATCCCACAAACGGGCTGAGGCCAGGGACTTCCACAGCCCAGAGCCCAAACCCGTTCGAATCGAAATCGGCTTCGATCCGGGCGGCCATCGCATCGGATTCCGCCCGACTCAAGACGCCGGGAAGATGGTTCATGACTCGGGGATCGGCGTTGTTGGCCGCAAAAGCTGCCAAGTCGGACTCACGCCATCGACGAAGAATCGTCCGTTCTGTGCGTATGGTCGCCGGCGGCTTCACAGCCCGATTATGCACCCGTCAGGAATGCACCTGCCGTGTAACCATCGCTACGGGGTAACGTGACCGCCATGCATGATGCCGATCGCCGGGTGTTCCTCACCCGATTGACCAAGGGAAGTTTGGCGGTTGCCGTACTTGGCATCGCCGCCTGCGCCGAGCCTTCGACCGCCCCGATCACCGGAGTCGCCGCCACGGGGACCGATTCGCCCACCACCACCGGGACCGTGGTCAGCCCAACCACCTCGCTCGAGTCGCCGACCACCACCAAGCTGGCGGGCCTCGTCCCTGTGGATTGGCAGCGGGTCGATCTGCAGTCGGTCTCGGCGTACGTTCTCATTCGGGGCGGCGAGATTGCCCTGGTCGACACGGGCAACCCAGGAAGCGCCGGCGACATCGAGGCCGTGATGTCGGCGAGCAGCCTGAGCTGGAGCGATGTAGGCCACGTCATTGCGACCCATTCCCATGGCGATCATGTCGGCAGCCTCGCCGCGGTGCTCGATCTCGCCCCGGCCGCAACCGCCTATGCAGGCGCAGCAGATATCCCCGCCATCAATGCCCCGCGACCGATCGAGCCGGTCGGCGACGGTGACCAGGTATTCAATCTGACGATCATCGAGACACCGGGCCATACACCCGGCCACATCTCCGTTCTCGACCCGGCCGGATTGTTGTTGCTGGCAGGTGATGCACTCCGCGGCGGAAACGGCGGTGTTGTCGGGCCTGCCCCCCAATTCACCGACGATCTTCCATTGGCTGACGAGTCGGTTCGCAAGCTGGGCGGCTTCGACTACGAGACCATCCTCTTCGGCCATGGCGAGCCGGTCCTCGCCCTCGGCAGTCAGCAAGTCAAGGACCTCGGCGCCAGCACCTGACCGCGGGCACATCGGCTTGGCGAAACGATCGGTAGGCTCGCACCATTCCCTATCTGTCGAAATCGGTGCGCCTCGATCGTCGTTATGTCGACAGAACCGAGCAGAAGGAGCAGCAATGCCGAGATATGCAGCATTGATCTATGGGCCGGCTGAAGCCGAAGGCATGGGCACAGTCGATGATTGGGCCGACGTCATAGCCGAGTACAACGAATTCGGCGAGGCGGCCGGTGCCGCAGGAGTCATTGCGGGCGGCGAGGCACTCCATGACTCCCATACCGCAACGACGGTCCATGTGCGGGGCGGCGCCAAGGGCGGCGACATCGTCACGACTGACGGACCTTACGCCGAATCCAAGGAAGTATTGGGAGGTTTCTACCTGCTCGACTGTCCCGATCTCGATGCTGCCGTGGCCTGGGCGGCACAAATACCCGGTGCGTGGCATGGCAAGGTCGAGGTCCGTCCGGTCATCGATTTCGACGAGGGTGCGTAGCCCTCTCGAAGAGACCATCAGAGTCGAGGGTGGCCGCGTATTGGCCACCCTCGTTCGCATGCTGGGCAACATCGATCGAGCTGAAGACGCCCTCCAGGACGCAGCCGTGGTTGCCATCGAGAAATGGCGCGTCGACGGAGTTCCCGACAACCCGGCGGCGTGGCTCACCACAACGGCCCGCAACAAAGCACTGGACCGGATACGACGAGAGACTGCCAGAGGGCCCAAGGAGGAGGCAGCCATGCACATGCTGTCAGACGAGCCAACACCCGAGGAGATGGGCGACGATGTCCTCCGTCTGCTCTTCACGTGTTGTCATCCCGCGCTGAACCAAGAGGCGCGTGTGGCCCTCGCCCTACGGACCATCTCAGGGCTGTCGACCGGTGAGATCGCTGCTGCCTTTCTGGTGACTGAACCGACGATGGGCCAGCGCATCAGCCGCGCCAAGAAGAAGATCGCCACGTCGAGAATCCCCTACCGAGTGCCGGCTGATCACGATCTCCCCGAGCGCTTGGCCGGCGTGCTCGCCGTCATCTACCTGGTGTTCACCACCGGCCATCACGCGCCGGCCGGAGAAATGGACTCCTCGGTGGAGCTGGCCGTCGAGGCAATCCGGCTCGGCCGCCTTCTCACCGACCTGATGCCTGACGAGCCCGAGGCATGGGGGCTACTCGCCCTCATGGTGGCAACCCATGCCCGGTCACGGTCTCGGCGTGACGAGATGGGAAACATCGTGCTCATGGCCGATCAGGACCGGTCCCGGTGGGATCGCCAAGCCATCGACGAAGCATCCGGCGTCGTCGAACGCATCCTGCAGAGACGCGCCGTGGGCCCGTATCAGATCCAGGCTGCCATCGCGTGTCTACATGGCAGCGCCGATTCGTTCGAGGAAACCGACTGGGAGCAGATCGCCAGCCTCTATCGCATGCTCGAGATCGTCCAGCCCTCCCCGGTCGTACGAGTCAATCGGGCAGTTGCCGAGGCCGAAGCCGGCGGACCCCGAGCCGGCCTGGATGTCCTCGACAGCGTGACCGGCCTCGAAAGCTGGCACCGCTATTGGTCGGTGCGAGCTGAGCTGCTGCGAAGAACGAGCGATCTCCCCGCAGCCAAGGCGGCGTATCGGCGAGCTCTCGAGTGCGGGCCCAACGAATCGGACCGCCGTTTCTTGGAATCCCGCCTATCCGAGCTATCCCGATGACCGATACCGACTCGGCCAATTCACTTTGAGCTGCTACCTTTGATTGCGTTGATTCCCGGCCTCTGAGGCCGGCCGATGGAAAGAAGATCCATGTCCAGAAAGCTGTACGTCGGCAACCTGCCGTTCACAACGGGGTCAGATGACCTCCGCCGCCTGTTCTCAGAGCACGGTACGGTCGACGATGCCATCGTGATCTCAGATCGCGAAACAGGAAGATCTCGAGGCTTCGGCTTTGTGGAAATGAGCACAGCTGAAGAGGCGACCGCCGCAATCGAAGCCATGAATGGCGCAGATATCGGTGGGCGTCAGCTCAACGTGAATATCGCCAGGGAACGCTCCCGCTAGAAACGTCCGAGGGGCCGGCCGGCGCTAGCTTCTAGCTGTCGGCCGGCAACCCTCCGGCAACGATCAGGTCCTTTCGGACCGATGTGACCACCGAGCCGGCAAACCCGGCCGCCTCCATTTCTGCTGCGAGGTCCGCGGCGCGCTCGTTGGTCAGCCCGTGGGATCCCCGGGTGCGCTTCTCGACGATGTAGAAGTGGCCGCCTGGTGCCAGGACTCGCGCCGCCTCGCGCAGTCCGGCGCCACTGTCGTTCCAGTGATGCCACGATTGAATCGTCCATACGATCGTGAACGCCGCGTCCTCGAACGGGAGGGACTCCGCCTGGGCGATCTCGAATTCGACGTTCGTGAACGCGGTGGATCGCTCGCGAGCAATCTCAATCATCTTCGGCGCCGCATCCACGCCGGTCGCCTTAGCCACGAGCGGTGCTGCTGCTCTGACCGCCGAGCCAGGGCCGCACCCGATGTCGAGGATGCGATCGGTGTGCGTCATGGGCACGAAGCCCGCAATTCGTCGGTTTGATCGCGGATTGCGATACAGGAACGAATAGATGGTGGCTCTTATGTTGGACCAGGGAGATTCGTCGGCCATCCTCCCATTGTGCCATGGTCGCCATGGCCGACTGCGGCGGGCAGACCGAAATCCCCTCGTGGCGGGGACCTCCTGCTCTAGCCCGACCGCGAAGGCCATCCGATAATCGGGTATCAGCAATAACGCCTTCTCCGGTCAGGATGGTCTGGCAATCCTCCTGTGGCTCGTCGTGATGGCGATCGGATTCGCCATCACGGTGTTCGCAAGTGGCCGCGCGGTCGTCGAGGCGCGTTCGCTGGTAGCCGGGACGAGGATTCCGCCGTTCATCATCGGCATCACCCTGGTGTCGATCGGCACCGACCTTCCCGAGATTGCCAACTCGATTGTGGCGTCCATCAGCGGACACGGCGACATCAACGTGGGCGATTCGATCGGATCCGCGGCCACTCAGTCAACACTCGTGCTGGGGCTACTCTCGATCCTGGGTGGGGCGTTCGTAGTGGGGGCTCGCAGGGTGGCACCAATCGGTATTGCCACCGTCGGCGCGCTCCTCCTCGGCGCCTGGCTCATGGCCGACGGCATGCTCAGCCGATCCGATGCGGTGATTCTCATTCTGGCCTGGATCGCAAGCAGTGCCATCGCGATGCGCCAACTACCGGAAGGGTCTCAGCCCACGATGCAAGTGGAGGCGCAGGACAAGCTCCGCCGCGCCCTCATGACGATGCTTGCCCTCGGCTTTGTCGGAGGGGGCGCAGCAACGGCAGTGTGGGCAGTCACCCAACTCGCCGCGGTCCTGGGCGCGCCCGAATACCTCATCGCGTTCTTCATTGCCTCGCTCGGGACCTCGCTCCCGGAATTGGCTGTCGCACTGACGGCGCTCCGAACGGGTCTCCGAGACCTCGCCATTGGCGACGTCTTGGGATCGACCATGCTCGATACAACGCTCTCGGTCGGCGCAGGTCCACTCATCGCTCCTGTGGCGGTCACCGCCGACCAGGTTGTGCCCGGCTCGCTGCTCGCTGCGGCTGTCATAGCATTGGTCGTCGTTTTGCTGGTGTTGCGCCGGACGCTGGATTGGAAGTCGGGCTCGGTCCTGATCGGCCTCTACCTTTGCTTCTACGTGGCGCTGCTCGCCCTGTGAATCATTCGGCGCGCTGAGAGCGGTCCACCGTTTCGCCAAAGGCCAGCACCTCAGGAACCCACCGCTGCGAATCGATCGGGGGACGCTCATGGGTGCTTCGGGCTTCTGACCGGGGGGCCAGCGTCACCGGCGACTTGTCGGTTTCCTCGTATGGAACCAAGCTGAGCAGGTGGCTGATGCTGTTGATGCGGGCTTTGCGCTTCGAGTCGGCGTCGACCACCCACCACGGAGACGAGTCGAGGTCCGTGTGCAGAAACATCACGTCCTTGGCGCGGGAGTAGTCCTCCCACCGTTCGCGCGACTGGAGGTCCATCGGAGAGAGCTTCCACTGTTTGGTGGGATCCTTGAGCCGAGCCTGGAAGCGGCGCTCCTGCTCCTCATCGCTCACCGAGAACCAGTATTTGACGAGGTGGATCCCCGAATGCTGGATCATCTCCTCGAAGTGGGGCACCGTCCGCAGGAACTCCCAGTATTGGTCGTCGTTGCAGAATCCCATGACCCGTTCCACGCCCGCCCGGTTGTACCAGGACCGATCGAAGAGGACCATCTCTCCGGCCGCCGGCAGGTGGGGCACGTAGCGCTGGAAATACCACTGGGTCTTTTCTCTATCACTCGGCGTCCCCAGTGCGACGACCCGGCAGACTCTCGGGTTGAGCGGCTCGAGAATCCGCTTGATGACGCCGCCCTTCCCGGCCGCATCCCGGCCCTCGAAGAGCACGACGAGTTTGTACCCGGTGGAACTGATCCATTGCTGCATCTTCACGAGTTCAACGTGAAGGCGGCGCATTTCCTGTTCATATGCTGTTTTGGTCAGTTTGGCCATATGTCCCGAGCCTATCGCTCGCGGGTACATTTGGCCATCCGAAGAGAGAATTGGAAGCACATGACCGTCCGCGCCGGCACTCCCCTTCTCATCCTCGGCATGATCGTTGCGAGTTGTTCGTCGGCACCGGAGCCATCAGCGGCGACCGTGGTGGCGATTCCCGGGGCTCGAGTCGACCTCCTCACCAACCAGAACGAGTCCGCGGCGGATGCCCTGTCGACGTTCCTCTTGCACTACGACCCCGACGGCAACTGTCTGTTCCACCTCGAAGAAGCCAACAACGGAGAGCCCGGCACCGGAGGCAGGGTCGTGATCATCTGGCCCGATGGCTACCTGGCCCTCTCGCGCGGTGACAGCGTCACCGTGTTCAACGACAAAGGGCAGGCGGTAGCGCGAACAGGCGTACCGTTCCAGCTTTCGGGCGGCGGCGGCCCGGCGACGACGAATCACTGCGGAGCGACGGGCGAATGGGTCGCTTCCGGGGTCCCCGCTCCGATTCTCGACGGCTCATGAAGAACCGGGCCGGCTGACGTGCTCCTGGCCATCGAAGACTTCGTGCCAGTGCTCCTGTCTGCAGCGGGCTTGTGGCTCATATCGCGGTGGGTGGGGTCGACGGACACCCGGCTCGGCGGATGGGCGATCGCCGGTACGGCGCTGGTGGCATTGGGTGGGTTGAGCAAGGCCACCCACAAGCTTCTTCTGGCCACCACCAACACCGACGTGACCCTCCTCGACGCGGCTCTGTTCCCCTTGCTGGCAGCCGGATTCGCCGTCGTCGCAGCTTCGGTGTGGTCTGCCGCCCAGCCTCGCCGGCCCGTCCTGGCCTCCCTGTTGGCCGCCCCGGTCGTGTGGGTGATCGGATTCGCCGCGTACGGAGCCACAGGCCGCGGCGCATTCATCGGGCTCGCAACGGTGGGCTCAGTGACATTGAGCGTTCTCCTCATCCGGCGGGCACGGCGCCTCGACTTGCGGCTGGCCTCGTGGCTCTTTGTGGTCGCTCTGGCGTTGACCATCGTGCTGGGCGGCATGGCGCCAACACTTGGAGACGCGATTGAGTTTCAGTGGCTCGAGCAAGGCACCAACACGCTGAATCAGGCGCTGTTCTGGCTGGCGGCCGTCCTGCTGCATCGTTCGGCTGCCACCCGGTACGAAACCGAACATACGGCGGGAAGGCCCTGAAAGGACTTCCGGCTCTACTCATCCGCGCGACCGGCATCGAGAATCCATGACACCTTCTCGGTGGAGTCTCGAGGGAAGGCAAACTCATGCAGACGCCCGCAGCGCCCGACACATTTGTTCTCACCCGCCGCGCCTACACCGGGGTCATCCTCGGCCTTCTCGTGGGAGCGTTCGTCTCCTTCACCATCGCCCCATGGCTGATGCCCGACTCGTATTCAGCCGTCGAGAACGCCATCAGCGAGTCTGCCGGCCAGGGGGTTCAGAATGCCTGGCTGGCGCGGACGGGCTTCCTGTTGCTGGGGTTTGCCGTCTTGTTGACCGCCAACGCCACCGGGTCGAACTGGAACGTATGGGGAAGAGTCGCCCACCGAACCTACGGCGTTGCGATCATCGCTGCCGCCGCGTACGCCCATATGCCATGGGAGGATGAGCCCTATGACCGTTTTGAGGATTTCCTACACTCGGTGGCCGCCTCTGCCGTTGGGTTAGCCTTCATCGTTGGCGTCCTTCTGGTCTCGATAGGGCGCCCTGCCGGCCGAGCGGGCTGGAGGGCATTCGATTGGTTCGCCGTCATCGCCTCCATGGGAATCTCGATGATGATGTTCAACTTCGTTGAATATGCCGGCGCCATGCAGCGGACCATGTTTGCAACCGGCATGGTCTGGTACGGCCTAGAGGCGATTCGATGGTGGCGAGGCGAGCCGACCGTCTCAGAGGACCTGGCGCCGTCGGAAACCGCTCTCGTATCGGCTCAGCGGACGTGAGCTCGACCGTCATCTCCGTCGCTCATCTCAGCAAGCGGTACGGCGACCTCACCGCAGTCGCGGATGTCTCATTCGAGGTGACTCGGGGCGAGATCTTCGGCCTGTTGGGGCCCAACGGAGCCGGAAAAACCACGAGCGTCGAATGCGTGCAGGGATTGAGGACACGAGATGGCGGCCAGGTGGCGGTGCTCGACCTGGACCCGCGCACCGACGCCGACCACCTCCGGCCTCTGATTGGATCGCAACTTCAGGAATCGTCGCTACCCGATCGGATGAAGGTCTGGGAGGCGCTCGATCTCTTCGCAGCTCTCATGCCCAACGGACCACCCTGGCGCCAGGCGCTGGACGAATGGGGACTCACGGACAAAGCAGACTCCTCGTTCGCCAGTCTCTCCGGCGGCCAGCGGCAGCGGTTGCTCGTAGCACTCGCTTTGGTCAATGAACCGCAGGTCGTTTTCTTGGACGAGATGACCACCGGCCTCGACCCAGCCGCGCGTCGAGCGACCTGGGGGCTCATCGAACGAATCCGCGAATCTGGGACGACCGTTGTGCTCGTCACCCATTTCATGGACGAGGCAGAACGGCTCTGTGATCGGATCGCCGTAGTGAATCGAGGCCGGATCGTCGCAACGGGGACGCCCGCCGAACTCATCGCCTCCGGTCACAACCAGGTGTCAGTTCGATTCACCGCGGAGGTCGGCGAGCTCGGCTTCCTCGACGTCATACCCGGGGTGACATCGGTCGAGCGAAGGGGCATTGCTGTCGAAGTCATCGCCCACCCGGCAAGCGTCCCGTTCATTGGGAACGAGCTGGTCACCCACGGCGCGGCGCCACCTGATATGAGGGTCGTGAGTCCTTCCCTGGAAGATGTCTATCTACGGCTCGTTTCCGACGGTGGTGACTAGATGAGGGTACTCGTCAAGATGACCTGGGTCGAGGTCAAGCTGTTCCTGCGCGAGCCGGTGACGGTTATCTTCACGCTGGCGCTTCCCCTCATGATTCTGTACGTGCTGGGGGGCGTATTCGGCAACGAAGCAGATGCCGGCGGCGCCGAGTTGGTGTACGGAGGCTTCGGCCCCACAGACTTCTATACGCCGGCGTATGTGGCGCTGGCGGTAGCTGGAATCGCTCTGATCGGTGTTCCCACTCATATGGTGGAGTACCGGGAGTCCGGCGTCCTGCGCCGGCTGCGCGCCTCGGCGGTCCAACAGCGGGTTGTGCTTGGTGCCCAGCTTTTGGTCTCACTCCTCATCGCCACAGCGGGCGCGGCACTCCTTCTCGCGGCCGCCTTTCTGTTCACCGATGTGTCCTCTCCCCTGGCCACCTGGGAATTCGTGGCGGCCTATGGCGTCGGAGCCCTCGCCATAGCCCTCCTCGGGCTGTTCCTCGGAACCGTTCTGCCAACGGCCAGGGCAGCTCAGTCGGTCGGGCTTCTGCTGTGGTTTGTGTTCATGTTTCTCTCCGGGGCCGGGCCACCACCGGAGGTTCTTCCGGATTCCCTCAAGGCAATCGGCGATTGGTTGCCGCTCACCCCGATCGTCGAGATGTTGCAGGAGCCCTGGTTGACGGGTGGTTGGGCAACCACGGAGGTCTTGATCACCCTCGGGATCGGCGCAGCCAGCGCCGCCGGAGCATGGTTGACCTTCCGCTGGGAATAGTCCGCCATTCGAACGACCGCCGCTGCCTCCGCCGAACCATTTCCGGCCGCCGTCCGTATTGAAGGTCGAACGGATCATCACGGATCCGGCATCTGACCCACCGGGAGACCTCATGAAACGGATCTTCGCTCTCGCCGCAGCCCTGGCACTCGTCGCGGCCGCCTGCGGAAGTACTTCCAGCACATCGACCACGCCTGCGCCCGCCACGACGGCTGCCCCGGCAACGGAGCCACCCCCCGCAACGACTGCTCCGCCGGCAACCACGGCTCCCGCGGAGACAGCCCCGGCCGAAACCTCCCCGTCGAGCGCCACCATCGCGGTTGCCGCGTCGCCCCTCGGCGACATCCTGGCCGACAGCGAGGGCAAGACCCTGTACCTCTTCCTGCCCGACGCCCAGGGCGACAGCACCTGCTACGACCAATGCGCCGACAACTGGCCACCGCTCATCGACGACATCGCCGCTGGAGACGGAGTCGACGCAACCCTCATCGGAACAACTACCCGAACCGACGGTGCCGAACACGTCACCTACAACGGCTGGCCCCTCTATTACTTCGCCGCCGACGCCGCTCCCGGCGACACCAACGGACAAGGCATCAACGACGTCTGGTTCGTGGTCACTCCCTCCGGGGAGTCCCTCCAGTGAGATCCGGTTGGGTGGAGAGGTACCGCATTTCTTCACTGGCTTCTGTCATCCGCATGTCGGCACGCCGTTCACACCCGGTTGAGTGAGGCGACCGTGCGGGCCGAATACGTGGTGGCCGCGCGTCAGGAAGAACTCGGCAACTGACTCTCAGCCGGTATGGGGATTTGTTTGAGTGGCTCGTGGGGGGTGCCGACTGGGAGTCGGCTCTTCTGGGCCCGCCCGCATGCCGAGGCCACTCACTCAGTGAGTGATCGGCTGCCCGGATTTCGCCGCACAGCGCCGGCACAGACCGGTCACCACCAGCTCGACGTTTTCGGCGTGGAATTGGTGCCCACCTGCAAGGTGTTCACGGATCTCCTCGACGAGGCGCCCGACATGATGATCAACCGCTCCGCAGCGCCGGCAGACGAGATGGAAGTGCTCGTCGGGATGAGCTAGCTCCCAGCGAGCGGCGTCGCCGTCTCCGAGGTTCGATTCCCTCACCAACTCGAGGTCGGAGAACAGCGCCAAAGCCCGGTACACCGAAGCGAGGTTGACGGTGGGGTCATTGGCATGCACCTTGGCTGCGATCTCTTCGGCGGTGAGATGACGGTCCGCCAGCCTCACGACCTCCCAGACCCGTCGGCGCGGCCCGGTCATGCGATTACCGCTGTCTCGCAAAATCGCGGCAAGGTCCTGGTCGGCGTCCATGGGTGCCATGGTACGGCACTCCCACAATCTTTTGCGAATAATTCGCAGTTGCGATACGATCGCAACTGGACTCTCTGAAAAGAGCACTGGTGCACGCCCCCGACGGATTCTTGAACGCAGGCACAGCCGTGGCCACCGGCGCCGTGAGCCTCGGAGTGATCGGCACGGCCGTCCGTCAGTCGAAAGCAACTCTCAAGGAGAAGCAGGTTCCGCTGGCCGGCATCGTCGCAGCATTCGTCTTCGCTGCCCAGATGTTCAACTTTCCCGTTGCTGCCGGAACCACCGGACATCTGCTCGGCGGCGCTCTGGCGGCGATTCTGCTCGGCCCCTCGGTCGGGGCGATCGTCGTATCGATCGTGGTTGTGGTTCAGGCGTTGGCCTTCGCCGACGGGGGCCTCACCGCTCTCGGGTACAACGTGTTGAACATGGCCATCGTCACTGCGTTTGGCGGCTGGGCGCTGTATCGCCTTTTCCGTCGCATCCTCCCGAACACGGCAGCGGGCGTCGTCGCCGCAACGGGGCTGGCCGGCGGAGGGTCGGTGATTCTGTCTTCAATGGCGTTCTCGCTCGAATGGCTCTTCGGAGCAACCGCGCCGATACCGTTCGACACCGTCTTGGGTGCAATGGTGGGGGTCCATCTCTTCATTGGCATCGGAGAGGGAGTGATCAGCGGTTTGGCTATCGGCGCCATTCTCGTTGCCCGTCCGGACCTCGTCTACGGAGCGCGAGATCTCGACCGCGCCCAGATGCGCGACCGCACGCCGATCCGCGCCCGAACTCTCATGATCTCGGGAATCTTGGTGGCGCTGGTGCTCGGCACCGTGGTGAGCCAGTTCGCCGCCGACAGCCCCGATGGGCTCGAGCGCGTCGCAGCCGACACCGGCTTTGCCGCCAGCGCTCAAGACCACACACTCGATGGCTTCGTGTTCGCCGACTATGCCACGAGCGGGATTGGCAACGAAACGCTCAGCCTTGCCATCGCCGGCGCAGCCGGCGTGCTCATCACTCTGCTCGTGGGCTTCGGCTTGTTCACTGCCGTCCGGAGCCAGCGCCCGCGCCGCAAGCAACCGAGTGGTGCATAGGCGTGGGAGCTGGGCACGCACATGCGCTGTACGTCCACGAGCACACGCTTCTTCACCACTTGGCACCGGAAGCCAAGCTGGCGGCCGCCTTCCTGTTCGTCATCGCTGTTGCGCTCTCCCCGCCCCAGGCAATCTGGGCGTTCGTTGCGTTCGGCACTGCGCTCCTCTTCCTCGTCCGGCTCGCCAGAGTGCGATTGAGGTTTGTGGCCGGCCGACTTCTGGTCATTGTCCCGTTCATCCTGTTTGCGCTGTTCATTCCTTTCATCGGATCCGGCGAGCAGACAGAGGTCCTCGGTATGTCGCTGTCCGTGGAAGGTCTGTGGTCCATGTGGAACATCATCGCCAAAGCATCGATCGGCGCCACCATCAGCATTCTGCTGGCTGCGACCACCGAGATTCCCGACATCGTACGTGGCATGGGTCGGCTCAAGGTCCCAGCGGTACTGGTCTCGATTGCCACGTTCATGATCAGGTATCTCGAAGTGATCGCCGGTGAGCTCGGGCGCATGCGAGTCGCGATGACGGCGCGCGGTTACGACCCTCGTTGGCTTTGGCAGGCCAAGCCGATCGCCGCCTCCGCGGGCGCTCTGTTCATTCGCTCGTATGAGCGGGGCGAGCGGGTGTACGACGCCATGCTCGCCCGCGGGTATACGGGGGCAATGCCCGATCTGGGCCACCGGCACGCTACCGGGCGCGATTGGGCCATCGCCGCTGCCCTCCCCGCCTTTGGGATCGTTGTCGCACTGGCCGCAGGTGTGTTGACGTGACGACACCGGCACTCCACATTCAGGGATTGCAGTTCGCCTATCCGGATGGCCTCCAGGCCCTGGCAGGTGTCGACCTCCGCATCGAGAGCGGCGAACGCGTAGCCTTGCTCGGGCCGAACGGCGCAGGCAAGACGACGTTGGCGCTCCACCTCAACGGGATCAAGGAGGCCGCCGGGGGCACCATCACCATCGGAGATCTGTTGTTGTCCGAGGACAACCTCAGCGAGATACGGCGCCGGGTCGGCCTCGTTTTCCAGGACACCGACGATCAGCTCTTCATGCCCACCGTGGGTGAGGATGTCGCTTTCGGCCCTGCCAATCTCGGGCTGCGAGGCGCCGACCTCGGCGCCCGGGTCGACGAGGCGCTTGCCGCCGTCACCGCTTCTGAGCTGAAGAGTCGACCACCGCACCATCTCAGTGGTGGCGAGCGGCGGCGAGCCGCTCTGGCCACCGTGCTTGCGATGCGACCCGACCTTCTCGTCCTTGACGAGCCTTCTTCCGGTCTTGACCCCGCCGCCCGCCGGGAACTGCTCAATCTGCTCCGCGAGCTGGCGATCACGCAGATCATCATCACGCACGACCTACCGCTGGCCCTGGAGTTATGCGAACGGTCTGTGATTCTCGATGGCGGAGCGGTGGTTGCCGACGGCCCAACTGTCGACATTCTCACGGACACCCGGCTCCTCGAGCGTCACCGGCTCGAACTGCCATTCGGCTTGGACCCCGCGGCAGTACGAGACCTCATCCCCCGCCGCGCCTGACCGCGCGCCTGGCGGCCAGCCCGCCCAATCCCGAAGAAGGCGTCATCGCGCCTCGACGCCGATCTCGGTGGCTTTGATCGACACCCAGACGGCCGACCCAACGGCAAGATCGAGCGCTGACTCTGCGGCCGGTGTGACCTCGGCGATCAACGGCAGCGGTCCTTCGGTCAGCACCCGAACCCGATCACCGTAATGCTCGAGGACGCGAACCCGAGTCGGCCATGCGTTACGAGGACTTCCCTCCGGCTCCTGTCGATGGAGCGAGATCGCCCGTGGGTGGATCGTGGCCAAAACCGGTCCGGTTGCGTGAGTGTCACCAACTCTCAACTCGTGACCGCCAACTCTCACACGGCCGGCGCTGGCCACCCCCTCGACGAGGTTCACACCCGCCAAGTCCGCCACGTACGAGGTCCGGGGTCGAAGCCGAATGTCCTCAGCAGTCCCCGACTGCGTGACGCTGCCGTTCTCGACGACGTAGATCTCGTCGGCGAGCAGGAACGCCTCGGTGGGGTCATGGGTGATGAGGAGGCGAGGCCTGTCGAATCGGGACAAGCTATCGGCGAGGACCCGCCGCAACTCGGCCCTCGTCGTCGCGTCAAGAGCCGAGAGAGGCTCATCGAGAAGCAGCAGCCTTGGCTCGGTTGCGAGGGCCCTGCCAAGTGCAACCCGTTGTGCCTCGCCGCCCGAGATCTGCCGTGGCTTGCGCCCGCCCAGGTCCTTCACACCAAGCTGCTCCAACACATCGTGAGCTTCGGCAAGGGCTCGCGAACGGCTGAGACCGCGGCTGCGTAGGCCAAAGGCCACGTTGTCCGCCACGGTGAGATGGGGAAACAGCACGTAGTCCTGGAAGACAACACCGACGCTCCTCTGATCCGGGGGCACGAACCGGCCCTCCCCCGGATCATCGAGCACGTGACCATCGAGCTCGATTCGCCCGCCGTCCAGAGGGAGGATGCCGGCGAGGGCGCTGACCGCCGTGGACTTGCCTGCCCCGTTGGGGCCCAGGAGCGCAACCGTCTGGCCGGGAGCGATCGACAGGGTGACGTCGAGCGAGAACGCGTCCGATCGCCACACCACCAGGTGAGCCTCGAGTCGGCCACTCACAATGCCCGCCACCATCGATCTCGGAGTGCCACCAGGACGACCAATGCGATCGCCACCATGACGAGGCTGAGGGCGACCGCCGCGTCTCGATCGGACTCGAGGCCGACGAACACCGCCAGAGGAAGAGTCTGCGTTCTGCCGGGCAGGTTGCCGGCAAACGTCACCGTGGCGCCGAATTCGCCGAGCGCTCGCGCCCAGGTGAGGACGAGTCCCGAGACGAGCGACGGAGCGATCATCGGAAACGTGACTCGGCGCATCACGGTCCAGCGGCCCGCGCCGAGCGAGGCAGCCGCTGCTTCGAAGCGCGGATCGAGGTTGCGGAGCGCGCCCTCGACTGTGATGACGAGGAACGGCATCGCCACGAAAGTCACGGCCACGACGACGCCCCAGGTCGAGAACGGGAGCAACAACCCAGTCGATTCATAGAGCGCTCCGCCAATCACGCCTCTCCGCCCCAGAGCAAAGAGCAGGGCCGCCCCACCGACCACCGGAGGGATGACGAGCGGCAGCAAGACCAATCCGCGCACCACCGATTTGCCGCGGAACTCAACCCGGGCCAACACCCACGCCAGCGGGACACCCAAGAGTGTGGAAACGGCGGTGGCGCCCACCGAAGAGATGAGCGACAGGCGCAACGCGTCCACGACGGTGTCCCCGGCCAGGACAGTCGCCAGGTCGCCCCACGGCGCTCGGGTCAACAGCCCGATCAGCGGTAGGACGAACACTGCCAGCCCGGCCGCCGCCAGGAGCATCACCGCCGCAGGTGGCCGTCGAGAGACTCGGCGTCGTCTGGTAGTCACTGCTGGAATCCGTTCTCAGCCAAGATTCGTTGACCTTCCTCGGACAGTACGAAGTCCATGAATTCGACCGCGCCTTCCGGATTCGGGGCGCTCTCCACGACCACAATGGGGTACTCGGCGACGAATTCGGACGCCTCACTGAAGTCAATCGCCTCGACCGCTCCCCCGGCTGCGGTCACGTCTGAAACGTAGACAATGCCGGCATCGATCTCGCCTTCTTCGAGCTTCGCGAGGAGTGCCCGCACATCGGTCTCGTTCGTATCGAGCGACGGCTCGATTCCCGCTGCCTGGAGCGCCTGGCGGGCCAGGTCGCCACATGGCACACCTTCGGCACACAAGCCAATCAGCAATCTGTCATTGGCAAAGTCCGGGAGCCCCGTCACTGCTCCGGGATTTCCCAGCGGGACCGCAATCTGCAGCCGGTTTCTGGCAAACACGACCGGAGCACTCGCCGCCCGGTCGGCGGCGACCACCTCCGCCATGGTCGATCCGTTGGCCGCAGCAAATACATCGACTGGTGCCCCGTCGAGGATCTGCTCGCGAAGTGTCGCGCTGCCTGCGAGATTCACGACAACGTCGACGCCCGGATTCTCTGCTTCGAATCCCTCTTCCATCTCCGCAAACGCGTCGGCGAGCGAGGCTGCTGCGGACACGAAGATGGTTGAAGTGGTCGCCTCCTCGCCGCAAGCCGTCAGCGCCATGAGGCCGCCTATGGCAACGCTGACCAACAGTCGGTTCATTCGAGTCGTTTTCCGCTGTCTGAGAGGTCATAGCCCCCGACGGCCTGCAATCTCTTTCTGAAGCTGGGGCCGTCGATCATCGTGAGTGCTTCGACAATTGCTTGGTCGGCCGCCCATTGGCCTGCGACCCACAGTTCGGCGTCGTGAGTCTCGAGGGCATGAAACGGGGCGCCGACGGCGAGCGCGGCCGGCTCGATCGTCACGGCCGGTAGTCCACCGTGCGAACCTCGCCGAGCCGCCTCGAGGTGCGTTGCGACCCGGGGACCGTCGACGTCGCTCCGCCCGACGGCCGATTCGAAGGCTCTTTGAACGCCCGCAGACGATTCGCGTTGCACGACCGAAACCCGGCCTGCCATGGCGTCTGTCCACCACTGACGAGCCGCTCCCGGGGGGCCGGCCAGTCCGACGCGCCATCTGCTGAGGTGATAGCGCGTCACGGCGAGGCTTGCCGGCACCTGGTATTCCGAAGGTTCGATTCCGTGGACCACAGCGGCATGGACGCGTCCGGCAACCAATGCCTCGATGGCTGCACCGCTCGATGCCGATACCGCCAGCGCAGACATACCTCGCTGGCGCAATAGGCGTTCCAGCACTTCGAGACCCGGTTCACAACCGGCTACCACGACGCCTGGGCTCTGCCGAGAGAAGGCCACGACTTCTCCGTCTTCGATCGTCCCGTCGGCGACATCCCATCCCTCAGCGCCGATGCGCGTTGCGGCCGTGACGGTGAGGCTGCCGACCGTCCCCAGTCGGACGAGTGCCCCCTCGCGCGGAGCATCGCCCGAGACGACATCCACGGAGCCGCCGGACGCCAAGAAGAGGTCGGCAACATCGACATCGAGCGCCCCGGCGAGGGCGAGAGCCGCATCAACTCGCGGAAGGTGCCGCCCTGCCTCGACAGCGCCGACCAGTTGCCGGCTCACCCCGGCCCGCCGGGCCAACTCGACCTGTGTGAAACCCGCCCTCCGGCGGAGGGCCCGCAAGGAACTCATAGCCAGGAATCTAGCATTCATGCCTGTATTCTGTCATTCAGCCGACGCATAGACACCGAAACGAGCGGCGACGACTGACTGGCCGAGGGGAGCCCATGCTCAGGAAGTGAGTAGACCCAATGGTCAGGACCCGCTCAATCGTATGTCTCGCCGCCGTCCAGCAACCGGTCGATCTCCGTCGGAGTGGGGTGCGACCGCGCTCCCGCCCGCGAGATGGTGCATGCCGCGACCGCACTCCCCATTCTCATTGCCTCACGCAACGACCCACCAGAGATCCGAGAGCAGACAAACCCGGCATTGAACGCATCGCCGGCGCCCACGGTGTCGACGACCTCGACAGCAAAGGCCGGAACGACGGTCGTGGAGCCGTCGCGGCAGGCGATCGATCCATCAGCTCCCATTCGTGCCACCACGGTCCGATCGGTTCCCGCAAGCGCCAGCGCCGAAGCTACGGGATCACCATGGTCCGTGAGGGCTCCCACCTCATCGCTGGCACCACCCAGGATGACGTCGGCACGGCTGATCGCCGACTGCACGACGTCACGAAATCCTTCCCGCCAGCCCCAATTCTCCAACCGCAGGTTCAAGTCGAGCGAAACCGGAATGCCTCTGGATTGCGCCTCATCCATCGCCGCCAACACTGCCTCTCTGGCAGGCGACAACCGCAGGCAAATGCCCGACACGTGGAGCCAATCCGCGCCGACGACGGCAGCGACTGCGCTGTCCACGTCCAGCGAACCGTGGGCGCCACCGGTCGCGGGCCAAACGTAGATGAGCCGTTCCCCATCAGGAGGAACGACGACAATCACCGTCACCGTCGGCTCGTCGTCGGCAATGGTGACCGAAGTCACGTCCACGCCGGCTGCCTCCAATGTCATGAGAGCGAACCGACCGAAACTGTCGTCCCCGATCGCACCAACGAATCGGCACGGAACTCCCATTCGGGCGACGGCCGCAGCAGTGTTGGCGGCGGATCCACCGCCGAAGAGACGAGGCTCCGGGTGGGCTAGGACGAGCTCTCCAGAACCGACCGGCAATCGGACTTCTAGATCGACGTTGGCGTCGCCGATCACCACGACCGTCACAGCGTCTCCTGAGATCGAGCGGCTTCGACGAATCGACGCACCGCCGCCAGATCTTTGTGGAACCCGCCCCCGGCCGACTGTGCGTTCGTATGGGTGAGCGAGTCAACACCCCACGGTTTCACAGCGGCGATCGCTTCGGCAACGTTGTCGGGAGACAGTCCTCCAGCCAGGATCACCGGCACGTCGACCGCTTCGACAACCGCTGCGCTCACCTCCCAGTCATGCACATGGCCCGAAGCTCCGATCCCTGCGATAGCGGGGTCCACCGAGTCGAGAATCAGATAGTCGACGACCGGCTCGTACGATCTCGCCATTTCCAGTGCGTGCCAACCTGTCACGCCGATCGCTTGCATGATGGCAACCCCAACCGGCAAGCTCCGACGAAGGTCACCGACCGCGTCAGGCCCAACCTGGTTGGACGGCCCACACAGATGCAGAATGTCGGGTCGAACCACACGAAACATGCGATCAATCGCCTCGAGATCGGTCGCGACGCTGAGGGCTACCGAGACTGCCACGCCGCGCATCGCCTTACAGATCTCACCGGCCAACCCCTCCTCGATCTCGCCCGGAAGCCCCTGGCGCGCAGGCGTCACGCCGATGTGAGCGACTCCCAATCCAGCCACGGCCAGCGCCTCCGACGCAGACTGCATCGTGTAGATCTGAACCCGGACATCCCCACCCATGCTGCGTACGGTACTCGTACGTGAACCGCCCAGTCCGTCCTGGCGGCAGGTCGCCGGGTCGACTACTGCCACCCCGTCTGGGAGGCCAAGTCCACCGGCCGCCGACGCTTCGAGGCTCGTCGCTGCTGTACCGCTCGACTACACCGTGAGGCCGCTGCTGGAGTCCGCTCCCCGGAGAACAGAGCCCACTGAATTCGCACTCGAGGTCGAACGTCCCTGATCGACGTGCCAGCATGGGCGGATGAGAGCAATTCACGCCCGAGTCCAAGGCGTTGTCCAGGGAGTGGGCTTCCGTTACTACACGGCACGGGTTGCCATGGCCCTCGAGCTGACGGGATGGGTCCGCAACCTCGACGACGGTTCCGTCGAGGTGTCGGCCCAAGGACCCGGTGACGCGGTGGCCGAGTTCGTGGCCTTCCTCGAGGTCGGACCTGCGGGAGCCTCCGTAACCGGATGCCTCGTCGAGGATGTGGCCACCGATCCCGACTACCAGAACTTCGAGGTCCGCTTCTGACAGCTGGGCAGCCACGAGGCCGCGCCCATCTCGATACCGGATCGCCGGATCCTCAGGTAGATTGGGGCCCGTGCAAACCGATAGCCTCACCTGATGCGGTGGATTCGAGAGATGGCGGCCGAGTGGAAGGCCCGTCGCCGTGGCGCCAAATTCGTGCGGTCCAACATCTACTCGGCGGCCCGCCAAATCGTCGGGCCTACCGGCGACCTCTTCTCCAACGGCTGGAAAGCGTTCGAAGACGGGAAAGACGCCTTCGTCGAATCGTTTGATCCGCGGGTGCCACCCAGCATCCACATCTCACAACGTGAGGGCAACCGAGCCAATATCCCGGTGCCCCTCGTAGAACGGTGCATCGAAGACTGGGGCAAGGACGCCACCGGAGACCCGGCCCAAGAATCGGAAGTGCACTAGCTCGAATTGGCGGCTCGAGTCAGCGAGCCAGCGGCATGCCCAGCTCCTGTGACCTCCGTACCCAGCGAGCGATATCCCTCGGCGTGATGATGCCGACTACCTGGCCCTCGTCCACCACCAACACACGATCCTGGTCCTGGCTCCGCAGCTGGTCGATGACATCGTCCATGTGGGCGTCCGGGGTCACCGTGCACGTTTCATCGAGGCTGGAGGCAACACTCCACACCTGGCGCACCTCCCACTGATCGAGCGGGATCTGGCGCACGCTACGAAGGTGGAGAAGACCGGACGTTGCACCGACCACCGGGAATGCGGAATGGTCATACCTCAGGAAGTAGTCATCCACCGCCTCCCGGATCGTGGCGTCGCCATCAATGGTCACGAGATTGGGCGACATCAGGTCCTTGGCCGCCACCGATCTGAGGACGGAGTGAAGCAGGACATCTTGGTCGGCGGCGGTGGCTGCTTGCAGCAGGAACCATCCGATGGCGGCCATCCACAAACCACCAAAATCGCCGGCGAACAAGGACAACAGCCCGAAGCCAATCATGACGATGGCGACGGCCTTGCCGGATTTGGCGGCGCCGCGGGTCGCCACCGCGACATCGCCCTGGACCCGCCAAAGGATGGAGCGAAGCACTCTCCCTCCGTCGAGAGGGAAACCCGGCAGGAGATTGAAGAGGCCCAAGGCGAGGTTGAGCCAACCCAGATATCCGGCTGCATACAGAATTGGGTCGCCAAGAGCGTCACCCGTCAGGTTCACGATCGACCACAGAATCCCGGCGATCGCCACGCTGGTCAGGGGACCAACCACTGCAATGAAGAACTCGTCCCGGGGTCGGCTTGCCTCCAGCTTCGTCTTGGTGACTCCACCGAAGAGAAACAGTGTGATGCCCTCGACGGGGATTCCCAATCGGCGAGCGACCACCGAATGGCTCAGCTCGTGAAGCAGCACCGACCCGAAGAACACGGCCACCGCCGCCATCGTCAACAAGAACAACGGAGTTGGCTCCAAGTCCGCGAAGCGGGACCCAAACTGCTCGAAGAACGACCAGCCGACGAGGAAAACGATGACGAGCCATGAGAGGTCAATCGAGATCTCGATCCCGAAGACCTTGCCAAGCCGAATCGTGTTGGCGAGCACACAACCTCCCGTGGTCGCGACGATTCCCTCTCACAGCGTCGTCGGCTGTCCTCGATCGTAGTAGAGGCCAATGGTCCCTACCGCGGCTACCAGGGGCGCAAACCAGATCAGTCGCAAGTCGTGACATACACTGTCGCAACACCTGTCCAGGACCTGGCACACCGATGGAGACCAAGTGACCGACCAAGAGTGGGACGACGACACGATCGCAGTTCGCGGCGGTTTGCGTCGCACCGAGTTCGACGAGACAGCCGAGGCGCTGTTTCTCACCTCCGGGTATGTGTACTCATCGGCCGCCGAGGCCGAAGCAGCATTTGCCGGCGACGTCGACCGCTATATCTACAGCCGGTACGGAAACCCCACGATCACAACTTTCGAGGAGCGTTTTCGACAGATGGAGGGCGCCGAAGCGGCGTGGGCGACTGCCTCGGGCATGGCAGCCGTCTTCAACGCCCTGGCCGCCTGCCTCGAATCAGGCGACCGGGTCGTTGCGGCCCGGGCCCTCTTCGGATCGTGTTTCATCATCCTCGACGAGCTCCTCCCCAAGTGGGGGATCTCAACCGAGTTCGTCGACGGCACCGACCTCGACCAATGGGCGGCGGCACTCGCCAAGGGCGCCACAGCGGTCTTCTTCGAGTCACCATCGAATCCGATGCAGGAGCTCATCGACGTGAGAGCGGTGAGCGAGCTCGCCCATGACGCCGGTGCAACCGTGATCGTCGACAATGTGTTCGCCACTCCGATCTTGCAGCGTCCGCTCGAGATGGGTGCGGACGTCGTCGTGTACTCGGCGACCAAGCACATCGACGGCCACGGCCGGACCCTGGGCGGCATGATTTGTGGGACCGAGCAGTTTGTCTACCAACAGCTCCAGCCGCTGATGCGCCATACCGGCCCCTCATTGAGCCCCTTCAACGCCTGGGTTCTTCTCAAGAGCCTTGAATCGTTTCGGCTCCGGGTCATGCATCAGACCGAATCGGCTCTCCGCCTGGCCTCCTGGCTCGAGGCGCAGGAGCGGATCTCGGAGGTGCGGTACCCGTACTTGGACTCCCATCCTCAGGCGGCGCTGGCCAGGCGCCAGATGAGGGGAGGCGGCACGGTCGTGACATTCGAGCTCGACGGCGGAAAGGAAGAGGCGTTCACAGTTCTTGATCATCTCCAAATCATCGATATCTCCAACAACCTGGGAGACGCCAAATCATTGATCACTCATCCTGCCACCACCACGCATCGCCGCTTGGGGCCGGTGCGGCGCGCCCGGATTGGGATCACAGATGGCGTGGTACGTGTATCGGTGGGACTCGAGTCCGTCGACGACCTCATCGCCGACCTGAGCAGGTCTCTCGCCCACCTGTGACGCTGCTTCATTAGGCCGCACCGTTCGGGCCTTCCGCCTCTAGGCCCGGCCGACGAACGTCGGATACAACGAGATGAGTCGCTCAGGAAGAACTGATGACCATGATTTCGTCCGCGGTCGAGGACCTCGACCTTCATCACATCGCCAAGATCCAGTTCGATCGGGCCGTCCCCTATGTGTCCGACCTCCACGGTTGGCGCGGCGTCGCTCAATGGCTTTTCGAGCCAGAGCGGATCGTCGAAGTCGCCATCCCGATTCTCCGCGACGACGGATTCGTCCACATCTTCCACGGCTATCGGGTCCTCCATTCCACTGCAAGAGGCCCCGGCAAGGGTGGAGTTCGGTTCCATCCCGACGCCGGAGTCGCCGAGGTGAAGGCGTTGGCAACTTGGATGAGCTGGAAGTGCGCCCTCGCCAACGTTCCCTTCGGCGGAGCCAAGGGTGGCGTGGTCTGCGATCCCCACGAGTTGTCCGCCGGCGAAAAGGAGCGGCTCACTCGGCGTTTCACCGCCGAACTCGGCGATACGATCGGTCCCCACACGGACATCCCCGCACCCGACCTCTACACCGACGCCCAAACCATGGCATGGATGTACGACACCTATACGATGATGCATCCCGGTGAAGCCAACTTGCCCGTCGTGACGGGTAAGCCGGTGGCGCTGGGCGGCTTGGCGGCTCGCCAGGCCGCCACCGCCGAAGGTGGGTTCATCGTCACGCAGCATTTTCTCGACATGGGCGCCATTCCTGATCTTCCCTCCGTGGAGGGGTCCAGAGTCGCAATCCAGGGGTTCGGGAACGCCGGGCGTAGCGCCGCCCAGCTGTTTCATGAGGCAGGCGCATTGATCGTGGCGGTCTCGGATTCGAGCGGCGGGAGCCACGACCCCACCGGTCTCGACCCAGGCCAGCTCGGGCGCCACAAGGACACCACGGGCACCGTCGCCGGCGTGCCGGACGCCGAAGCGCTGACCCCGGCCGGAGTGCTCGAGGTGCCATGCGACATCCTGATTCCCGCCGCCCTGGAGAACCAAGTCACGGCGGAAAACGCTCACCGGGTCCAGACGAAACTGGTCGTCGAGTTGGCCAATGGCCCTCTCACGCCGGCTGCCGACGACATCCTGGCCGAGCGGGGAATCAGGGTCCTGCCGGACATCCTCGCCAATGCCGGCGGGGTGGTGGTCTCGTACTTCGAGTGGGCGCAGAACATCGAAAACCAGCAATGGGAAGATGGCGACATTCGCCTCCAGCTTCGGGAGCGCATGAAGCGAGCCACCGAGACCGTTGTCACTCGGCGGGCGGCGATGGTCGACTCACTCGATGCCTATCGGGCCCGCTGGCATGAGGCCGTGCCGGACGCACCAGAGCTACCCGTTCCTGATCTGCGGACGGCCGCAACCGCCGTGGCGATAAACGCATGTCGCGAGGCTGCCCTGCAACGCGGAGTGTGGCCGTAAGCGAAGACGACTGATTGCCTGGCGCGGTGGCTCTAGAGCATTCGGCCGGGGACATCCTTGCGGCTCGGCAGCATGGCGCCCTTCACGGGCCGGACGCGGATTCGTGCGTCCACCACCCGCACCCCCTCGCCAGGAGGGAGTACTTTCACCGGGTTGAGGTCCATCTCGGCGATCTCTGGGACGTCCTCGATGAGCGCCGAGACCCGCAGGAGGAGCGTCACCAGGGCATCAACGTCGCCGGCCGGCTCACCCCGGTAACCCGATAGCAGCTTCGCTGCCTTCACCTCCCCGATCATCTCGCGCGCCTCGAGATCAGAAAGGGGGTTGATGCGGAACGCAACATCCTGCATCAGCTCCACGAAGATGCCGCCCAAGCCGAAAACGACCAGAGGGCCGAACAGGGGATCTTCCGTCATTCCCACGATCACCTCGTGGCCGCCCTTCACGAACTCCTGTACGACGGCGCCATGAACGTCGTCGGCGACGCTCGTGACTCGACGATACGCGGCGGCCACCGCGTCGGAACCGGTGACGTCGAGCGCCACGCCGCCGGCATCGGACTTGTGAAGCACCGATGGTGCCACAACCTTGAGAGCCACGGGCCCGCCGAGCTCCTCGGCCACGGAGACCGCTTCTTCCGGTGTCGTTGCCATCCGAACCCGGGCAAGCGGCAACCCGTAGGCGCCGAGCAAGCCGTGGACTTCGTCATCCGTCAGCCACCCACCATCGGGTCCGACTCTGGCGAGCGACCGCCGCACGAGCGTTTCCGCCGCCGCCCGGTCGATGCCCGGGGGCCGGAGGAACTCCCCTTCGGGCTTTTCCTTCCACTCCGCATAGCCCGCCGCCGCCGAGAGTGCGTGAGCCGCCGATTCCGGGTAGCTGTACACGGGGATCGGGTAGTCGGCGCCATCCGTGGTGTCGGGCACACCGCCCATGTAGACCGCCAGAACCGTCTTCGATTCGGTCGCCGGGTCTTCCACAGCCCGCGCCACGGCTGCGGCGACCGTTCCGGAGCCTCCGGGTGCCGTTGGGATGTGAACGACCATCACCGAGTCGATCTCATCGGAAGCAAGGAGGAGTCGTAGGCAGGCTTCATAGTGCTCTGGCCCGGCCGACGCCACCATATCGATGGGATTGGCAGTGCTCGCTTCGGCGAGCAGGTGCTCCCCCAGAGCAAGCTGGAGATCGTTGGAGAGATGGGGCAGTTCCAAGCCGCCCGCCTCGAGGGCGTCCGCAGCAAGGATCGCCGGGCCGCCGGCATTGCTGAGGACCGCAACCCTGCGACCGGCGGGAAGTGCCTGCTTGGAGAACAGCGAGGTAACCGCAAACAACTCGTCGAGCGTTTCGGTGCGCACGACACCGCTTTCGCGAAAGAGCGCATCCACCGCAACATCGAGGCTCGCCAGAGCGCCGGTGTGGCTGCTGGCGGCCCTCGCACCGGCCGATGATCGGCCTGACTTCACGGCAACGATCGGTTTGGTGTGGCTGACCCGGCGAGCCAACCGGCCAAACCGTCGAGGATTTCCAAACGACTCCATATACAAGAGGATCACATCGGTGGCGGGATCCTCTTCCCAATAGAGCAGAAGATCATTGGCGCTCACGTCCACCCGATTCCCCAACGAAACGAAGGTGGAGATGCCGATGTTCAGCTGTTTGGCCTGGTCGAGGATGGCAAGGCCCAACGCGCCGCTCTGGCTCGCCATTGCCACGTTGCCTGCGGGCGGATACGTCGGGCCGAACTGGCCGTCCATTCGCACCTTGACGTCGGTGTTGAGAACGCCCATACAGTTGGGTCCGACCATCCGCATGCCGTGCCGGCGAGAGATGGCGACCAAGGCGCGCTCGGCAGATTCATCACCTGTCTCCCCAAAGCCGGCAGAGATGACGACCACTCCCCTGGCTCCTTTCTCGCCGCATTCAGCAAGGACAGTCGGGACGGCTGCCGCCGGCACCACGATGAAGGCAAGGTCAACCGGGTCGGGGATGTCGAGGACCGAGGGGTACGCCTTCACCGAGTGAACAAACGGCGTCGACGGGTTCACCGGGTAGATCGGGCCTGTGAACCCGCGCAACAGCAGATTTCGAAAGAGCCTGCCACCGATCGACGAATCGTCTCGACTCGCTCCGATGACGGCGATGGAAGCCGGGTACAGGATTGGCAGGAGCGAAGCGGTCGCCGAGCGCTTCTCGTGCTCCCACTCGGCTTCCCGCGCCTCAGGCGAGTATTCGATCGGGAATTCGACGCTGTAGACGCCCTCGGCGAACTGCCGGGCCAACTTGTATCCCGAGTTGCGAAACAGCCTCAACATGGCGTGGTTCTCGGGCAACACGAATGCTTCGAACTCTGTCACCCCTTTGAGGCGGGCGTAGACGGTGAGGTGCTGGAGAAGATGGCTGCCGACTCCCCGAGCCTGGTAATCGTCCTGCACCAGGAAAGCCACCTCGGCAACCTTGCCCCCGTCGGCGGCGGTCTGCTCAGGCATGACGTCATAGCGGCCCACCGCCACCATATCTTCACCGTCCAGCGCGATGAAGGCCATACGATCCTCGTAGTCGAGCGTGGTGAAATACCTGAGCTCTTCGGGCGACAGGTCATGCTTGGCGCGAAAGAACCGGAAGTACACACTCTCTGGCCCGACCTTCGAGAAGAAGGCTTGTTCGCGCTCTGCGTCGTCCGGCCGGATCGGGCGGAGCTGGATGACTTCTCCATCCTTGAGAATGACGTCGAACTCGAACTCAGACGGGTATTCGGACATGAGGCATCAGCGTAACGCACTGCTTTGGTCGTCAATCCGTCAGATGGCCCGCCACAGGACGATGACTTGCATCAGATAGGACCATTTCCCCTGGCGCGGTCGTCCCAACTGCGACACCATTACTCGGGAAGGACGCTCTGCTCAGCTGAGGCACATGAATCAAGGTCGAAACGACAAGGAGATCTCCATCCGCGCAGAAGCAGTGCGGTTGGGCGGCATACTCACGATCCCAAAGACCCAGCGTGGCCTGGTGGTGTTTGTGCATGGGAGTGGCTCGAGCCGACACAGTCCTCGCAATCGGTACGTAGCGGAGAGGCTCAATGACGCCGGGCTTGGTACGCTCCTCTTCGATCTCCTCACCGGCGCGGAAGCCGAGATCCGCGCCAACGTTTTTGATATCGATCTCCTCGCCGATCGCCTGAACACCGCCACCAATTGGGTACGCAACGAAGCGGCCGCTGCAGCACAGCTGGGCTACTTCGGAGCGAGCACGGGGGCGGCGGCCGCTCTCGTCGCCGCTGCGCGAGCGCCCAACGAAGTGGCGGCATTGGTATCGCGCGGCGGCCGCCCTGATCTCGCCGGGTCACTGCTGATGGCGGTAACCGCCCCGACGCTGCTGATCGTCGGCGGCCGCGACAAGGTCGTCCTCGATCTCAACCGTCAAGCTCAAGCGCAACTCGCCGGCGAATCTCGTCTCGAAGTAGTTCCCGGTGCTACGCACCTCTTTGAGGAGCCCGGCGCCCTCGACCATGTTGCTGCGCTCGCCGGTGGCTGGTTTCTCGAGCATTTTGCGAGTGGACCGGAGGGCCTCACTCCGTCAACCTGAGCGCGGTGTGCGCTCCCAGAACACCGAGCGGATAGCCTGTCCGGCATGGCCACCTCTTCCGCCGAGCATGAATCGCTCGCCAGTTCACGGACCATCGATCTCACAACAACCGGACGTCGATCCGGGCGATCCGCCCGCATCGAAATCTGGTGGTTCTACTTCGAAGAGCGATTCATCATCACCGGCACGCCAGGGCGCCGAGATTGGTTCGCCAACGTACAGGCCGACCCGGCGGTGACCGTTCATGTGAACGGCGCCTCCTACCCCGGCCGTGCCACTGTTGTTGGCGACCGCGCTTTGCGCCGCCGCTTCTTTGAGTCGAGCTCGGCCGAAGTGCGATGGTATGGGAGCCAGGCCGGTCTCGACCGGCTGGTCGAGGCGGCCCCGATGATCGAGATCCGCTTTGATTAGCCTGCCTGGTCGGCGATTGCGCGGGCTTTGGTGATGAGGTCCCTCAGCTTGTCGAGATCGATGTCGGCGACGGACTTGAAGCTGAGACTCGCCTTGCCTACCTTGACCTTGCCGAGCGACGCGCCGTACTTCTCCGAAAGGTACTGCCGATCCTCGACGGCGTTTACATACATGCTGAGGTAGTTCTTCTGCACGGCCAGGCCCACGTGGAACCACTCGACTTCGGTCCCGTTGGGCCGGACCGAGGTGTGCACCCCGTATCCAATGATTTCCTGATCGGTGCCGCCCCAGAACTTGCCAACGAACAGCGCCTTCGGCAGGCCGTCCATGATCGGTGCAATAACCTCGTCGAGGGCCTGCACATCGACACGCACAGCTTGTGGTAGCCCGTCGATGAACTTGGCGATGTTTCGTTTGGTGCGGCGCACACACCAACTCTACCGAGCACGTGGCTCCAACATTGCGGTTCGCCTCCCGGTGTATACGACCTCATGGCGACCATGTGTGACATAGCGGTGATGGGTGACTGCCAACGAGCTAGCGACCCGAGCCGTTCTGGGCGAGCAGGAAACGAAGGCGGGGGCGCACGGCCGGGTCCTCATCGATGATGTCATCCTCGAGATGTCTGATCTCGATGGTGGGCTCTAGGCCCACATCTCCGAGCACCTTTCGAAGCTGATCGCAAGCCCGCAGCGCCTCCACTCGGCGACCGCAGAGCGAAAGCGCCGCGATGAGCAGGTGCCACATTCTCTCGCGATACGGATACTCCTCGACCAGTGCTTCCAACGCCCCTACGACGAACTCACCACGACCGAGCGCCAGCTCACATTCCAACCGGAGCTCGATCACAAACAAACGCACCTCATCGAGTCGGATTGCTTCCAACCGGAATGGGTCATCGTCGACAAGCTCCCCAAACGGGACGCCCCGCCAGAGGGCGAGCGCCTGTTTGCACAGGCCGAGACACCGGTCGGGTTCGGACCGAATTGTCGCGGCTTGGCTGGCCAACCGTTCGAAAACCATGGCGTCCAGCTCGTCGCCGGCAACGTGGAGTTGGTATCCGTGCTCCTCGGCCGTGGAGATGCGGTCATGACCGACGACATTCCGTAACCGGGCAATATAGGTCTGGAGGGTGTTGTCACGTGAAACCGGCGGGCGATCCTGCCACAGAATCTGAGCGAGTTGGTCAGAAGACACTGTGTGGTTGGCTGAGATCGCCAGCGCTGCCAACACAGCTCGCTGGAGCCGAGATCCGATCTCGAGCACGCCGCCGGAAGTGACGACTTCGACCGGCCCCAGCACCCGGACCATCACCAACTCGTGACGATGGGATTCGGTCAACGTACCTCCCAAATCAATGGGCGATCCCGAGTCCAAGCTCGGGCTTCGGGCTTCATCGTCGCAAACGCCCCTACTTTGTGATAGAGGATTTCGTCGTTTTCCGAGAACCGCAATCCGGGCACAACCAACCGGTAATCGGAGAGCCGGGTAGGTGTGAAATGGTGCCTTTGACCGACGAGGCGGGCGGAAGCTCTGGGATCCGTCGGCCCGAGCCGGTCGACAGGAATGTGCGGAAAAGGGAAGCTCATGGACTACGTACACATGAAGGAGATGAAGGCTCGGCAGGTCCGGGCCGCGCGGGCAGCCGAGCAGGAGCGAGTGTTGTTCGGGGACCGCTTCGCTACCAAACGCAATCATCGTGGCAACGGCTGGCTCCTGCGGGCTCTTCGGCACGGCCCGCATCGCCATCGGGCGCACAGGGGAATGTTTCACGGGTCGCCGCACCCGTCGTAGCGGCCTGCAACTCCGCTGCAACCACCCGGCAATCGAACGTCCACCAACGACCACGAAGCTGACAGGACAACGAAAGGAGTTCAATGCCCGAAGTTCTCGATAAACCAGAAACGGATGTTGACGTTCTTTCAGACGTCGACGCGAAAGAAGAGTTGCTCGTCCGAGAGCCCGAGCTGATTCCGCCTCGAATCGTGATGCCTCCCGAGCCGGCTAGGTTCATGCGTTGGCTTGGATGGCTGGCAGTGTTGGCAATGGTGGTGGGCGCTGGGTTCCTCGTGTGGAACACGGTCACCGAGGACGTCGTGGTCGTTGACGCCACGGCCGGAATCTCGAGCGAGCAGATGGACATCATCCGCCAGGCGACGACCGGATACGGGGCCGCAACGGCGGTTGTGAACCCGCTGACGTCTACGCAGCAGGAGCTGGTGCGGAGGGCGACTTCCGGGTACGGGACGGTGCCGGCCATTGAGGCTCCGTTGTCATCATTCACGCCGCGTGAGCTGTTGCTCCGAGCGACCACCGGGTACGACCTGACGGCAGTGGGCGTTGACCCACAGGTCGTGATGCAGCAGGAAATGTTGCTGCGGGCTACCACGGGCTACGACTTCACGCAGGAAAGCTGGTCGCTGCAAACGCTCGAACTGCTGCGAAGCATGCCGCCTACTCCGTGATTGAACGTTCCAATCGCTAGGAAGCCCAGGCTCCAGCGCCTGGGCTTTCTTTCGATACCGGATTGTGTGTACGGCTCGGAAGGTTCGAGTGCAGCTCCGGGCAACATCACCCCGGGTGGTGTCCAGGGCGGCTGCGTATCTGATGGCATAATCCCACCAAGCTAGAGGAGCCCCTTGGAATTCGGACTCGTGATACTGGCCGCCTTGATGTTTGCGTACGCGGTTGCGTCGAAACGACTGAGCGCTACTTTCGTCACCGGCCCGCTCCTCTTCGTCACAGCCGGTTGGGTGACCGGTCCCGAAGGCCTGGACATCATCCCGGTCGCCACGGATGCCGAGCTCATCAAGATCTTGCTCGAGACAACCCTCGTTCTCGTTCTCTTCACGGATGCGATGGGAATCAACACGAGTCGCTGGCGAGAGGAAGCCGGGATTCCGGTGAGACTTCTCGGGATCGGCCTGCCGTTGACACTTCTCGCCGGGTGGACGCTGGCCTTCGTCATGTTCGGAGACCTCAACGTTTGGGAAGCCGGCCTGATTGCCATCATCCTCGCCCCAACCGATGCCGCGCTCGGCCAAGCGGTGGTGTCGAACCCCCGGGTCCCGGAACGGATCCGACAGGGTCTCAACATCGAAAGCGGACTCAACGACGGCATCGCCCTTCCCATCTTCTTCGTGTTCCTCGAGGCTGCCCAGAGTGTCGAATCAAGTGTTTCCATCGGAGTCGTGGCGAACGAGATCATCAGACAGGTCATCGTGGCGACGGCTGTCGGAGTGGTCCTCGGCTGGCTCGGTGCGAGGACCATTCGCTACGCCAGCGAACGCCAATGGGTCACGTCCGGGTGGCGTCAGCTCTCTCTGCTCATCCTGGCGCTGGGCGCCTGGGCACTGGGAGACGCACTCGGCGGGAGCGGGTTCATTTCGGCCTGGGTAGGAGGTCTCGTTGTCGGCATCCTGCTGAAGCGCAGTTTCGACGGGATCCAAGACGTAACCGAGGACGCCGGGCATTTCCTCACGATCCTCAGCTTCTTCGTATTCGGCAGCGTCATCCTGGCGCCCGTCGTCGCCTCGATGACGTGGAAGGTCGCCGCCTACGCGCTACTGAGCCTCACGGTCGTACGCATCATCCCGGTGGTGGTGGCGATGCTCCGGACCGGGCTGAAACCGCCATCGCTTCTCTATCTCGGCTGGTTCGGGCCACGTGGGCTGGCGTCGATCATTCTCGTGATCACGGTGCTCGACGAGACGGAACTCGCAGGGGCTGGCATCATCACCGCGATCATGGCCGCCACCGTGGGATTGAGCGTCTATGCCCACGGCTTCACAGCTCTGTGGGGCTCCAACCGGTACGCAGACTGGTACGCATCTCGACAAGAGCACCATGCCGTCATGCCCGAGGCAGTTGCTGTGCCGGACTTTCAGCTGTCAGGCAGGCTGGGTCCCCGCCACACAAGCGACCGACCGACGACCGAGCAGGGGGCCTAACCAGGTTTCAGCCGATCACCACGACCTCGTCGCCAGCGTCGAGGTGCACGTGGTCGGAGAGTCGCGGATTCAGCACAACCCCGCCGTCGCTCGCCGCGGAGCGCCGCCAGCCGACGGCAAGCAGACCGGATGCGTACGCCGTCGACACGATCTCCTCAAACCCAAGACCTCCCACCACGTCGAGATCCTCGGCGCTGACGAGGTGGATAGAGGCGCCCTCGGCCGCATACAGGCTCAACAAGACGGAGCGCCGTTCCGGTTGCTCGGCGAACTGAACCATGAGGCGACTGGCGATCGCATCACTGAAGACGTAGTCGTCAGCGCCGGTGATGCGGGCAAGTTCGACGTTCTCCGCGTCGAGAAGCTCGACAACCACTCGCGGCGACTGGCCCCCTCGCGCCTCCAGCTCCTTGCGGAGAAGCATGAGGTTGAGGAGCGTCCGACTATCCGCTTCGTCTGGCGTCATGGCGCGCCGGTAGCCGAGCAGCACGATCGACGTGATATGCGATGTCGACGTGGTCGCGTCGAGTTGCCATGTGGCGCCGTCGTTGGGAGTGAAGGCGACCTCCAGGCCTCCGGGCGTTGCGACATCGAGCTCATGAGGTTCAAAGAGGCGGGAATCAAAGACGATCTGGGCCGACGAACCCGGGGCCGCGAACTCGTCGAGATAGGACAGCAGCTGGACGGCGAGGCTGTTCCACCCGATCATCAGGACATGTTCCTGCCGGGGCGCCGCGTCCCATGAGAATCTGTTGCTCGTCGGCGGAGTGGCACCGGCCCGAGCCTCGGCTGCCAGCTCAGGGGCGCGACGATCGTCGGCGATGACAATGACTCGGTCGGTGCTTCCCAGAATGGTCGCTGCATCAGGGTTGATCTCGACTTCACCGTCGGCCCTGAACAGTCCGATGGGCCTGGCGTTGGTGAGCTTGAACACTGCTTCGCCGAACGACAGTCCGGCGAGCTCACCGGGTTCCAACACGTGGATGTCACTGCCCCGAAGATCAAGGAGTTCCCCAACCACGGGGCTGAGCCCCGGCTCGCGGAGCGCATAGCCCGTGACACGGCCAACTGCTTGCATGGCAATGACGGGATGGACCGAGCTGCCACACGCGCTGACGAGACTCGCCGCGGTCTCGAGGCTGCTCACCTCGGCCACGATCGGGGTGCCGTCGAAGCCGCCGAGCTCGGCGCCCGCAGCCAGCACCGCCTTCACCACCCCGGCGTCGCCGCGAGTGTCTTCATCGGCGAGCACGATGATCGCCCGGGCCTCGTCGACACCTGCGAGAGCAAGATCAGCGGTCCGAGCGGGGTCTCCCGAGCGGATGACGAGGCGACTTCCATAGAGGTCGTCGGCGACCGACCGCACATACTCCTCCAGCTCAGCGGGGTCGTCCTCAGCGAGGAGCACGATCGCCTCTCGGTGTCGTACTCGATTGGCCAGGGCAAGTTGCTGAACGACGACCGGGAGGCGGGCCGATGCTCCCAAGATCACGACGTGCCCCGACTCCACCACCCTGCTTCGGCCGCGCCGCATCTGGTCAACGCGTTGCTCGATACCATTGGCGATGACACCGATCAGGGTGCCGGCGACAAGCAAACCCACGATGGTGATCAGAAGGGCCAACATCCGCCGCCCCCAACCAACGTCGCCCACCATCGTGCCCCCGTCGATGACCCTCAGGAGGCTCTGCCAGAAGTCCTCCAGCCAGGAGTTGTCCACGCTGCCTGAGAATGTGACTCCGAAGATCGACAAGAGCAGCGAACTGAACAGGACTGCGCCCAAGGTCAAGATGCCAAGCCACAAGAGGACGGCCCACGTCCCACGGGCGAGCAAAGTGTCGAACCGATACCGCAAACGGTTACGAAGGCTGATGCCAGATCGTCGTTGCTGTTGCGTCATCGAACGTTCCTTCGCGTCGTCTCCGGTCGATGGAGGAGGATAAGAGACGCTGCGGGATCGTGCGAGATTCGCTGGGTGGCACGGAGGACCGATGCGTCTCGTCTTGCGCCGCGATGCCTGACGATCGTTGCACAGTTACGGCGATTCGTCACAATGGCCGTGTGAACCGCCGACATCGTGCGGCGTCCGACCCGACCTGGCAGGACGCAGCAATCGCCGCCGCCAACCGATTTCGCCATCTCGATGGAGCGAGCCGTGATCGGCTGATTGGACAGGCCGAGGACTTCGATCGATCCCGCTATTGGGAAGGCCTTGACGGCTTGGAGGTAACCCCCGCCAAGCGTGGCCACGTGGCAGCTCACGCCAGTCTGCTCACGCTCAATATCGGGCTGGGAATGTTGTCGGACGTGACGAGCATCCTGCTTGCTCCCCACTCATCGATGCGCACCACGCAACACCGCATCGGTGGGTCGATCGTGTCGGAAGGTGAGGCTTGTGTGCTCGGACAGGCGCTTCTCCATGGGCCAGTGCGGCTTTCGTGGAGTCAGGTTTCCGCAGAATCCTCTGTAGTGGCCGGCACCTCGGTACTGCTCCACGAGTTCGCTCACAAGATCGACATGGCCGATGGCTACTCCGATGGGATTCCGCCGATCGACAACCGACGAAGGTCTCGTGACTTTGAAGCGACTGCAGAGCACGTGCTCGTCCGGCTCCAGTCGGGCGCCATCAGCCCACCATTGCGGCGCTACGCAGCCACCAATCGCACAGAACTGTTCGCAGTCGCCACCGAGGGATTCTTTCTGAGATCGAGCGAGCTCGCCACGCACTACCCCGACTTGCACGAGGCACTGAAAGGCTTCTATCAGCAGGATCCCACGACCGTCAGGTCGTAGAGCAAACTCCCTCGTATGGTGCTGGCCCCTCGGCTTGGTGAGTTTCCTCACCGATCTCTCAGCGCGATGACCTTCCGGTCAAAGGGGCAGCCGGCGTAGATCGCCGTCCACGTTCACCCGCTGTCGACGCCACGTTTGCCCGATCTCTGACATTATACGCTTTTCATTACACGATTTGCTTGACATACGATAATCGTACGTATTAGGTTTCGTGTATCCAGAATCGTATGCCTGAGCATGAGGAGCGGTCATGAGCCTCGAAGTTATGAACCTTCTGTTGGTGTTGCTCGCGGCATTGGCCGGCGGGTGGGCCGCCAAGAAGCTTGGGTACCCGGCCATTCTCGGTGAGCTCATGGCAGGCATCGTGCTCGGCCCACCGCTGCTCGGCCTCCTCCAGCCCGACGATGCCCTCGCTGTGATCGGGAAACTCGGCGTTGTGCTGTTGATGCTCTACATCGGCCTGCACCTCGATCCGACCGACCTGGGGAAAGCTGCCAAGCCGGGATCGCTCGCTGCTCTGGGCGGCTTCATTGTGCCGGCAGGACTCGGATTCGGCCTCATGATGTTGGTTGACGGCGATCCCATCGCCGCCACCTTCGTGGCTGTCGCCATGGGTGTGACGTCGCTGGCCACAAAATCGCGCATTCTCGTCGACCTGGGCATCCTGGACACGCGCATCGCCCACGTTCTCATGGCCGGAGCGCTGTTCTCAGACGTTGGCGCTCTGGTCATTTTCGCTGCCGTCCTCGGCTTCGCGGCAACAGGTGCCGTGTCGGCCGGTGGCATTCTGACCTCGGCAGCGCTCGCCGGTGTCTTCCTCCTCGCCGTTTGGATCGTCGGCATCCGCCTGTTTCCGATCGCGGGACGCTGGCTGGCTGCACGCCAGACAGAGCCGGGCACCATTTTCTTCCTCGTCGTGCTGACCGGCCTGGCGTTCGCGGCCGCAGCCGACGCCGCCGGCCTCCACGCCATTCTCGGGGCCTTCCTGGCAGGGTTGTTCATTCGTGAGGGAGTTTTCACCCACGACCAGATCGCCGATGCCGAAGCGAGAGCCAAGACCGTGTCGGTGGGACTGCTGGCGCCGGTCTTTTTCGTCACTGCCGGCTTCAAGGTCTCATTCGACGTATTCGCCAACGCTCCCGGACTTCTGGTCGCCGTCGTCCTGCTTGCCACGGTTGGAAAGGTCGTGGGAACTGCGCTGTTCTATCTCCCAACTGGATATGGGTTCAGAGAGGGCGTGGCCGTCGGCGCCGGCATGAACGGTCGGGGCGCCGTGGAGATCATCGTCGCCGAGATCGCTCTCGTGGCCGGCCTCATCGACGCCACCGTGTTCTCGATCCTTGTGTTCATGGCGATCTTCACCACAGCAACCGTCCCGATCCTCCTGACCCGGGCGATCGAGATCCTGCGTCGGCATGGGGAACTGGTCTCCACCGACCGAGATGCGACCGTCATCGTGGGCGCCGGGCCGATCGCCCGTCGGCTCGGACTGCTCTTGAGAGACAACTCGACACTCACTCTCATCGACACCAACCCCGACCACTGTCGTGAGGCTGAGCGGCTTGGGTTAAATGTCATCAAGGGCAGCGGTCTCGACGAGGATGTCCTAGCCGACGCAGGAGCCCTCCGGGCCAAGACGCTCATCGCGGTGACGGCCAACGCCGAGGTCAACCTTCTGTCGTCACGCCTTGCTTCCGGAAAGCTCGGAGTGCCCGAGATCTACGCAGCACTGCCACAAGGCACCACGCAGTCGATGGTCGCCATGCTCGAGGAGTTGGGAGGCCAGCTTCTCTTTGGCAGAGATATCGATTTGGCCGCCTGGGACGCAGACCTGGATCAGGATCGGACAACGGAGCTCAAGTACGTGGTGGCGGATCCCGAGTCCCTCATGGCGGAAGGCACCCCAGTAGAACCACAACAAGCTCAACTCGTCACGCTCCCGCTCGTGGTGAAGAGAAACGGCTACACGGAGTTGTTCTCAGCTGACAGCGATCTGGATCCCGAGGACCGAGTGATCGCCCTGGGCCGGCCCGACTACCGGCACCTTGCTCGGTTGCAGGCATCCGAAACTCCCTGAGCAACGAATGCTTCTGACGGGGCCGTCGCTGGTTCCTCTACCGATGGTGGTTTCTCCCCATGCCGTTGTTGATATCCATTGCTACCTACTTCGTCGCCGCCGCGCTGCTCGGCGTGGCGGGCGTCCGCCTTCGCAAAGCCGCACCGGCAATCGCGCTCGCCCCCTTCGTCGCCCAACTCATTACGGTCGGGTTTCTCGCCGCTGAACCCCTTCCCTCCTCCGCATCGCTCGATTGGATTCCGTCGCTCGGTGTGACCGTTGGCATCGAGATCGACTCCTTGAGCCTCTTGCTCACCACCGTCGTTGCGGCCATCGGCCTGCTCATCGCGATTTACACCTGGGGCTATATGACTGACCCACGCAAACGGGTGAGATTTCTCGCTCTCATGCTGCTCTTCTCCGGGGGGATGGCCGGCATCGTTGCATCCGACCAGTTGTTCGGACTTTTCATCTTCTGGGAGATCACCACTATTGCGTCGTTCCTCCTGATCGGATTCGACAGCGAGAAAGCGGCGGCTCGCGGGGCCGCGGTCCAAGCAGTGCTTGTGACAACCGCCGGCGGCTTAACCATGCTCGCGGGTTTTGTGTTGCTTGCCGATGTGTCTAGATCGACGTCGATCCCGGAGATCGTCGCCGCCCCTCCTACCGGCACTGCCACATCGGTTGCCATTGGCCTCATCCTGCTTGGTGCCTTTACGAAATCAGCGCAGTTCCCGTTCCATTTCTGGTTGCCCGGAGCGATGGCCGCGCCCACTCCAGCCTCTGCCTACCTGCACTCCGCAACCATGGTGAAAGCCGGAATCGTGCTTCTGGTGCTGCTTGCCCCCGGCTTCTCGAGCGAACCGATCTGGCTATATGCAGTGACGGGTGTCGGGCTCTTCACCATGATGCTTGGCGCCTGGCAAGCTATGCGCCAACACGACCTGAAGCTTCTCCTTGCCCACGGCACGGTCAGCCAGCTCGGGTTCATGGTGGCGCTCATCGGGCTTGGCGCCGTTGGGCTGACTGTGGCTGTGCTCGTTGCTCATGCGGTCTTCAAAGCGGCGCTGTTCCTGGTTGTCGGCACCATCGACAACCTAGAGGGGACGAGGGACATCCGCAGGCTCAACGGCCTTGGGAAATCACATCGAGGCCTGGCCGCAATCGGAGCTGCATGCGCGCTGTCCATGGCCGGCGCGCCGCCACTGTTGGGGTTCGTCTCAAAAGAGGCGGCTTTCGACGGTTTGATCAGCAACGGCGATTGGCTGCCTCTGTTGGTTTCAGCCTTGGCATCCGCGCTCACCGTTGCTTATACGGCGCGTTTCTGGCTTGGAGCGTTCGGTGGTCGCTCACCCGACGCCGGATTGGCAAGACCGACGCCGGCCCCGTGGCTCCTCGTCCTGCCTCCCGGTTTACTCGCAGCAGCCTCGATCATATTCGGCCTGTTTCCTGAGCCGCTCGAAGGCGTGATTTCGTCCGCAGTGGACGAAAGCATCAAATTGGTTCTCTGGCCCGGGTTCAAGCCGGCCTTGGCGGTCTCAGCATTGGTTCTGGCGGTGGGCGCGGGAGTGTATGTATGGGTGGCGCGCCCGGGCGCATCGATGGCGAGACTCGGCGTGGCTCGGTTTCCTGACGCCCAAAAGGCCTATAGATCCACAATTCAAGGACTGAACCATGGGGCCGATGTGGTGACCGCCATCGTCCAGAACGGCTCGCTTCCGGTGTACGTCGCTGTGATCTTGACCACGGTGTTCGTGGTTCCCGCTGCGGTGGCTCTCACAGGATTCGATGCCGAATTCACCTGGAGGCTGGCGAACAATCCTGTCGAATTGGCGCTGGCCACCGCCGCGATCGTATCGGCCATCGCAGCCACCCGGGCTCGGCGCAGAATGGCAGCAGTCCTCCTCCTCGGCGCGGTGGGCTACATGGTGGCCGGGATCTACCTCAGTTTTGGCGCCCCGGACTTGGCGCTCACCCAACTTCTGATTGAGACCTTCACTGTCGCGTTGTTTGCCTTGGTGCTGGCCAAATTGCCCCGCCGCTTCGGAGCCGAGCCCAGGTCGCTCTCTCGCCCTATTCGCCTTGCGGTGGCAATTCTCGCCGGCGCATTCGTGACTGCGGCGGCTCTGGCGGCGACCTCGGTGACGCCTGACCGCTCTGTCGCCGAGTTCTACACAAACAACGCCGTCGAGGCCGGGGGACGCAACGTGGTCAACGTGATTCTGACGGATTTCCGTGCGCTCGACACGCTTGGCGAGATCACGGTCTTGGCGGCAGCTGCCATTGGCATCGGCGCGCTCGGCTTGGCCGGCAACGCACGCCAACGCAAAGAGCCGAAGGTAGGCAGCTGATGCAGGTCCGCTTTTCGCCCCTCCTCGCTACAGGAGCACGGACGATGATCCCGATTCTCCTTGTGTTCTCCATCTACCTACTGGTCGTTGGCCACGACGCTCCAGGGGGAGGGTTCGCAGGCGGGCTTGCGGCTGCCGCGGCTGTGCTCTTGATCTATCTGGCCTACGGACATCGCGGACTCCGCAAAGCGCTCCACGTCGACCCCGAGGTCATCACCGGGATCGGCCTGACGACGGCTTTCGCAGCCGGAGCGCTCGGTTTGGTCATCGGCGAACAGTTCCTCGCAGCACTCTCAGCTTCTTTCACAGTCCCGGCGATCGGCGTCGTCAAGCTCACGTCGGTGCTGGTCTTCGACGCCGGGGTGTATCTGGTCGTAGTTGGGCTCGTGGCAACCGGCATCCTGCGCCTCGGCGAAGAGGAGCCGTCATGACCCTTGCTATCGCCCTTGCAGCAGGAGTGCTCTTCGGCGCGGGGACGTACCTCGTGCTGCAGAAGCTCCTCAGTCGGATCATCGTCGGTCTCGGCCTGATCGCGCATGCGGCCAACCTTCTGATTCTCGGTTCGGGCGGAAGGCCAGGAGCACCGCCCATCATCGATGGGCTCAACCCGGCTGCGGTCTCGGACCCGCTCGAGCAGGCCCTCGTGCTCACCGCCATCGTGATCACTTTCGGCATCACGGCGTTTCTGTTGGCCCTCGCCTATCGGTCGTGGAGCGAGCAGGGCTCCGATGAGGTGGAAGACGACATCGAAGACAGGCGGATTGTGGGCTTGGCCGGGAGGCGCCAATGAGCACTGTGGCCACTCTCCCCGTCGCCATTCCTCTCCTTGGTGCTGCGATGTCGCTAGTGGCGCTGCGCAGCCTGACTGGGCAGCGCATCATCGGCATAGCCGCATCACTTGGACTCGCCTCGGTAGCAGGCTGGCTCCTCCTCACTGTGGGCAACTCCGGACCCATCGTCGCCAACGTCGCGGGGTGGGAGGCGCCGTTTGGAATTGTCCTCGTCGCTGACCGTTTGGCTGCCCTGCTGCTCTTCACGTCGGCGGTCGCCCTCGTCCTGGTTTTGGTCTTTGCGGTGAGCCAGCGAGCCACCGATGAGGAGCTTCGCGGCTTCCATGCGGTCTATCAGATGCTCGCGGCCGGCGTGGCCCTCGCGCTCCTGACGGGAGATCTTTTCACGCTGTTTGTGGCGTTTGAGATCATGTTGACGGCGAGCTACGTTCTCCTCACCTACCGAGCAGGTGGCGCTCAGACCCGGGCGACGATCAGCTATGTCGTGATTGGACTCGTGGCGTCAGCACTTCTTCTGACATGCATCGCTCTCATCTACTCGGTGGCCGGGACCGTCAACATTGCTGACCTGACGACGAAGCTCGGCCAGGTGCCGAGCGGTCTCAGGGCTGGTATCGGCTGGATGTTGTTCCTGGTTTTCGGAATCAAGGCGGCCATCTTTCCGCTCTTCTTCTGGCTTCCCGACTCCTATCCGGTAGCTCCAACGCCGGTGACTGCCGTCTTTGCCGGGCTGCTCACGAAGATCGGCGTGTACGCAATCATTCGAACCCAAACATTGATCTTCCCGAGCGACGGCCCTTCGACGCTGATGCTCATCATCGCCGGTCTGACCATGGTCGTCGGAGTCCTCGGCGCAATTGCGCAGAAGGATGTGAAACGAATCCTTTCCTTCCACATCGTGAGTCAGATCGGCTACATGATCATGGGGCTTGGCTTCTTCACGGTTGCCGGCGTCACGGCGGCGGTCGTGTTCGTCGTCCACCAGATCATCGTGAAGGCGTCGCTGTTCCTCGTTGGCGGTCTCGTCGAAGCGTCGGAAGGCACCGGAGTCATCGACCGCGTCAACGGTGTCGCCAGGCGCAGCCCGGTCGTTGCCGCATTGTTTCTCCCTGCGGCGTTCAGCCTCGCCGGCTTCCCACCGTTTTCTGGATTCGTGGGCAAGCTCGCTCTCGTCGAGGCAGGCTTCGCAATCGAGCAATGGGCTGTCGTGGGCGTGTCGCTTCTCGCCAGTGTGCTCACGCTCTTTTCGATGACCAAGATATGGTCCGGTGTATTTTGGGGCACACCAGCCGACGGTGAGATTCGCCGCCTCCCGACCGGGATGATCGGCGCCACCGCCGGCATGGTGGTGGTGGGTTTGTTCATTGCACTCGCGGCACAGCCGCTGCTCGACTATGCGCAACAGGCGGCAATCGACCTGCTCGAACCTGGCGCGTACCGTGCCTTTGTCCTGGGATCGCCGGCATGATCCTGGCAACGACGATCGCGACTGTCTTGCTCATCGTCGGAGGTGCCGCCGCGCTCGTCCGCGCGGTTCGAGGACCTTCGGTCGCCGACCGGATGGTGGCAGTCGACACCCTGCTCCATCTCGGCGTCGGTGGGATCGGCGTGTATATCGTCCGCAGCGGCGACACGACCTACCTGCCACTCATGGTGGTCGCTGTCGTGATCGCGTTCATCGGGACGATCGTCGTTGCGCGTTACATCGAGGCGGAGACCAAGCGATGAGTGTCGCCGATTGGATCGCTGCGGTCTTCGTCGTGGGGGGCGCGTTGGCTGCCTCGCTCGGCGGAGTGGGGCTCCTTCGGTTCCCCGACGTTTTTGCCCGGATGCATGCCTCCACCAAGGCAGCCACCGTCGGCGTCATCGGCGTCATGATCGGGACCGCAATCGAAGCGGGTGGCGTTGCCGGAGCGCTGGTCGTGGTTCTGGTTGTCGCGCTCCTTTTCATCTCAGCACCATTGGGAATGAGCCTCCTCGCCCGAGCTGCTCTCTACGACCCAGAGACGCCCAGGCCGTCCCGTATGGCGGCTGTGGATCTCGAGCGCTCACGGAGGGAATCAACGAGCGCGCGGCAAAAGAGAGGCTCGCCCCCCATGCTCGCGCTCATCCTGCTGATTGCGTGGATAGCGCTTTTTGGATCATTGCGGCCGAACGTGATCGCAAGCGGGCTCGTCGTCTCAGGAGTGCTGGCGCTGCAACTTCGAGCTCTGGCGCCTCGATGGCCCGAGGTGCTGAAACACCCGATCGCGACGGCCGCATTCGCCTGGTATTTCGCCAGTCAAGTCATAGCGGGAACGTTGCAGGTGATCCGCACGATGGCGCTCCCAGTGGACGAAATCCGCCCTGCCGTCGTCGAGGCTCCGCTCCGGCTTCGTTCTCGCAGCGAGATCATGCTCCTCATGAACGCGATCTCGTTCTCGCCTGGCTCGGTTGCGTTGGAGATCCGGGATGACCATCTCTACGTTCACGTGTTGACAACCGACGAACCGGACGAAGTCATCGCCAAGATCGGCGAAATGGAAAACAGAATTGCGGCTGCTTACGGCCGGCCGCTCGAGCAAGCGTCATTCGAATCACGTAACTAACGACGTAAGATGATGCAGTCATGGCTGAAAACCGATGGACCTTCCTCACGAATCACGCCCACGTGCTCCTCTGTATTGCAGCCGATCCTGGCGTGCGGCTACGCGATGTTGCCGATCTGGTCGGCATCACCGAACGAGCCACCCAGCGGATTGTCGCCGAGTTGGAGGAGGCCGGTTATCTGTCTCACGTGAAGGTTGGGCGCCGGAATCTGTACGACGTGCACACCGATCTTCCCCTGCGCCATCCGCTCGAAGATCATCTCGCCATCGGTACCCTCCTGCGGGTCCTCGTCGAGGGCAACGATTCGCCAGCACTGTCGCGTGCCGACCGTGAGACCTGACCCGGTGGTAGAAGGCGTGAGTGCCAGGGTGCGGTCCCATCTCACCGGCGAAGATGCACGAAGCCGGGCGAGCTATGTCCTCACACCGGAGATGCGCAAAGACAGCGTTCTCGTCGAGATAGGCGACGTGGACGTTCGCGGTTGAGACCGCCCTTCTTGGCGCTACCGACGTGGCGGTTCGCCGGCCGCTTGGGCTCACTTGCCGTCTATTCGATTAGCGACTCGGATCATCAACTCATCGAAGACCCACAGTCTGGGATCTAGGTGGAGTCGCCGATCTGGCGATCACGGCCGTGGGTGACCGCCGAGTCGGCGATCCTGCGGGCCATTGGGCCAAATATCGCTGCGTGAATTGGGACAAGCGCAAACCAGTACAGCCTCCCAAACAAGCCACGGGGTGCGAAGTAGGCCGTCTGCTTGATCGCCGTTTCATCGCCGTCAGGCGTGATGACCCATTCGAGAAACGCTTCTCCTGGCACTTTCATCTCTGCCCGCAGGAGGAGCCGATGCGGCGGATCCACGACGCTCACTCGCCAGAAATCGAGCGATTCCCCCTCATGGAGAACCTCGGGGTGGCGGCGGCCACGTCTCAATCCAATGCCACCGATGAGAGTGTCGAACCACCCGCGCACGGCCCACGCCCAGTCAAAGACGTAGTACCCGACTGTTCCGCCGATCCGGCTCACCGCCCAGAAAACGTCTTCGGGCGGCGCCGAGGTCACGACGCCTTGCTCATCGATAAGGACGCTGCCTCCGGCCCAATCGGGATCCGACGGGATGGGCAGCGCGGGGCTGGCCTCGGCGTCGGACCACCGAGTGACCACTTCTCCGTTCTCGTAACGAGCCAAGGCCAATCTCACAGCTTCCCTGAAGGACAGCGGATGATCCAGGAGCTCGGACTGGGCTTGGCCGTCACGCACGACGACGTCATGTTTGAGACTGTCGACGAGCGGTCGCGCCACTCCGGACGGAAGCGGCGTGACGAGACCTATCCACAGCGATGACAACCCGGGGCTGAGCACCGGGACAGGAACGATCAGTCGTTTGCGCAGGCCGGCGACTTCGGCGTAGGTCTGCATCATGTCCTGGTAGGAGAGGACATCGGGTCCGCCGACCTCGATGACTTCGCTTCCTGGATGATGGCGCTCGAGCACGGCTACGAGAATCGTGAGAACATCACGAATGGCGATCGGCTGGCACATCGATCGGACCCATTTCGGCGTCGTCATCGCCGGCAATACCTCGGTCAGGTAGCGGAGCATCTCGAACGAAACCGAACCTGAGCCGATGATCACCGCAGCACGGATCTCAGTCACCGGCGTGGATCCAGAGGCGAGCACCTTGCCGACCTCGTGGCGAGATTCGAGGTGAGCCGACAGCTCCGACTCGTCTTCGCCAAGGCCGCCCAAGTAGATGATGCGCTGAAGAGCGTTCGCATCAGCTGCGATTCGGAAGTTCTCGGCCCCGGCTCGATCGGCCGCCTCGAAGTCGGCGGCGTCGCCGAGCGAATGCACGAAGTAGAAGGCGAAGTCGCACCCCTGCAACGCCGCCTTGAGAGATTCGAGGTCGAGCACGTTGCCCGTAACGACTTCAACCTGGTTTCGCCATGGGTCGAGGTCGAGCCGAGACGGGACCCGGGTCATGCAGCGAACTTCGTGCCCGGCTTCCAACAGTCTGGGAACCAGCCGGCCTCCGATGTAGCCGGTCGCGCCGGTGACGAGTATGCGAGCCATGAGACGGACACAATACTGCCGAGTCGAGGCTAGCCAGGAGCAATGGTTGAGCGAGCCGCAACCAAAGGGCCTCATGCGGGCGCTTTCCTCATCTACGGAGGACCTTCTCTGTCGGCACACCCAATCCGGCCAGCACTGCAGGACCCGGACAGTGCGAACAACGGAAAGGCGAGCCGCCTCCGAGCCCGGCGCCATCGTCCCTCATTACATCGCAGGCCGGGAACCACCCAGGTCGCCCCGACGTCAGAGACGGGTTCAAGATCCCTCACCCGGGGGTGACGAAGGACCCGACGCACCCAATGGAGGAGCCTGTGTACAGCAAGAAGATCGTCATCGCCATCGGAGCGCTGGCCGTGCTCCTGGCATCGTGCCTCGGCAACGACGCTGCTGCCAACGAACCAGACGTGTCACCCAAATCGACTTCCGCGCCGGTCGCGATCAGTTGGGATGATCCAACCAAGGCCACGCTTCTCCCAGATGGATGGTCGATTCGCAAGTGTGAGGGTGAGGCGCCGTTCATGTGTGTCGAACGGGACGGTTCCCCGGTGGGCGCGCTGGAGATCATTGCCTATCCCGTGTCATCGTTTGACGCTCTCGACCCCACCGGCGACCCTGCGAACAACTTGTCGGAGCTGGCCGGTGGATTTCACGAGGCGCTCAGCTCGGATCGCTTGGCAACGTGCGGTGCCGACTACGGTTTTGAGCGGTTGGGGCCCGATGAGTTCGCACTGGGCGAAGGCCCGGGGACGTTCTACGGGTTTGTCGGCACGCTGCCCGATGGATCTCCGTCCGAGCTCAATCTGCAATACGCGACCATCGTGGGCGATCAGATCATTTCCATCACGGCCATCGCCTATGACGAAGGCGGCTGTCCCGGCCGGGACGATCAAAGCTCGTGGGACTCGGCCACCCTCTCAGAGTTCCGCCCGGTCCTCGAGCAGGCTCTCGAGGACTCGCCCGTGCCGAGCATCTGAGTTAGGCACGGCAGCCCCCGGAGCGCCAAACGATGCCGGTGCCCACAAGGGCCCCGGCATCGCTGGCGAGGGGTTGAACAGAAGTGCCCGGCCCCTGGGGGCCGGGCACTGTCGGTTCGTTGCTCGTCCTACGGCAGAACCGTGATCCGGTCTTGCGCTCCGGGCGCCACCGGCGAGTTCGCACCGAAGTACGTCACAAGGGCGTCGATGTCGACTTCGCCGCCGAGTCGGTTCGTACCGTCGACGAGGGTGGCGAAGTTGTCGCCTCCATCGGCCAGGAAGCTATTCACTGTGACCCGGTAGCCAGTTCCGGCGTCGATGGGCACGCCACCGATCTCGACCGAGCCGGCGACAACTTTGGCGCCGTCGGGCTCATTCGCGTCCCACGTGTAGGTGAATCCGGCAGAGGGTTGCAGGATGCGGGGGAACGGCTGGTCTAACCACTGTTCTTCCAACAGATCGTAGATTTGCGCACCGGTCAGTGTCATGGTCACCAGGCTGTTGCCGAACGGCTGGACGCTGAACGCCTCTCCGAAGGTGACCTCGCCAGCCGCCTCGCCGCCCGAGATCTCGGCGAAGAGCATGTCGTCGCGGATCCCGCCGGGGTTCATGAATGCCACGACGGCGTCGCCGAACCCTGGATCGTCGGTAGCGTCGAGCTGGACATCGGCGATGACGTCACCGAGGGCCGACTCGCCGGCGGCGTTGTTCGCCCGCAGGATGTCGGCCGTGATCGACCCGATCACTGCGTTGGCGAGCGGCGCTGACGCTGCGTCGTACTTGTCGATCAACGCAGTGACCTCCGGATCGGGCGTGACCCCGGCCTGCAGATTGGCGACGTTTTCGATCGACTGCACGGTCATGTCCTTCGTCACACGGTTCAACGTCACGTCAATGTCGGTGAACAGCCGGCCACGGTTGTCGGCCATCGTCACCCATTTGCCGTCGATCTCACAGACGAACTCGTCGTTGGTGTGCCCGGCGATGACCAGGTCGACCGCGTCGTCGAGCAGCGGGACGATCTCGGCGATCGGGCCGGTGAGCTCTGTGCCGCAGTCGTTTTGGCCGCCGTCTGATTGGCCGCCCTCGTGCAGCAGGATGACGAACGACTCGATGTTGTTCTTCTGGAGCTGCGGGATGAGCGCGTTCACGGTTTCGGCTTCGTCTTTGAACGTCAGACCGGCGACGCCGCTGGGTGTCACGATCGACGGTGTGCCTTCGAGGGTCATGCCGATGAAGGCAACCTTCACGCCCTGGTAGTTCTTGACGGTGTATGCCGGGAAGAGCGTCTCGCCCGTCGCGTCGACCACGACGTTGGCAGCGAGGAACTCGAAGTCGGCGCCGGCGAAGCCGTCACCGTCGAGATCGCCGTCGACTGGATGGCTCCCGCCATTGGCCATGCGAAGCAGCTCTTCGGGGCCCTCGTCGAATTCGTGGTTACCAACACCGTTGATATCCAAGCCGAGCAGGTTCATGGCTTCGATCGTCGGCTCGTCATGGAACAGCGCCGAGATCAGCGGCGATGCGCCAATCAGGTCGCCGGCAGAGACGAAGATCGAGTTGTCAGCTTCAGCCTCTCGTGCGGCGATGTTGGCCGCCAGGTAGTCGGCCCGGCCCGTTCCACCAAAGCTGCCAGACGATGTCGCGATGTTCCCGTGGAAGTCGTTGATGGCCAGGATCTGGAGGTTGACCTCTTTCGAGTTCTCCTCTCCCTTGCCATTGTTGTCACCTTTGCCGGCGCCGGCCGGCGCTCCCAAGGCAAGCGCAACGACGGAGGTGACCGCCGCCAAGACAAGAAGGCGCCGCAGCGACCCTTTCCGCGTTCGTATCATCATTCGCACCCTCCAACTCGCCACAGCGGCCTTTTCTTTCGATGCACGCGGCACTCCTCCCAAATAGCGTGTCAGCAGCGTCACTCTACGTGATGATCCCGAACTCTGTCGGCGAGGAATAGGGAAACCTCGGATTCTGCAACGGAGTCGCGGCGCGATGGGTCTCGACGGGGCGACCCCAGCTTCAGTCAGCCCGGTCGGCGGCGCCCAGAAGTGCAGTCAGATCGAGCTTCTTCATCGCCAACATGGCTTCCATGGCACGTCTTGCCCGCCCGCCGTCAGGATCAGACAGCAGTTCGGCCAAGCCCTCAGGGACGATCTGCCACGAGAGGCCGAACCGATCCTTGAGCCAGCCACACTGCACCTCTTCGCCACCATCGGTGAGCCTCTCCCAGTAATAGTCCACTTCGCCCTGATCGGCACAGGTGACCAGTAGCGAGATTGCCTCGGAGAATGAGAACTGGGGACCACCGTTGATGGCCGTATAGGGCTGACTGTCGAGCACGAAGTCGACGGTCATGACCATGCCTGCGTCCCTGCGTCCGGACTCTGTGTAGTAGGTCGTGTTGGTGATCTTCGAGTTGGGAAACACCGAGACATAGAAGGCGGCAGCCTCCTCACTCTCGGTGTCGAACCACAGGTTGGGGATGATCCGGGGCACGCTTCACTTCCTCTGGTGGAATGCTTTCGCGACCTCATCGTGGACTCAGCCGCAGGGCCGTGGGACTAGGCGATGGTCAGATCCGCGAACGCTGGATCCGCTCACATTACCTCCGGGCCAGACTCCGTTGGGCGGCTTGCCGGCTCGGCCTTGGCAGTGGTCAGAGCCATTAGCCTTTCACTTGGCGAAACCGCGCGTGCCCTGCGATAACTGGTCAGGAGGCTCTCGATGGACATCATCGACCGACACTTTGCAGCCGAGAACGCTCACGACGTTCAGGCGACACTTGACACCTACACGGACGACATCGTCTGGGACGACGTCACCCATCCCGACGCGCCGTTCTATGGAAAAGAATCGGTGGCAAACGTGTACTCGTCGATCATCGACGCCATCCCGGACATCGTGCTCACGACGGTCAAGCGTTTCTCCGGAAACGACGGCAAATACGTCGTCGACGAGTCCATCTTGACCGGACATGTGCACGGCGAATGGGCAGGAATGAACGGTGGAGGCGCACCGGTCGAGGTACGAATTCTCCATATCTTTGAGCTCCGCGAGGGCCTCATCAGCTACGAGAACGCCTGGTTCGACGCCGCCAACGTTCAGCGCCAGATCCTCGACTGGAAAGGTGGAGCAGCCTGACCTGCGATGCCCATCCGCGGACCCCGGCCTGCACGCTGGTCGCCCTCCGATGACCCGACGGCCCCGGCGGTCTCGCAGCTCATGAGAGGCTTGTGGTGTTGATGCCTGCCGAAGACGACATTGCGACGCTCCGGCGCACGGCGTTGCGGCTCGAGTATGGAACGGTTGCCTGGAATGTCGGTGAAGCCGTACTCACCCTCGCCCTGGGTGCCATCGCCTCATCGTTGGCATTGATCGGATTCGGAACGGTCTCCGTCATCGAGGTCTTCGCGTCGGCGGTCGTCGTATGGCATCTTCGACCCGAATACGAGGCGTCCACCTCCGAGCGGACTGCACGGGCACATCGATTGGTCGCCATCGCTTTCGGAGCCCTCACGGTGACGTTGATGGTCGCAAGTGTTCGCGACCTGGTGACCGGCCGACAACCCGACGCGTCCTTTTGGGGAATCGTCTACCTGGCAATCACGGCGCTCGTCATGTTCGGCTTGGCGACGGCGAAGCGTCGCGTCGCGAACCGGCTCGGCTCGTCGCCGCTGGCGTCGGAGGCGTCGATGACATTCCTGGACGGCATGCTCTCGACTGCGACCATGGTTGGCCTGCTCCTGAATGCCGTCATAGGGTGGTGGTGGGCCGATCCGGCCGCGGCCCTCCTGGTGGCGGGGGCGGCGGCTCGCGAAGCCTGGGAAAACTGGTCAGAAGCATCCGAGTCGGCGGAAGAGCCACGAGACGCTGTGAATCGATAGTGCCTCCCACGGCCTATCGACCGCCTCTCGATCAATAGCTGGCGAGTGCCGCCTCGACGATCTCTTCATGGAGAGCCTCGAGGTCGCTCACCTCTAACTCCCGCACCGGCCGCCACAAACCGCCCAGGACTCCCAGCGCCCTGACATGGTCCTTCTGTTTGCGGCTCCCAGCCGTCACGACGGCGATCGTTCGCTGGTTGATCCCGGCGAGGCGAGCGCCATGAACAGGATGGCCTTGCAGGACAGGGTCCGTGTCCATCCACACGGCAACATCGTGGTGTTTCGTCAGAGCAGTCAGATACCCGGATAGCGCGGCGCGAGCGTCCGTCGCTGTCTCCACGCCTGTCTCGAGCGCTTCCAGAAACGGCGGTACGAATTCATCCAGGAATGTGTCCTTGGTGGGGAAGTAATAGGCGATGGCCGCCTTGGAGATGTCCAACTCATTGGCGATGTTGCCGATGGTCGTTCCGTCGTAGCCGAGGGTCGTGAACGTCCGCCGCGCCACCGCAACGATCGCGTCTCGCCTCTCGGTTGGTCGGCTGGTCATCGGATCACCTTTGTACCGACGCCGGAGTGATCGCGCCGGCGTCATACACGGAATGTTAGCTGGACGAACGACAAGAAAAGACTTAACGGTCGACCAATAAGCGAGTATATTCCGACGAAGCAATCACAAGCGAGGGAGAACGAGTTGAGGACACCACCCGCTAGAGGCAAGTTCGTAGCGGCGACCGCTGTGGGGCTCTTGAGCACTGCTCTGCTGGCCGCGCCCGTTGGAGCAGACGAGTATCGAACAAGCGGTTCCGGCAAGCATTTCTATACGAGCTGGACCGAGTACGACGCCGACGACGCGCTCGGGCTTCCCGGCAACGTGCACATCGGCTATCTCTCCGGATGGTCAGACCAGTACGGGACGTATTTCTACGGCAACGTCACCGACTTCGACTGCGATGAGGGCGAGAGCCCGTGGGGCGGCCACGGCATTGTCGAAACCATCGCTGAGGAAGGCGCCAAGACCGCCGAGGCGTCAGCCCAAGATGCCGTCGATGCAATCGTCGACTCCGGAGCAAGCGTCATCGATGCGAACGAAGTGATCGAGGCCGTGCAAGAACGGCTCTCCGAAGCGGTTCCTGCCGCGATAGCCGAAGAGATCGAGGAGGAGATACCCACCTGCGACTACATCCAGGACCGCTTCCTGGACGGCACAGACACAGTCACGTTCACGGTTGATATCAGGGCCCAGGTCGTCCAGGTATCCGGAACTCTGACGGTGGCCGGAGGCGGCCACGGTGAGCCGAGCGAAGTCCTGGGGACACCGCCCATCAACCTCACGATCACAGGCGGTGAATGGCAAAAGTACGAGAGCTCCTACTCGTATTGGGGTCAGGGCTACCGCTACTCCTACTGGAGCGAAGGAACCGACTACTACGGAGGGACCGTCTCGGGTGCCATCGGAGCGATGGGATTCGACGACGAGCCCGACGACGAGGCATACGGTGGGTTCGGGACGTTCCGCTACAAGACCGTTGAGAAGATTCGCTGAGACTGAAACAATCGGGACCGGCCGGAGGCGGGTTGAGCGCCTCCGGCCGGCTATCCGAGCACCCGGCGTGCTTCGCTCGCCAGCGCAGTGAGATCAGTATCGCTTTCCTCCACGATGACGCGCCGCAGCGCCGGGGAAACCGCCTCGATGGCCGACGCCAGCTTGGCCAGCATCGCCCGCTGCTGGCGCATGCGGGCCGCTTCTTCTGCGGGGGTCACCAGGTCGTCGACGATGGAGCCTTCGGCCCGGGAGGCTTCGATCGGGTCCGGGACGCCGCGCACCCACAGCCGTGTGCGCTTGCCCGGCCCGCGGCCCTCAACTATCGGCTCCACTGCGACGACATCGTCGGAACGAACGTATTTCCCGTAGCCGAGGCTGACGAGTTGGCCAGTCTGAATTCGCACGAACGCCTCCTCCTCTGGTTGCCGACACTACCGTTCTGGCCATTCCCGCAGGCTCGCCGCCGCGCAATGAGCGGCCGGCCTGGGTCTTCCGGCATGGCCGTACTCCAACCCACCGCTCGCTGTCAATTGCCGCATGGCTCTGGGTGCTCAGGCGGATGGTGACCTGGCTTCGCCGAGGCGCGACTCCGCAGGAATCGGACTACGTCTTTCAGGACAGTTCGGGGAAAGCCGTGACGAGCAGCTTCGCAACGCCGAGTCGCTGAGTGCGTTTCACGGCGGGACCTGCCAGCAATTGCTCCATGTCCAGCAGGCGTCCGGCACTCGGGGAAGGTTCTGCCTAGAGGGTCTCAAACAAGATCAACCCGAGGCCCAGGAGAGCAACCATCAGGCCTATGAACCGCACCAGGAATTCGTATGAGGCCATGGCCTCGCCGCCGCGCCTTTCGAGAGGTCGCGGCCACACACGCACCGCCCGCCTCACGACTGTCAGGGAATTGAGGGCGGCCAAACCGCCGAGAGCAAGAAGTAGCGCACCAAGCAAAACATCCAACATATGCATCACCTGGGATGATCATGTTCCCGCATCCGACCACCGACCAGAGGACTTCGACCCAATTCCTAGGTCTGTCTTCGAGGTGCGCCTGGACCCGCTGACCGCCCACAGCATCGAAACGATGCGACCGGCGGGTTGGGCACATACGGGTGCCTTCCGGCAATGGCGCGATTCGACCACGGCCAGGCCCCGCGGTGAAGGCTGAGTGTTGGCGACCACGCCGGTTGGCGATCAACGAAGACCCCATGCGGAAGGGCGAGCCGGGCGGGCTTTCCGGCCGCGAGCCTAGAGTTCCTGGCTTCCGAGGAGTACTGCAAGATTATTCGTCGCTCGAGCCATGACTTGCTTGTGGCCCGCCCGAAAGAACAGCCACCGGCGCAGTGATGGCCGGGGACCGCTGAGAGGTTCACTCGCAACCTCGAGCGCTTTTTCGGTGTTGATCTGCTCGTAGAATAGAGCTCCGTCGCCATCATTCGAGATCGTCCAAAGGAGATGACCCTGCAAATAAGGAGCATCCCGGCCCGGCTGCGAGAACCGCACCACGAAGGCCCCCGCTCCCCTGAGAGTCAGGTCGACATCGAAGCGGAACCCAGGGGCAGGGGAAAAGCCTCGCAGCGACCGGGAAGACTCTGTGCGAGGGCCCTCTTCCCCTGGCCGGTCGCCAAAGACGGAAGCCGCTCCGGTGAGTGGAGCCGTGAGAAGCAATCCAGCGATACTGGCAGCATCAGCGCCTTCACCATCGAAACGAAACTGCTGCTCCAAGGTCGTGACACCAGCTCGACTACCAAGCTCAAAGTGGGTGCGGACGACTGAGGCCATAGTTGACAGTACCCCCACGGTTACCTGCACCGCTCGAAGGAGGCGCTCTAGCCCTCTGACACTGATTTCAGGTTCTGCAGGCCCTTCTCGAAGTCCTTACCCAACATCTTGTCCATGCTCATGAAGATCCCCATGACCTTGGACATCCAGTTGTGCGTCCCCGTCAGATTCCACGTCACCTTCGTGCCATCCCCATCAGGGGTGAGTGCAAACTCGGTGACGCTCTGCGACTTGAACGGCTTCTCGAACTGCAGGTCGATGGTGACCCGATCCGGGGCCTCGAGGTCCGTGATCCGCATCCGACCCTGGCCGGCCTTGCGGTTGCCTTTCCATCTGTAGCCAGATCCCACAGTGCCGTCGTCGCCGACGTAATCCTGTTGCATATCCGGATCAAGGTCTTCCCAGGGAGACCACTCGGTCCAGTTCCGTAAGTTCGAGATCCTTCCGTAGAGATCCGCCGGCGATGCGTTGATCGTCATTGAGCGCTCAACGACGTAGGTGTCTGCCACAGTCTTCTCCTCCTCGGCCGCGTGCGTCATCCCATGCCCACTATCCGTCCAGACTACCGTCGAGCACGAGGCCGAGTCGTACAGCACACCCGTCCAAAGAGTCGGTGCGGGCCGGCATCTGGCGAGGCATCAATCGACAGATGCGATTCTCTGGTCGATCTGTATATCCACGCCGCGAAGGCCAGAACTATCAGCACGACGTGTCGCCTGGCACCAGGTCTTGGCGCCGCCTCGGTCATCGAGCTCTTGCCTTCGCCTCCCGGGTCAGCGCAGCAACGGCACCCTGGTGGCGTTTGATGGCAGCCCGCCGGTTCTTGGCGATCGACAGCATGCCCACCTTGCCGTAGTCGGTGACCGCGCCCAGGAGGTGAAACACAGTCCCTTCCTGCGACGCGGCGTCGAAATGCAGGTCGTTCACAACCGCCATGTCGATGAGCTCAGCAGGCGTCAGCCCCAGATAACGAGGATCGACGAGGTTGTCGGTGGCGTAATAGCCCCTGGTGGCACCGGTGGGCGTCCGGAATCTCCCGGTCTCGCTGTCGTACGTACCGTTGGTGAGGAACTCGAGCATCAGATACGGCAGGGTCGTCCCGCCTTTGCGCAGGTTGATCTCTATGGCGTTGTGGACCCACTGTCCGTCGTGCTGCACCGAGACGAAATCGATCCCAAACCGGCCGATGACGCCCCGGTCTCGCAACTCGGCTCCCACCAGGAAGCCAGCCTCGTGGAGGTCGACCCGGTAGGGGCGTCTCGCCGGAAAGGTACAACCCTCGAACACCTGACCATCGGACCCACCCAGCACCTGATCATGGGTCGAAACAAGCTGCAGACGACCGGTCGGGTCAATTCGCATCTGCACCGACGGAGATCGTTTTCGGGGACCTTCGACCATCACTTCCACCACCCCGCCCATGGTGGCCAGTTTCTCGAGAAACGACTGGCAATCCTCGCCGGGAGCAACACACCTGAGTTCGCTGTCGAGCCGCCGGTTGATCTCAGCGCGAGCGTCGACGGCGTCTTCGACACCGGAGAGGCTCAGAACTGCGTTTCCTTCACCCGAGAAGCCCTCATCGAGTTTCACCAGGGCATGTTCCAACCCGGTGTGCTGTTGGTGGAGGGCCAGTAACGCATCGACGACATCTCCCCGGTCCCGGAGTTGCTCGAAGCCGTCGGGGACGGTCAGGCCCACATCTCGCATCAGGCTCCGACTCATCGATTTGCTCCCGAGGTGCGACAACATCGGATCGGCTGCGTACATCGGAACGCCGAGTCGGACCGCCAGAGACCTCTCGGCTGCGGTGGAATTGAAGCACGACAAGTGAGCGGCCGTTGGATGCTGTATCGACCGGCGAATACGGTCGAGGATGTCGGGGCGGTCGAGAATCTTCTGGGACAACGAGGTAACTGCGGCATCGTCGATGCTGATCATCTCCAGCCTCGCCCGGGCGTGGGCCGAGGGCACGCCAGGGAGGAGATGAAGGTAATAATCGATGACCGCATCCTCGACCGGCAGGCTGGTCACGTAGATCAGCTGAGTTCGCGGCATCCGCAGCAGCATGAGCAGGCAAAGCAGGCGCTCCTCGTAATGGATCACCCCGGCGATCTTCTCGAGCTCGTCCGGATCGAGGCTGAGCGACGGAATCACTATCACGGTCCGCTCCGCTTTGGGATCCTGAAAGACGCGCTCATACATCTCTGGGAAAGTCCGTTGGAGCTCTTCGAATCGCGCCAGCTCCTCATCGCTCCCAGGCTGAAGCGTCAGTCCGGTGGAGGCCGGACCCAGAACGAAGGTCATCTAGGCAGAAAGGCTAACAAACGCCCTGCGCCGAGGTCGGTGTCGGGGCCGACGCTACCGAAGCTGGCTGAGTGGTTCACGGTACCGAGCGGTCTCAACACCGAGGGCCACCACCATCATCACCAACACCACAGAAGCGAGCGCTGCTGCATTCAGGCCGCCCAGAACCAAGCCACCGATTCCAAGCGATCCGATGAGAACGAAGCGCTCCCGAGCCAGCGATCCAGTCAACCGCGCCACCATTGCTGATTCTGCGGCGAGGAACAGAATGAGGCCGCCGACGAAGGCCCATCGCGTTGGGCCGTCCATCACTGCATCGGGATGGGCCAACACCTCTTCGGCGCCAACCGCAAACATGATCACACCCGCCACGATTGGATAATGGCTGAGCGTGTAGGCGTCACGGGCCAACCGGCCTTTGGCGATACCCGTAGCGGCCTTCAGCGCACGCTCGCCGATCTGGAACAGCCAGTCGAAATATGACCACCACATTGCCAGCGCGGTGAGCAGCATCGAGGTGCCCGCGACGAAGAATGCGACCGACCCGGACCGGCCGACAACACCGACGCCGATGGCGATGAGCGCCTCACCGAGCACGATGATCACGAAAAGCCCGTGGCGCTCGGCGAAGTGGCCGGCGGCGATATCAAACTCGTAGCTCTCCACCGCGACAGAGCTGAGGATGTTGACCACGACCGCCCCAACCCAGAACCAGGGACGAACGTCGACAGAGACGAAGCCCCCCACCAGAACCAAAACCGACCCCGCCATCATCTGCGACAGATAGACGACGACGCCGGCGGTCCGATCGGTCCCCAGGGTCCGGAGAAAGAGGAATACCGCGGCAAGCGCCATCACTGCGAAGTAGCCCAAAGCGAACCTCGCACCATCGTCGTGCCATGCCCCTTGCACCGCCGCAGCCACAACGAAGGAACCGGCGGTAGCCAACAACATGACGATGCGCGGCCGCAGCTCGTCAAAGTCGGCGCTGCCGGCGGTCCAGGTGTACTGCGTCCAAGCCCACCACAAAAGGGCGAGCACGATGGCGGCACGCCACAACGTGGGCCAGTCGAGGTGCCCGTGAATGAAGGCCGCCACCTGGGTGATCCCGAACACGAAGACGAGGTCGAAGAACAACTCGACAAAGCTGGCACTGCGGTCTTTTGTCATGACGAGCAACCTAGTGCTCGCAGCTGGTCACCGACGGAACAAAACGCCAGCCGGCGCCACACCCTCACAGGCTGGACGACATTCGAGCGGCTGCCTATTCACATCGGGCTCCGGCCCGACCGTGACCCGACGGGCCTCATGACCTCGAGGCTGCGTGCCATCCCATTTCTCTGTCATGGCATTGCCTGTCGAGGCTTTCGGGCCCTGGCCTCGAGGCTGGTCGATGACGCTCCGGAAATTGCCGAACCACGCCCGGCCACCACTACCCATGCGGGCGTTCAAAAGGGTCCAAGACACGGGAACTGAGGCGCCCCTATGCACGTCACATGCGCAACTCGAAAGCTGACGGACACCGGTAAGAGCTCACTCCGGCTGCGAGACGCAAACCTCACGTTGGTGCCATGAAGGCACCCTGCAAGAAGGAGACGCACGAATGCGCTCTATGAAGTATCTCTTGGCTGCGATTGTGATCGCCATGATTGCCGCAGCTTGTCAGGCCGGTGGCCTACAGCCGCCCGGGCCCTTTCCTCCCGCAACGCTCCCATCGGAAGCGTCAACCACCACAACCCTTCCGACGGCTCAGACGACTCCACCCGTCACAGCGCCCCCGGCCACGGTGCCACAGGTGCTTGTGTCGTACCTGTCCGACATGGCACCCGCCGTCTATCAAATCTTTGGTGTCTCGACGGAGCATGTCACGGTGACAGAGATTCCGGGTGATTCGAGTTCGCGGCAGACGCTGTTGGATTCCGAGAGCCGCAATATCGAAACCACAGGTAGAAGAGCCTCCGTAAAGGGCAAGATCTACTTCGAGATCGAGCTTGTTGGTGGCGCCGAGGCTTGGATCGATGCGCAGGTGTTGGTGCATCAGATCACCACATTGGACAGTGCCAAGCCGGCCAATTTCGTGGTGAGTGGCGGCAGCCTCAACGTTCGCTCACATGCGGGCGTGGACCACGCCGTCATCTCGACCTTGACGAACGGAGCCACTGTACGGTCGACCGGCCATCGGGCCGAGGTGCAAGGTGCAGTGTGGGTCGAAATCCAACTGACCGCTGACAGCACAGGCTGGGTCAATGGGTCCTACCTCACACCTGAGGTCGTCTACTTGTCCGATGACACACCGGCCACCTACCAGGTGACCGGGCTCAGCAGCGGCAGTGTCAACGTCCGTAAGGGACCCGGCATCCACACCGACGTGATCGCCACGTTGGCTTTCGATGCCACCGACCTCGTGACAACGGGCAAGCGCGCCGAGGTGAGTGGGGGTGTGTGGCGGCAGGTCGAGCTGATTGGCGGAACTCTCGGCTGGGTGAGCGCTGCCTACCTCGAGCTCCAGCCGGCGCCGGTCGCAACTGCATGCCGTCCCGACAGCGCCACCTACTGCCCGGGCCTCGGCGTCAGCCGGGGGGCGGTGGCGGCGTTCATCTCCCGGGCGGCGGGCCTGAAAGACACCGGCGGCAAAGACTGGTTCACCGACGATGACGGTTCCGTTTTCGAAGAGGACCTCAACCGCCTCGCCGCCGCCGGAATCATCGTGGGCTGCAATCCACCTGACAACACCTTGGCGTGCCCCGACCAGTTGGCGTCACGAGCGATGGCAGCCGCTTGGTTCAGCCGGGCGTTGGCCCTGACCGGCGACGGCGGCAAGGACTGGTTCAGTGACGACGCCGGATCGATCTTCGAAGCCGACATCAACCGTTTGGCAACAGCCGGTATCGCGGGCGCGTGCGATGGGGGCACCAAGTTCTGCCCGACCGGCATTCTCACTCGCGGGCAGCTCGCCGCGTGGACTGTCAGGGCATTCGACTTGCCCGCAACCAGCACGGACTACTTCAGCGACGACAATGGTTCGATTTTCGAAGCCGACATCAACGCCGTAGCCGCCGCCGGAGTCACCCGGCCGTAGTGGGCCCGATCTGTAGTGGGGCCCGACCCGGGCCCCACTGCCATGCTTTCGTAGCCCGACGCGACCAGAAGATCCATCGAGGGCCGGCCGGACGGTGCCCCGTGTATCGCAAGCAGAAAGGTTCATTCGAAAGCACCGACCGATAACCCAAGGGGCCTTATGATCGTCCGATGAATGCGAATCATCGGGCGTCTGACGAACGACCTGCCGTGCTGTTTGTGTGCGTCCACAACGCCGGGCGCTCGCAGATGGCGGCCGGATGGCTTCGTCATCTCGCCGGAGAAACCGTCGCGGTCTTCTCCGGGGGATCGGAGCCGGCTGGTGGCGTGAACCAGGTGGCAGTAGAAGCCATGGCCGAGGTCGGAATCGACATCGCCAATGAGACCCCAAGGCCGTGGACCGAGGATGCCGTCCGCGCGGCCGACGTTGTGGTGACGATGGGGTGCGGCGATGTGTGCCCCGTGTACCCGGGTAAGCAGTACGAAGATTGGGAACTGGCCGACCCCGCCGGGCAGGACATTGGTGTGGTCCGGGAGGTGCGCGACGAGATCGGGCAACGAGTTCGTGGCCTGCTCGACAGCCTCGATGTTGTGGACCACTGATGCTGCTGTCGAGGCGCCCCGCGCCGAGTTCGTCGGCACGGCCTTCGTGCTGGCTGCCATCGTCAGTCGGGGATCATGGCCGAGCGCCTCTCGATCGACCACGGACACAGGCTGCTGCAGAATGCCTTCGCCACGGCAGCGAGGAACGGTTCCGGCGTGTCTCTCAGACGTGTTCAGGGTGCCTGATGGCGATGAGCCAGGCCGGGTAACCGAGATTCCACACGTCGTCCACGAGATCGCTGAGGCGGGGAGAGAACATCGTGTCCACCGCGCTCGCGAGGCCTGTCGGGCGAAGCGCCTCCGGTCCGCTGGCCTCGAAGGCGAGAGTCCACCAGGGCTCATCATCGGCCAGTATCGCCGCCAGCTCCACCTCCGTTCGAGGCAATGAGCCGTCCACAGGACCGGCCGCTACTTCGCCTTCCGGCCCGAACGTCCTCGTAATGATGGTTTTGTCGATCTCGACGTGTGCGCCGGGAGCTTTCGCACCTCCTTGAGCGGGCATCCATTTGCTCCACTGCTCGACGCGGGCAGTCCGTCCGGTCGGTAGCGCTTCGATGTGCCAATCGCGAAGCAGCTTCATCTCCCAGACTCCCCGATCGCGCCGCTTGAGTCCGAGGTCATCTCGATCAACATGCCAGTAGGTGTCGACGCGATGTTCGACGACCCCCATCGTGCCATCGCCAGAGAACCAATCGACCAATTCCTCCGGCAACATGCCTGGCACAAACCAACGAAGCTCCAATGTGTCGAACGTCGGCTCATTCATGAACCAACACTAGAAGCATCTCGGGCAACCCGGCCATTGATTGGAACCGTCTGCCGGCTTCGCTCACCCAGCACGTCTGAAGCCTCGCTGATCCGCGTGCCAGATCTCCGGGAGATGGGGAGGGAGTGCCCGTCGGAAAAGCGGAGCGCCGATTGACGCGAAGCGTGTGCCCTAGGGTTCTCGCCATGACACCGCAGAGACGCACCGCGCTGGCAGGAATCGCCGGCAGCCTGCTGGTCGGCTCACTTGTCGCCTTTGCTGGGAGCGACGGGAGTGCCCAGCTGGGAGGGATCGCCGTGTTCGCCCTTTGTGGTCTGCTCGCCTACGTCATCAACTGGGTGGCGTTCGTGCCCTCCAACCTGCTGAAGACCGAGCGCTATTACGACCTCACGGGCAGCATCACCTATGTCGTCGTGATCGCCACGGCAGTGGTGTTCAGCGGCGACCTCGACGCTCGGGCTGCGATCGTGGCGCTCATGGTGGTGGTGTGGGCATTGCGGCTGGGTTCGTTCCTCTTCCGACGCATCACCCGAGAGGGAGCTGATCGACGGTTCGACGAGATCAAGATGGACCCACTGCGGTTCCTCATGGCCTGGACGGTGCAGGGCCTGTGGGTGTTCCTCACGTTGGCGTGTGCGCTGGCCGTCATCACCGGCACCGATCGACGTGCGATCGGTTTTCCGGCAGCGATCGGGGCGGTCATCTGGCTCGGCGGGTTCACCATCGAGGTGATCGCCGACCGGCAGAAATCATCGTTCAAGAAGAAGCCTTCCAACAAAGACCGCTTCATCACATCGGGCCTGTGGGCGTGGTCCCGCCACCCCAACTACTTCGGCGAGATCACCCTCTGGGCCGGTATCGCCATCATCGCCATTCCGGTGCTGTCGGGCTGGCGGTGGGTCACCCTGATCTCCCCGTTGTTCGTCTTTGTGTTGCTCACCCGCATAAGCGGAATCCCGATGCTCGAAGCCCGCGCCGTGGAACGCTGGGGCGGCGACCCAGCGTTCCAGGCGTACACCCAAGCCACTCCGGCGTTGCTGCTGCGTCTCCCGCGCCGGCCGCCCTCATGAACTCGCCAGGGGTCGCCACGTGCAGAGCCGGCGGTTCGTACACCGAGGCGGGTCGTCCAATTGGGCCACGGCGCCGTATTCATGGTGAAAGATCACACCGAGATAAGGGAACTCACATGAACATCCTCGCTTTTGCAGCGACGACGAGCCGGTCCTCGATCAACAAAGCCCTCGCTGCGCACGCAGCTCGAACCATCGAGGATGGCCTGATTCCCGACGCGCGAGTGGAGCTGATCGATCTCAACGACTACGAGTTGCCGCTCTACAGCGTCGACCGCGAGAGCGAACTCGGCATTCCGGCCAATGCTCAGCGGTTCTTCGACAAGATCACAGAAGCCGACGCCCTCCTCATCAGCTTCGCCGAGCACAACGGCTCCTACACCGCCGCCTACAAGAACCTGTACGACTGGGCATCCCGAATCGACAGCCGGGTCTTCCAAGACACCCCGAGCGTCATGCTCTCGGCGTCGATGGGTCCCGGCGGCGGCCGCAGCGTTCTGGCAACCGCCCTCGGCTCCGCTCCCTTTTACGGCACCGAGGTCAAGGCGAGCATGTCGGTGCCCAGCTTTGGCCAGAACTTCGACACAGCGGAAGGCCGACTGTCGAACCCCGATCTCCAAGCCCAGCTCGAAGAAGCGCTGCTGACACTCCGCGACGTTCCCTCGAGAGCGCTCGCTTCAGCAGGCCCTGTCGCTTGAAATCTCACCGTCGACCTGGGCGCAGCCTCTAGGGCGAACCCACATAGTCGGCGAGATGCTGACCGGTGAGGGTCGAAACAGCGGCAACCAGGTCGGCCGGGATGCCCTCGAACACGACCTGGCCACCGTCGTGGCCGGCGCCGGGGCCCAGGTCGATGATCCAGTCGGCGTGGGCCATCACCGCCTGGTGGTGCGAGATCGCGATGACCGACTTGCCCGAGTCGACCAGCCGGTCGAGGAGACTGAGCAGATGGTCGACATCGGCGAGGTGGAGGCCGGTGGTTGGCTCATCGAGCACGTAGATCCGCCCTTGCTCGGCCATTTCGATGGCCAGCTTCAGCCGTTGCCGCTCGCCACCCGACAGCGTGGGAAGTGGCTGGCCAAGGCTGAGGTAGCCCAGTCCGACGTCGACGAGGCGGGCGAGGATCTTGTGGGCAGCGGGCGTTCGCGCCTCGCCGTCCTCAAAAAACTCCTCGGCCTCGGTTGCCGACATCGCCAGCACCTCGCTGATGTCTCGGCCGGCCAGGTGAAACTCGAGAACCGATGCGTCGAACCGCTTCCCCTCGCAGTCCTCGCACGTGGTGGCGACGGTTTCCATGAAGCCGAGTTCGGTGTAGATGACGCCTGCGCCATTGCAGGTGGGACAGGCGCCCTCAGAGTTGGCGCTGAAGAGGGCCGGCTTCACGCCGTTGGCCTTGGCGAAGGCTTTGCGGATCGGGTCGAGGAGTCCGGTATACGTTGCCGGGTTGCTCCGTCGTGAGCCACGAATGGGGGTTTGGTCGAACGCCACCACCCCGTCCCGACCCGACACCGAGCCGTGAACGAGTGAGCTCTTTCCTGACCCGGCCACGCCGGTCACCACCGCCAACACGCCGAGAGGGATGTCGACGTCGACGTCCTGGAGGTTGTGCAGGTCGGCACCGCGCACCTCCAGCACCCCGGCAGGGGCCCGCACCGTCTCCTTGAGGGCAGCCCGGTGGTCGAGATGGTGGCCGGTGACGGTGTTGCTGGCACGCAGCTCGTTGAGGGTGCCCTCGAAGCAGATGGTGCCGCCGGCTGTCCCGGCGCCAGGGCCGAGATCGACGATGTGGTCGGCGATGGCGATCGTCTCTGGTTTGTGCTCCACGACCAGCACCGTGTTTCCCTTGTCTCGCAGCTGTATCAGCAGCTCGTTCATCCGCTGAATATCGTGGGGGTGCAAGCCGATGGTGGGCTCATCGAATACGTAGGTGACGTCGGTGAGTGAAGACCCGAGGTGGCGGATCATCTTTGTGCGTTGCGCTTCACCGCCTGACAGCGTGCCGGCCGGCCGGTCGAGCGAGAGGTAGCCCAGCCCGATCTCGTCGAACGATTCGAGGGTGTGTCCCAAAGCCGCCAGCAGCGGCGCCACCGACGGCTCCTTCAGTTTGCCCACCCACACGGCCAGGTCGCCGATTTGCATCGAGCAGGCCTCGGCGATGTTGATGCCCTCGATCTTGGACGACCTGGCCGCTTCGCTGAGCCGGGTCCCGCCACAGTCCCCGCAGGCGGTGAACGTGGCGGCTCTCTCGACGAACGCCCGGATGTGAGGCTGAAGCGAATCCCGGTCCTTGGAAAAAAAGGACTTCTGGACCCGCGGGATGAGGCCCTCATAGGTTTTGTTGATGCCGGCAAACTTGATCTTGACCGGCTTCTTGTAGAGGAAGTCGTGCAGCTCTTTCTTGGTGTACTTGCGGATCGGTTTGTCCGGGTCGAGGAAGCCCGATTCCATGAATTCGCGAACCGACCAACCGCCCGGCTTGTAGCCGGGAATGGTGATTGCACCCTCGGCGAGCGACCTGGAGTCGTCGTAGAGCTGGGTCAGGTCGATGTCATTGACCGTGCCCATGCCTTCACAGCGCGGGCACATACCGCCGTGGTACACGACGTTGCGCACCACGATCCGCTCCCCTTTGCCCCTGTCGACGGTCATGGACCCGCTCGCCTTGCGGGTCGGGACGTTGAAAGCGAAGGCGGTCGGAGGTCCAATATGCGGCTCGCCGAGTCGACTGAAGAGGATGCGCAGCAAGGCGTTGGCATCGGTGGCGGTTCCGACCGTGGAGCGGGGATTGCCACCCATCTGCTCTTGATCGACCGTGATCGCGGTCGTCAATCCTTCGAGGACGTCGACGTCTGGTCGTGCCAGCGTCGTCATGAAGCCCTGGAGGAAGGCGCTGTAGGTCTCGTTGATGAGTCGCTGTGATTCGGCAGCGATGGTGTCGAAGACGAGGGAGCTCTTGCCCGATCCTGAGACGCCGGTGAACACGGTCAGGCGGCGTTTGGGGAGCTCGATGCTGACGTCCTTGAGGTTGTTCTCGCGTGCCCCGGTGACCCGGATCAGGTCGTGAGTGTCGGCGCTATGCATTCGGGAAAACTAGTTCCCCGCCACTGACTCCGTCTTCCTGGCGCCCGACGCCGTTGCATATCTGAGTGGCGGGCAAAGACCTCCCGCCGAGGTATCTTTTGTCGACGGAAACAGTGAGAGTCCTATGCGCTGGGCACGGCAGCCGCACGAGACGAGCCTGCCGCCGGTCAGAGGAGACGACGTGACAACGAGCCAACCCGGTGAAGCGAGATCTCCCTCAGAGCTGATCGACGCCCACATCGACGGCCTGGGCGACTGGCGAGGCGCGATGCTCGCTCGGCTGCGCGCCGCGATCAAAGAAGCCGACCCCGACGTGGTCGAGGAGGTGAAATGGAGAAAGCCGTCGAACCCCTTGGGTGTCCCTGTCTGGTCGCATGACGGGATCGTCTGTACCGGCGAGACCTACAAAGACAAGGTGAAGCTGACCTTCGCCAGGGGTGCCTCTGTGGACGACCCGACCGGTATCTTCAATTCGAGCCTCGAGGGCAACACCCGGCGGGCCATCGACTTCTTCGAAGGCGACGACATCGACGAAGACGCTTTCAGAAGTCTCGTTCGGGCCGCCGCTGCCTTGAATGAAGCCTCGAATCGCTAGACGTCGAAGACCACGACGCTAGAGCTCGGCCCGCCTATCACGAAATCGAAGCCTCGGTCGGCTGGTCGACGCGCTTTCTCATCGTGCGGTCAATCATCAGGCCAAGGTAGGTGCCGAACCCGACGCCGCCTCCGTAGATGGAGATCTGGATGGGCGCATCGAGCGACCCGGTGACGTGGGAGAACGCCAGAACGAAGACCACGGCCTCGGTGGCGGCGATCGTCGAACCGAGCGCGCGGCTGCCCCGGGCTGTGAGGGCCACGCGCAGCGTCCACAGACTGACGCTGCTCACTGCCATGGCAAAAGTGATGAGTGAAGGCATGTTTGATGGGTGAATCGATCGAGTCAGCAGTCGGGTTCGGGCACCTGGCCTGCCACCGATTCTCTAGTTGCGGCCCGGCCGGGCCGCCTCCAGTTTTGGATTGGCTGCTTGGAGGCCAGGCCTGTCTTTCGTATTCCTGGCCCCGATCGCCTCGGCGATGTGAGCTGCATCCCGACCGACACCGTGGATTTGTTCCGATGAGACCGAGTGGAGGAATTTGAGGCCGAGGAAGTAGAGCCCAGGAACCCCCTCCACGGCGCCCCGATCGTGGTTCGGTTCGGGATTCTCTCGATCCACCTCTGGAAGATCGATCCATGAGAACTCTGGCTTGAATCCGGTGCACCAGACAAGATTGGCCGGATCGAGACGACGGCCGTCCTCGAGGTGAGGTTGTCCGTGCTGGACCCCGGTGACCCTGGGAACGCGTTCCACGCCGCCTTCCTCCAAGTCTTTGGGTTTGACCCTGATCAGGGGCTCGCCGGTGGACACCATCTTGGGCCGGGCCTTTCGTCCTATGGGCGTACTGGTGGTCAGCACTCGGTGAAAGATGACCCGTCCAACGAACGGCATGAGCACTCGAGCCGCCACGCTTTCGGGGCGGAATGGGAGCTTTCCAGTGCTGGGACCAGACAACCAGACGTCGTGAGTTCTCGCCAGTTCCTTGGCGACTTCTGCTCCGGAGTTCCCGGCTCCCACTACGAGGACGGGTCCCTCCTGGAGCTGGCTGGGGTTGCGATAGTCGGCGACGTGAAGCTGAACGATGCTTGGGTCGAGATCATTGGCGAACTCCGGCATCCGAGGTTTCTGCCAGCTCGACATCGCAACCACCACGTTGTCGGCCTCAAACCGTCGATCTCCGGCGATTGCCACGAAGACGTCACCATCTCTGAACAGTTTATCCACCCTGACCCCAGTCTTCACGTCGATGTCGAAACGTTCGGCGTAGGACTCCAGGTAGTCAGCGAACTCGTCTTTGCTCGGAAACCCCCAGTGGTATCCGGGGAATGGCATGCCGGGGAGCCCGTCGAGTCGGCTCGGAGTGAACAGCCGCAACGAGTCCCACCGATTGCGCCAGGCATCGCCGATCCGGTCGTTGGCGTCGACGATCGCATATGGCAGCCCACGTTGGGAGAGGCGATACGCCATGGAAAGCCCGGCTTGACCGCCCCCGATGACGAGAGTCCCCACATTCTTGCTTCCGCTTCCATCAGCCATGGCCTTGCCTCCTTCTTATCAGCGCTTGAATCGACTATACTCCAAGTTGGAGTAAACATATACTCTCATTTGGAGTAAGTCAAGAGGCAAAAATGAAAGATCAATTGACGACCACCTCGTACGCGGTGCTCACTCAAGTAGGGGTGCGACCATGGTCCACCTATGAGCTGGCTCAGCAACGAGTTCGCTACCTCCGATACGTCTGGCCGGCCGCCGAGAGCGCCATCTACCGAGAAGCCAAACGGCTTGCCTCGATGGGACTCATCGAAGGCAACAAGGAATACACCGGCAAGAGAGCCCGAACCGTCTACTCGATCACCGAAGCCGGCAGGGAAGCGTTACGCGAATGGCTGGGAAGTCCCGTCGCCCCGTTTTCGATGGAGTTCGAAGCGATACTGCGCATCTTCGTCGCTCCCCTCGGAACCAAAGACGAGCTCGTCAACACGCTCAGACAGGTCCACGCCGACGCGCAAGAGATGCTCAAGTTCGCCGGCGAGGTGAAACAAGAGTTCATCGATGGCATCAACCCAACCCAAGACCAGGCCTACATCAGAGCCCTGCCCGTCGACTTCTTCGTGAGCCACTTGAAAACGGTCGAAGCCTGGGTCGACCGCACCCTGGCGGAGGTCGAGACGTGGGACGATCTCGCACCGTCCGAAGAGAAGAATAAGAAGGCCATCGAAAAAATCAGCCAAATGCCAGTCGACAGCCCCGTCGAACCACTCAGAGACATCTCGAGACCACCGAAGAGCCAGATGCGGTCGCGCGCCTGACACAGTTGTCCCGACAAGCAGCGATCGGAGGATCGGCTCCGCAATTCCACCGCCTCACGGGACGCCTATCACTAGCGTGCCCGGCCTGATGTCGACCAACCGGTTTGGTGCGACCCGGGGGCAGAGCGTGGCTCGGCGATGGCCACGTTCACCTCGATCTTCGACGTTGCGCTTCTCGTTGGGGCACCAGCCGTCGGCTTCCTCATCGACGGGTTCGACTACGTGGTGGCATTCTCGGCGGCAGCGGTCGTTCTCGTCGCCGGAGCCTTCGCCTACCGGTGGTGGGATCTTCGCATCGATCCCACATCCCTCGTCGTCGAGGAGGTCGCCTAGGTCCACGGCAGGTATCTTCGAAGACTGGCTCCGCCCCAGGATATCGCCCTGGTCGGTATCGTTGGAACATGAGGAAGTTCTGGAAGTCGCTCAAGTTCTGGTTGACCGATACCTTTGCCAGCAGGGGCAAGAACGTGCCAGTAGACGACTTGGCGGTAGGCGCCACTGAACTTGGCTGGGGTTCGAGGGCCCCGAAAACCACCCCGCCAATGGAGGACTTGATGGTCCCCGCCAGCGAACTGGGCTGGGGCTCGAGGGCCCCCAAAACCGACCGCGAAGGATCGCCAGATCAGGCAGGCGAAGTGTCGGGAGATGGGATCGCCGACGGCGGCGACCATTGATCCAGTCCGGCCGAGATCCCGACCGTTGATCGCACAAGTTCGTCGGCCCAGCAGCCAAGTCCGTTCGACGAAAGTCCTGGCTTCCGTGCGTCCTGGCATGGTTTGCACCTCAGGTCGCGTTTTCGACGAGGTGTACCCGTGGTCTCGGTACCCAGGGTCACCGGCTCCTCACCGCGGTTCTCGCCCCCGGGGGAGCTGCCAGGGCCACCGGCGAACTTCAGGAGCTTCTTCGTCATCTTCATCATCGAGCACCTGGGTCTCGGCCTCTTCCTCGAGAACGTCGATCGCGTCCTCGCCATTGGCGGGTCCGGCCGGAGTCTCCGGGCTGTCACTGCGTGCCTCGGATCCCCCGGCTGCGCCCCCCTTGAGGCCGGTCGCGCGCCGGGCGGCGCGGACGCATTGCGAAATGCTGTGCCATATGTGTTCGTCGCCGAGCGTGTCGAGGAAGCCGGATCGGTCGAGGACATCGGAGACCCGGTGAATCACACGGGCCAGGTAAAGCCTGATGTCCGCCGCCGCCAGTTCTGCGTGGAGATGCTCGAGCATGTCAACACTCGTCGTGTCGAGCTGTGAGGTCGCCTCGAGATCGAGCACGAGAGCGCGTGTGTCGGGCCACTTGTCGAGTTCGGCGAGCAAGCGATCCTCGATCTCGGTCGCATTTACCCAGAACAGGGGCACGTCGAGGCGGATGACGACGACCCCAGGAACCGTCTTGCGGCGCGTGTGGCTGCGCAAGCGGCCCCACGCCGCCTTCTCTTCGCCAATCTTGCCGAGTACTTCCATTCGCGGTGCGCTCGATCGATAGATGATCGCCAGCAGCGAAGTCACGATGGCGACTCCCAGACCGGGGAGGGGTCCAAGAAACACGACGCCCGCGATGGCAACGATCGCGGCGACGAAGTCTGCCCGTCGGACCCTGCGATAACGACGGAGGGCCGCGACATCCATGAGCCCCCAGACGGCAGCGATGACGACCGCGCTGAGGACCGCCTGGGGGAGCTCCTCGAAGACCCACGTGAATGCGAGCAGCACGATGACGACCAGACCGGCCGCTGCCAGGCCCGTTACCTGGCTGTGGCTCCCGGCACTGTCGGCAGCCGCCGTCTTGGAGAGGCTTCCCGCCACACTCAACCCACCAAACATACCGGCGCCGACATTGGCTGCGCCCATCCCGACCAATTCACGCCCCGTTTCCACCCGATATCCTCCGCGGCTCGCGAAGAGGCGGGTTGCCGCAAGGCCTTCGGCCATCGCGACGAGCGCAAGGGACGCACCGCCGACAGCCACAGCTGCGAGGTCGTGGCGCGGTATCAGCGGCAGGCCGAGCGGAGGCAATCCCGCCGGCACCTCGCCGATCGTCGCAACCCCCAACGCTGCGAGATCGAGCGCGGTCGATGCCACCACTGCGCCGACGACCGTCAACAAGCCCCACGGGACGCGTCGGTTCAAGCGCCGGCCACCGAGCAGGATGACCAGAGCCGTGGCGCCGACGAGGGCGGTGGCGGTGCTGGTGTCGCCGAGCCTCGCCAGTGTGCGGACGAAGACACCAATGAGGTCACCCGGTGGCTTCGGTATTCCCAACAGGGTAGGTAGCTCGCCGATGACGATCGTGAGCGTGAGGCCGAATACGAATCCCGTCACGATCGGTTTCGAGAGGAACTCGGCGATCCAACCCATCCTCAGCAGTCCCACGGCCATCAAGATGATGCCGGCCGTGATCGCGAGCCCGGCTGTGATGGCAACGGTGTCCTCGGGGTTGTCTCGTGCAATCTCGAGGACGAGCGATCCCGAGACGATGGCAACTGTCGAGGCGGGACCGACGATGAGCTGGGGCGACGAGCCCAGGACTGCGTACGCGAGTAACGCGAGAGGCACGGCATACAGGCCGACCTCCACCGGGACGCCCGCAATGCGTGCGTACCCGAGCGACTGCGGAATGAGGAGCGCAGCGACGATCGCACCGGCGAGGACATCCCTCCGCAGACGGCTTCGGTCATACTGTGGAAGCCATCGCATGATCGGCAGGGCATCGGCCGCAGCCGATCGAAGCTTCTCCGAGCCGCTCACGAACTCACACCACGCTCCGCTCGACTTGCCGTAGCGCCCCAGACTACGGGTGCGGCCCGCGTCGGCGGAGCCCAGCGATCATCGGGAAGTCCCATCCACGACATCGTAAGCGAGGTGGATCACACGACGTGCTCAGGAACACCCAGTGGCGGCAGCTAGATCGGTAACACAGACCCCGAAAGGCGCTCACCGGCCGTGAGGCATTCAGGGACGCACGCCGTTTCTTCTATTCGATTCCGCAACCGAAAAAAGAGAAATCCCGAACCATCAGGCTCGGGATTCTCGATTCGTAGCGGGGGTAGGATTTGAACCTACGACCTTCGGGTTATGAGCCCGACGAGCTACCAGACTGCTCCACCCCGCGTCGCTTGCGCAGCAATGGTACGCCACACGGCAAAGCTACGTCAAAGCCGGAGTGCTCACCTCTCGTTGCTGCGTTTGTATTGCCGGTGAGCCGAGCCATGAGGCCCTGAGCGTTGGTCTCGCTGACATTGGCGATGTATCGGGCAGCCTCCTGGCCGAGCAAGGTCGTCGCAACCCGTCCGTGGCGTGAAATCACCACCTCTCCCGACTTGCGTTGAACGTACGAGCACCTGACGGATCAGCTATCGCGCCAATATCGCGGCGCAACCTGACGGGCGCAACCGCACTTCCCGACTTCGTCGGCGAGCCGGCAATGCCACTCTTCAGCATCTAGCCCTTCTGTTGCAGAAGAGAGGACGGGAGGCCTCGCCGCCGCCCGTTCGTTGGATCTGGGCCGGCCGGATGAGGCTCCCGGCCCATATCTGCACCGAGGTCTTGCTCACCCTTTGGGGTCACTGATATCGTTCACCCCAATAAGGGAGGGAATCTTGAAAGCACTTGTTACCGGCGCGGCCGGTTTCATCGGTCCGCACGTCATCGATCGGCTCATCGCCGATGGCTTCGACGTCGCCGCATTCGACCTGCAGGAAGTCGATATTCCGGGAGTACGGTCCATCGTCGGAGATCTCACCGACGCCGCCGACGTCAACAAAGCCGTCGCAGAAGTCGACGTCGTCTGCCACATCGGCGCCATAGGAGACGTCTACCTGGCAGGCAACGAGCCGGCGCTCGCTGCATCCGTCAACGTGACCGGCACCGCCAACATCGCTGTCGCGGCCGCCAAGGCTGGGGCGCGGGTGGTGTACGCATCGACATGGGAGGTCTACGGCGAGCCGGAGTATCAGCCGCTCGACGAGACCCACCCCACCAACCCAGACCACCCCTACAACATCACCAAGCTGGCCGGCGAGAGCATGCTGTTCGCCGCCGACCGCCTCCACGACGTACCCACGATGGCACTTCGTCTTGGCACCGCATACGGCGTCGGCCTGCGAGCCAACTCGGTGTTCCGGATCTTCATCGACCGAGCCCGTGCTAGTGAACCGATCACCATCCAAGGAGATGGCGCACAGTCACGGCAGTTCACCCACGCCCGCGACATTGCCCGTGCATTCTCGATGGCGTGCCGCTCCGATCTTCGAGAAGTTGCCTTGAACACGGTCGCACCGGAAGCGGTCTCGATCAAAGAGCTGGCCGAGTTGGTCGTCGCCCGCTTCCCCACCGAGCTCACATTTGGGCCGCCGCGGCCCGGAGACGTGCCTCCCGCGGCTGTATCCGCCGCCAAGGCAGAGGAACTGTTGGGTTGGAAGGCCGAGACCCCCTTCGACGAGGGTCTGGCGGAACTGATGGACTCTGTCGAAGCCTCCGGCTGAGGAACAACGCATGCCAGCGCGGCCGGTCATCCTGGTCATCATCAAAGGCCTGGGAATCGGCGGCGCCGAACGCCTGATCAGTGAGGCGATCCCGTTCTGGGACCGCGACACCTTCGACTATCGCGTGGCGTACTTCGTGCCGTGGAAGAACCAGCTGGTACCGGAGCTGGAGGAGGCGAATGTGCCGGTCGCCTTCTTGGGCGGAAGCCGAGGCATGGATCCCCTGTCGGCGATCCGGCTGCGGTCGCACATCAGAGAGACCGAGGCTGCGATCGTGCATGCCCACTCCCCTGCCACCGCCGTCGTGGCTCGGATGGTTTCGCCGGCCCCGATCGTCTACACCGAGCACAACTTGGGTGATTCCTATCGTCAACCAACCCGCACCCTGAACAAGATGACGTACTCCCGGAACGCCGCAGTCACGGCTGTGTCGGCGGCGGTGGCCGAGTCGGTTGCCGCCTTCGGCGGGCCAGCCGCGGCGGTGGTGCCCAACGGGGTCTCGGTGACCGTTGACCCGGCCGAGGTGTCGGCCGCCCGAGCCGAGTTGTCGATCGACGAGGCCACCGAACTTGTCGTGGCCGTCGGCAACATCCGCCCTCACAAGGGCCATCAGAACCTGGTTGAGACCGCGGCGGTGCTGAAGGAGAAACGACCACAAGCGTTGGTCGTGTCGATCGGTGGCGAGAAGTACCCCGGTGACCTCGACCGACTCAAAGAAGCCGCTGAGGCGGCCGGGGTCACGGACACCATCCGGTTCCTGGGCCGCAAGGAGAACGCTCGGGAGTTCATTGCGGCGGCCGACGTGTTCGTGAACCCCTCCGACGTCGAAGGGCTGCCTGTGGTCATCCTCGAGGCGATGGCCATGGGCCGGGCGATCGCCGCCACCGCGGTCGGTGGCGTACCCAGCGTCATCGAAGATGGCGAGACCGGGTTGCTGGCAGCGCCGGGCGATCCGGACGGCTTGGCCGGTGCCATCGTGCGGCTTCTCGAAGACCCCCATCTACGGACCACCGTCGGAGCGGCGGCTGCCGCGGCGGTGGCGAGAGACCACGGAATGGCGCCGATGATCGAAGCATTCGAGGACATCTACCAAAGGTTGCTCAGTGGCTGACGACATCGAGATCCGCCCCTACCGAGACTCCGACCTCGAGGCCGTGCTCGACACCATGCGGGCCGCACTCGGAGAACCACCGGGCCTGGGTCGAACTCCTGACCTGTTTGCGTGGAAGCATCTCGACAACCCTTTCGGAAGATCAGTGATGCTCGTCGCCGACGCCGGTGGAGAAGTCGCAGGATTCCGGGCGTTCATGCGCTGGGATATGGTGACGCCGGACGGGAAAACACTGCGCTGCGTCCGAGCGGTCGACACAGCCACCCACCCGGACTTTCAAAGACGCGGCATCTTCAAGAACCTGACCCTGGCCGGCATCGAGCTCGCCACCGAAGACGGCGTCGACATGATCTTCAACACGCCCAACGAGAAGTCGGGAGCCGGCTACTTGAAAATGGGCTGGCTGTCGGTTGACCCGATCGGGATCATGGCCCGTCCGGGATTGGGGCTGGCCTCGCCGAAGGCAGAATGGAATACCGTCCCCGCCCTTGATGCGCCATCCGCGATCGATTCCGAGTTGGCCGACCTGTTCAGCAAAGGGACACGGCACGGCCTGAGGACCCCTCGCACCTTGGACTACCTGCGCTGGAGATTCGGCGCTCATCCGACCGGGCAGTATGCCGTGGCCACCACGGAAGGCGGCGCAGCCATCGCCCGCCTCAACCGGCGAAGCGACCGGCGAGAGCTGGTGATGTCGGAGTTGGTGGGCGCCGGCGCTCCCCGGGCGGCCAGGGCGCTGATCAAACAACTCCGGCCCGCCTATACGGCCGGCTGGTTCTCGGAGGGAACCGAAGAGAGAGCGCTCGCCATGAGAGCCGGGCTCGTGCCGGTGCCGAGAGTGTCGGCGCTGACCCTGGTGGCCAGACCATTGCGAGACCTCCCCCTCGACGTCAGTGACCCTTCCAACTGGCACATCGGCCTGGGAGACCTCGAGCTGCTGTAGGGCTGAAACCAATGATCTTTCCCCCCCAGCAACCGTCCCTACTTCTTGGTCGCCTGGCCGGCGCCCCGGGTGGCGACCGCGATCGCTGCAACGCCCACCATCACCGTGGCCGTTGCGGCCCAGCCTGGGGCGAGGAGCCAGTCGGCGAGGAGGACTGCTCCGATCACGACGATGTGCATTGCCGCCACGATCAACACGACCGACGGGACCGGCCGGCCTTGGGCGTGGATTCGGTCGTAGATGTGGCTGCGGTCGCCCAAGAACATCGGGGTGCCGGCGATCCTCCGGCGGAGGACGGTCGAGACGAGGTCGACCAGGAACAGGCCCAACAGCCCGGTGCCGATGATGACGGCGGGGATCCCCTCACTCGGAAAGGCGTAGAGGGCCACGAGAGTCAGTCCCACGAAGTAGGCGCCGTTGTCGCCGAGGAAGAGCTTGGCCGGATGCCAGTTGAACACCAAGAAACCTGCCAAAGCAGCGACCACGATCAACGCCGGCACAGCTCCAGCCGACCGGATGACGGCGAACACGGAAGCACCTGCCGCCGACAACAACGCAGTCGAGCCGGCCAATCCGTCGAGGCCGTCGAAGAGATTCACGGCATTCACCGACACAACCACCAATACGGCCACCAACACCGCAACGGCGACACCAGCATCCTCATACAGACCGATCGCCAGGATGATCCCGGCAACGGCCTCGACGGCCAGCCGGACCTTGGGATCGAGACCCAGACGGTCGTCGGCAAGGCCCAACGCGAGAAGCACGCTGGTCGCCACGAACAGCGTCAGATCGAACCTGTCGGCCACCACCAATCCGATGTGGAGCCCCGCAAACACCGCAACACCGCCGAGCGGAACCGCAGCCTGGGTATGAACCTTGAGGGTCGGATCATCGGGCCGGTCCACATACCCGAGCGTTGGGCCGATGCGGCGCACAATGAGGCCGACCACCACCGCGACGAAGAACGCGACTGCTATGCCGACCACACCAGGACCATCGATGTCTCCCCGGGATGCACCTCTTCGGTTCCCGCTTCCACGAATCCCATCCGCTGGTAGGCGCGTTGGGCAATCTCGTTGCGCATGCCAACCACCACTTTCACCGAGTCAACGTCCCGGGCTGCCATCTCTGCGAGGAAGGCGCGGCCCAGACGAAGCGCGATGCCCTTTCCCCGCCAGGCAGTATCCACGGCCATCGAGAGGAGCTCGGCTCTCACACCGTCGTCTCCGCCACCGTACCGGGCGGTTTCCCATCCCCGCCGAAGGTTGCTCGGCCGCATGGCTGCGGGCAAGGCCCGTACGCCTGCGCCGACGCCGTACCTGCGAACAAAGTGCTTGTAGAAGGCACCCGTATCGGCAACCCCGGCCACAAACCCAATCGCCCCCCCGCCGCTGTCGGCGACCAACACCACGGCCTCGCCATAGCCAATCAACGCTTCATACAAAAGCCGCATGAATCGGGGCCCCAGCCGGGGAAGGAACCCCGTGCCAATGCCTTCGATGTGCATCCGTGCCAGCGCTGCAGCATCTGCTGCGACCGCCGGCCGCAGCTCGGCGACACCGGACCCGCTGCCGAGCGCCTCGCCCATTGCGGTCAGTCCCTTCTCGGCAGTGACCGTGCGGTAAGCCTCGAGAACCCGATGGACCACGATCTGTTCGTCAAACGCCAGCTGCGCTTTCCGCCAGCTGGCCGACCCCATCCGTTGTCGGGCTTCAGCGTCCGACCCGATCCGCTCGATGGCGGCCTTCAGCGCGTTGGGGGACCTGACGGGGATCAAGACCCCATTGATACCGTCGTCGACCACCTCACGGCAGCCGCGAATGTCCGTCGCGATCACCGGCAGCCCCATTGCGGCGGCCTCCATTGCGGCACGGGGGAAACCCTCACGGTGCGACGGCAGCACGAAGATGTCCAACGCCCGGTAGAGGGCATCCACGTCCGTGCGCATTCCCAAGAACCGGACCCCGGCCCGTTCCGCTGATTCGACCACCTCGCGGGGCAGCGCGTCGGGTTTGTCAGGATCGTCTGGCCCAATCGCCACCACCACATAACGGTCGGGCAACACCGCTGCCGCCTCGAACAGCTCGGGGTACCCCTTCTCAGCCACCAGACGACCAACCATCCCCACAACGATCTGGTCGTCCGACACAGCCAGCTGAGCGCGCATCTCGGCCCGACCAGGCAGATCGGTGCGGTCGGGATCGAACTTGACCAGGTCCACGCCGTTGCCGAGCAGTTGTCCCTGACCACGACGGACCATGTGCAGCCGTTCCATGAGCGCCAGGTCCTCGCGGCTCTGTACGAGCTCCCGATCAGAGAAGCGAGCGGCGATGGCCTCGAGAACGTAAACGATGGCCTTCTTGATCAGCGGATCATCGGGAGCCGCGTAGAGGCCATGAACGGTGTTGATCACGACGGGCACGCCGGCGAGCCGACCCAGTATCCGCCCGTAGAGACCTGGCTTGGGGTTATGGGTGTGGAGAATATCGGGCGGGTCGGCTCGAAGGATCTTCCAGAGTTGCCAGGCAGCTTTGACATCGGCGAACGGGGCGATTCCTCGCGTCGAAGCCGGCAGCGCAATATGGGTGATACCGGCCGCTTCGATCTCTTCGACCCACGGCCCGGGCGCACTGATACCGATCGACTCACCGCCGATCTGGCGAATCGACTTCAGCTGGGCGAACACCAGATACCGGAGGCTGAGGTCGACCGTCGTCAGGTGAGCGACCTTCATCGTCCACTCCGCAGGAGCTCACGCAACGCCGTGTCGTACCGCCGAACAGCGTCTTGGACGGTGAAACCATTGAGAATGAACGACCGGGCAGCTTGCCCGGCGGCCTGACGTGCTTGCTCATCCTCGGCCAACTCGACGACGGCCTTGGCGGCCGCGACGACGTCACCCGCAGGTACGAGGCGGCCCGTTGAGCCATCGACGAGCGTCTCGGCGACTCCACCCACGTCGTATGCAACCACCGGGACCGAAGCGGCCGCCGCCTCGAGAGGGGCGGCCGGGAGACCTTCGGTTTTGGACGTGAGGAGCAGGACGTCAGCCCAGGCCAGATGCGGTTCGACATCGTCGACAGATCCCACCATCTCCACTGCGCCATCCATGCCGACGGCAGTAGCAGCCGCCGAAATGTCGGCGGCCAGAGGCCCAATGCCTACGAGCCGTAGGCGAGCCGGCATCGTGTCGCGCACTTGGCGCAGAATCTCGATCGCGGCGAGCGGGTCCTTTTCGGCCGAGAGGCTTCCCATGAACAGCAGATGCAATTCGCCCCCACGAGGAAGTGGCGAGACATCGAGAAGGGATTGCGGTACCCCGGTATGGAGCACACGGAGTTTCTCGGGGCTCACGCCGAAATGGTCGACCAGTTGCCGACCGGTTTGCTCAGATACAGAAAACACTCGATCGACCAAGCGCAGAAAGAGCTGGTAGGAGGCCCGCTGGCGAGGAGACCGAGCCCAGTACGTCGGCTCACCGATGCTGCCGTACGCGATCGCCGGTCGTCGACCCATCGTTCGGGCAGCAGCCACGCCGTAATGAAGCGTCGAGGACCCATTGGCGAGAAGCACCTCGGTGCCGTGGCTTCTGAGACGGCCGCGAAGCGCCCTGACGATCGTGAGGTCGAGGCGACGAAGATGGCCGGGGGCCACCGCGCTCAGCGGAACTGCCGCCACCGAAGCAGCGACCTCTTCCGGACCTGCGGCCAGCGCAATAAAATCAACGTCCCAACCGTGATCGGGCAGACCGACCGCGAGGCGCTCCCCAAACACCTCGGCGCCGCGTCGCTGACCGCTCGTCACGAGCACCATGAGGCGAGGGCGCGCCGAGCCGGGCTCAGGACTTTCGTGATTCGGCGGTGCGTCCATCCACCCCTCCATTGGACAACCGGGGCCGGATGATAGTGTCGCCGCCCGATCCCGGCGCGTGGCTCAATGGCGGCCGCATCGCACCCGTCACCCCTTGCCACATGTGGTGGTGGGCATGTCACGCACCGCCGGCAGCCCGGGAATGGGCGACCTCCGCCAGACGACCTGAATCCTTAATCGGAGCTAAATCGCTGTGGCGTGCTCTCACACTGAGTGGTAGGTTGGGGCCTGGCTCATCTTGAGCCATTCACTAAGGGGTGGATTTTGTCGTTTACGACACGGGAGCGGGCTGGGGTCGATAGATCCCGCTTGATAGCGCAGACATTGGCATCGGTGCGCACCGATGTTTCTTTCGCGGTCGTGGATGCACTCCTCGTCGCCGCCGCCTATTCGGCAGCTCTCATTCTGAGATTCGTCGACCAGACCTCCGGCGTGCCGCCCCGCTGGTGGCGAGATTTTCTGTGGGTACTGCCGATCATCGTGGCGGTACACATCATCTCGAACATCGCATTCGGCACCTATGGTCACGTGTGGGAACACGCCAGCATCGCCGAAGCCATCCGCATCATCCTCGCGTCGATGATGGCAGGAGCGGTCCTCCTCACGACCATGATTCTGGCGCGTTCCATATTCTCGATGAGCGGGCCGGTGCCAATTGGCTCACTCGCACTCGGCGCATTACTCACGGTGATGCTCACCGGAGCCGTGCGCTTCCGCACCCGATTGTTCTCGTTCAACAAGGCGAGCCATACGCCGGGAGCAATGCGGCGTGTGCTCGTCGTAGGTCAAGGACGCGCGGCTGCCAACCTGGCGCGCCACCTCACCACCAGCGGTGAGCGCATCCAGGTGGTCGGGTTTGTGACGGCCGAGCCCATCAAGACGAATCGCCGGCTCGCCGGGCTCGAAGTGCTTGGCTCCCTGGAATCGATTCCCAAGTTGGTTGACGCCTATGACGTCGACGAAATCATCGTTGCTTCGAACGACGGGTCTCATATCGTCCGCCGGCTCGTCGACATGTGCCTCATGGTCGATGTTCGCCTCCGGATTCTGCCCGACATCGAGTCGATCATGCAGGATGACACCAACATCCAGGACGTCAGAGACTTGGAACCAGAAGACCTCCTGGAGCGAGCACCGGTGCAAACCGACCTCGGTCTGGTGTCGGAGAGCCTCGAAGGTCGTCGTGTGCTCGTTACCGGTGCCGGCGGTTCGATCGGTTCCGAGCTCGTCCGCCAGATCATCCGGTTCAAACCCTCGACTCTGTATGTCTTGGACAACGACGAAACCCACCTCCACGAAGCGCTGTCCATGTGGGGCGGCTCCGGTGTCGAGGTGCAGGCGATTCTCTGTGATATCCGCGATCGTCGCAGGGTGCTGCGCGTCTTCGATGAACACAAGCCTGAGGTCGTGTTCCACGCCGCCGCCCACAAGCACGTGCCCATCCTGGAGAGTTATCCCGAGGAGGCCGTGAAGACCAACGTGCTCGGCACCGAGTATCTCTTGGAAGGGTGCCAACGATCGGGCGTCGACCGGTTCGTCCTCATCTCCACCGACAAGGCGTGTGACCCCATCGGCGTCATGGGCGCCTCGAAGAGAGTCGCCGAGATGCTGGTCCAGTCAGCCGCCGTCGACCATCCCGAATGCGTCTACTCGGCCGTGAGGTTCGGCAATGTGCTCGGCAGCCGCGGCTCGGTAGTGCCGACGTTCGTCAATCAGATCAAGAGAGGCGGACCGGTCACGGTCACCGATCCCGAGATGACCCGATACTTCATGACGATCGCCGAAGCGGTAGAACTGGTGCTGCAGGGCTCCGCCACAGCCAAGGGCGGTGAAGTGCTCGTGCTCGACATGGGTGAGCCCGTGCGGATCGTCGACCTGGCACATCGTCTCATTCGGATGGCGGGACTGGTGCCCGTCCGCGACATCGAGGTGCGCTTCACGGGCAAGCGCCCCGGCGAGAAACTCCATGAGATCCTCGCAACGGTGCCACTCCGCCCCAGCGTTCATCCCAGGATCAGCATCGCCGATCAGGGTTGGCCCGGTTCGGTCGCCCTGATGAATACCGTCAACGCCTTGATCCGCATGGCCGCCGAAGGCGACCAGGACGGCCTGCGGGAACGCCTCCTCGCAGTCAGCTCGCGCGACTGGCAGCCGGAGCCGCTCGTCGTCGCCGACGGCACGAAGCGCATCGTCGCTTCTTGAAGCCAGAGGCTTCAAGAAGTTGGAGCCCAGAGCGCATCGTCGCTTCTTGAAGCCAGAGGCTTCAAGACGTTGGAGAACAGGAACTCTCGCCGAAGTTCGCAGTTCGGCTCTGCATGCGGCAGGGTGAAACGACCCAATCTTCTCCTCCACCGAGGCCTTGACAGAGGGTTGCGGAGCTGGACTCGGCGAAAAGCCGAGGACGGAAGGGGCGGAGAAGGCGAGGCTACGAGGTGGCGGCTGTCTGGAGAGCTTGGCGGTCGATCTTGCCGGTTGAGGTCTTGGGGAGCACATCCTCGAAATCGAAGGATTCAGGGATCATGTATTTGGGAACCCGTTCCCCACACCAAGCCACCAGCTCGTTTTTGGTCTCGTCCCCGCTGACCACCACGTAGGCGCGGATACGGTTCGACACGACGTCGTCGGGGATGGCAACCACCACGGCCTCTTTGACGCCGGGATGAGCGTTCAGCGCCGTCTCGATCTCTCCCAGTTCGATCCGGTAGCCGCGACTCTTGATCTGATGGTCCTTGCGTCCCAGAAACTTGTAGTCGCCAGACGGCAGTTCTGACACGAGATCGCCCGTCGCATATGCCAGATCGGTGGTGCCGGCTCCGCGTGGGTGGGCCACCAGGCGGGCGGCTGTCTTCTCTGGATCTCCCCAGTAACCGTGCATGACGGTGGCGCCCCGCACATACAGCTCGCCCCGCTCTCCTGGCGGAACCAGGGTGCCGTCCTCGCCAACCACGAACGTCTCAACGTTTGCGATGGCCTTGCCTATGGGAATGTCCCCGCCGTCGGGAGCCGGCGGCTCGGACACCCGGAAGGCAGTGCACACGTTTGTCTCGGTCGGGCCGTACCAGTTGTGAAACTCCACGTCCGGGAGCTGTGCCATGAGCGATGAAAGGTATTTCGATGGGAACACTTCGCCGGCGAAGATCACGGTGCGAAGCGAGGGCAGCGCTCCCTCGGCGAGGTTGCCGTGCTGTGTGAGCAGCGAGAGGATCGACGGCACCGAATACCACACCGTGATCTCGTGGCGGTCGATGAAGCGGGCAACCTCGATCGGGAAGACCGATGTTGCCCGAGGGACGAGGGTGACCGACGCGCCGGCCGCCGCCGCAGAGAACAGGTCAAAGGTCGAAAGGTCGAAGTGGAAGGGTGCGTGACTGGAAAGCCGGTCGTCGGCCGTGAGGCCCACCTCGTCTCTCGCCCATTCCACAAAAGCGAGGGCGTTGCGATGCGACAGCATCACTCCCTTGGGAGCGCCAGTCGACCCGGACGTGTAGAGGATGTAGGCGAGGTCCTCGTCGATTCTTCGAACCCCGGGCCGATCTGGGGAATAGCCACCAAGGACGGCACCGTCACGGAAGGTCATCCCGTCGATGGGAGTCAGCTCTCCGGCGCCGTCCATCACCACGATGGTCTCGAGCGGAACCCCTTCTGCGGCCATATCCGACCAGCCATTCTCCAGCTTGGACATGGTGACGAGATGGCGGATACCGCAGTCGCGCACGATGTAGCTCAAGCGAATCGCCGGAGCCCGCGAGTCCAGGGGAACGTAGACAGCGCCCGCCTTGAGGATCCCATAGATGGCTACCACCGCTTCCAGGGACTTGTCGAGATACAGGCCGACTCGATCACCGGGTCGAACGCCCGCCTCGATCAGCAGATGGGCGACGCGGTTGGCGTCGCCGTCCAGCTCTTCGTAGGTGTAGCGCCGCTCCCCGTCCACGACGGCTACGCGGGTCGGATCACTCTCACAGGAGGCTTCCAGAAGACCATGTAGGAGATGAGCCATCACAGGCCCATATGACGGGCGATCAGGTTCTTCTGGATATCGGACGTCCCGGAGTAGATCCGGCCGGCGATCGCGTCTCTGAGCTCGCGCTCGATACCCGCTTCGGCCATGTATCCCATCCCGCCGTGCGTCTGAATCGTGTCGAGGCTCGATTGCACGAAAGCCTCCGACAAGAAGAGCTTGACCATCGCCGATTCCATGTTGTTGGACGTGCGCTGGGTCATCGACCACCCGAGGTGGTACAGGAGCAGGCGGGCAGCCTCGAGCCGCACCTTCATGTCGACGAGACGGTGCGATACAGCTTGGAACTTGCCGATGGCCTGACCGAACTGTTTCCGCTCTTTGGCATAGGCGACCGACGTTTCGAGCTGGCGTTGCATGGTTCCGACTGAACTGGCGAGGATCACGCCCCGTTCCCAATCCATCGAATGGTTGAAGATCGCCATGCCCGAGCCGGGTTTTCCCAACAGGCTGGTCGCCGGTACCCGGCAATCGGAGAACACCAGCTCGCTCATCGGTGAGGTGCGAAGCCCCATCTTCTTGAAAGGAGCGCCTACGGTGAGCCCAGGCGTATCCCGATCGATCAAGAAAGCAGACAACCCAAACGAGCCTTTCGATGCGTCGGTCACCGCGAACAGAACGAACATGTTGGCGATCGGCGCATTGGTGATCCACGTCTTCGAGCCGTTGATGACGTAGTCATCGCCGTCGACCACTGCGGAGGTCGCCATGCTTCCGAACGCATCGGACCCAGCATCCGGCTCGGACATACCTTGCACACCCACGATGCTGCCATCGACGAGGCCGGGCAGGTACCTCTGTTTCTGTTCTTCATTGCCGAACCGGATGATCGGTATCTCCGCCGACCACATCTGAGCGTTCAGGGAGAACAGCAGACCGTTGTCGCGGCAGGCGTAGCCGAGCGCCTCCATCGCCAGGATGATCGTGATCGGATCGGCCTCCTGGCCACCGTATTCCTCGGGTACGCACAAGCCCTGAATGCCGAACTCGGCACACCTCTTCCAGGCATCACTGTTGAACCGGTGCTGGTCGTCATGGTCGACCATGTCATAGTCGAGGTAGTCGCGCCCGAACCCCAAGATCGACTCGCGGAACGCCTGTTGCTCTTGGGTTATTGAGAAATCCATGGCGTGCGACCGCTACGAAACGGGAACGAGTCCTCTGTCCGAGCGGGCCACCATCTCACGCATCGAAAGCAACGCCGGAAGCGGCTCCTCCTCGTAGATGCGGCCGCCGAACATGTCGAGCACGTCGCCCCCGTGATCCGTGTAGTGGAGCATGTAGCCCCAGCCGAGCGGATTGGCCCAGAAGGAGTCCATCAGCGTTTGCACGGTATCCATCCCTCGCTCGCATATAGCTGCATACTCAGCGAACGGGTCGGCGCCGTCCAACTCACCGCCGAGATAGGACGCCATGTATTCGGCTGCCTTCTCAGCTTCCGACAATGCAAGGTGGATGCCAAACGAAAAGAACGGGTCGATGAATCGGTGGGCATCACCGACGCACATCCAGCCCTTGCCCGTGAATTCGGGAATCTTGTAGGAGAAGTTGGCGGTGGCCGTCACCGGTTCCACCAATTCGACATCTGCCAGGCGTTCGGCCAGGTTGGGATTCAGCTCGCGACATTCGCGAGCAAAGAACTCTTCTTTGGATTCCTTCATCGACTTGTAATAGGACGCAGGAGTGACGATTCCAATGGACACGGTCTCGTCGTCGACGGGAATGAACCACGACCAGTGATCGACCTCTCGGTAGAACAGCAGCGTGTTTCCCTCCTCCATCTCACCGTTGCGGATCCCCCCCTTCACATGGCTGAAGACAGCGATCTGGCTCTCGTAACCGCCGCGTTCCTTCTTGCCTGCGAAGCCGAGGCTCGACATCCAGGTCTTGCGTCCGGATGCGTCGATGATGCCGTCGGCCTCGATCGTGGTGGTATCGCCCGACGCCAGCTGCACGGTGACTCCCGAGACAGCGCCCTCGTCGTCGAAGATCGGTTCGATGGCTTTCCCGTGTACCAGCCGGGCGCCCCGCTCGACAGCAACGTCCAAGAGCATCTTGTCGAACACGGACCGGCGAACCTGCCACGTCTCCACCTGTCGGCGCTCGGTGCCGGCCACCCGTGCGGTGATGGGCACGTCGTACCGGTTCGAACCCGACGACCCGTAGACGGTGCCGGCTCGTTTGATCGGAAAACGGTTCTCTTTCATGGCGGATTCGAGGCCCCATCCGCGTATCTTCTCGGCGACCCAACCAGTCATCGATTCGCCGATATGAAACCGCGGAAACGACTCAGCTTCGATGATGATCGAGTCGATGCCGTGCTCCCCCAGGAAAAGCGCGCTCGCCGCGCCTCCCGGACCACCCCCAACAATGGCAACCTGTGTTCTCACGTCAATAACCCCTCTTTACGTGTCGTGAGTGGGACCAGAAGATGCCCGCTCAGGTGGCGTTGTCGATAGCCAGCGGAGCGACCCCGATCTGTTCACAGTCCCAATCCCTTGCCACCGAGCGTAGCAACGGATTCACACGAATACCAGTGCTGCGTCGCTCGATTCGGTGCTCGGTATCTCCGAGCACTAGGGCGATTCTACGACCACAAGTGTCTTGGGTGGTAATGGCGATTTGGCCGACGTGTCTTCGAGCTCGGCAACGTCTTTCCCCGAGTCGTTCATTCCCATCGCAACGAGGATCACCAGCACGAACGGAATGAGCTGAGACCGTTGCCGAGCCATGATGCCGAGATTCAGGACCGCGCTGTGCCCAAAGATGAACCCTGCCGTATACACGAGCGAAAACATCACATACGGGTCTCGCGCCTTCCGGAAGAAGCCCCGCGCTATGGCGGGAAGCCTCCATATGAACAGCAACAGCAGGAACATGCCCTCGACAAAGCTGTTCACCAGCGCCTGAGTGTTGTGGGCATCCCACGGAAGTGGCTGAAACACAACCCGCAGCACGGCTTCGGGAACATCGAGCGGCGAGCGGATGGCGCTGCCCTCGACGGCCGAGCCGCCCTTGTCGGTCTGCTCTTCGACGCCTGCGAAGATCGGGTCGAGCTCCTCGGTGAGAAGTTCGTCACTGACACCGCTACTGAGATCGATGCCAAAGTCTTGGATTGCCCACGCTCCCACGCCAACCAACAAGATCACGGCAACGACCGCCGAGATGAGGCGCCGCATTCGGGCGGGGGCGTTCTCTGGGCCCCTTCCAAAGACAACTGCCACCGTCAGCGACCCGATGATGAGTAGGGCAATATGCGATCGAATCACGCCGGTGCCCACCAGCCCGATGGCCACCACAGCCATCCACATCGCCTGGTACTCGGCAAACATCCTCACGGCTCCGTAGGCGGCGATGCCGATGAAGAAGATCATCAGCGACTCTTTGCCGATGCTGGAAGGCCAGTAGACGATGTTCGGGAAGAAGAAGATCAGTCCGGCGTACCATTTGAGCCTTGCATGGGGCCGGGCTCGCCGAAACGCCAGATAGAGCAAGATCTGTCCGACGAAGGCAATCGTGGCGAACAGCACGAACCCGCCGAGCTTGGTCGGCGTGTACGGAATGTAGAGCACGCCGGTGGCCCATTGGATGAATTCGGTTCCGGTCCCGAAGGGCGGGACTTCCAACGCTCGCCACATGTCGGCGTAGCGAGTTCCGAAATTGTGATACCCGGTGGCATCACCGACACCGTTGTACAAAACCTCGAGCGCCCAATAACGGCCGATCGAAGCTGCCAGCTTGGCCGCCCAACCCGCCATGATCCAATTCGGTATCCATTGCGAATCGAGTGGGCTGGCGGCGTTCTTGGCCATGAGTGCAATCGGAAACGCCAGGAGGATGAGAAGCGCGAACGTTCCTGCTTCGGTAGCGCCGAAGGCAAACGAACCGACCAAGGCCATGAAGAGCACAGCCAGGATGGCCCAGAGGCCCCACGGCAGACGCGGCGGGGCGGTTTGGCTCGGAACGAACGCTGCCAACCCCGGCTTCGCTGCTTCCTTGTCGTCGATCACCACGACGCCAGCATAAGCGGCGACAAGGCCAACCCATAGGGCGAGTTTTGGTTAGTTGAGATTCAGTGCCTTCACCAGGAACGTCGCCATCTGGGCTCGGGTTACCGAGTCGGCCGGGCAAAACAGGCGATCAGCCGGCTTGCATCCCGAGGTGATCTCGGCGGACGCCAACGCGTTGATGTTCGCTTCGTGCGACGACTTGTCGTCATCGACGAACCAGTTCGCAGAATCGGCGGGAAGGTTCAGCGCTCGTGCGAGGAAGCTGGCCATCTGCGCTCTCGTCACATGGTCACCGGGGCAGTAGTTGGTGTTTGCCTCGTTGCATCCGCTGCTGATCCCGGCCGCCGCAAGGGCGTTTATCCCGCCTTCATGGGTCGAGGCATCATCATCTCTGAAGTAGTCGTTCGATGGAGCCGGCAGAGCCAATGCACGGGCGAGGAACGTCGCCATCTGCGCCCGCGTCACCGGGTCACCAGGGCAAAACATATCGTTGTCGGGAGGATTGCAACCCACGGTTATCCCGGCCTCGGCGATGAGCTCGATGTTGGCTTCGTGCGGCGAAGCGTCATCGTCGACAAAGATGCCCTCGCCGACGACCGTTCCGCTGAAGCCACCGGCGGGGCAGTCCACGTTCAGGTTGTTGAAGGTTGCCCGCGCGTCGATGGTTTGTCCCTTGTCCAGGGCGGCTTCTTGGACCTCGTAGAGGACGGGGGTGTCCTCCGTCTTGAAGTAATTGAAGATGGCCGGATCCCCGACCTCGGGGGCATTCGAAACTGCCACTGTCAGGCCGACTGGGGAGCCAACCACCGTGACGCATGACCACGTCTGCTGCATCTGGCCCGTCCGCGGTGGGTGTGAGAACGCGTGACTGATGATGCCCATCTCTTCGTTCTCGAAGAGATAGACGTCTTCGTAGACGTAGTCGTTGGTGTAGGCGCCGTGACTCACGCCCGCGGTGCCGTTCCGGTAGGCGATGAAATCCTCGATGAGGTGGTTGGCGGAGCTGTTCTGCCACACGAAGATGCCGTGACACTTGTTGTTGTGGGCAACGTTGTCCTGGAACTCCCAGAGCCCACTGCCCTGGCTCGGCCACTGAAACCCGGAACAGTTCTTGTTGCCTAGGACGGCCACAACCACGTTGCCGTTGGCAACGTTGCCTTCACCGCGACCGAGATGGAATCCGCTGAGCGTGAAACCTTGGTTCACGGGGTCGGTCCTCACCAGACCCACGAAGTTGTCCTCGAACACGACATCGTCGCTGGCGTTCTCTTCTCCGAGATCCCACCAGAACACGTCGTCGTAGACGTCGTAGATGACGTTGTCGGAGACAGTCACACCGTTGGAGAGGTGGACGACAATGCCGCGGTGGCCCGAGTCGCGAACGACGTTTCCTTCGACGACGGACCCTCGCGACCCGTCTCCCGTCGTGTGGAAATGCAGCGGATAGCGGCCCATCACGCCCTCGGTATCGCCGTCACCGTCGGGCTGGCGGGGCCCCATGTGACGAAACGCGACGTATCGCACCTCTTGGGGGACCGAGCTCATGATGGTCACGTGCGACCTTCCTCCGCTTGTCCCCTCGATATTGACTGAGCGAGTGAGGTTGATGACCTCTGTGGCGGGCAGAGACGGGTCGGCCTTTGGAACCGATGACCCCAGGCTGAAGGAGTCGAAGCCATCTACCGCATAGTCACCCATCTGATAGGGAGCGATCTTCAGTTCGTCGCTCGACTTCCAGGTGGCATCGGTTCCGGTCCGGTTCCAGCCTGTCTTTTCTTCGCCCTGCAAGTCGAGTTTGCCCGCTCCGGTCACCCACAGTCCCCGGTCAGATTCGAGTACCTCGACGCCGCCACCGATGAAGCTCGACTCATCGACGCCGAGAAATCGAAGGGTGTGAGTGACTCCGTTGTTGGGTTTCATCTCGAGGGTCCCGGCGATGACCAGGTTGCCGCTGACCTCGAGGGTTGTGTCCTTGGCTGGATCGAACTTCAGCACTTCTCCGGCGGCGATTGTCGTACTGGCCGAGTAGGACACATCACCGGACACCTCTGTGACAGCCGCGGCGTCGGCGGACCGCGACCAACCGACTATGGCGATGAGCGCCGCCAGCAATACGAATACGACGCTGACAGCGAGTCTGGGGAACCTCGCGGCGTACGACATGGGAGAACGACCTCTCGTGGTTTTCTGGGTTTGCCCGGGTGGGCTGTTCCTGTGCGGGCGACACTCCCATCTTGGGAGATGTGTGTTGCCCCTCAGCCCGCCTGAACCCTCATGCAGCATCGGTTAACCAGGCTCCCCGCTTTAGTTAAACGTGCAACAAGTCGGCGAGAGTTCAGGCAGGCCGGGAGATTTCGATTACGGAGTACCCGATATCCACCGTGGACCACGGGGCGGACGTTGCGGCCGGTCGGGCCGCTCCGGCCGATCGTCAGGATCAGGCTCGTCAGGATCAGGCTGATCAGGATCAGGCTGATCAGGATCAGGCTCGTCAGGATCAGGCTCGTCAGGATCAGGCTCGTCAGGATCAGGGACCGGCGATCCGACACATGGAACATTGAAGTTCACCAACGTCACCCTTGTTTCGAGCGTCTGGCCGTTTTCGAGTGCGTTTTGCTCGACATGCGTGGCCACCGGCGTATCGATCACCGTGAAATGGTCGAACAACGCCGGATGCCCGAACTCGGGGGCGTTGGAAACCGAAACCGACAGGCCGACTGGCGAGCCGACGACTGTGACGCACGACCAGGTTTGCTGGAGCTGCCCTGAACGCGGCGGGTGCGAGAACGCGTGGCTGACCACGCCGTATTCCAGGTTTTCGAACAAGTAGAGGTTCTCGTAGACATAGTCATTGGTGTAAGCCCCGTGATTCACGCCGGTAGACCCGTTGCGGTAGGCGATGAAATCCTCGATGAGGTGGTTGGCGGAGCTGTTCTGCCACACGAAGATGCCGTGACACTTGTTGTTGTGGGCAACGTTGTCCTGGAACTCCCACAGGCCGCTCCCTTGACTCGGCCAGTTGAAGCCAGAGCAGTTCTTGTTGCCTTGGACGCCCACTGCAACGTTCCCGTTGGCAACGTTGCCTTCACCGCGACCGAGGTGGAATGCCGACAGGGTGTAGCCCTGTTTCTTGGGGTCGTTCTTGACCAGACCTGCGAGGTTGCCCTCCAATACCACGTCGTGGGAGGCGTTCTCCTCACCGAGGTCCCACCAGAATGGGTCGTCGACTACGTCATAGATCACGTTGCCCCGTGCGATCACGCCATGCGACGCGTGAACGACGATGCCGCGATTTCCTGACTCACGGACCACATTTCCTTCGACGATCGATCCTCGGGAGCTGTCACCGTTCATGTGGAAATGGATCGGATACCTGCCCATCACGCCCTCGGAGTCCTGGCGTGGTCCCATGTACCGGAACGTGGCGTAGCGAACCTCTTGCGGCTGGGAGCTCATGACGATCACATGGGATCGTCCCCCCGGCGTACCTTCGATGTTGACCGACCGGGTCAGATTCATGACCTCTGTTGGGGGAAGTGTGGGATCGGCGACCGGCACGGGCGAACCGAGCGCAAAGGAGTCGAATCCTCCGGACGCGTAATCACCTGCGAGGTAGGGGGCGATCCTCAGGTCGTCGCTCGAGCTCCACGTGGAATCCGTCCCGGTGCGATTCCAACCCACTGTTTCTTCGCCGTGCAGGTCGAGCTGTCCGCTTCCCACGACCCAGAGCCCGCGATCGGATTCGAGCACCTGCATCCCGCCGCCGACCATGCCGGCCTCATTGACCGCGAGGAACCGGAGCGTGTGCGTCACGCCCTTATTGGGTTTCATCTCGAGCGTCCCCTCGATGACGAGGTTCCCGCTCACCTCCAGCGTCGTGTCTTGGGCGGGATCGAAGCGAAGCACCTCGTCTGATGTGACGGTGGTCGACTGCGGGTAGGAAACCTCGCCGGAGATCTGGACGACCGTGGCGGCGTTTGCCTGGATGCCACCAAAAGCGAGCGCAAAAGCACCTAACGTGAGTGCGATTGCGACTACCAGCCGGGGATTGATGGGAAGGGACATGGGGAGCGACCTCATCGATTGTTGGGGCGCCGCAACGGGGATCAATCGGCGCCAGACTGTCTCGAACCTCCCTACCCACTAGGGAGAAACCTATCCACCAGTGGGTTAAGCGCCCAACGCCGTGAGGGTTAAGAGAGGTATATAGATCGGCCTCGTGACTTGGGCGACAAGGTGGGCTAGAGTGGCGGTGGCGTGAGAGGCGGCAGTCCGTCTCTTCGTCTGCTTTGGGGGGTATGAGCGGTTTGAAAGTTCTCACAGGTCTTTTTCGAATGGTCCGCCGCAAGTGGTGGGCAGTCGTCGCGCTGGCGCTCGTGGGTGCAGTGCTCGGGTACGCCATATCAGAGCGGGCCAACCAAGCCATCAAACCTCTCTTCGAGGCGACCACCTACGTCGAGTTCGAATCGGAGCTGGGCGATCGGAGTCGCGACACCACGCTGGAACTCGTCAGGGCAGCCGCCGAAGAAGCACGTGTCTACAACGCCACCGCCCTCGAGCAACGAGTCGGCCAGTTGGCCATCGACGAGCCCAACTTCCGACTCCTCTTTTTGGCGAGAAGCGAAGACCGGACCGAGGCCGCGGTTGCCTCCGAGAGCCTTCGCGCCGCCTACGTCAACGGCACGGCTCAAGCACGTGCCGATGAACGCCAAGCACGCCTCGACGAGATCATCATCGAAGCTGCCGAAGTCCTGCAACAGATCGAACGCCTGACACCGGTCGAGTTGATCGTCGAGGAGCCAGTCATCGGCGTCGCCCTCCAAGCTCGTATCGATTCTCTCCAGGACCTCCATGATGCCCTCGACCAGCAGCTCACCCAACTCGAAGTCAACCTCGTGTTGGCGCAATCGGGCGACGAACGAGTCGATGACCCCGAGGAGATTCAAGAACAGATCGACGACATCCAATTCCGGATGGCCGCGATCAGGTCTGAGCTCGTAGTCATTGCTTTGGAGAACGGACTCAACCCGGCAGACATCACGCCGCAGACGAATCAGGGCAACCAGGGAGGTTCGCAAACGCCGGCTGCGCCCAACGTGCCTCAGGATCCGCGCGACGTCACACCTGACGAAGTGCCGGAGGGAGGTCTCACCGATCAGTTGACGCTCGACGCGCTCGAGGACCGCTACGGCGACCTCACCTCCGAGTTCGGCGATCTTTTCCTCGAAGCGGAAAGCGAGACTCCGGCGGTCCTGGTACCCGTCGAGGTCGAGGACCTCACCCCGTCGCCCGTCTCCGCTCCACTCAACGCCGTTCTCGGACTGCTGGCCGGGGCCCTGCTCGGTGTCGGTCTGCTCTTTGCATCCAAGAGCGCTCGCGGCAATATCTACGGGCCGACCGACATCGCTCCGCTGCCGGTCATCGCCGAGCTGCCCAGTGCAGCAACGACGAAGGGGCGCGCCAGCACGGACCGCTCGGGACGATTGGCAGGCGAACGCGCCGATGGTGTTCGCCAGATGCGCCACGCAATACTCCGCTATGTCGATTCATCGCCTACCACGCTGGTCCTCGGACTGTCTGGGGTGAGCGTCAACGACAGCGAAGTGAGCATCTTGGCGCTCGACATCGGCAACCGCCTCGCCGCATCCGACCGCTTCGTCCTCGTCGTCGATCTGAACTTCGACACCACCGTCCACTACGAAGGAAGCAGCGGCGTAACCGTTTCCAAACTCCTGCAGGTCATGCGCAATGACCGGGAGACCGGCAACTCCTACTTCAAGGAAACCCTGATCGACGGGCCCGAGGAGAGGAAACTGAGAGTCGTTGCCCCAGGGAGCATGATCGACGACGCCACCGATGCTGTGCTCACCGACGGTTTCGTTGATCTGATGAGCGCGGCTCGTCAGCACTTCGACGTCATCCTCGCAGTCATGCCACCTGCGTCGGCCGAGCTCACCCAGGCTCTCCGCCAGCGGGTCGACGGCGTCGTGGCCGTGGTCCTGGAGCGAGTGAGCCGCCGCGCCGCCCTGGATCTACTGCTTACCGACGTCGATGCAGGGCTGGCTCCCGCCTTGGGTGCGGCGCTGCTCACCGGCTCACCATCGTCAGGGTTCTTCGGCAGGATTCGCAACTTCTTCCGCCCGAAGAGCCGCAAAGGGAGCCGAGCTACGACCAGCAGTCCAACCCAGACCAAGAAGGCAACCAGAGCCAAGAAGAAAGAACAGAAAACCGAAAAGAAGCAGAAGAAAGCCGCAGCGCCCACCGCACCTGCACCCGCGGTTCCGGCTGCCCAGCCATCCGATACTCCGGCCGCCGAGGTGCCAGCACCCGCTGCGCCAGCACCCGCGAAGGAAGCGGCATCGTCACCCGGACCAGCACCCTCGCGCCGCACCAGTCAGAAACCCCAGAGCGTCAACGTGCCATCCGAACCGCCTGCGCCACCCCCCAAGAAGAAGCCTCGTTCTGCGCCCGAGACCGACCAGGTAGCCATCGACGCGACCAGCGCGTCCCCGAACCATCCGACTCCGGTGTCTCGCACCCGAGCGGTCGTCGACTGGATCAAAGAGTGGCCATACAACGATATGGAGCCCCTCCCCCAGGTTCCCCGAGAGCAGCGTCTCAGCTCCTACGACGATACCGCCAGCTCTGGTCGCTAGGCCGTGCCTGCGGTGACTCCAGCGATCGCTGGATGGATCAAGGAGAAGACTCCGACCAAACGGCGCCGCCAGCTCGCCGAGACCCGCGTTCGCACACGCCAGTTGACTTCTCGGGCGCGCAGCCTCCCCGACCTGCTCATCGTCGGCGCCCAACGGTCCGGGACGAGTTCGCTGTACAAATATCTCGGAGCACATCCGCAGGTGTATCCATCGCTTCGTAAGGAGGTGGAGTATTTCTCGACGAGGTTCCTCGAGGGCGAGGATTGGTACCGGGCACATTTCCCACTCAGCGCAAGCCGAACTGTCCGTTCAAGGCGACGCGCGCAACCCACCTTGGCGTTCGAGGCGACCCCCGATTACCTCTTGCATCCCCTGGCGGCGCAGCGGGCCGCCCACCTGATCCCAGAAGCGAAGATCATCACCCTCATTCGCAATCCCATCGACCGTGCGATTTCCCAATACGGACACAATCGGCGCCTCGGCCAAGAACCGCTGACTCTCGAGGAGGCGTTGCAGCGCGAGGACGAGCGCCTTGCCCGAGAAATGGAGCGCATCGCCGACGACCCGACGTATCACGCCCGGCCGCTGCGACGGTACTCTTATGTCGAGCGAGGCAAATACGCCGAACAGCTCATCCGGTGGCAAGCCTGGTACCCCCAAGACCAGATGATGGTGGTTCGGTTCGAGGACCTCACCTCCGACCCTCGGCACGCCCTTTCGGCGATCGAATCGTTCTTGGGAATCGAGGACTGGCACCCACCCGAGTTTGCCAATCACAGCTATGGGAGAGCGGGGCGCGCCGACAGCCTCGCCGTGGACACGGGCATTCGTGAGCATCTGGCCGACGTCTTCCGACAACACAACGAGCACCTTGCTGCCCTCCTCGGCTACGACCTCCAATGGCTCGATTCCGGCGGATCCGCCTGATGGGCTCTCCCGTCCGAGCGGCGGCCAAAACGGTCTTCTCGCTCCTCGACCTTTCCTTGGGAGCCTTTCCAGGCCCCAGGATCCTCATCTATCACCAAATCGGCGCCGGCAACCGCAAACAAATGGACCTCGACCCTGACCACTTCCGTAGTCACCTCGAGTACTTGACCAACTCCGGCTTCTCGGTCCTTCCCCTGGAGGAGGCGATCGACCGGAGGGCGGAATCCGGCTCGGCTGACCATGTGGTGCTCACGTTCGATGACGGATACGACGATATGTACCGCAACGCTTATCCACTGCTCAAGGAATTCCACATCCCATTCACGGTCTACCTCACCAGCCACCCCATCGAAGCTCGGACGCCGTTGTCGGACGACGGCCGATCGGCGCCGATCACCTGGGAGCAGGTCAATGCGATGCAGGAGTCGGGTCTCGTGACCGTCGGCGCCCACACCCACACCCACCCGGACTTCCGAACGCTGGAACCACCACAGGCAGAGGAAGAGATCGGCCTGTCCACCGAACTCATCGAACGCCGCACCGGCGTCAAGCCCGACCACTTCGCCTATCCGTGGGGCTACTGGTCACGATCATGCGACAGTGCGGTTCGGGAACAGTACGCCTCAGCAGTACTCGGGGGGGGCCAGCCCATCGACGGCGCCAGCGACCCGCTCCTTCTCAACCGGATCCCCGTGCAGCTCGACGATGGAGTGATCTTCTTCAAACGCAAGGTGCGCCGGGGACAACGCACGGAAGAGAATGTGCGGCGCCGATTGACCAAATACGACGGACCATGACCATCACTGCCCACCGCATCCGCTCGGCCGCCGGACGCGCCCGGCGCTCCGCGATCACCCGATGGCGTTCGTTTACCGCTCCACCGCTCCCGCCGAGCCATCAGCCCGTGTTCATCCTGGGCCACCAGAAAGCCGGCACTTCGGTCATTGCTGCCTTGCTCGGTGAGCAAACGGGCATGGACGTGACGATCGACCTCAAACAGGAGATCCGTGACCTCATCATTCCCCGCATCGTTTCCGGCCAAGCCGACCTCGAGGACCTCATCAAAAGGAACCGAGACGAGTTCGCGGCTCCAATCGTCAAGCACCCCAACCTGACACTGATCTACCCGGCTCTCCACAACCGCTTCCCGCATTCCCAGTTCGTATTCGTGGTTCGCGACCCGCGCGACAACATCCGGAGCATCCTCGACCGACTCGATCTCGCCGGTGACGACGAAGCCATCGCCGCAGACCGGTGGGCCGATATTCCCAAACCTTGGCGCTTGATCCTTGGCGAAGGTCGGCCCGGTTTCGATCGCAGTACCTACCTCGAAGCGATCGCCGATCGATGGGCCGATATGGTCCGGGTGTACCTCGACCACGAGGCCGACATCACGCTCATTCGTTATGAAGATTTTCGGGCGAACAAGACCGCCGCCATCGCGAGATTGGCGGAGCAGCTCGGACTCCCCATGGCCGGAGATATCTCCGCGTCGGTCGATCAGCAATTCCAGGCCAAAGGGGCCAATCGCAACGTTCCGCTCGTCGAGTTTTTCGGGACCGCCAACATGATGCGGATAGAAGAACGGTGTCGCCCCGAAATGATGGCCCTCGGATATCGCGCGACAGGTGGCACCGATGCGTGAATACCACTGCGTCATGCTCGGCCTGGGTGGACCGACATTCATCACCGATTGGGCCAAGGCTGTAGCCCGCTTCTCGCGGGTTACCGGCCTCAGTGTCTTGCCGACGTTGCCTCGCCAAGCCGAACGAATCGGAAAAGGAATCGCACTTGGAGACGTCGGCGGCTTCACGACGGTATTCGTTCGGAGACGACGACTACGCCCGGTGCGTCTGTTCTGGAAATGGAACGCCGGCCGGGAGGCTGCCGCCATCCGCAGAGCGCTCACGCTCCTCAACTGGGACCCGGACATCATTCACGGTCATTTCTACGCCGGCGCCGCAGCCATCCCCAGCGTCGCCAGACAACTACAAATCCCGTTCGTCCTCACCGAGCACACCAGCCGCCTCGCCGCTCCAGACCCAGAACATCACCTGAGCCGGGAAGGCATACGCATCATGAAACTCGTCTTTGCCGAGGCTGCCGCAGTTTTCTTCGTCGGCGAGGAGCAGAAAGAATCGGCGTGTCGCCTCGGAGCCACCGGCACATTCGACGTTATCCCCAATCCAGTCGATACATCGCTGTTCCATCCCAAGCCACTTCCTTCGACCGGCGGGCGGATCGTCACCATCGGGCATCTGCTCACGCGGAAGCGCCATGACCTGCTCATTGCCGCTCTGCAACATGTCGTGGCTCGGTACCCCGACACCCACCTCGACATCATCGGGGGTGGAGATCAGCGAGCGAGCCTCGAACGCCTCGCCTCTGAACTCGGCCTCGCAAGTGCGATCACATTCCACGGCCAGACGAAGCGCGAAACGATTGCCGATCTCCTCCAGGACGCGGTTCTGTACGTACACACCTCAGAACGCGAGAGTTTCGGGGTCGCCATCGTGGAGGCGCTCCTCAGTGGCACGCCTGCGGTAACGATCAGATGCGGCGGGGTTTCCGAAGAGCTCGCTGCCCATGTTGGGATTGCCTTCGACGACCCCAGTGCCGTGGCGGTGGCCGAGGCCATCATCAAAGGCTTCGAGACCGACGAGTTCGCGGCACCAGCCGTCATCAGCCGCTGGGCAAGCGAACGGTATGGCACCGAAGCCGTGGCGGCAGCCGTCCAGAAACACTACGACCGAATCGTGCACGTCCCATGACCGCATCAAAACGGCCCATGCGCATCATGCACGTCATCGACTCCCTCGGGCGCTCAGGGGGAGCCGAGCAGCAGCTGGTCACGAACCTTCAAAGGTTCACGGACGCCGGATTCGAACACGAACTGCTCTGTCTCTACCCCGGAGAGGGCAACACCAGGGAAAGCGAAGTGCCCGGCCACGTCCGGATCACCTACCTCTACTCGCAGCACGAACGCACCCGCAATCGGCTCCGACTCATCCGGCGCATGTTCGGCGCTTTCCGAAGTCGCTCGCCGGACCTGGTGCATTGTGCTCTCCCGGATGCCGCGCTGGCAGCACGGGTAGCTGGTCGGCTCACTGCCGTTCCCGTTGTCGAGAGCCTGGTGAACGTCAGCCACGAGCCTGTCCATGCGGTGGACAACGACGCAGTCACGCCACTCAAGCTCGCCCTCCACAGAGCCGTCGACAGACTGACGATGCGGTGGATCACTCGATTTCACGCTCTGAGCCAGGAAGTGGCCCGATCGTGGGCTGAGACCGTTCACATCCCCCCCGAGAAGATCACGGTCATCCCTCGCGGCGTCGACACGGCCACTCTGCCGGACCCCGAGGAAAGAGGCGAGGTGCGCCGAAGCGTCCTTCTCGAATTCGGCCTATCCGAAGACACGCTCTTGCTCTTCAACATAGGACGTCAGGTCGCCCAGAAAGGCCAAATCTACGTTGTGCGGGCAATGCCGGAGATTCTTGAACACCTTCCCAACGCGGTTTTCTTGTCGGCGGGCAGCGCCGGGGCCAAAACATCACCAATCACGACGGAGAGCGCCGAACTGGGTCTTGCCGACTCGGTGCGCCTCATCGGAGTGCGACCGGACATCCCCCGTTTGCTCGCCGCCGCGGACATCTTTGTATTCCCTTCTCTCTACGAAGGGCTCGGGGTCTCACTCCTTCAGGCAATGGCCAGCGGCTTGGCCTGCGTCACCACCGATCGGCCGCCCATGACAGAGGTCGTGAGTGACCGAGACACCGGTTTGTTGGTCTCGGCCCAAGATCCGGCAGCGATCGCCAAGGCAGTGGTCGAATTGGGCACCGATCACGAGCTTCGACGCCGGCTCGGGGAGGCAGCCCGCCAGCGCATGATCGACGACTTCAACAGCGATGATGTCGCCCACGAGATCGAAAAGCTCTACCGCACCGTCATCGAGACGCCGCGGCACTGAGAGGGGTTGACACACAGTGGTACCATCCAGCGTTCCAAAAGGGGGTTAGGCGTGGGACAAGATCTGCGACGAACTGATGAGGGTGCCCGGCAACGGGGGCCCAGAAGAGGCACCGGCGGCGACGAACGCTTCGCCGTCGACGTCCGCAACATCAGCAAGACGTATATTCCGTCACCGCCGATGATGAGAGTTCTGCTGCGCTCGGCGATCAAGGAGCCGGTTCACGCACTCAAAGGAGTCTCGTTCCAGGTCGAGCCGGGCACGATTTGTGCCATTGTCGGGCCCAATGGAGCCGGCAAATCCACGTTGTTCCGCACCCTGACCGGACTGACGACGCCGACCACCGGGGACGGCTTCGTCCACGGATATGACGTCACCACCCAATCATTCCAAGTCCGCAAAGTCATCGGATTTCATGCCGCAGACGAGCGAATGCTGCTCGGCCGCCACAGCGTGAAAGAGAACCTCATGTTCCATGGCAGGCTGCAGGGCATTCCGTCCAAAGCGCTGCCCCGGCGTATCCGCGGCGTGCTGGAATTGGTGAACCTCGAACGAGCGGCGGGTCGTCTGGCACTCGCCCTGTCCTCGGGGATGAAGGCCCGCCTGCAACTCGCTCGGGCCCTGCTGCACCGCCCAAGGGTGCTGATCCTGGACGAGCCGACCGGTGCACTCGACCCCGTAGCCGCGTACCAGTTCCTCGAGATCATCAAGCAGGCAACCGTTGAGCAAGGTATGGCCACGTTGATCAGCTCGCACCGCCTCGAAGAGATCGAGGCGCTACCGGAGCACGTGCTGCTCCTCAACGAAGGCGAGATTGTCTATGACGGGCATCTCGACAACCTGCGGGGCCTGTGGGAACAACCGCGCCTCGAAGCCAAGTTCAACACTCCGGAGGCGGCAGCGGCGGCGGTCGACCTCCTCGGTTCCATCGATGGAGTCGAAGTCGTGCGAAGCGAAGACGAGACGGTGGTTTTGTCGAGCACGCTCGGTGTCGGCGATCTGTTCGCGGCCGCCAACGGGCGCCTGGACGAAATCGCCGGGATCACGGTGTCGCGTATGCCACTCCGTGACCTGCTCGCCAAGATGCTGATACCCGACGAGCAGAGGCGCTGACATGCAGGCTGTCATTGGCTCAACCCGCCGTTCTCTTCAGGTAGCCGGAGCGTTCTTTCGCCTCGGCCTCCAACAGGAGCTCAGCTACCCGCTTGGCTTCATCACCAATCAGTTCAGCGCACTTCTGCCGGTGTTCATCTTCTACTTCGTCTCGCGCCTCGTCGAGCAGCCCGACTACTTCTCGTTCGTGATCATTGGGCTGCTCGCATCCCGCTTCATGGACACCGGTGTGCGTGGCTTCAGCACAGAGATCGATATCGCCATCAACCGTGGATGGCTGGAGATGTTCTTGGTCGAGCCTGTCCATTGGCGGCTCTTGCCCATATCGATGGTGCAATGGCGAGCCGTCCAGGGAGTCGTCAATGCCCTGCTGATGGCTGCCATCGGTGTCGCGCTCGGCGCTCGCTTCCGCACCGACCAGCTGTGGGCAGCCCTGCTGATTGTTGCCCTCGGTCTCGTCGCCGGCCTTGCGATCGGCACCCTGTCTGCCTCGCTCAAGGTGCTCGCCAAACAGGGTGACCCCATTCTGTTCATCTACGGACTGCTGGTTCAGATCTTCTCGGGAGTGTTCTTCCCTGTCTCCGAGCTTCCGTCCGCCCTTCAGTGGATCTCGTGGCTCATCCCCCACACCTACGCCGTCGCCGCCCTCCGCAATGTCCTGATGCCGGTAGGCAGCGACCTGCCATCGATGTCGTCGAATACCGCCATGCTGGCGCTCACGGGATTCTGCGTCATCGTCTTTCCCCTGTCGCTGTGGCTGTACGGCCGAGCTCTCGAATACGGGCGCAAACTCGGTGTGCTGAGCGGCTACTAGAGCCCCTATGTCGTCTCAGCAGCCCGTGTTCCCGATCTTTATCGGCTCCGGCCGATCCGGCACGACGCTCGTGCAAGCGATCTTCTCTGCCCATCCGGATCTGGCGATTACCCACGAGTCACAATTCATCCCCCGCCTCGCCGACCGGCCGTATGGCAAAGACGGCAAATTCGCGGCTGACATGTTCGTGCGCGATCTCAACCGGATCCCCGACTATCGCCGTCTCGAAATCGACGAACGGGCGCTCCTTTCCGACCTCCACGATCGACCCCCGGCCGACTACGCCGACGCCGTGAGACGCGTGTTCCAGCAGTACGCAGCAGCGCGCGGCAAGGCTCGCTACGGCGACAAATCACCGGGCTATGTCTTGCACATGGAACGGCTTGCGGTTCTGTTTCCTGAAGCCCGGTTCGTGCACGTCATCCGGGACGGTCGGGCAGTGGCCCTGAGCTATGTGGAAACCAAGTTTGGGCCCAAAGACGTTCCCGCCGGTGCGCTCTATTGGCAGCGCCGAGTCACCATCGGACGGTCGTCGGGGGCCAAACTGGGCAAAGACCGATACCGGGAAATGAAGTACGAAGACCTGGTTTCCGATCCCGAGAGAGTCGTGAGAGAACTTAGTCCGTTCCTGGAGCTGGATTTCGATCCAGCAATGCTTCGCTACTTCGAACAGGGCGAACAGCTTCGATCAGAGACCGCCGACCCCACGGCCCACCAGTCGCTGGCTTTGCCGCCCACCAAGGGCTTGCGCAATTGGAAGGAGCAGATGTCGCCGAAAGACGCCGCCACCTTCGAGGTGCTGGCCGGCAAGACCTTGGCATCATTCGGCTACGAGATATCTGGCCGGCGGCCTACCCCGGGCAGCCTGGCTCACGCAGCCTCTGCATGGCTCACATGGCAGGCGCAACGAGCTCGAGCCAAGGGGAAGAACCTGAGGCGGCGCACGAGGCCATCACGGGCCTAGGGAGCTGAGCTGTCCCACAGCGGTTTGGTGGACCCGAGCCATTCCTCGAGGTTGGAGATGTCGGCCCACACGGCAGCAGTCATCTCCTCCGGGACAGGATCGTGCGAGTTCTGGATGAGACGATCGTAAGCATCGTCATCCCGCATCAGTACCCGTCGACCCAAGCCTCGCAGCGGCTTCGGTATGAGTGCTGTGGACGGGAGGAGATTCCGCTCCCAGAGCCATCGCATCAGCCACGTGTACTGACTCTTGTCGGCTGTGACGTTCTTGACCGTGGTCGGACGCGGCCTCGACGAGAGCCCGACGTGGCGCTGGATGGAGCCCCAGGCGGCATTACTCTCGGTGACGAGATCCTCGAGGCGCACCACCAGGATCTGGTCGCGGGGAAAGCGCTCCAGGTAGGGCTGAAGGCACGTCCAATACTGACTCTGGCTGAGGTACAACGCATCGATGTCGGCAAACGCCTCTGCCAGCGGCCGTTTCTCTCGGCCCCGCTGGACCTGATGTCGGTAGTGGGAACGAGACCGATCGATGGGATGGCGCACCAGATATATCAACCGTGCGTCGGGCGCGAGGCCGGCTATCCGCTCTGCGGCAACCGCCGCGAAACGGGGGTCGGTGTAACTCGTGGAGGCTTCGCCGCGCTTTGCGCCATCGGCAGCAGGGAACAGACCCGCGTACCAGGCGACGCCGCGCTCCCAACGGTCCTCGTTGGAGAAGAAGCTCGGCTCCTTCCACGAGCACATCGAAACTTGCGGGTTCTCATCGAGCCACGCATGCAATGTCGACGTGCCGGACTTCATGGCCCCGATGACGACGAAGTCGACGAGCGGCGGGTCGGCCGGCGGGATGTGGAGGGGTTCAGACATAGACATCAGCCAATGATCGGTAGAGTTCAGGGCACGAACGCCGGGGTAAGGATACTGACTTGATGAAGCTTGTCTGGCCTGTCGGGTTGGCGATCACTCTGGCGTTACTCACGATCGGGCCACCTGCGCCTGCCCAGAGTTGCGGTAACACGTCGACCGGGCTCATCCCGATCAATGATCTGGCGGCAGGCGAATACCTCGGATATATGGGCGGCCTGTACCCCGACGGGGCCAACGAGATACCTGAGAAACACATGGAGCTGGGCCTCCAGCAGGCTGCCCTGGTACAGCCGCGCAATGCCACGGGAGAGCCGGATCCTGCCGGCCAGATCGGCATGATTTCCGTGGGCGTCTCGAACACCATGATTGAATTCGACGAGTTTCTCAATCAGCTGGCGAACAGTGATCAAGTCAATCCGCGACTGGTTGTTCTGAATGGTGCGCAAGGCTCTCGATCGCTCGAAGCATGGGCCGAGGGGGCGCAAGCCAACGCCTGGCAGAACGTTGACCGCGACCTCAGCCGAGCCGGGATCTCGGCCGAACAGGTGCAGGTGGCGTGGGTCAAGCTCCCGGCCAGGATTCGCGGCACACCGTCTTTGGACGATGTGGAAGCTGAACTCGCTCAACTGAGGACGGTGCTCAATATCCTGGCGGGCCGTTTTCCCAATCTCCGCCTCACCTATCTGTCGAGCCGCATTTATGCAGGATACGGGGGGAGCTCCGACGCTGAGCCCAAGGCGTACCAGAACGGTTTCGCGGTGAAGTGGTTGATCGAGGACCAGATCACCGGCAACCCAGAACTCAACGCGGACCCGGCCACTGGACCGGTCATGGCCCCGTGGATCGCCTGGGGGCCGTACTTGTGGGCAGACGGTACCGCCGGGCGAAGCGATGGTCTCGTGTATGAGTGTGATGACTTCGATGATGACGGAATTCACCCGGGACCGGGTGCCTCGCAAAAGGTCGCGTCAGCTCTGTTTGAGCACTTCTCAACCGACGCAACCGCCACCGGCTGGTTTCTCGCCTCGACTGGCGCGAGTGAGCCCGTGGTCCCTTCGTCGATGCCTGAGCAGGCTCCGCCCACTACTGGCCCGGACCCGACTGCGACATCAACCCCACCCGTCACCACGAGCACGAGCCTCACATCGCCACGAACAGAGGCGCTCGGTTCGAGTCAGGGCGACGCGCCAACGCGTTCGGCAGCACCTCTCGTCGGCGTGGCTGCTATCGGAGTCCTCGCCGGAGCGGCAGGGGGCGCCTGGTACGAGCAGCGGCGTCGCTTCAGCTAGAAAGTGTCTTCCGCGGCCAACGCAGCGACGACCCGCATCGCTGGCATATCGTCGATCTGGCTCGAGTCGCCGACGGCCGGCGCGGGGTCAGAATCCGCGATCGCAAGGAGGCCTCCGACGTCGAGCGGATCGTCCAGCGCAGCAACGAGTTCCACGATCGTGGCCGGTTCCGATGCCAGCAACTGGTACACGACGTGAAAGCGATCTTGTTCCAGCTCGCTCTCTTCTTCGACCTTCTTCTTGCGTCGAGTCACCTTGATAAGCGCGTCCGCACGGCTCACGGTTTTGATCCTGACGCGCTCCGACACAGCGAGATCACAGATCGGTTGACCAAACTCAACTCGTTGGCCGGGCGTAACATGCCAGGCTTCCACCGCTGCACGGGGAAGGTTGACCTCGATTGTCGGAACGACGATGCGCATTCTCATGGATGACGACCTCGTGCTGGAGCGCCGACGCCTACTTCACGCATTGTTGGCGATGAGCGAGCCGAGCTTGGTGATGGCTGGATTCGGCGCTTCATCGTAGATGCGACCTGCGAACAGGTCGATGAAGTCATCGGCGTATTCAGAATGGTGAACCATGTAGCCAAAGGCAAGTGGGTTGGTCCAGAATCCGTCAACCAGGTTCTGGAGGTTGTCCTGGCCCCGCTGCGTGAAAGCGGCATAGTCACCCAGGGCATCGTCACCAGACCCGGCGAGGACATCGGCAATCACCGACGCTGCCTTCTCGGCCTCTGCCATGGTGATGTACAGCCCGAAGGAGAAGATCGGGTCGATGAAACGATGCGAGTCGCCGACGCACATGAATCCTTCTCCAACGTAGTCGGTGACCTCGTATGAGAAGTTCGCTGTCGACCGAACCGGTTCGACCTGTTCGGCGTCGTCGAGCCGTCGCGCAAGCTCAGGATTGAGCGTCGCTACCTCTTCGTCGTAATACTCCTCGACGGTTCCGGAGAAGTTCTGGAAGTGTTTGTTGGGTGCCACGATGCCAATCGACGTGACCTCATCGTCGATGGGTATGAACCATCCCCAATGAAGGTGCGACTTGTAGAAGATGATCGTGTTTCCGCTGTCATCGCCCTCGTCCCGAACCGCCCCCCGGAGGTGAGAGAACACCGCGGTCTGTTTGGCGTAGTTGCCCTTGTCTTTGGGTCCCGTCAACCCGGCACGTGAAGCCCAGGTTCCTCTCCCAGAGGCGTCAACCACCATCTGTGCTTCGATGTCGAGTGTGTCTCCCTCCGGGAGCTCCACGGAAACTCCGGTGACCCGGCCGTCGGCATCGACGATCGGCTTCTGAGCCTTGCCCGTCACATGGGTCGCCCCTCGCTCGATGGCGGCCTCGAAGAGAATCGCATCGAAGTCGCTACGGCGGACCTGCCAGGTCGAGGCGCGGTTGAGGCCCTCGTCGCCGCGCGCCATGACGGGAACGCGGAATTTGTTGTTGCCCCCCGTGCCGTAGACCTCGGTTGCGAACTTGACCGGGTAGCTGCGAGCTTTCATGGTGGCTTCGAGACCGAGCCGACGGACGATTGCGCCGGCTTCGCCGGTCATCGATTCGCCGATGTGAAAGCGCGGAAAGTCGTCCTTTTCGACGATTACCGAGCTGATTCCCCGTTGTTCGAGAAAAAGGGAGGTTGTACAGCCACCTGGCCCACCTCCCACGATTACAACATCTGTCTTCATGTTTGCCCCCAAGCCATATTGACAGTGAACCGCCACCCTAGTGTGTTAGTGCCGAATTGACCATAGTGATCATCGCTTGACTGGCGGTAATCGTCTCAAGGTGAGAGTGCGGCTCTCGGGTCGCCACCGTGCGTGAGCATGTCGATCACGCGCTGCTGTTCGCCGGACGAAAACACGGTGGTGAATCTCCGCCGGCGACGGTCCTCTACCGGCTGGAAAGCCTTTTCCATATGCTGCATGTCCTTGCGATGCCCGACCACCTGCTCGGCCGATTCCCAATTGCGCTCCATGGCGGGGTCGTACGACAAACCGAAGAACGCCGCGACCGCCTGCAGCTCGGTTCGTGGGTCGGCGATCAGGCTCTCGTACGTCAGGACGTGATGGCCCCGACGGCCGTAGCAGTCGACGCTCAGGGCGATATCGCGATTCCAGCGGGCGGCGGCAGCTTCGATGAGCACCCTCCTGCTTGGGGCGAGATCATCCTTCGTCAGCAGCTGCGGGACCCATCGCTCAGGTTCTCTCTCACACAAGTCGACAAACGACGCCACCACGTCACACCCATCGCGTAGTAGGTGCAAGAACACGACATCGGGGACGTGCTCAGCTATTTCGTCCAAGTGGTGGAGATGAATCGGCGACTTCTCGATCCACACCGAGGCACCGTGAGCGGCGGCACCGGCATCCATGACCTCGACAAACGATCGCGCGTAACGCCCAAAGAATGGCCACCAGCGCGGTACGGCGGGCCTCGCGGCAGGTGCTGCGGCGGCAACCGCGCCGTCAAGCGCTCGTGCCGCCGAGCGCGGTGAAACGAGAGGGCCGACATCGTGGTCGGCAAATCGCCCCCGCAGCTTGAGGAAGTAGTGCGTTTCGGGGACCGTGAAAACGGCCGGATGCTGCGCCAGCATCGTTTGCAGAAGGGTGGTGCCGGATCGCGGGCAGCCCACCAGGAATGCTCTATCCATTCGTTTCACCCTTGCCGGCGGGCAGTCTTCGTTCCCAGCGCATGTGCAGAACCGTACAGATCCATCATGTGGCGGGCCACTGTCCCCGGCTCGAATTCCAACGGTACCGAACGGCAGGCCGCCGAACGCCGCGCCAGCTCTGCCGGGTCCTCGACCAGTCTCCGAATGGCCGTCGCAGCGGCGTCGGTATCACCGCGAGGAAACAGCACTCCTGCGTCACTGCCGCCAAGCAGGTCGCGCATAGACGGCAGGTCCGACGCAACGACCGGTATTCCGTTGAGGAGCGCCTCAGCCGTAACACGTGAGAACGACTCGAACTGTGAAGGGTTGAAGATGATGTCGCACTGTGCGTAGGCCTCTCGCACATCGTGGATACGGCCGATGAGCTCAGCGTTGAGTCCCTCGACAGCGTCGATCTTCTCCCAGATCGGGGTCTCTTCGGGAAGATCCTTGCGGTTGACCACAAGCTTCCAAGTGATCGGCAAGTCGGCAGTGGCTGCCATGACATCGGGCAGGAGATCAAAACCCTTGGCTGCGGTCGCGGCACCCAGAAAGCCGATCCGAACCTTTCCCTCGACCTGGGGATCCTTGACCCTGGCAAGCACCGCAGACTCCTGAACCGGGTTCGGGACGATCTCGATCTCATCCATACGAGCGAAGCCGTTCTTCACGATGACGTCCCGAGCAACCGACGAAACGGCCGCCCATCGGACTCGCCGCAGCCGACCTCCGATCAGGCGGCCGATCCGCCGCCCCCACCGGGTACTTACCGAATCATGAACCCACACCGTGATCGGAATGCCCGACCAGAGCGACGCAGGAAGCGCCATGTAGAGCCCCGTGGTGGCGTTGGCGTGGATCGTGTGGATCTCACCGCGATGTGAGTGCGCCCAGCGCAGAATGCGGAACGCGTTGAGAAACCGCAACAGCCGCCCTACGCCCGACGAGTGTCGAAGGCCGATGTACTCCTCGGACAAACCCTCATCGGCAACGGTGTACGCCATCGCCCCCACGGCGGGAGCAGCAACGACACGGGTCAGCTGTCCCTCGAGAGCGTGGAGTAGCGTGAGGAGCGCCCGATTGGAGCCTCCCAGAGCACCGGGCACCGCGACGAACAGCACGGTGGGCCGCGTGGCTTGCGTCAAACGATTTCGAGCTCTCTGAAGATACGGAACGCTTCTTTGGCAACCGGCATCTTGCCTTCCACAGGAAAGTGGGCGAAGTCGACCTGATCGCGCACCCCGTTCTCTTTGAGAATGCGATCGACGTCGATGACATGAAACCCTTGAGATTTCGAGAGGTCCGCCAGCGCAATGTTGAACATCCGTTTGCGGGTGACGTGATCCTCGTTGAGGAGCTGGAAGTTATGAGTCGGGCTCAGCGGCTCGACCACGAGGGTATTCATCACGATGAGATGAGACCCGAGTTGATCCCGCAGATGTTTGACGATCAGCTCCATGTTCGAGACAAACTCGGGAATGGTCATCTTGCCCACCGGCTCGAACGTCTTCTTGAACCATTTCACGGTCTCGACGTCTTGTATGGCTTTGTCGAGCGATTGGTTGAGCCACCAACCCCCGATGTCAACCAGAAAGCCGTGCTCGCGATGGCGGTGGAGGGACCGAGTGAGGTCCGAGCCGACCGAGAGCACTACGGCGGACTTCGGGAAATCGCCGAAGCGCTCCATGCCACCTGCCTCGAACGTCTCATCGAAGAGGGTCGGCTTGAAGAAGGTCGGCCGAATCTGGAGCTTGCGGCACGTCTCGACGATGTGTTCCTCAGGAATGCCTTCGAGAGTCTGGAGCACCTGGCTCGTTTGGCTGGTCCCCACCGCCACGGTTGGACGGGCGATGGCCACCGTTCCCTGCTCCAGAACATCTTTGATCATGGGCCCCGCCAAGAACAGTGAGGGGAGGTCGCAGCCACCTTTCATGTAGATGCCCCGCTTATCCTCGGGGTTCCTCTTTGCCTGGATGACCACCGAGTCCTGATTGCTGTACTGGGTCGCCAATCGACCCTTTTCGACGCGAATCGCTTTGCGGTACCTGCGCTTCACGAACTTCTCAACGCTGGTGCCATTGCCGGCGACCGACCTCCAGGCACGGGCGCCCTTCACGAGCACGGTCTCGATCATGCGTCTTCTCGTCCTACCTGGGGTAGAAGGGGCCGATCGTCGAAGAAGGCGTAATCATCCATGATCCGCACCAACTCGTTGGCGATCGCCTGACAGGCGCCCTCGGAGTATTCGAGAAACGCAGGAACATGGTCGGCAGCACCCATTTCGGCGATGATCCGGTCGACGTCGAGGACCGAGATTCCTTCCTCGAACGAAAGCCGCATCGCCGCCAAGTCGTATCGATGCACCCGGAGAGACGTCGGGTCACTCTCCTCGCGCTGATAGTTGGAGACGATCGTTTCCGGGTCGATCGTGGACGCCAGGAGCACGATCACGTGGCTGCCGGGGTTGGCTTTGATGGAGCGAATGACTGCCAGCATGTCGCTCTCGTAAGCATCAGCCGAGGCGCCATCGCCAGCCGCGAACTCGGCGTCGACGGACGTCACGACGAGGTTGGCGGCGGATTCAGACAGCTGACTCGACCCGTCCTCGATGGCTTGTCTCAAGGATGCCGCGCCGACGGACGGCTCGAACACCACGTCTACTTCCGCCTTGCCGGCGTACTGCTCGGCGACGAGTTCGCGCACCCCTCTTGAGAGCTTCCGGCCGCCATCGGCGGTGGAACAGAGCATGTCGCGGAGCCGATCGGTCCCCGTCAGGAATAACTTGATGGACTCCATGGCTCAGGCGGCGTCGCGTTTGCCGTTGATGAGGTCGACGATCGTGTTCACCGACGCAAAATTATCCAGCGTCACGTCTTCAGGGTCGACCTCGATGCCGAACCGCTCCTTGATGAAGCCGAGCATGAGAAAGATCCCCAGCGAGTCGATGATCTCCTCTTCGACGAGCCTGGTCTCGTCCGTGAGCTTGTCTCCCTGACCATCCATGAATTCCGAGATGACCTGCTCTCGAACGGCCTGCTTGATATCCGACATGGTTCCCTCCCTTAGTTGACCCACATGCGGGCACTCACCGTATCGGCGCAGGGCACAACGCGCAATGCGCATGGCCCTCCCATCCCGTCCGATCAGTGAGCAAGCGCAAGCGTAGTGGTGGCTCCGGAGTCTGTCTAGCGTGCACGCACGGACCATTCGCGTTCACGGAGGGTCGTTGCCATCGCCCGTCCAGACAGATTTTTTTGGTATCTGTACCTTCCCGCCGGCACTAAAGTGGCGGTTCTGATCGCAGAGGGGGGTGTCCGTGCGTCGTTCAATCTCAAGTGTTGTGCTGCTCGCAGCCCTGCTCGTCGTCTTGCTGGCGACTGCGATCCCGGCGGCCGCTGCCGCCGATTGCAGCAACACCGGTACGGGTCTGATACCCCTCACCGACTTGGGAACGGGAGAGTACGAAGGCGCCCAGGGTGGTCTCTACCCTGGCGGATCGAACGAGATTCCCGCCGATCACCTCGAGCTCGGGATGTCGCTTCTGGAGCAGGTTGTACCTCGTGGTCCTGATGGAACGCCCAGCCCCGACGGCAAGATCGTGTTCATTTCACTCGGCGTGTCGAACACGCTCGTCCAATTCAATGGGCTCATCGAAACAGCCGCCACAGAAGGCGGTGTGAATCCCAATGTGCTGATCGCCAACACGTCGCAAACCGGTCGGGCTCTGGGCAACTGGGCCAACCAGAACAGCGACCAGACGTGGAACAGGGCGATCCGAAACATCGAGGACCTCGGCGGAACACCTGAGCAGGTGCAGGTGGCGTGGATGATGCTGCCTCCACGCACCCGAGGACCTCGCACTCTCGAGGATGCTGCGTCCGACCTGGCATTGATGACGCAAGTCACCCAGACGGCCAAAGAGCGGTTCCCCAATCTCCAGTTGATGTACGTCTCCAGCCGAATGTACGGCGGATACATCCCGGATGCAGATTCCGAACCGAACGCCTACAACCACGGGTTTTCGGTGAAGTGGTTCATCGAGGAACAGATCAATGGATCTGCAGCACTCAATGCCGACCCACAGGCAGGAGCGGTCCTCGCTCCCTGGATGGCCTGGGGGCCTTACTTGTGGGCCGATGGCCTGAACCCTCGTAGTGACGGGCTCATATGGGAATGCTCCGATTTTGCTCCCAACGACGGCGTCCATCCCCTTCCCGAAACTGGCGCTCTCAAAGTCGGTCAGCTTCTGTACGACCATCTGATTGCGGACCCGACCGCAACCTGGTTCGAAGCCGGCGAGGCGAGCGACAGCCCTCCCCCAACCGAGGCCGCCGCCACCACGACCACTGAGGAAACGGTGGCGGAGGCTCCCGAGACAACGATCAGAGGCCAGGCGTCCGACAACAGCTCGAGGCGGGCGGCCACCCAATCCACAGATCGCGTGCGATTGAACGATCAACGCCAGGCAGCATCGCCCGAGGAGGACCAAGACGGGTGGCCGGCGTCGACACTGATCGGCGTGGGCCTCGCCGGCGTCGTGCTCGGAGCAATCGCCGGGTCGGCCGGTACCCGTTTGTGGGCAGAGCGCAAGCAGGAGTCCGCGTAGACCCTCTCAGAGGATTTCGCGCGCTCGCAGGATCCGGTAGACCTCGGCGGCGATCGGCTTGAACTGCGTCTCCGAGAAGTGGGCGAAATCGACCTGCTCCTCGATCCCTCGCAGCTTGAGGACCCGGTCGACGTCGATGATGTCGACGTCGTGGGCTCGGGAGATCTCAGCGAGCCGGATAGAGAACTCGCGCCGCCGGGCATTGTCGGGGTTCTTGACGAGCCGATAGTTGTGGATGGGATCGGCCGGGTCCACCGTCAAGAGGTTGATGACGAGCACATGGGCTCCGGTACGAGCTTTGAATTCTGTGACGAGGCGTCCGAAACGCTCACTGAACTGGTCGGCGGTGAGCTTTCCGGCGCTCTTGAAGTTCTTGCTGAACCACTTCACCGCCTCCATGTCATCGATTGCCGAATCGATGGCATCGTTGAGCCAATAGCCACCCGGATCGACGAAGAACCCATACTCTCGATGTCGGTACAGCGTGCGCGTGAAGTCAGGGCCGATGGATAATGCGACAACGTTCTTGTCGAACGTCTCCGGCCCTTTCGTACCCATCACTTCGAATGTCGGATCGAACGGGTCAGATGAGAAATACCGTCTTCCGAGGTGCAACACCTGGCTCACCTCGTCGAGCGCTTCGCGAGGAACGTCGTCGAGGTCCCCGAGGGTCTGAAGGAGCAAATTGGAGTGTGAGCCTGAGATGAGAATCGGATCGCGCGAGATGGCGCAGGTGCCGGTCAGCGTTTTGGCGGCCAAAGGAGCCATTGTCATCACGGCCGGCAAATCGCACCCACCGCGCAGATAGATGCCGATGCGCTGAGCGTCCGGGGCATCTTGGGACTGAATGATGCGGTAGTTCTTGCCGGTCATCTCGATCCAGCCATCGCCGGACTGGGATTTGGGTTTGTAGTAGGTGCGCCGGAGAAGATCGCCGGCTTTCGGTGAAACGCTGTCGATCGACCGAGCAACGCGCGACGCTCCCTTGATGAACGTCTTTTTCAATGTGCTCGCCATGATTCCCCCGAATCGTCCTGCGCAACCAATCCTACGTCAGAGGATCTCACGCTCTTTGAGGATTCGATACGCCTCGGCTGCGACCGGCATGAACTGCTCCTCCGATGCATGCGCAAAGTCGACCTGACCGGAGATTCCGCCGCCCTTGAGGATGCGGTCTACGTCGACGATGTCGAAGTCGTGTTGTTCGGACATCTCGGCGAGAGCGACGTTGAAGGCGCGCCGGCGCGCATTGTCCGGGTTCTTGATGAGCCGGTAGTTGTGCGTCAGGTCGGCCGGATCGACGGCCAAGAGATTCAGCACCATGACGTGTGCGCCAGTGCGCTTCTTGACCTCGGTGACAAATGCGCCGAACTCGCGGTGGTAGTCCTCCGGCGTCATCTTCCCGATGCTCTTGAAGTTCTTGTTGAACCATTTCACAGCGTCCATGTCATGGAGAGCGCTGTCGATGGAAGAGTTCAACCAGAACCCGCCCGGATCGACGAGCAGCCCGTGCTCACGATGCCGGTAGAGCGTGCGGGAGAAGTCGGCAGCGGCGGACAGGACAATGACGTTCTTGTCGAACGTCATCTCTCGCTGCTGGCCTTCGATCGTGAAGGCCGGGTCGAAGATGTCGCTGCTGAAATATCGGACGCCCAGCTTGAATGCTGCCGTCACCTCGTCGAGGGTCTCTTGGGGGACATTGGCGAGGTCATGCAGGGTCTGCATCATCAGGTCCGACCGGGAACCGGAGATTTCATTGGGATCTCGCTTGATGGCGCATGTCCCGCGGAACGTGTCTCGCATGAGAGGTGCGATCCGAAACAGCGCCGGCAGGTCGCAGGCCCCTCGCAGATAGATGCCGACCCGACGCTCGTCCGCTCCCTGTTTGGACCGGACGATGGTGTACTGGCGCCCCGTCATCTGGGTGAAGTTCTCGCCAGATTGCACCTTCGGCTTCGAGTACAGCGCCTTGAGCTTCTTGGCGGCATATGGGTTGGTGCCGGCAACCTTGCGGAGCACCCGCACTGCCCGGATCTTCAGCGTGCTCATGACGAAGATTCCGAATTCGAGCCGACCAGATTGAACGAAGTGCGGGCCGATGCAGTCGACTCGCCGTCGCCCCCGCCAACGTCGAGGTGCGCCACGACATCACCCACGGCGATCGCCGTCCCTTCGAGCGCCTCGATGTTGGTGAGTCTTCCCGAGTCCATCGACGTCACCCGATACATCACGCTGACATCGGATAGCTTGCGGTATTTGGCTTTCGATGGCTTTCGCACCCGTGCGCTGAGGCTGCGACGCATGCGGGTGACCTCCTCGATGGCAATGTCGAACAGATCATCCCCATAAGAGACCTCATCGCCGACCGCTTTGTGCCATTTGGCCACCGTCCCAGCCTCGATCGCCGGGCTGATCGGTGGGAACTCGATCGACAGTTTCATCGCCTGGATCCCATCGAGCCTCCGCGGCAAAAATCGACCAAGCGAGCGGTATCGATGACCGTCCCTGTGCTTGTGTCATCCATCAGAAAACACCCCCCTGACCACTGGCCGCGTCACGGCGGCCACAATCGAAATTGCGGCCCTAACGTAGTCGGCGCTCTCATCTGTGTCCACAGCAAGGCGACCGCTCCGCCGAGTAGCGTGGCGCCGACCAAACAGATCTCGAAGACGGGCGAACGATGGCCACCGAACGCATACTCCTCTCCCCACCCGATGTGTCCGAAGAGGACCGGGAGGCACTCAATCGCGCCTTCGACGGAGGCTGGATCGCTCCCCTCGGTCCCGAGGTCGATGCCTTCGAGGCGGAACTGGCCGACGCCGTAGGTCGGAGCCATGTCGCGGCACTCAGCGCCGGAACAGCCGGGCTCCATCTCGCGCTCATGGTGGGTGGCGTCGAAGCGGGTAACACCGTGTTCGTCTCGGATTTGACGTTCGCAGCCACCGCCAATGCGATCCGCTATGTGGGGGCCGAGCCGGTGTTCATAGACAGCGATCGAACGACCTGGAACATGGATCCAGATCTCCTCGCAGAAGCGCTCGCCGCGGCGGCCGCAAGCGGGAGGCTTCCCGCTGCGGTGATCGTCGTGGATCTCTATGGCCAATGTGCTGCCTACGAGCGCATCGAGCCGCTCTGTGCCGAATATGGCGTGCTCCTCATCGAAGACGCAGCGGAGGCACTCGGAGCGACGTACCAGGGACGTCCGGCCGGGAGCTTCGGCGACATGGCAGTGCTCTCGTTCAACGGCAACAAGATCATCACCACGAGTGGCGGCGGCGCACTAGCCAGCAATCGGGCCGATTGGATCGAGCAAGCTGTGTTTCTCTCCACCCAGGCACGGGATCCGGCTCCTCATTATCAGCATTCCACGGTTGGGTACAACTACCGGATGAGCAACCTCCTCGCTGCGTTGGGACGATCCCAGCTGGCCGACCTCCACCGCCGGGTCGAAGCGCGTCGGCACACCAATCAGGTGTACCGCCAGCGACTCGGGCACATTCCGGGAATCGAGTTCATGCCCGAGGCGGCCGGCTCCTATTCGAATTTCTGGCTGACCTGCCTCACCCTCGACGCGGCGGTGTCCGGGATCGACCGAGAACACGTCCGCACCCATCTCGTCGCCAAGGAGATCGAGGCTCGGCCCGTATGGAAACCGATGCACATGCAGCCCATCTACGCCGAATGTGCCGTGATCGGCGGATCGGTCTCGGAGAGCCTTTTCGCCGACGGGTTGTGCCTCCCGAGTGGTTCCACGCTCACGGACGACGACCGGAACCGAGTCGTCGAGGCCGTCCTCGACGCTCACTCGCTCTGACCGGAAGTTTTTTTGCATTTGATAGGTGGAGCGGCCATCCTTACCGCCGTCTGCGGCAACAGGGATCGCCGCGACTCCCAGCTGAGGAACAGTTGGCAGAGGGGCACAAAGGGGGGATGGTGACGGCTACTCCGGTCACGTCCGAAGAACAACCGGCAGCCGGGCAACCATCGCCGACAATTGCTGATCGCGTCCGACGTTGGGCCTACCCCGTTGCGCTCGTTGTGTTCTACATCGTGTGGCTGAGCTACATGATTACCACCTCGTCTTGGGGCCTGTTCGCCGAGTTCTGGCCCGTCAGCCTGACGATGTCTTTGGGCTCCTTCGTTGCCGGAGCCACGGCGGAAGGCGGCGCCGCCGTCGCGTTTCCGGTCTTCACCAAAGTCTTGTCGATCGAGCCAACGACCGCCCGCACATTTGGACTGCTCATCCAGTCGGTGGGAATGACGTTTGCCGGCATCGTGATCGTCGCTCGTCGAGTCCCCATTCTTCCCCGCGTGATCCTCTGGGCCTCATTGGGCGGCGTCTTCGGCCAGATTCTGGGGACTTACTACATCGGGTTGGCGAGCCCGTACTCAAAGATTCTGTTCACGTTTGTCGCCACGGTGTTCGGTGTGGCGCTGGCGATCTCCAGGTGGGCATTGAAGTGGGTCCCGCGCCAGCATATGCCGTCATGGACCAACGGCAACCGGGCTCTCTTCTTGGTGATCGGCGTCGCCGGAGGAATCGTGGCCGCCAACACCGGCTCGGGGATCGACATGCTCACCTTCATCGTGCTCACGCTGGCCATTGGCATCGACGAAAAGGTGAGCACTCCCACCACCGTCATCATCATGGCGATCAACTCGATTGTCGGGACATTCCTGCATGTGGCAATCAGCCACGACGTCGGGATCGCATTCGAATACTGGCTCGTAGCCGTCCCAATCGTTGTGCTCGGCGCTCCCGCAGGCGCCTACTTTGCGTCGCGGGCGACCCGAGACAACATCATCGTTCTGTTGCTCACCCTCATCACCATCGAGCTCATCTCAACCCTGGTTCTCGTGACGTTCACCCCGACCGCGATCATCGTCACCGCCATTGCCGTCGTCTTGTGTGGCGGATGGTTCTGGGCGATGCTCCACTATCGTCACTCCCGACTCAGGTCGGTTCCTTAGCCGCCTGGCGACCTGCCAGCGCACCGCCGCAACCACGACGGTCGCGGTGACGCCGAGCGCTGCAGCTTCCCACGCCGCCTGCCGCAGTCCGGCGACTCGCGACCATACCAACACCAACCCCACGTGGAGGCCCAGGTCCCACCACCCGCTGTCGACCTGGCGCCACCGGATGAGCGCCAGCGATGCCAAAGCTCCCAGGCCACCCACGATCGCACCATCCCTACCGAGAGATCCGACTGCGACCACCCACACGACGATCAGGGCGAGGAACTCGGACCCGACGAGGGCGAGATTGGCTGATCGGGGAAGGATCGACATCAGCAGCAACCCAGAGATCACGCCGAGCACCACTGCGGCCTCTTCGGTGTCTGGGACGGTCGCCCATACGCCACCCAACGACACGGCGGTCGGCCACACGGGATGCAGGAATCCGCTGTCGCGGCTGAGGCCGTAGGTGATGATGGCAATGGATGTCACCGCGGCCGGGAGAACCCACCATCGTCGGAGAAACGCATCCTCGAGCAACGAGGCCGAAAACAGCCGTAGCCAGCCAATTGCCGCCACTGCGGCGAACGAAAAAAGCAACGCGAAGTGTGGGCGACGGTCACGCAGGATGAGAGCCACGACAAAGCCGACGATGCCGGCTATCAGCCCAATCTGAAACTCGTGAGTTTCGAGAAGGCGAAGCAACGTAACCGGGTTCACGGAACCAATTGTGGGCGGATCAACGCCAAAAAGCGAGACAACGAGCCACCTGCCGGGTCAACTGTCGCCGGCCTCGATCAACTCTTGAGCGGCCTGAATCAACGCCGCTGCCTCTTCGACTTTGGTCTGGTACGTGCCCAGATCTCCGGCGGCGAGCGCCAGGTTTGCAGCTGCAAAAGCCTCTTCTGCCGACGCGAGCAACTCGGCCACGTCTCCCGACACGACGACCGTTTCTCCGTCGGTGGGCTCGGCGTCGGTGGGCTCGGCGTCGACAGGCTGGGGATCGAGCGGAACCGCAGTGGGGGCGAAATCGGGAAAGACTTGCGCCAGTGCCTGATCGAGCGATTCTCCGAACCCAATCGTGTCGCCGTACGCGACGACGACCCGCTTGAACTCCGGGATCTGACCGGAATCGCCCTGCAAGTAGATCGGCTGAACGTAGAGAATCGACTCCTCGATCGGGATCACGAGCATCTGACCCTGGATGAATTCCGATCCTTCCTGTCCCTCGAGCGTGCGAAGGGCTGAGAAATCAGAGTCTTGATTGATGTCTTGACCGACGAGGGCCGGCCCGTCGAACTGCCGGTCGCGCTGCAACTGATACACGATCAAATCGCCATATGATCCCGGGTCGCTCTTGGCCACGAGGAACGAGATCATGTTCGCTTTGGCTTCCGGCGTGAACGGCTGCATCATCAGAAACGACAACTCGTCCTCCCCCGGAAGTCTGATCAGCAGGTAATAGGGCTCCATTTGAAGGATCTGACGCCGATCTTGATCGAAGACGGGCCGGCGGATCGGATCTCGCGGCGACGTGGCCGGGTCTACGGCGATGTCCCAGCGGTCAGAGTCGGTGAAGAAGTCTCGGGCACCGGTGACGTGATAACGGCGGAACATGTCGGTCTGGACACGGAACATGTCTTCTGGATAGCGGAAGTGTTCGGCAAGGCCATCCGGCATTTCATCGGCTGAGGTGAACAGATCAGGAAACGCTTGACGGTATGCGCCCAGCACGGGATCCGTTTCGTCGATCACGTAGTACGTCATCTCACCCGTATAGGCGTCGACCGTTGCCTTCACCGGGTTGCGTAGGTAGTTGAACCGGTTCGAGAGATAGGGATCCGTGTTGATGGCGCCATCGGAAACCGCACGCAATCGGCCGGTTTCGGCCGATTGCGAGTAGGGAAACCACTCGCTGGTCGTGTAGAGGTCGACCACCCACACCAGCCGTCCGTCGAGTACCACCATGTAGGGATCGGAGTCGACACTCATGAAGGGTGCCCCCGACGCGACTCGATCGACGACGTTCCGTCGCATCAGCACTTTGCTGTCGGCCTCGAGCTGCTGGCTGATGATGATGTTGAAATCGGAGTAGCGCACCGCAAAAGCGGCCCGGCGCAGCAGGTTGCCCGCTTCGACGCCACCAGGACCGTCGTAGCTGTTGAACTCGATAGCGTCGTCGCCCTCGCCCACGGGTCGGTCAATCTCCATTTCGGACGTGCCGGCGATGACGATCGAGTTCCGCGGCAATGCTTCTCCGAAGTAGATGCGAGGTTGTTCGATCTCGAGAATGGGGTCGCTCGATTGCGGAGGAATGTCTCGCACGAGGTAGTCCGGTTTTCCTTCGCCGGTTACGGCATTGGCCTGGCTGACGACGGCACCGAATCCGTGCGTGAACACGAGGTGACTGTTGATCCAGTCATCGCTCGTCTCGGGTCGGACCAGCTCCCGGGGCGACAGGAGAACCTGCGTGAGCTCATCATCGATGACGTACCGATCCACGTCGACATCTTCGAATTCGTAGAACGGGCGGAGCTCCTGACTGCTCTTGTACGTCGAGCGGAGAACCGCCGGGTCCCATAAGCGCAAGTTGTCGAGTGTCGCCGTGCTCGCCTCGAGGTCGGAGATTTCGAGGTTCTGCCGGGCGTCGAACGATCGGGTTTCTACGTCGTTGATTCCATATGCGTACCGCGTGAACTCGATGTTGTGCTGCACATACTGGATCTCCTTGTTGATCTCATCAGGCACCACCGACAGCTGCTGAACTCCAGCCGGGACCAGCCCACCGCCGATGATCGAGATGAGCAACCACCCTCCCACCGCGATGGCGGGGAGGAGCCATCCCCGCGAGCGCAGGTTGACGAGGAGAACCACCGCCACTGCCACGGACACAAACACAAGGAGCGTCAGAGCCGGGCGCTGGGCGATCACGTCGGTGAAGGATGCCCCCGCCACGGTGCCCCGACCCGAATACAGCAGCTCGAAGGTGT
>JBFGJH010000001.1:0-132431 GCA_041577335.1 Acidimicrobiia bacterium | reverse complement strand
TCGGCAACGGCGATGACGACCACGACCCTCGGCCGGCGATCGCCGAGATCCTGGCGGACGGTGAGCACGGTGTCCTCTATGACGCTTTGTACGATCAGCGGTTTCTCGACCGGCTGCTCCGCGACCACCTGGAAGGGCGGACCATCTTGGGCCGGGCGGGGACGGTGGTGTTTCAACCCGTCGTCGCGCCGCTTGTGGTGGATGGGCTCGATGTGGGCTCACTCGATGAGATGGGCACCCTCGCTTCTGTCCGTGAGAGCGCCGAAGGAGAGACATTTGCTGACTTTGGCTCGGAGCTCACGGTCAAGGTATTTCGGTCGGTGGAGCCGGGGATCAACCCCGACGTAGAGCTGCGGCGTTTCTTGACTGAGAGGTCTGGTTTTGTGAACCTCTCCGAGGTTCTCGGCTCGTCGGAGTATCAGTCGGGTGAAGCATGTACTTTCGGAGTTCTGCAGCGTTCCCTGGTGAGCGACTCCGACGCTTTCGAAGAGCTGTACCGCCTCTGTTCCAAGTGGCTCAGCTCCACCGCGAAGTCAGACGAGCCGCCGTGGCCGACCGCCAATCGATGGGCCACTGCCGATCATGCTCCGCCTGCATGGGTGGTCAAGGGTTTGGCGCCAACGCTCGAACGCGTAGGTCAACTAGGCAGACTCACTGCCGAGCTCCACCAGTCGTTGGGCTCACTCAGCGAAGATCCAGAATTGCGGCCACTGCTGTTCAGCACGCTGTATCAACAGTCCCTCTATCAGTCCCTCCGTGGGAACGTGCGATACGAGCTGGCGTACCTGGGGCGGGTCGTCAGCGGAATGAGCAGTGACGTCCAGGAGGTCATGGAAGACGTCATGAGAGCTGAAGGCGAGATGCTGGCCCGGCTTGATCTGATCCGGCGCGAACCCATGACGGGCCAGAGGATCCGGGTTCATGGTGACTTTCGACTCGACGCCGTCATCGCGACCGAAGGCGACTTCATGCTCACGGACCTCACCGGCGATCACACGCTTCCTCTGGGCGAGCGCCGTCTTCGTGCGTCGCCGCTGCGCGATGTCGCCCAGATGTTGCGGTCCCTGGACTACGTGGCGGGATCCGCCGGCCTCGATCGCAAAGAGCCGGCCTGGGCGCGAGCCGCCTGGTGGTCGGAGCTCGCCGGTGCACGATATGTCGAGTCGTATCTCGACGAAATGGCGGGCTCGCCCCTCGTCCCTGATGAGGCCGACCACGTCGATCTCCTCCTGGGCGCCTATGCCTTGGCTCGCGGGCTCAGAGAGCTGCGCTGGGAGCTGGAGAATCGCCCGTCGTGGGTCGCCGTTCCCCTGTTTGGCGTTCGCCGTTTGCTGAATCAGGCTCGCAACGACTGACCGATGGCCGCGATCGTCCCCAGCACCTCTGCAATGGCGGCGGCGAGACAGTCATCGATCATCGGATCGAGAGCTCGGCCAGACACAGCTTGGCCCATTCGAACACATCGTTCCGCCGGACGACCTGTTGGAGTTTTCTCATCCGGGCTCTGACCTCATCCTCGGGCAGGGAAGCCGCATGCCGCAGCACGGTGGTGACACCATCGACGTCGTGCGGATTGACGATGACGGCGGCGGTCAACTGTTCGGCGGCTCCGGCGAATTCGCTCAACACCAACACGCCGTCTCCGTTGACCCGGCACGCCACGTACTCCTTGGCGACGAGGTTCATGCCGTCACGCAGCGGGGTGACCAGCATGACGTCTGCCGCCACGTAGAGGGCGACGAGCTCCTCGAAGGGCACGGTGCGATAGAAGTACGAAACGGGAACGAATCCAGCAGTCCCAAAATCGCCGTTGATCCTCCCGACCAGCTGTTCCACCTGCTCGCGAAGCTCTTGGTAGGCCGGAACCTGTTCTCGGCTGGGAACTGCCACCTGCACGAACGCGTACTTGCGCTCGTCACGCGGTACCCCCTCGAGTAGCCCGGCCACCGATTTGAGCCGGAGGTCGATGCCTTTGGTGTAGTCCAGTCGGTCGATGCCGAGGATCAGCGTTTCGGGGTCTCCGAGTTCCGCTCTGAGCTCCTTGGCTCGTTGTTGAACCTCGGGGGAGCGGGCCATCCGCTCGAACTCGGAGGGATCGATCGCTATCGGAGCAGGCTGAAGATGGATCTCGCGGCCGTTCCATCGAAGGTCTCGTCTTCCGATTGCCTCGGCCCCGGCGAAGCGGCGGGCGGCTCGGGCGAAGTGTTCGGCGCTGCGGCGTGTCTGAAAGGCAATGACGTCGGCTCCGAGCAGGCCTTCCACGATCTCTTTGCGCCACGGCAGCCGGGAGAACAGCTCGATGGGAGGGAAGGGTATGTGGAGATAGAAGCCGATGGTGGCGTCGGGTTGCGAGGCGCGCAGCATGCTGGGCACGAGCTGAAGTTGGTAGTCCTGTATCCAGGCGATGTCACCGGGACTCATCGCCGCGGCGGCAGCCTCGGTGTAGCTGCGGTTGACTTCGACATAGGGTCGCCACGTGTGGCGGTGAAACTCGGGTGCTACCACGGCATCGTGATAGAGGGGCCAGAGCGTTCCGTTACAGAATCCGAAATAGAACCCTTCGATCTCCGCCTCACTCAGGCGTACGGGCCGCTGATCGATCCCCTCATGCTCGAACGGCTCGACGTCCATGTCGGGTATGCCCGGCCAACCGACCCAGGATCCCTCTGTTCGCCGCAGAACGGGCCCGAGAGCGCGGACCAGCCCCCCCGGGCTGGTCTCCCAGCTGGTCCCGTTCCAAGACACGGGAAGACGATTGGCGACGACAACGACCCGTTGGATACGGTGCTCCTCTTTCGTGCCACGACCCTACCGCAGCTCTGCGACGGACTTGGCTTCGGTCGCCGTCGCGATGACTAACTTGCCCTGATGCGAAATGCCTGGTGGCAGTCGGCCGTCATCTATCAGATCTATCCGCGGTCCTTTCAAGACACCACGGGCAACGGGATCGGTGACCTGGAGGGAATTCGCCGGCGGGTGCCCTACCTGGCGGAAACCCTGGGGGTTGACGCCGTGTGGCTGTCACCGTTTTACCCCTCACCGCAGAGGGATCTTGGGTACGACGTCTCCGACTACACGAACGTTGACCCCCAATACGGCACCCTGGATGACTTCGACCGCCTTCGCTCTGCCCTTCACGACGCCGGGCTGAAGCTCATCGTCGACTGGGTTCCCAACCACAGCTCCGACCAGCATCCCTGGTTCGTCGAGTCGCGAGCCTCACGGGACAACCCCAAACGCGACTGGTATGTGTGGAAGGATGCCGGGCCCAGCGGAGGCCTTCCCAACAACTGGCTGAGCAACTTCGGCGGCCCGGCGTGGGAGTTCGATGCGGCGACTGGCCAGTACTACCTCCATTCGTTCCTCAAGGAGCAGCCAGACCTGAACTGGCGTGATCCGCAGCTCAGGGAAGCGATGCTCGACACGCTTCGCTTCTGGCTCGACCGGGGCGTTGACGGGTTCCGCATCGATGTCGCCCACTACATGATGAAGGACCCTGCTCTCCGGTCGAATCCTTCCGCTGATGCCCGCGCCCGAGGCTCGTACAAGGATTTGGGAGAGTATGAGACCCAGCTGCATATCTACAACAAGGGCCACGAAGACATCCACGACGTGTTTCGGGCGATCCGCTCAGTCATGGAGGAATACGACGGAGATCGGCTCACAGTCGGCGAAATCCACGAGTACGAACCCCAGAAGTGGGCGAGCTACTACGGGTCGGGCGACGGCTTGAGCATGCCGCTCAATTTCGCCTTGCTGGCCGCGGAGGACAGTCGAGACGGCGTCGCCGCCGCTGTCGAGGCTGTGGAATCGGTGACGCCCGAGTTCGGCTGGCCCAACTACGTCTGGGGCAACCACGACGAGCAGCGGGTTGCGTCTCGGCTCGGCGACCCCGGGGCCAGACGGGCTGCCGTCCTCCTTCTCACATTGAGGGGCACACCCACCATGTACTACGGCGACGAAATCGGCATGCTCGAGGCCGACGTTCCGCCCGAGTTGGCGGTCGACCCGTGGGGGAAGAGGGTGCCAGGCTTGGGCCGAGATGGTGCCCGAACTCCCATGCAGTGGGACCAGCACGGCGGCTTCTCGCCCACGGCCAACACCTGGCTGCCAATGGGACCCGACACGGAGAACCGCAGTGTCGATTCCCAGGTCGATGACCCCGCTTCGATGCTGACTCTGTATCGGCGCCTGCTGGCAGTGCGATCCACGTCTCGGGCATTGCAGATCGGTGCCCTCGCCGTCGTCGATTCAGCTGATCCCGATGTGTTTGTCTTCCAGCGCCAATCGGCCGCTGAGACGGTCACAGTGATGGTGAACTATGCCGACGGTGCGCGCAGGGTCGCGGGGGTGGAAGCCTCCGAGGTGCTCGTGAGCAGTGATCCCGCCCGGTTGGCCGGCAACACGCTCCTCGAACTGTCACCTGGCGAGGCATTGGTGGTGCGCTGAGCCGACCGGCTCGGGTCAGTGGCTTCAGGTGGGTTGATGGCGATGCTCGGCCCGCACGGCGAATCGTCTCCGTCCCAGCCGGGAGACGGTGTCAACGGTTGCCTCCCGGGCCCACTGAACGAGCGCAGGGGCGATGTGGATGGTCACGTCGGCTTGTTCGACCGTCTGGTAGGCCGCCAGGTTTTTCCCCTTCAGATAGGTGTCGACCGACACCTCCAAGGTGCCCCCTCAACTGATGGGTGGGATGAAATCCACGGCCATGACCCCGCCGCGTTTGCGGGCGAGATCCAGTGCGTTGTCTGTCACGTGAAACTGCATCGTCGAATTGAACCGTAGCCAGCTGAAGGTTGTTCCTCAGAATTGGAACAGGAATTTGTAGGCCGAGGCTCCGAGGATGAGAAACAGCAGGAGCATGGACCACAGGAGCAGGTAGCGGGTCTGCATGATGGGGCTAGGTTACCGCCGGCCGTAGCGCTGGAGAATCCGACCTGCCCGGACCAACCGCTGCGGCACTAGCCTGTCACCCACTCAATAATCTGACGGAGGATCCGTGTACGACGTCGTAATCGTGGGAGGCGGCCCCGGTGGCTATGCCGCCGCACTCTATGCGCACAACTTCGGATTGCGCGTTGCCCTCGTCGAGAAGGACACCGTTGGGGGGACGTGTCTCCTCCGCGGTTGTATTCCGGCGAAAACCTGGCTCCAGGCCGCCGAGGTCTACACAACGGTCGCCAAAGCCGGCGAGTTCGGTGTCGAGGTGGGCAAGCCCGAATTCAACTGGACGACGGCTTTGGAACGGAAGCAGAAGATCGTGGACGGCCTCGTATCCGGCCTGGGAGGGCTGCTCAAGGCCCGCAAGGTCGACGTCGTCGACGGGTTCGGCCGATTGGCCAGCCCCAACCTGGTGGCAGTAGACACAGCCGAAGGTGAGCGACTCCTCGAGGCCCGGCATATCGTTCTGGCCACCGGATCGGTCCCGCGCTCGATCCCGGGTTACGACTTCGACGGCGATCGAATCGTGTCGTCTGATCATGCGCTCGACTGGGAAGCCAGGCCCGAGCGAGTCGGCATCATCGGTGCAGGGGCAATCGGGTGCGAGTTCGCGTCGCTTCTGGCCGATCTCGGGTCCGAAGTCCATGTGTTCGAGATGTTGGACCAGATCGTCCCCGGTGCTGACTCCAAAGCAGCCGCCGAACTGGAGAAGCAATTGAAGCGGCGCGGCGTGAAGTTCCATCTGAGCGCAAGCGTTGGTGCCGCAGAGGTCGGCAAGAAAGGCGTTCAGGTGCCGTTGGGCGACGAAAAGGTCGAGGTCGACGTGGTGCTGGTCGCCGTCGGACGCGCACCCCTCACGGATGGCATCGGCCTCGAAGCATCCAAGATCGAGGTCGATCGGGGCTTTGTGATCGTAGACCCCTTGACCCAGCTCACGGCCGAGCCCACGATCTACGCCGTTGGCGACATCGTCGCCGGCGTACCCCAGCTGGCCCATGCTGGCTTCGCCGAAGCAATTGCGGCCATCACCCACATCGCAACTGGCGAGACGGCTCCCGTGGACTACCGGGCCATACCTCTGGTGGTATACACCCATCCCGAGATGGCCGAGGTGGGCATGACCGAGGCCAAAGCCAAGGAAGCCGGCCTCGATGTGGATGTCCACGTTCATTCCATGATTGGCGTGGGACGGGCTCAGATCATCGGCCAGAACCAAGGTCTCGTCAAAGTAGTCAACCAGAAAGACGGTCCCATCATCGGGGCGTCCGTCGTTGGGCCTCACGCCGGAGAGATGATTCACGAGCTCATGTATGCGGTCGGGTGGGAAGCGCTGCCGGCCGAGGCAGCCGCCTTCATCCACGCCCATCCCACGCTATCCGAGGCGATCGGCGAAACGCTGCTGGCTTCTGCGGGCCGGAGCCTGCACTAATGATGGGAGCCAAGTAGCGTGCGGGTCCAGAAAAGGAGCAGCTAGCAAATGGCGACAACGGTCTCGATGCCGCAACTCGGGGAAACGGTCACTGAAGGGACCATCCTCAGTTGGGCGAAACAGGTGGGCGACACCATTGCCGAAGACGAAGTACTGGTGGAGATCTCCACCGACAAGGTCGACACCGAAGTGCCTTCGCCGGCCGCGGGTGTCGTCCTCGAACTCCTGGTCGCCGAGGGCGACACAATCGCCGTAGGCACTGCGATGGCCATCATCGGAGAAGCCGGTGAGGCATCTGGTGGCGCTGCTGCCCCCGTCGAAGCCGACACCGCCGAGGCTGACACAGCCGAAGCCGACACGGTCGATCCCGAGCCTCCACCGGCCGAGTCAGAACCGGCTCCCGAGCCAGTCGAGGCGCCAGATCCGGCCCCCGTGGCCGCTTCCGCCGGAGGGGAATCGACAACGGTCACGATGCCGCAACTGGGAGAGACCGTTACCGAAGGTACCATCCTCAGCTGGACGAAGCAGGTGGGCGATGCGGTGGCGGTCGACGAGGTCATCGTGGAGATCTCCACCGACAAGGTCGACACCGAAGTGCCTTCGCCGGTTGCCGGAACGGTTCTGGAGATTGTCGCCGCGGAAGGCGACACCATCGCGGTGGGTGCTCCGATGGTTGTGATCGGGGCCACAGGCGCGGCACCGGCTCCTCCGCCGGAAGCCGCACCGCCAAAGCCTGCTCCCGCGGCCGAGCCCACCGGCGGCCCTGCTCCGCAAGCCCCTGCCGCCAGTCCCGCACCGGTCGCGGCTGCTCCGGTGGCTGCCGCGGTCGCACCGGTGCCTGAGGGCGCGTTCTTTTCGCCGGTCGTACGGAAACTGGCCAAGGATCACGGCGTCGACCTCGGGAAGGTCACGGGCACCGGCCGCGAGGGCCGGATCACGCGCAAAGACGTTGAGGCCTATGTCGCCGCACACGGCTCAGCTCCGGCGCCCGCTCCCACCCCGGCCCCGCCTCCAACCGCACCGGTCGCGGCGGCCCCGCCGGCTGCACCATCGACGCCCCAACCGGCACGGCCGACGGCCTCGGTCGACGCGTCTGAGGGTGTGGTGACCATGGACGGCGACGTTGTGCAGGGTCTCAATCGGATTCGTTCTCGCATCGGCGAGAACATGATCCGGTCCAAGCAGACAGCCGCCCATGTGTGGACGTCCGTCGAGGTGGACTTCGAGCGTGTCGAGCGCGTGCGCCAGGCCCACAAGACGGAGTACAAGGCGCGTGAAGGCCATTCTTTGACGTATCTGCCCTTCATCGCCAGAGCCACCATCGACGCTCTCAACGAATTTCCTGTCGTCAACAGCTCGTTCTATCTCGAACAGAAGCAGGCGGTTTATCACAGCGCAATCAACCTCGGGATCGCCATCGACCTGAACCAGGAAGGCCTCATCGTTGCCACGATCAGGAATGCAGACGGCCTGAGGATGGTGGGCCTCGCTCGCAGTATCCGCGATTTGGCTGATCGAGGTCGTACCAACCAGCTGTCGATCGACGATCTCTCGGGATCCACCTTCACGATCACCAACCCTGGACCGTTCGGCTCCTTCATGTCTGCACCGATCATCAACGTTCCCAACGTTGCGATCTTGTCGACGGACACAGTGACGAAGCGGCCGACGGTTGTGACTTCGGCCGATGGGCAGGACTCGATTGCTATCCGTCACATCGCCTACCTCGGCCTCTCCTGGGACCATCGTGCCTTCGATGGCTCCACCGCGGTGCTGTTCCTGCGACGCATCAAGGAGAACATCGAGACCTGGGATTGGGAACAGGAGCTCGATTGAAGTTTCCGGATCGGGCCTCGGTGCTCCGCTCCCGGTGGCTGGGGCGCATGGCCTACGACGAAGCTTGGGATCTGCAGCGGGCCTTCTGGGAAGGCCGAGTCGAAGGACGGACCGCTGACGACTACTTGCTCCTGGTGGAGCATCCCCACGTCTTCACGGTCGGACGCAACGGCGATGGCTCAAACCTGCTGATCGACGACCGAACGCTGTCCGATCTCGGCGCCGAGCTTCATCACGTCGATCGCGGTGGCGACATCACCTACCACGGGCCGGGCCAGCTCGTCGGCTATCCGATCATCGGGTTGACCGACCCCAAGCGCATCGTTCCGCATGTGCGGACGATCGAGCAGGGGCTCGTCAACGCCCTTGCCGAACTGGATATCGCAGCCTGGACGGAGGATGGTTACACCGGCGTCTGGACCTCGCGTGGCAAGATCGCCGCCATCGGGATCCGGGTATCGCGGGGCGTGTCGACCCACGGGTTCGGGCTGAATGTCAACCCCGACCTCTCCTACTTCGAGAAGATTCACCCGTGTGGCATCGCCGACCGGCCGGTCACCTCGATTTCGGAGATGTTGGGCGGCACGGTGGTGCTCGAAGACGTCGCCGAGCTCGTGGCCGAATCCGTCGCCGCGGCATTCGGTCACCGCCGACACGAAATCCAGCTGAGTGCCTTCGCACGCGGCCAGGGTCGCCCTCGATCCTATGTGGTCGATGAGCTCCTCGCAGGTGGGACGTTTTCGCCCGAGAAACGCAGCGCAGAGCCGGTCGTGATCGGTGGTCGTTTGCCGGGAGAGCCCGAGCGTCCGGAATGGATGAAGGTCACCGCGACGATGGGCGAAGACTATGTCGAGCTCAAGAAGCTGATGCGTGGGCTCGACTTGAACACCGTGTGCGAAGAAGCCGGATGCCCCAACATCTACGAATGCTGGGGGCAAGGCACCGCGACAGTCATGATTCTCGGTGACCTGTGTACCCGGGCCTGCTCGTTCTGCAATGTGCAGACGGGCAAGCCAACGGAGTTCGACGTGCTCGAGCCGTTTCGCGTCGCTGAGGCCGTCCAAAAGATGGGCCTCCGCCACGCGGTCGTCACATCGGTCAATCGTGACGACCTGGCGCTCGGCGGAGCAGACATCTTCGCCGCCACAATCAAGGAAATCAGGCGGGCCAGCCCTGGTTGCTCCGTCGAGGTTCTCGTCCCCGACTTCAAGGGTGTCAAGGTCGCCCTCGAGACCGTCATGGCCGCAACGCCGGAGGTGTTGAATCACAACACCGAGACGGTCCTCAGACTGCAGCGCGACGTACGGACTGCCGCCAACTACGGCCGATCGTTGGCGCTGTTGGCGCGAGCCCGGTGGATGAACCCAAACAGCGCCATCAAATCCGGTCTCATCGTGGGTATGGGCGAGACCAAGGACGAGGTGCTTGGCACTCTGGCCGATCTCAACGCGGTGGGCGTGAGCATCGTGACGATCGGCCAGTATCTCCGCCCCACCGCGCGCCACGCGCCTGTGAAGCGATACGTCCATCCGGACGAATTCGCAGAGTTCAAGGCGTACGGGGAGAGCGTCGGCATCCGTACCGTCGAGTCCGGCCCCCTGGTCAGATCGAGCTATCACGCCAAGGACTCGCTGGCCCACACCACGAGCGGGCCAGTCGCTGTTGCGATCGGGGACCGGCGTTAGCCACGTCGACCGGTGTTGGTGCTGTGTCAGGAACCTTGTTCCGTTTCCAAAGCGTTATAGGTGACAATGCTCAAAGCCCGTGATCGCAAAGTTCTCATTGGCCTCGCACTCGTGGCCATTCTGGTGGTGGTATACCTGGCGCCGTCACCGACCGACGTGCGGGCCGCTTCTGACCGGCGGCAGATGTCAGATGATGTGGCCCAACTCCAGGACGACCTTGCGGAAGCCCAGGGGCGCTTGGCCGCCACCGAACGTGCTCTGCGCGACGAGGCGGCCGCCCGCCGGGCCGCCGAGGGAGACTTGGCTTCGTTGATCGAGGAGCTGGGTGACGCTGGAGCAGCTCAGTACGAATCGATCGTTGCCGCATTCTCCGACGCAGCTTCGGTTGCCTGCGCGGGCTACGAAGCCGACGCCACCATTGGGCAAGACGCAGCAGAGCTGGCTCGACGGGCAGCAGAGTGCAACGCTCACGAGCTGTCGATCATCGCCGGCGAGTTGGCATCGCAACCACGGGTGTGCGGTGTCGTTCCGCTCACCGCCGCCGAAGGCATCGACCTCGACGATTGTGTGCTGCTGTACGCCCACTCCAGCGAGGTACTGGTCGACGAGCTGGCCGTGACCAGTACCGCCGGTCTGGGTTTCGAGGTCGTCCTGAAGGCACCCGTGCCGGTCTCAGGGGGCGATACCCTCGACGTGAGTGGCTATTTCCGGGTGACCAACGACTTGCCGGCCAATGTTGGCGTCGCCGGCCATCTTTGGGCCTATGACCTCGACGGTGATCGGGCCGAACAGTGGCGTATTGGGCCGGCCACCGGCGACAATGTCGACCGGGCACGCCATCACATGCCGATCATGCTCGATACCGTGTACACCGTCCCCAACGACTGGCCCGACGGCCATCGTATGATGGTCGTCATGAAAGCGGACGCCCACTCGACAGCCACCGATGGCTTGGTGACCGTCGATGACAACGGCAACCTCATCATTCGAATCACTCGGGCATGAGTTTTCCGGCTCGAATGGAATCCGTGCGCCAAGCGATGGTGGTGGCGGAGGTCGATGCGCTGTTACTTTCCGTTGGCTCTGACCTGCCTTATTTGACCGGCTATCGGGCAATGCCACTGGAGCGGCTCACGATGGCGGTTGTCACCCAATCGGACGCCGTGTTGGTCATTCCGGGGCTGGAGGCGCCTCGCGTCGACCGCACCCTTCTCCCCATGGAACTCGTGCCATGGTCCGAGACAGACGATCCCGTGAAGCTGGTGGCATCTCGACTCGGCGGAGCCGGCTCAATCGCCGTCGGTTCAGAGACGTGGGCGCGGTTCCTCATGCACCTCCAAGCAGCGGTGCCCGGAGTCGTCTGGACCGATGCGGCGGCGCTCATGTCGAGCCTCCGTATGCGCAAGGATGCCGACGAATTGGAGAAGCTGAGTGCTGTTGGCCGAGCCGCCGACTCGGTGATGACCCACCTCGCTGGCGTGCCATTTGCGGGGCGTACCGAACAAGACCTGGCCATCGAGATCTCTGGCCTGTTGCGAGCAGCCGGCCATGAGACCGTGGAATTCGCGATCGTCGCCGCGGGACCGAACGGCGCCTCCCCCCACCACGAGCCGAGCAAACGGGTCATGGAACAGGGAGATCTAGTCGTCTGCGACTTCGGAGGATCCATGGACGGCTACCAATCCGACACGACCCGCACCTTTCAGATCGGTGAGGCCGGGAGGGAGGAACAAGAGGCGTACGCAGCTTTGCGCTCTGCCCAAGAAGCGGCATTCGAGGCCGTTCGGCCCGGTGTTGCCTGCGAGGACATCGACCTTGCCGCCCGAAGCGTGCTCGCCAACGCCGGCTGGGGTGACTACTTCATTCACAGGGTCGGTCATGGAATCGGCCTCGATGTCCATGAGGACCCATATCTGGTGGAAGGCAACACGGCATCACTCGAGCCGGGGATGGTCTTTTCGATCGAGCCCGGCGTCTACCTGCCCGGCCGCTTCGGTATGCGCATCGAAGATATCGTGACGGTCACCGAAGACGCCGCCGTGCGGTTCAACCAGTCCTCGCGAGATCTGGTGGCGGTCGGGTAGCGGGCTTCTTCGCCGACTTGTGGGCGCCTGCGACGGCTCAGTCGTCATAGCTCGGGTCGTCCTGGCTGTCGTCGTCCCCGCTGCCGCTTCCGCTATTGCTGCTGCCACTACCGCTGTTGTCGCTGCCCCCGGAATCGTCGCTGTCGTGGTCATCGTCGATGGAGGTCGAAGTCGTGCCACTGGTGGCTGGGACGGGGGTCACGTCGAACACCTCGACCGTTACTTCTCCTTGCGCCAGTCGAGCCAAGAACGAAATCACTGTGTCGCCCGAAGTGAACTGAAGCATCACTTGGGTTGGCTCGATGCTGTCGTCAATCCACTCCCACTCCGGGTTCGCGTCGATGGCGCTCACGTTGAGCGTGTCGTCCGTGTGGGCGAGTGTGATTACTCCTATCCCATCGACCTGATAAGCCGTCGTGCTCACCGCGGTGGTAGTTGGCACAGTCACGGTTGTCTGGGTGACCGATGCGGGAGCAGTCGTGGTGGGGGCGGTGGTTGGTGCGGGAGCAGCTGCGATGATCGTGGGTGCTACCGACAGATCGGCAGCGTTGTCGGTCGCACCCAAGACTCCGAGGTTCGCGGCGAGAGCCGCAGTTCCCGCCATGAGCACCGCTGCCACCGAGGCGGAGGCTGCCAAAGCGGTCTTGCTGATCTTCACGGGGATTCTCCTTGCTGCTCAGGTGGTGTCAAGGTAACCGCGGAGCGGCAAGTGGTGGGGCAGCCTCGTGCAAAGACTTGGTAAAGACACCGGCTACTTGCCGAGAATGCTGGCATCCTGACGTCATGAGATTGCTGCTCGTCGAAGATGACCCCGCCATTGCCGAACCTCTTGTAGCGGGTCTCGAGCGCCAAGGCTTTGAGGTCCATTGGGTGGCGAGCGGCGCTGATGCTCTCAACGCCGATCCAGGAGACCTCGTTTTGCTTGATCTCGGTTTGCCCGACCTCGACGGTCAGGTCGTGTGCCGCAAGCTACGTGATCGCTCGGATGTCCCCATCATCGTGGTCACCGCCCGCTCCGAGGAGATCGAGCGAGTTGCGCTGCTCGAGTTCGGTGCCGACGACTACGTCGTGAAGCCGTTCGGATTCCGGGAGCTGGTGGCGAGAATCCGAGCGGTGCTTCGCCGGACAGGTGGCGAACGAATCTCAGTGAAGCCGGCTGCCCCCGATCAAGGGCTCGTGAAGATCGACCACCGGACGCGAGCAGTGACGGTGCGAGATATGTCCGTGACGCTCACGCCCAAGGAGTATGACCTGCTGTCGTTTCTGGCAGAAGACCGGGGCGCGGTGTGCACCCGAGATCAGATTCTTCGTGCCGTATGGGACGAGAACTGGTGGGGCTCCACCAAGACCTTGGACGTCCATATTGCTTCGCTTCGCCGGAAGCTGGGCGACCCGGCCCTCATCGAGACCGTTCGTGGCGTGGGATATCGGCTATCGGACGAAGCGCCCACATGACCCGTCGGTTGCTGCTGTCTTATCTCACGGTGACGCTGTTCGTGCTGATCGTTCTCGAAGTCCCCTTCGGGATATATGTCGCCGAGCAGCAACGCCAGGAGCTCACGACGAGCTTGGAGCGGGACGCACTCGTCCTCGCCACGATCTACGAGGACGCCCTCGACAACGACGCCCCTTACAGCCCCCAGCCGGCCGCCGATTACGCAGCCGGTAGCTCGACCCGGGTGGTGGTCACCGACCGCGAGGGTGTCTCCATCGTCGACACCGAGCGTGAGCCGAACGAAGACTTTTCCAATCGGGAAGAAGTGGCGCTGGCCCTCGAAGGCCAGATCGTGAGTGGTCGGCGGAGATCGGACACTCTCGGCCGAGACCTGCTCTACGTGGCCGTCCCGGTGGCGTCAGGGGGGACGGTCTATGGTGCCACGCGCATCACCGCCGACCCTTCCGATGTCGAGGCGCGGATCAACCGGTTCTGGTGGAGCCTGGCAGGCATTGCCATAGTCGTGATGGCTGCCATCGCGTTGGTGGGCTGGGTGATAGCTCGGTCGATCAGCCGCCCAATCCTGGCAGTGCGGGACGCGGCCGTGCGGGCCGGCGCCGGCGACCTCACGGTGAGCATCGATGCTGACGACGCCCCTGCCGAGCTCGGTGATCTCGTGCGTCGGTTCAACGAGATGGCCTCCCGACTTGGAGATCTCATCGAGCGCCAGCGAGCGTTCGTTGGGGACGCCTCCCATCAGCTGCGGACGCCGCTCACTGCTCTCCGCTTGCGTCTCGAGAATCTCGAAGACGAGGTGACCGACGGGGCGCAAGGTGACGTGCAGGCTGCGCTGGTCGAGGTGGAGCGGCTCGGTCGCCTGGTCGAGCAGCTGTTGGTCCTGGCCAGAGCGGACGAAGCTCCCCCGCCGCCCGAGCGGGTCGATCTGGCGAGCGAGGTGAAGGATCGCTGCGATCTGTGGGGGGCCGTTGCAGAGGAGCGGGGAGTGACAATCGCCGGAGGAGCGGGACAGGGCCCCGTGTGGGCGATGGCGACACCGGGGGCGGTTGAACAGATCCTCGACAATTTGTTGGACAACGCATTGGCGGTCTCGCCCCCCGGGGCGCCCATCGTCATGAGCATTGTCGCCGGCACCGACCACCATGAGATCCACGTCGTGGATTCGGGGCCCGGCATGGCCCCTGAAGAACGACACCGGGCATTCGACCGGTTCTGGCGCAACGACTCGACCCGCAGTGGCACCGGCCTCGGGCTCGCCATCGTGAGCCAGCTTGCCGAGGCGTCGGGCGGAACGGCTGCGTTGCGTCCGGCAGCTACCGGAGGAGTCGATGCGGTGGTGACCCTCCCGGCCTTTACCCCACGTGCGGCGGCGAAATCGAACTAGGCCGCCCGAAGTCGGCTTTCAGGCGACCGGGATCGCCAAATACTCGAGAACTGTGGAGTCGAGGCCGGGACCGGTTGCCACGAAGCCGGGGAGGCGCGGGTTTGGCTGGTTGAATCGCCGGGGACTGCCGTCGGTCGTCACCGCTCTGCCGCCTGACGCGTGAACCAGCGCAACCCCGGCGGCGATGTCCCACTCGTTCTTCGGGACCAGGGTCCAGGTCGCGCCGTTGAGTCCGGCCGCGACGCGTCCGAGCTTGTAGGCAACCGAGCCCATCGGACAGACCGAGAAGTCTGCCCCATCGAAGCGGTCCCATTCGCCCCGGGTGACCTCGCTGCGGCTGGCCAGCACGGTGAGGCCGGCCAGGTCGGGCGGCCAGTGTTTGTTCACCGCGGCCCCGTTGAGCGTGACGCCTGTGCCGATGCTGCCGACGATCAGGTGGCCGGCGGCCGGGTTGTAGATGCCTCCGGCAACCGCGATGCCATCCTCGACAAGGCCGATGGACACACACCATTCGGGAAGCCCCATGACGAACTCGCGCGTCCCGTCCACGGGATCCACGATCCAAACCCGATCACACTCCAGCCTGGCATGGTCGTCAGCCGTCTCTTCGGACAGCCATCCGTCGCCGCGCTCGGGGAGAAACTCGCGGAGCACTTCATTGACGGCAAGATCGGCATCGGTGACGGGGTCGCCCCCGTCCTTGCGGCGGGCTTCGATCGCTCCCGGTGTGAACGGTTCCAGCGCTGTTGCGGCATGTTGCAGACCGGCGGTGATCTTCTCGATGGGGTTCATATGGTCCTCAGCTCGGCCAGGCAATCGGGACGATGACGATGATCAGCGTCATCACGATCACGGTCAGGGGAATGCCCAAGCGCATGTAGTCGAAGTAGCGGTAGCCGCCGGGACCATACACCATCGTGTTGGTCTGATATCCGATCGGCGTCAGAAAAGACTTCGAGGCAGCCACCGCCACAGCGATGGCGTATCCCCGGGGATCCGCTCCCACGGCGAGCGCGCTGGTGATGGCGATCGGGAACATCAACAGCGCTGCGGCGTTGGTCGTGACCAGTTCTTTGAGCACGGTCGTCGCCAGTACGATTCCGAGCAGCACGCCTGCCGTTCCCAAGGGCTCGAACAGGTCGACGGTGCGGGCAGCGACGGCGTCGGCGAGGCCTGAGGCGGCGATGGCGGCTGCCAAACCAAAGGCGGCAGCGATGGCGATGATGACGTCGAGGTTCACGGCCTGACGAGCTTCCGTCGGGCTGAGAACCTGGGCGAGGACCATGCCGAGTGCGGCGAGGAGCACGGCTGTGATGAGTGCCAGGTCGAGGAAGAGCGACATCGCCACAATGGCGAGGATCACCCCGACGACGCGGGCCGCGTGACGCCGATCAGTTGTCTCGACGTTGAGAGGGGAGACCAGGAGGAAGTCGTGACGGTCGGTCCACCGACGCCCGAAGCTCGAATCCGATGCAACGAGCAGCGAGTCGCCGACCCGGATTGGGATTCGACCGAGCTGGCCCTCCACGCGGCTGCCTGCTCGATGGATCGCAAGAACGGCTGCCTGGTAGCGGCTCCGAAACTCGAGCTCGCGCAGTGTCTGCCCGGCGATGCCGCCGCCCGTACCGACGACAACCTCGTAGTACGAAGTTCGGCCAGTTCCCAGACGTTCCACCTGAGTGTCCTCCGACAATCGCAGGCCGGCCATGGATGTCAACTCCACCACTTCGGTCGGCGCCCCCACGAAGAGAAGCCGGTCTCCGCCCCGTAGTCGGGTCTCGGGGGACACGGGGCTGAGAAGCTCACTTCCCCGGAGTATCTGGGCAAGATACACGCCGTGCAGGTTGCGCAGGCTGGCCTCGGTCACGGACTTTCCATCGAGCGGACCATTGGCATCGATCGTGTATTCGATGGTGTATTTGAGGTCGGCCTCCTCGAGATCTTCGCGTGGACTGGATCGCATGGGAAGCAACATGGGCGCCAAAGCGACGATGGCTATGCCGCCGATCAGCGCCACCGGCAAGCCCAGCTTGGAGATCTCAAAAAACCCGATGGCGTCATACCCATCGGACTCGAGCAAGCCGGACACGACGAGGTTGGTCGCGGTTCCGATCAATGTCACCGAACCGCCCAAGATGGCGGCGAACGACAGCGGCATGAGGAATCGAGATGCCGGCCACCCTCGCCGGAGCGACCACGATTCCACCTGGGGAATCAGCATCGCCACGATCGGCGTGTTGTTGAGCACCGCCGATGCACCCGTAGCCGGGATCACCAGGCGGGTGAGGGACGATCGGATCGATCCCTGTTCTCCAAGCATTCGCCGAACCAACGGCGTCAAGAACCCGGTCTTCTCGACTGCTTTGGCGACCACGTAGAGGCCTGCGATCGTGGCCGGGGCGGTGTTGCTGAAGCCGTTCAAGGCTTCGGCGGGCGTCACGATTCCGAAGGCCATGACAGCCACCATTGCGCCGACCATCGCTCCCGAGGGTGGAAGATAATCGCGAGCCAAAACCACCACCGTGGCAGCGACCACGGCCAGCGTCAGCCACGCCTCCGATGGCATCGCTACCTAGTGCCGCGCTTGGGTCGAACCATGCGCCCCGCTTCTAGCCATTGCGGCGGACAGAGAAGTAGCCCAGTTTCTCCAGATGGAGGATCACTTGATTGGCGGCCGACTCGGGCGTGGTCTCGGTCGTGTCGATGACGACGTCGGCGTCGGTGGGCTCTTCATAGGGATCTGAGATCCCGGTGAACTCGGGGATGATCCCGGCCCGGGCCTTGGCGTAGAGGCCTTTCCGGTCGCGCTGCTCGCAGACCTCGAGCGGCGTCGCAACATGGACCAGGATGTAGCCACCGGCCTCCTCGATCAATTCGCGATTGGTTTGGCGAGTGTGGGCGTAGGGAGCGATCGGCGCACAGATGGCGATACCGCCGTTCTTGGTGATCTCCGATGCCACATAACCGATACGCAAGATGTTCAAGTCGCGGTGTTCCTTCGAGAACCCAAGCTCCGACGAGAGGTTCTTGCGCACGACGTCGCCGTCGAGCAGCGTCACCGGCCGCCCTCCCATCTCCAGCAGTTTCACCAGGAGGGCATTGGCGATCGTCGACTTCCCGGAGCCAGACAGGCCGGTGAAGAACACCGTGAAGCCTTGTTTGGTGCGCGGAGGGTGGGTCCGGCGCAGCTCTTCGGCGACCTCGGGAAACGTGAACCACTCGGGGATCTCACGTCCCATGGACAGGCGCTCGCGCAGATCGGTGCCAGAAATGGAGAGTGTCCGCATGCCTTCTTTGACTTCGTCGATTGGCTGATAGGCGTCGAGTTCCTCAACGTAGACCATGAGCTTGAACGGAACCATCGTCACCCCGAGCTCACCCTCGTGTTGAACGAGGAGCTCTTGTGCGTCGTACGGCCCGTAAAAGGGGTTGCCGGCCGAGTCCGAACCGGGCCCGGCATGATCGCGTCCCACGATGAAGTGGCTGACACCGTAGTTCTTGCGAATGATGGCGTGCCACACCGCCTCGCGAGGCCCACCCATCCGCATTGCCAGGGGAAGGAGCGACAGCATCGCAGTACCACGCGGATAGCGGTCCATGATCGCCTGATAGGCGCGAACGCGGGTGTAATGGTCGACATCGCCCGGCTTGGTCATGCCGACCACCGGGTGAATGAGCAGGTTCGCCTCGACTTCCTTGGCCGCTCGCATAGTCAGTTCGGCATGCGCTCGGTGCATCGGGTTGCGTGTCTGGAAAGCAACGACCTTGGTGAAGCCCTGGCGTACGAACTCGACACGTAGCTCGGCAGGTGTGTTGCGGAGGCGGCGGAAGTCGTAGTGATGGGGTGCTTCGACACCTTCGACGGTGCCTCCCAAGTAGTGCGTTCCGGCACGGCGCATCAAGTAGGCCACCGCCGGATGCTCTTCGTTGGTGGTTCCGAACACTTTCTCTGCTTCGGCAGCCTTGTCTGCTTTCCACACCTCGGCCACCGTGAGCACGGCCAGCATCACGCCCTCTTCGTCCCGTAGGGCGACCTTGTCTCCGGCGCTGACCTGCGCGGCTAATTCCTCGTCGACGTCGAGCGTTATCGGCATCGGCCACAGGGCGCCATCGGGGAGCCTCATCGAGTCGACGACACCTTGATACTCCGCCTTGGTCATGAAGCCGCGCAGGGGAGAGAACGCACCGCACATCAGCAGTTCGAGGTCGTAGATTTGGCGCCCCCGGAGGTCCCAGGACACATAGTCCCGCGATTCCGCCTTCAGCTCCTCGATGCGTGCCGGCGTGGCGTATAGATCTACGAGCTCGCCTCCGTGCGGCTCGATGAGTTGATTGGACAAGCGCGACTCCTTTCAAGCAGTCAGAGATTCGCCACAGCCCCCTATGGCGTGAAGAATGCGGGGCAGTGTACCGACCCGCCCTGCCCCTGGCTAGCCCCGGCGGCATGAATGGGTAAGCCAGGAGACGATCGCTACGCTGGCGGCTGACCGTGGAGGTAGACCCCGACCATGACGAATGACGTCCAACAACGCGCTGTCAACACCATCAAGGGCTTGGCGATGGACGGTGTCCAAGCTGCCAACAGCGGCCACCCCGGGATGCCGATGGGCATGGCCGATTTGGCCGTCGTGCTGTGGACGGAGTTCTTGACCGTCAACCCCGATCAGCCGGAATGGCCGGATCGAGATCGCTTTGTTCTTTCCAACGGCCACGGCTCGATGCTCCTCTACTCGCTGCTCCATCTCGCCGGCTTCCCCCTGACGATGGACGACATCAAGAACTTCCGTCAGTGGGGCTCGCCAACCGCCGGCCATCCAGAGCGAGAGCCACATCTCGGAATCGAGATGACAACGGGACCGCTTGGGCAAGGGTTTGGCACCGGAGTGGGAATGGCACTGGCGGAAGAGCACCTCAGGGCTCGTCTGGGATCGGATTTTGTCAGCCATCGCATCTGGGGGTTCGTCTCCGATGGAGATCTGATGGAGGGCATCTCCTACGAGACTGCATCGCTGGCCGGCCATCTCGGCCTTGGCAAGCTGACCTACTACTACGACGACAACGAGATCTCCATCGACGGCTCAACCGATCTCGCGTTCACCGAGGATGTTGGCGCCCGCTTCCGAGCCGCCGGCTGGCATACGGTCGATATCGACGGGCACGATCGTGGAGCGATTCGCGAGGCCACCGAGGCCGCTCTCGAGCACTACGACCAGCCGAGCCTCGTCGTCGCCCACACCCACATCGGTCACGGATCACCCCACAAACAGGACACGGCCTCGGCGCACGGTTCTCCCCTCGGTCCCGACGAGATCGCCCTGACCAAGGAAGCGATGGGTTGGCCGACCGATCAGCAGTTCTTTGTTCCTGACGACGTCGCGGAGATGTTCAGCAAGAGCATGGATCGGGGTCGCCACGCCTACAAAGAATGGTCAGAGCGCTGGGATGCTGCCTCGTCCGATCAGAAGGCTCAATGGGCGGCTTTCTTCGATGGCGAAGCGGTGTCGCTCGACGGCCCCGGCTTCGAGATCGGCTCGAAGGTCGCAACCCGGGCTGTCAACGGAAAACTGTTCGGGGAGATCGCCGAGAAGGTGCCAGGGTTCATCGGGGGAGCGGCCGACCTCGTGGGATCCACCAAGACCCAGATCGCCGACACCATTTTCGGCAAGACGGATCGTTCCGCCCGCGATATCGCTTTTGGCATCCGTGAGCACGCCATGGCCACCATCGTCAACGGCATGGCCGTCCACGGTGGTCTTCGTCCCTACGGTGCGACGTTCTTCGTGTTCAGCGACTACATGCGCCCGGCTCTGCGGCTGGCTGCGCTGATGGGCGCTCCGAGCATTTGGGTCTTCACCCACGATTCGGTGTTCCTCGGCGAAGACGGTCCCACCCACCAACCAATCGAGCAGCTTGCCTCGCTGCGGGCCATGCCCAACATGTGGGTGATTCGCCCAGCCGATGCCGGCGAGGCAGTGGAAGCATGGGAGATGGCCCTCAACCGAACCGACGGTCCGACGGCGTTGCTGCACAGTCGACAAGGGCTGGCGGTGCTCGACCGTGGGGATCGAGCAGGGCAGGTGGCCAAGGGCGGCTACGTGATTCGTGACGGCGACGACGTTGTGCTCGTGGCCACGGGATCAGAGGTCTCAGCATCGCTCGAGGCGGCCGAGATCCTGGCAGCCGACGGTATTTCAGCCCGGGTGGTCAGCTTGCCTTGTTGGGAGGCGTTCTTCGACCAGGACCCCGCGTATCGGGCTCAGGTGCTCGGCGACGGAATACCACGTGTGTCGATCGAGGCAGCTGCCACGTTTGGCTGGGAGCGGATAGTGGGTGATGACGGTTTGGCTATCGGAATCGACCGATTCGGTGCGTCGGCGCCCGACGGCGTCCTTGCCATGAGATTCGGCCTCGACGGGCGCTCGATCTCGCGTCGTGTCACCGATCATCTCGGTGGGCGCCCCCCGGCTTGATGGACGACTGGCGTCGCCAGCTCCTCCCGGGACACATCGACGGCTGGCAGCGGCGAGCGGAAGGATCCCATCAAGTTTTCGACCTCGTCGAGGCCCGGCTCGTGAGCCGAAGGGACGATTGCAGCGGGTGACGCGGCGGCGAGGAGCGCCCGGTAATGCCCGAGATAGGCCGTGGCCATCTCCGGGAGGGTGCGCAGCGCCTGGGCAGCGTACTTGGTAGCTCGCTGCATCGCCAGAATCCGATCAGGGTCCGCTAGCGCGGCTCTGATCTCGGTGGCAGCCGCTGCGGGGTCGTCACTGAGCAACATGCCGGCCCCTGCCTCGCTCACGCGTTCCTGTAAGGCGCCGTGAGCAGTCGCGAACACGGGAAGACCTGCCGACCAGGCTTCGGAGAGTGTGTACGAGAAGGTTTCGGGCCAGGTAGAGACAAGTAGGGCAAAGTCGTCTTCAACCAGCCAGTCGTGCAGCGCATCCCGTTCGTAGGTCCCATGGAAGAAGTAGGGCGGTTCGTCGGGAAGGTCGCGAAGCTTCTTGCGGCCGTAGAAATGCCACTCGAGCTCGAGACCGTCGAGGTGCGCAATGAGGTCGATCAAGACCCGGTCTCCTTTGTGGGCGCCGCCGTAGCCAATGACGGAAATCCGATAGGGCTCGGCGGGCTCCTTCGGGGTCGGGGACGGCCAACTAGTAGGCAATGCGTGGGGTTCGACATGAACGTCGAGTTGCGGTCCCGCATCCCTGAGACCTTGGAGAAGCACGTGGCGCGCCGCCTCCGAAGGAGAGACGATCAAGCTCGCCTGGGCGAGCGCGGCGCGATGTTCCCGGCGCCACCCTTCGACGTCGATCCGTGCGGTGCGGCCCGCCTTGATTTCGCATCCATCGCACCGATCGGTTCCCTCGAGAGAAACACACGGTTGCTTGGTTCGAGCGTCCAGCAGCTGGATTCCTGGACAGGCTGCGTAGTAGTCATGAAGCGATACGACTGTTGGGATGCCGACGGCTGCGCACACGGCCAGCACTTCGGAGAGGGCATCGGCGGGAAAGTCGATCCAGTGGTGGATGTGGACTAGGTCGATGCCGCTGCTCAGAAGCTGTCTGACCCACTCACTGTCGAACGAATAGGCGATAGGAAACGATCGGACGTGTCCTCTGTCATCCCATTGCAGAATTGGTCGTGTTCCGTGGCGAGGCGACAGGATGATCGGCTCGATCTCGCCCCTGAGCGCCTCGACCAGGTCTTGGACATGAAACTCCGTACCGCCGATCACGGTGCCCCAGATGGCATTGTGAAGCATGTACAGAACGCGAGGTTTGCCCGGACTTCGCGGCGTTCGGCGCAACATTTCCAACCCGAATCTCGCCTGAACGCCCGCCAATGGGTTATCGGCGATGAATTCCTGGATCAGCGCGTGGTAGTCGGGCCACAGTCGCCCGATTTTGGCGAGGTTCTCGTCTAGGCGGGAGGTCCCCGCCTCAGAGAACGAGACTCCTCCGATGTGTGAGACAAACACATCGTCGGCGAGCAGATTGACAAGCCCCTCATGACGGATACGGAGGCAGAGATCGTTCTCCTCGCCGTATCCCTTGCCAAACACTGCGCCGTCGAAATAGCCACAGGTATCAAGCGCAGTCCGAGTGAAGTATTGGCAGAAACCAACTCCCGTGGGCAGCTCGATCCACAAGCCGGTGGCCGTCGCCTGGGCTATTTCATCGAGAGCATTCGTGTCGAGCGAACCGAACGGGTTGTTCTTGAGCCACTCCGGGACGCTGCACACGGTGCCGTTGTTCGTGAGCGGCGTGACGGATCCCACCCGCGCCGAGCTGGCCGCCTTCGTGCACAAACGGGTCAGCCAGCCGGGCGGGACCTCCGTGTCGCTGTTGAGAATCACGATGTCCCGTCTCGAGGCACGCATCGATTCATTGCAATTCTCGGGAAACCCGAGGTTGACCGTTCGCGAGTGGACCTGAACTCGATCATCACGAGCGGCGAACTCTTCGAGGAGCGGTCCGATGCGCGGATCGGGACTGGCGTCGTCTGCGAGGATCACGCCGATTTCGCTCGCCGGCCCATGGGTATTGGCCAAGACAGATTCGATGCAGTTGCCGACCACGTCATAGCCGTTGTAAATGGGAATGATGACATCGACGGCCGGCAGCGCGCTGGTCACTGCTTGGAGCTTCTTCCCAGTATTGCGCTTCCCACGGGTCGCACGAAGGAAGGCACGAGGCGCTTCACCTTGTCCACCTTTGCTCGCAGTGCTTCGAGAGACTTCTTCGTGGAGGCCAGGTCTTTCTCGAGCTTGGCGATCGCCTTTCCTTGGGCGCCAACCTCTTGGACGAGATCGCGGTTCCAGTGGCGTAACCCGGAGTCATCGCGAAGCAGGTTCTCATACGCGGAGCGCCGCGCCCGTACCTCGATTTCTGCGCGGTGCAGCTTGAAGCTCAGGTCCTGGCGTTCGGCGTCCAATACGCTGACCTCATGGACGAGGCGCTCGACGGCGGTCGACGCTGCTGCCGCTGCGTCGCGCTCCAAGGTCAGATCGTGAATGAGGTTGTCGCGATGGGCCAGATCGCCTTCCAACTGTGCGATCCGCGTGTGCAGCCCATCGATGGCGGAGAGGCCTTCAAAAAAGTCCGCAGACATCGTCGTGCCGTGGCCTTTTGTCAGCATCACGACGCTGCGGCCGCCCTCCCGCCGCAAAGGCGAGATGCTCTCGACGATGAATTGAGTGGAGGAAACGGCGGCGTAGATTTCGGCCACGTGATGGTGGTAGGGCTCGCCAGACAGATGCGAGGCAACGGCGGCACCTTCAAACCATGATGTGTCAGGTACCGGCTGGGCGGTGACGAGCAGACCGTCAAGTGCCACGGTGGCAGGAACCGAGGTCACGGAATCCAACTCGGCCAAGAGTTCTCGCAGGTTGCTCGTCTCCTCCAGCACGCCCGCACCCACAACAATGCCGAAGCGGCCGTCGGGCGGACCGTTCTTGGCAAGAACGGAGATTTCGGGATCGACGTCAGCCACGGGCATTGCGGAGGTTGAATGAGAAGGGTGGAGTACCAGGGTCTGGAAGGAGCCCGGCTGACGAATCGCCGCCCGGTCACGAAGCTCGCGCGAGCGGACGTCCAATCCTGGCCCCATGGCGATGTTGGGGCCGGCGGCCTGCTCGGTGATGCGGTCCAGGGCTTCGTGGACCTGCTCGCGCGAGAAATCACCCAGAGAGTCGATTGTCGCCGATGCTGCTGCTTTGAGTTCGGCGACGTGCTCGAAGTCGCTGCCATCGTGTCCCCCATGATGGCGAAGGCTCGACTCGAACACCTGGCCGGGGGCGTCGCCCTCCAGCCCATGAAATGCCGCGATCGCCCGCACACGCTCGGCCGTCGTGGCTGGGTCGGCGTCAAAGTCAACGATCGGAAAATCGAGATACTTCCAAAGATCGTGGAGGCGTCTCACGTATCTGTCCACGATGACGTGCGCTTGTTCTGGGGAGAAGTTGTTGCGCGAGAGCAGCGACTTCGCAATCGAGGCAGGATCTCGGACGACACCCACCATTCGAAAGCGCGGGACGATATTGGTCCAGGCGGGGAGCAAAAACATGCTCCGCGGATCCTTCACGCCCCAGGGTCGATCGGTTTCGATGGACTCGATGGCGTTGGCGAGCCGAGTCGAGTCGACCGCATTCCCGGAGAAGCGATGAGGTGGCCACACCCAGTCATGTTCGAGCTGGCGAAGGAGGTCTTCGTGGGCTCTGAGGATTTCGGCTGTCTCGTAGTAGCCGCGCGGATTGTCTGGCCCGGGCGGCAGCAACTCGCCCATGCTGAGGCCGAGTGCGCTGAACATGCCGGCAACAGCGCTCGTGCCCGAGCGGTGACTGCCGAGAATGAGAAGCGGTGCCGTGGGATCTGCTGCGGTGGTCATAGTTCTGCCAGCGCGTCCATGATGGCTTCCACGGTAGCGGCAACATGCGAGCGCCCTGCGGCGAGGTGAGTCTGAGGCTTGGTACGGACCGAGGCTCCGTTCAGCGACGCCTGCACACCGGCGTTGAATGCCATCCTGATCGCAGTTGCGTAGTTCACCTTCGAGAATCCGGCGTCGAGGGCCCTCTTGACGCTGGCCGTCTCGAGGCCGGTTGTACCGTGCAGCACGAGCTCGACGGTTGGGGTGTGCGATTTGAGGCCTTCGACAAGCTCCCACGAAATGGCAGGTTGCTCTTTGACAGGACCATGCTGGGTGCCGATTGCCGGAGCGAAAAGGTCGGGCCGGCATCGTTCGACGAATGACCGGCACTCCTCCAGTGAAGGTAGCTCTCCGCCCTCTGCCACGATTTCATCCTCCTTGCCGCCTATCACACCTAGTTCGGCTTCGACAGAGGCACCATGCCCGTGCGCCACGGCAACCACCGAGCTCGTGGCAGCTGCGTTTTCTTCAACCGGCAGAAACGACCCATCAAACATGATCGACCGAACCCCACACCGCAGAGCTTCTTGGATCGGCTCGAGCGCCCGCGCGTGGTCGAGATGAGGCGATACCCGGTGCTCGCATTCCCGTGCAACCCAGTCCACCGTCTCGGCGAATCGTTCCATCCCGTGATACGAGCTGATGGAGTCGGGTGTGGAAGAAAGCAATGCAAATCCGCCCCGTCTCGTGAGGGTTTCGCCGATAGCCATGGCGATGTCAGGGTTGCCCCCGGCGATGTCAAAACAGGGGATTGCTCGCTGTCCGGCTTGCGCAGCACGCTCGATGAGGCGAACGGCAGTCTCAGCCATGGTCGCCCCATCCGGCCGACTGACCCAATCGGGCAACCGCCTCCTCGTAGTCCTCAGGGAAGTCGATTTCAATCGATATGCGGTCGCCTATGTCCAGAATCTCGGCGCCGATGCCACGGTCGATCAGATCTTGGATGACAACCTCGAAGAAGTCCTCGACCCGATTCTCGATTTCGATGAAGTGTTCGATGGTGTCGACCACCGTGGGCGCGAGGGCGGGGCTGACTTTGAGAACACCCGTGAATTCACCTTGGGCGTCGGCGAGGTCCATGGTCTTGTTGATCTCTTGGATCGTCCCATCGACCAGCCGAACCTTCATCTCTTCGTCTGACACCGATTTGGTCTCAACGCACAAGACCAGGTCGCCCGGGTGCTCCCGTAGGTCGACGAGGATCGAAGGGTCGAACAATGTGTCGGCGTGCATGAAGTAGAAGCCTTCGCGAAGCCGCGGCGCGGCAAACCAGACCGATGAGAGCACATTCGTGCGGTCAAAGAACGGGTTGCGAATGAAGGTGGCCCTGTGAGAGTTCAGAGCAGCCTCGACTTCGCTCGCCCGCCAGCCGGTGACGATCACGATGTCGTCGATCCGGGCGTTCCTGCAGGCGTCGATCTGGTGCTCGATGATGCGTTTGCCGCCCACTTCGAGAAAACACTTCGGCATGCCTTGCGTGAGCTCTTCGATCCTTCTTCCTCGACCGGCAGCCAGGATCAACGCGTTCACAGGGTCGCTCCTTGGAGCGCTGCCCGGTAGATGTCTCCGATGTCTCGCCCATCGTTCCACCAGGGATCGTTGGCGAGGTTGCCACGGACTGAGCCGACAAGCGTGCCGATATCGGATCGGTTGGCGCCCAGCGCTTCGAGGTCGGAGGTCGCGTCTACGTCAGCGAGGAACCGCCCGATGGCTAGCGCGGGATCGACCTCGGTCTCATCGAATCCCATCCATCGAACGACCTGTGCCCACTTCTCGGGCGCAGCGGACGCCGTCACCGCCACCCATCCTGGGAAGAGCGCTGCCAGCCCGAGCCCGTGCGGCGTAGACGTGACGAAACCCAGCGGATACTGGAGCCGGTGGGGTAGGCACGTGGAGGCGTTGGCGAGGTTGTATCCCATGAGCATGGCTGACAGCGCCATGCTCGTGCGCGCCTCGATGTCATGCGGATCACGGAGCGCACGCGGGAGCGCGGAAACAATGCTACGGACGGCATGTTGGGAGAGTATGGCGGTGAGGGGATTGGCAGCATGCGAGATGAACGTCTCCACGGCATGGGCGAATGCGTCGAATCCCGAGAAGCGAGTCACCGACTCAGGGGCTGTAGCCGCCAGTGATGGATCGACGATGGCGACGCGTGGGACTAATCCCTCACCACGGATTCCATGCTTGATCCGGTGCTCCGGCCAGGTGATGATGGCTCCCTTGGATAGCTCGGCTCCCGTGCCCGCCGTCGTCGGCACGGCAATCACCGGAAGGGTCTCGGCGGGGACAGCTTTGGCGCCGCTGAGATAGTCGGCAGTCGAACCGCCCCCGGAAACGACCGCCGAGGCTGCTTTGGCCGCATCGAGGACACTGCCACCGCCAATCGCCACGAGACATGTCGCCTCGCGATCAGCGACGAAACGGGTGAGACCGTCGACTTGGGCAACTGCCGGATCAGCGCCGATGGGATCGGGAAAGACAATGGCACCCGGCACGAGGCGAAGGCATCGATCCACAGTGCCGTTCTGGCGAGCAGAGTTGCCGGCTATCACCGCCGCCCTTTCGCCAAATTGGGGGGCTTCCTCGGCAAGTGTGTCCAGGGCTCCCACACCAAAGCGGATCCTGGTCGGTGAGTCGATACGCCAGGCACTACCCACGGCGCTCACAGGTTCTCGGCGATCGTGAGCTCGGAGATGCCGACCTGGCTGAGGCGGCCGATGATTCGTTTGCGCTGTTCGAATACCGGACGGAGGGCATCGTAGGTGGATCGGTACAGCTCGAAATACTCGTCGTACACCATGTGTACGGCGGGATTGGGCTCGAAGACCCTGTCGATGCGGCAGAAGCTCGAGAACCCCTCGCGAGGACTGCTGAACACATTGGTGGCGCTGAGGGCGATGAGGGCGGCGCCGATAGATGTCGTCTCGAAATTGGAAAGGCGCTGAACCGGAACACCCAGGATGTCGGCTTTGATCTGGTTGGCGAGATCGATTCGAGCGAGCCCGCCGGAAACATTGACCACATGGGGCTCGACCATGAAGCTCTTCAACACGGTGGCGATGTCGCGCACCGAGAATCCAATGCTCTCGAGGACGGCGCGCACCATCTGCGGTCGGCCGTGGGCCCTGTTGAGCCCAAAGAAGACGCCTCGGCAGTCAGGGTCCCATTTCGGTGCGCGCTCGCCGAGGAGATACGGCAAGAAAATGAGGCCACCGGGGCACGGCTGCTCGGAAGCCGCCTCCGCCTCGATCGCTCCATAGGGATCATCATCACCGGCAAAGAACAACTGCTTGAGCCACTCGACGATGCCTCCGCCGAGGTTGTTGGACCCGCCGATCAACCACGTCCCGTCGAGGTGCGGATTGACATACACGCGACCCTCTGGGTCATGCACATGATGATCGGTGACGACGCGAAAACTGGTTACGGTGCCGGAAACGTCGACTGCTTCTCCTACTTCGAATGCGCCGGTGCCTGTGACCGCTGCGAGGGCGTCGTAGGTCGCCAGAATGACTTCGGTTGAGGTGGGAAGGCCGAGTTCGGTGGCGATTTCGGGGAGGACCTTGCCGACCGAGGTCCCGGCGTTCTCCACTGCGGGGAGGCCTTTGGGGTCGAGGCCGAGGCTGTCGAGGAGGCTGTTGGGGTAGCCGATGCCAGCGGCATGGTGGAACTTCGACGCGTTGTTGGGGTCGGTGACGTACCGACCGGTGAGCAAAGCCACCAGATAGTCACCAACGTTCATGAAATGTTTCGTCGCCTTTAGCACCTCAGGCTCATGGCGCTTGATCCACATCATCTTCGGCAGCATCAGGTCGGGCGATGGGCTCAGGCCTGTGTCGGCCAGGACCGACCGGAACTCGAAGGTGTTGGCAAGGAGTCGGGCCTGCTCGGTGGAGCGGGTGTCGGAGACCAGCACCGAGTTGCGAGTTGGCGTCCCGTGCCCGTCGACCGCGACAAGGCATGAGGCCGACGTGGTGACTGCCACGTACTCGATCGACTGAGCCGCATCCCCGAGCTCGGTCATAGTCTTCCTCACCACATCCTTCGTGAGGCGTTCCCACTCACGGGGATCCTGTTCGACCGACTCGTTGCTCACGTAGGTGTGGATGGGCTCTGACGCCTGAGCCTGGACCATGCCGTCATACGAGAAGACGATTGATCGCACGCTTTTCAGGCCGAGGTTGATGACGACGATCACTGCGGACGGGGGATCTCAGCGAGGCGGCCGGCAATCTCAGGAATCTCGGCGACAATCTTGAGAGCTGTCTCGATAGCAGGGGGGGCATGGTCTACATCGACGATCATGTCCGGTGAGCTCAGCTGGCCGAGCGGAATGTCAAATCCGACCACATTCGACATGGTCCCCGCGACAGCCTTGGCATAGAGGCCCCTGGGGTCGCGACTCTGCACCGTCTCCAGTGATGCGTCCAAGAAGACCTCGAAATACCCAGGGAGGTTGGCGCGGTTCCAGTCGGACAACTCGTCGTCCAGGTACACCGAAGCGGCGATGATTCCGATGTCCTGTCTTGTCAGGGTGTCGGCAAGGCCGCGCAGCCTGTGGACTCCTTCAACACGGTCGTGAATCTCGTATCCGAGGTCATCGCCGAAGACGCCGCGTAACGTCTCGCCTTCGAGAAGAACGAGATTGGCCATGCTTGGTTTGATCATGTCGTACAGCGCTCGGCACAACGTCGTTTTCCCGGCGGCCGACATTCCTGTGACCCAGATCACCATGGGCGGGGTCTCCTCACGGTCATGTTCTATGCTCCTGTCGGGCTCTTTGATGGTACTGCTCGAACTCCGTGCCGAACCGATAGCCCTCCCACAGCGAGAGGAAGCGGGCTCGGTGAAGGTTATAGAAGTCGATCTCTGCGCTGAGGATCTCGGATAACGCGTCGACGGCGCCAGGATCGAGGTCGGCGAGCGGTGGTCGATCGGGCTGGCGATCGTCACGCTTCCAAGGTGTCAGCGAAGGGATCTGCATCTCGTGTGCTGTGACAAAGAGGGCTTCGTCGAGGAGGTCGGACGGCGCCACGAGAGAGAACTCCGTCTCCAGGACCTTGGTGGCGCGGTCGACGATCTCAGCGGCGGTATGGGTGTTGGCTACCTCCCTTCGGTGCTTTGGATCGGGTGCCAAGAATTGGATGGCCGTGCCGAATGTCTTGTGGGCGTCGCTTCCCCATTTCACCAAGTCCCGGTCTCCGATCATCTTGGGCGAGTGTTTGGCGAGCCAGCTGTATACCGAGACGGCACGGATCACCGGCTCCCGGATCACGGTCAAATAGGTCACCGGCCGGTTGAGCCGCTTCGCCGTCCCATACGATCCGTGGTCGGCAAGGAACTCGGCAGTCGATCCCTCTGCGTTGAGCATGTCGAGCAGCTCGTCGAGTGAGTATTTGTTGAAGAGTGAGAACCGGTTGATGATCCGCCGTTCTTCTCCGGCATGCCGGAGGCCTTCCTCGATGGTGAGACTGAAGCTGCCACTCGCCGATTTGTTCACTCCATGGAACACCTTGATCGTCGCCGGATCCGCGAGTGGAGGCTGCGGCGGACGTCCGCCGGTTTCTTTGACCTCATACCGTTCGCTCGGGTCGATCGTTCGGAGAAACTGACCCGACTCGATGGTGACTGCCGGATCCTTCACGAGGAGATGGCTGAAGCCGGAGTGCTCATAACCCGCCCACGGTTGTACCGGCGCAGGGGGAGTTGATGTGTCGGCGATCGGCATCTGTGCGGCCACGGCCGGCAGTGTGCCAGCTCGGATCGCGTCGAGGTCCTGGCTCCGTGATCCCGCTCGTACCCAATGCTTGTATTGCTCGACCACCTCTGTGGCCTCGCCGACGATGACCGGGTGGCCGCTGTCCATCCACATCGCCCGATCGCAGAATTCGGCGACACCTGCGAGCGAATGTGACACGAACACAATTGTCCCGGCGCGGTCGAGCAGCTCGCGCATCGCTGCCTTGCTCTTCTTCTGAAACTGCTCATCGCCGACGGCCAGAACCTCGTCGAGCAAGAGGATGTTGGGGTCGAGTGCCATCCCGACGGAGAATGCCAGTCGGGCGAACATCCCTGAAGAATACGTCTTCACCGGTCTGTCGATGGCAGAGCGAATCTCGGCGTAGTCGACGATATCGTCGAATTTGGCGTCGATTTCGGCTTTCGTGAGACCGGCAGCCAAGCCCCCAAGGAGCACGTTGCGACGGCCGGAGAGCTGCGGGTTGAAGCCCACTCCCAAGCTGAGCAGCGTAGAGGTTTTGCCGTACACATTGATGGTTCCCTCGTCTGGCTTCAGCGTCTTGGCAAAAACGCGGAGGAGGGTGGATTTTCCGGCTCCGTTTCTGCCGATGACGCCGAACGCCTCACCTTTCCTGACCTCTACGTCGACGTCGTCCAGGGCGACAACGACCTCTCGTTCTTTGTGTCGAAGCGAGCCGATCGAGCGCCTCAGGGTGGGCTTGCGGTCGATCGTCGGCCGAAATCGAACGCCGACGCCCCGGGCAACGATGGCCAGTTGCGAATTGGTCATACATACCTCGACATGCGCCCCTCGGCGGCGATGAAGGTGGCCACGCCGCCGAGAGCTAGCGCTGCTGCCCATGCTGTCGACATCCACACATCCGACGCGGTGAGAGGCTGAAGGTCGCCCATGAGGGCGTGGCGGTACATCGCCAATATTGGGAACATGGGGTTGAACTCGAGGATTCGGACGAGGTTCTCCGGGGCGGCTTCGAGACGCGTCACCGGATAGATAACGGGTGACATGTAGAGCCACAAGCGCAGCAAGTACGGCACGAGATTGTTGACATCGCGAAATGGCACCGCCACTCGAGCGGCGATCGAGCCAAGCCCCAGGTTGAAGAAGGTGTGGATGATGAACGCCGGGATCAGCCACACGATCGCCGCCGTCGGACGGACTCCGTCGATCGGGAAAATGATGACGTAGTAGACAACCAGAGAGGCGGCAAAGCCAAATGCCGATTCCATCAGGGACGAGATAGGCAGCACCAGGCGGGGGAAGTTGAGATTCGCCAGCAGTCGAGTGTTCGAAACGATGCTGTTCACCGACCCGGTCAACGCCTGGCGGGTGTAGTGAAAGGCGAACATCCCCGCCATCAAATACGCGACGTAGGCTTCGGTATCGCGGTCTACCTGGAATATCACACCGAATACCAGCGCGTAGATGCTTCCCAAAAGGATCGGGTCGAGCACCCACCAGAACAACCCGAGGCTGGTTGAGGCATTGCGCGCTTTGAGGTTTCCCAAAGCGAGAAACCAGGCGAATTCGCGCCGCCTCCAGAGATTCGAGGCGTATTGCGCGGCCGCACTGGGCAGAGAGGATGTTCGAAGCGTCATGTTCAGTCTTCGTGAGGGACCCGGAAGCGAACCTGACAGGCGAGGCCCGGCATCGAGACAGTGGAGACTAACATGCCCGCGATATCCTCTATCGCCCGTGGCTGGGACATGAAGATCGTCGACACCCTGATCGGCTCCGTGCTAGTGGTGAGCCCCACCGTCCATGGAGACGACCGGGGCTTTTTTTTCGAGGCCTGGAACCAGGCTCGATTTCGTGACATCGTCGGGCAGGATGTCCGATTTGTGCAAGACAATCACTCGCGATCGGCCCGAGGTGTTTTGCGCGGCATCCACTATCAGCTCCCTTCACCGCAGGCCAAGCTCGTTCGGGTCGTGCACGGCGTCGTGTGGGATGTTGCCGTTGATCTGCGTCGATCCTCGAAGACATTCATGCAATGGGCGGGTGTCGAGCTGACCAGCGAGAACCACCATCAGCTGTGGATCCCTGAGGGTTTTGGTCACGGCTTCGTGGTTCTCAGCGAGTCCGCGGACGTCGTATACAAGACGTCCGCCTACTACGACGGGGTGTGCGATCGAGTGATTCGCTATGACGACCAAGACCTGGCCATCGAATGGCCGTTGACTGAGGTTGTCTTGTCAACCAAGGACGCGGCCGCGCCGCCTGCATCTGAAGCGCTGCTGTTCGACTAGAGGCTCCGGCGTGGGTCCTCTACGATGATCAGCTCCGCGCATCTCGAAGGGACCATGGCACGCACATACCTCGTCACCGGTGGCGCCGGCTTCATCGGATCCAACTTTGTTCGGCTGTTGCTCGAGCGCGAGCCGGAGGCCAGGGTCGTGAACCTTGACAGCCTCACCTACGCAGGCGTTGAGTCCACGGTCGAGGAACTCGACCGTTCTGACCGCCACACTTTCGTGCATGGCGATATCCGCAACGCTGATCTCGTGGACTCGCTGATGGACCGCATCGATATTGTCGTGCACTTCGCCGCCGAGAGTCATGTCGACCGATCAATCGATGGACCGTCGGTGTTCCTCGAGACCAACGTGGTTGGCACGGGCATCCTCGTCGATGCGGCCCGTCGGCACGGCGTGGACCGTTTCGTGCACGTGTCCACCGACGAGGTGTATGGGTCGATTGCCGAGGGCTTTGCGGACGAGGATGCGCCTCTCGAGCCATCGTCGCCGTACTCAGCTTCCAAGGCAGGTTCGGACCTACTGGCGAGGTCCTACGCCATCACGTTTGACTACCCGGTCATCATTACTCGGTGCACCAACAATTACGGGCCATATCAGTTCCCCGAGAAGATGATTCCGCTATTCGTGACCAACCTCCTCGACGGCAAGAAGGTGCCCGTCTATGGCGACGGACTCAACGAGCGTGATTGGCTGTACGTCGAAGATCACTGCGCCGCCATCCACCTACTCGTCGATGAGGGCGAGCTCGGAGAGATCTACAACATCGGAGCCAATGCCCAGGTGACCAACCTCGAATTGACTCGGCGCCTCCTCGCGGCCACTGGCCGTGACGAATCGTTCATCGAGTTCGTGACCGACCGGCCGGGTCACGACCGCCGCTACGCCGTCGATTCATCGAAGATCCGCGCGCTCGGTTGGGCACCGGCCCACACGCTCGAGACCCGCCTGGCCGACACCATCGAGTGGTACAAGAACCGGTCCGATTGGTGGCAACCCCTCAAAACGGGCCGCTGATATGAAAGGCATCGTGCTCGCCGGGGGCGCCGGCAGCAGACTCGATCCGATCACCCGAGTCGCCTCCAAGCAATTGCAGCCGGTCTACGACAAGCCGATGATCTACTACCCATTGGCCACGCTCATGCAGGCCGGCATTCGCGAGATACTCCTGATCACCACGCCCCACGACATGCCCCGATTCCAGGACCTTCTCGGAGACGGGAGCCAGTGGGGCATCGAGTTGGGATACGCCGTGCAGCCTGAGCCCAAGGGGATTGCGCAAGCGTTCCTCGTCGGCGAGGAGTTCATCGAAGGAAAGCCGGTCACCCTGATCCTTGGTGACAACATCTTCTACGGACGCCTGGGCCTCGACGAGGTGGTCGACGATTTTGGTCGCGGCGCCTATGTGTTCGGCTATCGGGTCAGTGATCCCGAGCGGTATGGCGTTGTGGAATTCGACGAGTCGGGCACCGCGATCTCGATCGAAGAGAAGCCAACCAAGCCGAAGTCTCGCTACGCCGTACCGGGCCTCTACGTCTACGACGATCGGATCGTGGACGTCGCCAAATCCATCGACCCGTCTGCCAGGGGAGAGCTCGAGATCACGGACGTGAATCGTGTGTATCTGGCCGAGGGCACACTGCACGTCCAGGTCCTCGATCGGGGGGTGGCGTGGCTAGACAGCGGGACCCACGACAGTTTGCTCGAGGCCGCCAACTTCATCGCCACGATCGAGCATCGCCAATCGATCAAGATCGCCTGCCTCGAGGAGATTGCCCTGCAGCAGCACTTCATCGACCATGAGAAGCTGAGCCAGGTCGTACAGGGCATGCCCAGCTCCGCGTACCGATCGTATCTCGAAGGAATCCTGGCCGAGTGATCTTGGTCACTGGGGCGGGTGGCCAACTGGGAACCGCCTTCGGCAAACAGTTGCCCGAAGCGAGGCTCGTGACGAGGAGCGACCTCGATCTTGCCAAGCCGGGGGCGGTCGGCAAATTCCTCGACGCCACCCGACCCGATCTGTTGATCAATTGTGCTGCCTACACGGCAGTAGATGCAGCCGAGTCGGATGAAGAGACCGCTGCGATGGTCAACTCGGCAGCCGTGGAAGCGATGGCGGCGTGGTGCGGCAGCAACAGCGCCCGGTTCGTGACCTTCTCGACGGACTACGTGTTTTCCGGTGACGCCGTTGGCGCGTATGTGGAGTCGAGCGTTCCCGACCCGCGCAGCGCCTATGGGAGAACCAAGCTTGCCGGAGAACGTGCCGCGCTCGCCATGAACCCTGATGCGTTGGTCATCCGGACGTCATGGGTGGTGTCCGGCACCCACCCCAACTTCGTTGCGACCATGCTCAAGCAGGTCGCCACCCAAGAGCTGCGGGTCGTCGATGACCAGCGGGGCTGCCCAACGGTCACCGACGACCTAGCCGCCGGAACCCTGGCAGCCATCGACGCCGGAGCCGCCGGCATCCTGCACCTCACCAATCAGGGGGTCACGACCTGGTTCGAGTTGGCACGCCACTCGGTCAGCCTCGCCGGTTACGACCCATTGCGCGTCCATCCCTGCTCGACCGACGAATACCCTCGCCCAGCACCCCGCCCTGCCAACTCCGAGCTGGCGTCGGAGCGCCTCGACGAGCTGGGTCTGGGACGGCTGCCACACTGGCGAGAGTCGCTCCCAGCCGTGATTAACGCACTCCTGGCTTCGCCTTAACGGGGGGTAAAGCCGTACGCGGGGATATTTGGGCGGTTCAAGAATCCGGCCTAGGGTGCCGATTACCCCCTATGCCCAAGTATGTTTCTCTTTCGTTTGTCGCGGCCATCGTTCTCTCGCTGCTGACCATCGCTCCCCCTGCCGGAGCTCAGGCCGATGATGCCTACCCGATGTATTTCCCCGTCGTCGGGGACAACTACTACTCCGACACCTATACCGCCCCCCGCTCGAGCGGCATTCACGGAGCGACCGACATCATGGCCGACAAGATGACGCCGGTCGTTGCCGTGGCCGATGGCGTCATCGGAGGGCAAGCGTCGGATGGCACCTACTACCCCGGCTGGTTCCACGGCGAAGGCAACTGCTGTGACATGGAAATGGTCCACGATGACGGATGGTCTTCCACCTACATCCACCTCAACAACGACACACCAGGCACCGATGACGGCCTTGGCTGGGGATTCGCTCCAGGAATCGAGCCGGGCGTCCACGTCGAGGCCGGCCAGCTGATCGGCTGGGTCGGCGACTCGGGCAACGCCGAATGGACCGCACCACACCTACACTTTGAGCTGCGCAACGAGAACGACGAGCTGGTCAACCCTTATGACCACCTCCTCACGGCCACGGTGCTCGATGCGCCGTGGGATCCGGCTGAGGGAGGCGAGCCGCCGCCCGATCTCGGCGGCCCGATCGTGTTTGAAGGCTCCTTCTCAGACGATGACAACTCTGTTCACCAAGGCGAGATCGAGCGACTTTTTGAGCGCGGACTGACCGTTGGTTGCGTCCCCGACGACAACCTCTATTGCCCAGCCGACCAGGTCACCCGCGGCCAGCTAGCCACGTTCCTGCAGCGCTACCTGGCTCTCCCGGAGGCGGCATCCGACTACTACACCGACGATGACAGCTCGGTGCACGAAGCTGCCATCAATGCGCTCACCGAGGCGGGGATTGCCTTCGGGTGCGCCGAGAACGACTACTGCGGGGGGAGCGTGGTCACCCGGGCCGAGCTCGCTGCGTTCTTCGTCTACGCCTTCGGCTATCCGCCGAGCTCAGAAGGCCCCTTCATCGACATCGCCGGGAATGCCTTCGAGGCCGAGATCAACGCACTGGCCGGGGTCGGGCTCACGTCGGGCTGTGACGAGGAAGCCGGGTTGTACTGTCCTTCCGAGGGGCTCACTCGAGCCCAGTACGCCAGTTTCATGATGCGAGCGATCGACTACATCGAGGCAGCCAGCTCCTCGTAGAGCGCCAAGAGCTTCTTCTCTTCGACCGACCAGTTGTAGAGCGCGGCCGCTGCGGCGGTGCGTGACCGGTACCGATCCAAGTCCCCGAGGATCAAGCGTGCTGCGGCCGCGATCGCATCTGCGTCGGCTGGATCACAAACTTCGCCGACGCCGGTTGCCGCAACGATCCTTCCGATCTCGGGTGAGTCGGAACCGATCACCGCGACCCCCGCCATGATGTACTCGAACAGTTTGTTGGGCAATGAGGTGAAGTAGCTGACCGACGAATTGATGATGTTGGCCATGCCAATGTCGGCTCCGGCGGTCCAATCGACCAGTTCGTGGTTGGGGATCGGCCCAAAAAACTTCACCCGGTTGGTGAGGTTTCGGTCGCGGACCATCTTCTCGAGGGTGGGCCGGTGGTACCCGTAGCCCACGACCACCATGACGGCCCGGTCGAGCTTGAGTGTCGCTTCGATGGCTTGCTCGATGCCGCGATTCTCCTGGATGGACCCCTGATACAGGAGAATCCGGTCGTCGGGGGAGATGCCGAGCTCCCCGCGGAGGTCACGAGCATGCACGGGCTCCAGCGGGGGAACATTGATGACCTCCGTGATCGGTTGATGCAGTCCCGCGTATTTGTCACGTAGCCAGCCTGTCCACGACGGGCTGGCGACGATGATGGCGTTGGCGTACTTGATCCAGCGCCGTTCGTTCCAGGTGGCCCACCGCTTCCACCAGTAGGTCATACGGTTCCGTTCGGTGGCGAGCTCGTGAGAGTCGTACACGAGGCGTGAACCCGTCTGGCGCTTGCACATGGCTCCGATATACAGCGTGTTGAGGTCGTGGGAATGGAACACGTCGGCGCCTGAGGCGATGCCCACCTCGATCATGCGGCGGTTGATCGCCCACGTCTTCAGAGCACTCCCTTGCTTCCCCAGCAATACACGAACCGCCCGGAAGCCGAATCTGGCGATGTGGGCCAGCCCCCGGAACAGGGGAGTGGTCATCGAAGCCCACAGCCGCGAGCCGGCGCCCACCGCCGCAGGAGAGGAGGGTTGGGTAGGTGCCGCTACCGGCTGATTGGCGCCGGGTGTGGCAGTGGAAGCCGGCACGACCTGGCTCAATTCGGCTGCTTTGGCGACATCGACGGGCTCGCCGGTCAGCCGGGAATGACGTTGCTCGATGGTGCCTGCATATCGTCCGGCGAACTTCGACAAGGCTCCCAGGCCAAAATGCATGCGCGACACGCGGACGACCGCGATGCCGTCGCTCGTCACCTCTTCGCGTTCCGTCACATCGGGTACGTGGATTGCCACAACGGTCACGTCATGGCCGGCGCCGATCAGGCTCCTCGCCTCTTTGGTGACGCGGGCGTCGTACTCAAAGGAGTTCTTCACGAACATGCAGATCTTCACGGTGCTACCTCGCCACGCTCAGCCACTCCGGGCCAGCCGGTAGGAGATGCCGCCGAATGAATACCCCTCCTTGGGCTTCGCTCGCACATCGAGGCGCCGCAATCCGCTGGGCGTGGCTTCTCCATCGGGAACTGCTTCGGGAGGCCCATACACGAAGAGCCGGGCGGCCACTCGTGCTGCCGGCAGCTGGCCGGCATTCGTCACGAACGCCGCGTCCACGCCGCCTTCAGGGATGTCTGCCAGGTGCCTGCCGTCGACCACATGGTCGATGACCAGCGCCGGGTCGGGGAGGCCTGCGATGGTCTCGACGTCCGGGTCGCGGTCGAGCACGGACTCGAGATCCGATCGCTCCACCGGCTCGGGGGACCGCCGGACTGTGGAAGCGGCAATGATCATCGCCCGCCGGGCACGCTCGTCATAGGTGTGGTGAGCGAGGCCGTGTTGATGCCCGGCTCGGGCGATCTGTTCGCTTCCCGGGTCTTTGATGATGGAGCGGAGTTGGTCCTCGAAGCCATCAACGATCTCCACGAACTCGACGCCCGGTTCAAAGAGGGAGTCGAGGCCGGGTGCCGGGTCGCTGAGGAGCAAGGCCCCAGATCCGATCGCTTCCATGACTCTCATCGTGATCGGGAGGTGACGGTCGCCCCCGTCGTTGATGACGATCCGGCTGTTCCGGTAGACGTCGGCAATCTCTTTTGGGGAAAGCCCGCGGCCGGCGCGGACCCGATCGTCGCCGAAGACCCGGCGGGCGGACCTGACCAGGTCGGCGCGTCGCCGATATCGCCCTCCCTTCGACTCGGTGCCAGAGCCGATGAGGGCTGCGTCGTAGGTTCGTTCGGCGAAGGGAATCCACTCAGTGCCTAGCTCGGGCGCGATGCCAAACGGAAACCTGTGGACCGGTACGGAGAATCGATGGGCGAGGTGAAGGCTATGAGCCATGAGCACCGCGTCGGCCTCGTAGAGCCGGGCCAACCGAACGTTCGCCTCGATGTGTTGTTCACCGTGGTGAACCCAGAAGATGACCGGAACGCCCGGGTTCACCCCTTTCTGAGCGAGCTGGGGAAGCGGGCTCTCGACGATGATCACGGCATCCGCTCCTTCGGCTGCTTCCCAATTGAGGTCGGTCAAGGCAATGACGTTGCACCCAGCTCGTACCAGGGCGGACTCGAGGTAGCGTCCGGGATTGCTCCCGGTACGCCGATAGGCCACGCCAATCGTCATGGCGCTCGGGTGAATGGCGTCCGGCGGCGTCGGGAACAAGAGTCCCGGCCCTGCCGGTGACGACGTCCAGCGTGAGGCGACTGCCCCGCTCCAAGCCAGATCCGTCCGCGAGGCCGACTGCCAATACGGTTGGGTGGCAACCAGGGCAGTTGGCCCAGTGGCGCTTCGAGCCAATGCGACGTCGGTGGGGCCGGCTGGGTAGAACAGATCTGCTTCCGTGGCGCGTGCAGCGGCCACCAGCCGGAAATCGAGAGACTTGCGAACCATCCATTGGGGTTGGGCCCGGCGTATGAGCCTGCCCAGTCTGCCGCCGCCGGCCGGGAGCCGGCGTGCCACCGGAGTTACGGTCGCCGAATCATGGCCGCTGCGCCCGTCGCCACACACGATGATCACGTCGTGCCCACCGTGAGCCAAGCGGCGGGCGAGCACCGACGATTCGGAGCGGGTCGTCAAGTCGCTCCGGCCGAGCAAGCAGATTCGCATCGGGCGAGTGTACCGGGGCGGTTGCAGTGCTCCGTTAGGTAGGCGCCGGTGCCGACAGACCCGAACAATGGTCGGCAACCACTACGCGGCGGGCGTCGAATCCCGGGAAGGCAGGCTCCGAGCTGGCCAGCAGGGACGCCGGAGATGCTGCCCAGGTGTGGCCGGCCTCGTGGCGCACGTAACAGAACTCCCACCGAGACGTGGCGTACACCGTTGCGCCCAAGGCACGGGCGCCTCGCACAAAGACAGAATCGACGAAGCGAGGACGATGAGGAAAGCGAACCTCGTTCCACAGTCGCCGGGTTGCCAGCATCGAAGCGCCGGTGGGCGTTCCCCCCATCAGTCGCTCTTCCTGGCCCACCCGCCGGACGACGGTCTCATCGGTTTCGGCAAGATATGTGAACTGGGTTGCCTTGCCCACGATGTCGGATCGGCTGTAGTCAAAGGCATGGACGGCATCCTCGAGGTAGGCCGGTCCGTAGAAATCGTCGTCATCGATCTTGGCGATGAGCGCCCCGGTACCGGCTTCGATCACATGGTTGAGGCACTCGCCCAACGTGAGTGATGCTGGAAAGGGCATCACCGTGATGCGCCACCGATCCGAGAACTGATCGATGGCGGCCCGCAACTCTGCGCTCGGCTCGCAACCGTGCAACCCGATCAGGATTTCGACCCGTGGGTGCGTCTGCTCGGTGAGTGACCGCATTTGGTCGGGCACCAGGTCGGGGCGATTGGAGACGAGCGCGGCAGTGATCAGGGGAGTCGTATCTGCGGCGGCGATTCCGGCGAGGTGGAGGAGTTGGGCTCCCTTGATCCGGGGATGGTGATAGCGATACGCCCACCGCCGGGCGGCTGTGGACGCATGGTCGATCGAAGGGTTGGCGTCTCCGACGGCGAACGGCACTCCCGACGCGGCAGCGGCGATGACCCGTGGCTCGGTCAGCTCGGCTTCGGTGATGCGGACGAGGTCGTCCGACTGGTCGAGATCGAGGCCGGAGAATCGAAAGGAACTCAGCGCGGCCGCCGGCAATGTCACGGTCGCGGCGGAGAATGGCAGCGACTCTGAACCGTAGGTCACCAGGGGAACTCGGCCGGGCGAATCCGCCCACGCCTGTAAGGACGCTCGCTCCTCGTTCGTCCAGCGCCGCACGATTTCGGGCGAGACGAGCACGAGGTCGGCATCGGCGGGCGGTTCCCCGTCGAAGGCGATCGTATCGAACATGGCGAGAAGGTTGTCGCAGTCGGCGTTCTTTGTTGCGGTCGCCACCCGTATCCCGGGGTGTGACTTCCACGCCAGCCGAGCCTTGGCCGGCGCCTCGGCGTGGTGAATGGGAGCGGGTGATTCCGGCGAACGGCGGCGCCCGAACAGTGGTCGATTCGCCTGCTCGAGCTCGCGTATGCGTTCCGCCCGCTCCTCGGCCCTCCGGCGCCAGATCCGCGCTTTCTCGGTCGCCTGCGCTGCTCGTTGGTCGGCTTGTTGGCGCAGAACTCGCTCGTCGCGCAATGCCTGCGATACGCGATCCAGCTCTTTGGTCACCGCAGCAGGATAGTCCCCGTCAGGGGAGCAGTCAGCTAGCCGAGGGCCCGGCGGATGAAGGCTGCGATGTGGCCTCGGGAGAGGTCACTGGAGCCGCAGAATTCGTCGTTGAGTGGCGGGTTGCAGCCCAAGGTGATTTCCGCCTCGGCGAGAGCGTTGATGGCCGGTTCGTGGATGGAATTCCCGTCGTCGCTGAAGAAGTCGGCGTCGGGCACGGTGAGGTCGAGAGCTCTCACGAAGAAGCTGGCCATCTGGGCCCGGGTGAGCGATTGGTCGGGGCAGTAGCTGCTCGGGGTATGGCACCCGAGAGTGATCCCCGCGGCCGCCATGGCATTGATGGCGTCCTCGTGTGGTGACCCATTGTCGTCGACGAAATGGTCTTCGGCAGAGGCCGGCAGATCGAGGGCCCGAGCCATCATCGTTGCCATTGCCCCGCGGGTCGTGGCCTGTGCCGGGCAGTACAAAGACCCGGCTCCGTCGCAGGCGATGGCGATTCCCTCCTCGGCCAGCCACTCGATATCTCCCTCGAACGTGGTGCCGACGATGTCGGCGATATCTCCGGGCACGAGTTCGACGATCTGGTCGGAGTCTTGCGTTCCGCTCGTCGACGGCTCCGGAAGCGGCTTCTGCATGAAGATCAGCGTGACGTAGAACTGTCCACTCTCGGCTTGCTTGGCCGAGATGGCGACCTGGTTGAAGTCACCGAGCACGTTGGCTCGATGTCCGGGAGATGCCATGAACGCATCGTGGAGGATCGCCATGCTGGGCCCGACACCGACGTTCTCGCCGAGGAGTTGCCAACCGGTGGCAACCGAACCGAGATCCGAGGTGTGAAAGATGGTGCCTGCTGCCATCTGGGCGTCGGTCTGTGCTTCGGCCGCTGCGAGCAATTCCTCGCTCACCACCAGGGGGGCGAGCGCCTCGTCCTGTCGGGCGGCATTGATGAGTTCCAGCATGTCCGCGTCGTCGGCGGGAGCTGCAAGGACGCTGTCCTGTGGCACAACGAGCAGCGTGCCGATCAGCGCCAGCGCCAGCGCTACCGCAACGATGCGAGTCCCAAGTCGCATAGTCACGGTTCAATGATCGGTTCACTCTTAGCACTTCTTTAGGCGTTTCCGACCACTCTTGGTGATGTTTCTTGACGAAGTAGTATGAGTCCATCAAGCTCCGCGCTAGAACCAGCCGATATCAAGAGTGGTCGCCGGAAACCGGCGCGGTGGATGCCAGGAACCCAAGGAGAGCTGTGCGGCGTTCGGTTATTTGTATCGTTTTGACGCTGACGTCGATAGGGCTTGGCGCCGTGCCATCGGCTGCCCAGTCGGTCGGCGACGCCTATCTCTTTTCGGGTGGCGGCTGGGGCCACGGCGTGGGTATGAGTCAGTACGGGGCACAGGCACAGGCGCTTGCCGGCGAGACGGCCACGGAGATTCTCGACTACTACTACACCGCGATCGACCAGGAGGACCGCCAGTCGCTCTACGCCGACACCCACCTCCTCGGCGAGGACGATCCCGAGCTGTGGATCGGTCTGCTGCAGGACCAGGAATCGTTCGAGTTCTCGATCCCGTCGGATGCCGCAGGCGGAATCAGCCTCTGCCAGGCGAACGACGGGACAGGCCAATGCCCTCGCCAGGACATCCAGCCCGCCCCGGGGGAGACCTGGAAATTCGGACAGTTCGAGGGCCCGGGCGGAGAAGAACTGTGCAGGTTCGAGCGGGTGAGCCCGTCTGCATTGCCGGCACCGGCCGCCGAAGGGTCCTGCAAGGCCAGCGTGACATGGGGCGGCACCGGCCAGGCGGCGATCATCGAAATCGACGACTACGAGTACAAGCACGGACGGGTTCGCATCCGCCAGGGGGCGGAGCAAGTTGCCGACTGGACGTTCCACGTGTCGCTCGAAGTGGAGTTGGAGCTCTACCTGCGCGGGCTGGCCGAAGTACCCCTGTCCTGGCATCACTCTGCGTTGGAAGCTCAGGTCATCGCCGGGCGAACCTATGCCGTCGCGACCACCGCCGCCCGCTACAGCAGCGCCAATCCAGCTGAGCCCATCACCGCGACCTGGCAGAACATCTGCTACTGCCATCTCCGAGATACCCCGGCTGATCAGAACTACACCGGCTGGACACACGAGTCGGAACCTTTGGGAGCCAAGTGGGTCGACGCCGTCGATACGACCACTGGGACGGTGCTGGCCCAAGATGGGTCGCCGATCACTGCTTGGTACAGCTCATCGACCGGCGGTGTCACAGAGAACAGCGAGGACGTGTTCGGCTCCTACACGGGATGGGCCAGGTCGGTTCCCGATCCGTGGTCACAGGACCCCGCCGTGTTCAACCCGTTCGCAACGTGGGAAGAGGCGATCCCGGCGATCGAGATCGCTGTCGTACTCGGCTTCGACACCATCACGGCAATCGAGCTGGTGAACCCTGCCCCCAATGCGACCATCGAGGTCACGGGAAAGAAGAACGGGGCAACGACTGTGAGCGTCGTGGAGATTCCCCCGCTGTATTCGGCCCTCGGACTCCGGTCGCCGACTGTGACGGGAATCGAGTTCCTTCCCGATGCCAACATTCCCGCATTCGACGACATCTCGGAGTCGGTCCACTTCTCCCAGATCAACCAGATCGCCGCCCTCGGGATCACGGTCGGCTGCAATCCCCCCGTCAACAACCTCTACTGTCCGAAGAAGGATGTGAGCCGGGCCCAAATGTCGGCGTTCCTGCGCCGGGCCTTCGACCTGCCCGCGACCGCCGCCGACTTCTTCACAGACGACAATGACATCGTCTTCGAGGATGACATCAACCGGCTCATGGCGGCTGGGACAGAGGACCTGGGCTGCGGAGGGTCCTTGTTCTGTCCCTGGCAACCCATCACCCGATCAGAGATGGCGCTCTTCATCGTGTCGACTTTGGACCTTCCGAGTCTCGGCGCATCTGATTTCACCGACATTGGTGGCGATCCCAACGCAGCCCAAATCAGGATCTTGGCCGATCATGGCATCACCGTCGGCTGCAATCCGCCGTCATTTGATCAGTTCTGTCCCGACGAGACCGTGACGCGCGCCCAGATGGCCTCGTTCATCATGCGCTCACTCGACGTCGCCGCTGCCCAGTAGGATCTCGGCACATGAATGAAGCGATTCGCCGTTTCGAGCAGGAACGCTGGACGGCCGGAGTGGTTGGGCTCGGGTACGTTGGGTTGCCGCTCGCCATCACCGTAGCCAAGGCAGGGCTCGGCGTCATTGGCTTTGACGTTTCGGCGCAGCGAGCCGCGGCGCTCAACGAGGGTCGGTCACATGTCGAGGACGTGGACGATGAGACCTTGCGGGCGGCGTTGGCCCAGGGTGCTCGTTTCACAGCAGAACCGACGATGCTGGCCCAAGCCGACGCCATCTTCATCTGTGTGCCGTCGCCTCTCGGCCGGAACCGCCAGCCCGACCTGTCGTACATCGAGGGAGCCGCGGCGACGGTGGCGAGCATCGTCCGCCCGGGCCAACTGATCGTGTTGGAGTCGACTACCTACCCGGGGACCACGGACGACATCCTGATTCCGGCGGTCACCGGCGGCGGGTTGCGTCTCGACGCCGACGTGTTCGTGGCGTTCTCCCCCGAGCGTGTTTCCCCAGGGGACGGAATCAAGACGGGGGAGATCCCCAAGGTAGTTGGAGGGGTCAGCCCGCTCTCCACCAAGGTGGCGGCTGCCGCCTATGGCCGGCTGATGGCAGATGTGTTCCCGGTCTCGTCCGCCAAGGCGGCCGAGATGGCCAAACTCCTCGAGAACACGTATCGAGCTGTGAATATCGGACTGATCAATGAGATGGCGCAGCTGAGCCACGAGCTCGATATCAACATCTGGGAGGTTGTCGATGCCGCCTCCACCAAGCCGTTCGGTTTCCAGGCGTTCTATCCCGGCCCGGGCGTCGGTGGCCATTGCATTCCCCTCGACCCGCAGTTTCTCGCCTGGCGAGCGCGTGAGGCCAACTTCGCAACACGGTTCATCGACACCGCCGAGCAAGTCAATTCGAGAATGCCCTCCTACACCGCCGATCGGGTGGCCGATGCGCTCAACCGCGCCGGCAAGCCTGTGTTTGGCAGCCGGATACTCGGCGTGGGCGTTGCCTACAAGCCGAATATCGGCGACGACCGCGAGTCGGCATCCATCCAGGTTCTCGACATTCTGGCCGCGCGCGGTGCCCATGTCCTGGTTCACGACCCCCTCGTCGACTCCGAGCGGCTTGCCTACGAGACGGTGGCGATCCCGGCTGAGCTCGAGGATATCGATCTCGTTGTGATTCTCACCGATCACGATGTCGTCGACTATCAGGCACTGGTGCGCCTGGGGCCGCCCGTCTTCGATGCCAGAAACGCGCTGGCTCGGCGTGGTATCGATGCCCCCAACGTCGAGGTGTTGTGACGAAACCGCGGCTCCTGGTGGTCTCGGTGGTCCATCACGCCGACGACACCCGAATTCGCGAGAAGACGCTTCGCACGCTGGCTCCAGATTGGGACATCACCTATCGGACCCGTTCTCCTGCCCCGACCGATGGAGCCGGTTTCGAGTGGCGGGTGCTTCCCGGCGGCAGACTCGCCCGAAATCTCGCTGCGTTGTGGGCGCTCCTCAGGGCCGACTACGCCGTGGCGTTGATCACTGACCCCGAGCTCGTTCCTGCGGCGTTGGTGACTCGCATGATTCGGAAGAAGCGGGTGGTTTTTGACGTGCACGAACATATCCCGGGTCAGATCGCCACCAAAGAATGGGTGCCCGTGCGAACGCTGGTGAGTCGGGTGGCTGGATGGATGTTGCGGGCGGCTGAGCCGGTGATCGATATCACCCTGGCCGAGGCGGGTTACCGAGAGCTCTTCGCGGCCGACCACCCGGTCTTTCCGAACTACCCGGACCGCGCCCATACTCCCCGGCGAGCCGGCTCTCGAAGTCCCAATGAGGTCGTCTACGTGGGCAGCGTCACCGCTCAGCGCGGAATACCCTTCCTCCTCGATGTGATGTCTGCAGGGACCGAGTTGACGGTGATCGGGCCCTGCGAGGACGACCTCGCCGCATCCCTGAAGGAGCAAGCCGAGCAACGGCGTGTCGACCTGCAGTTGCTTGGACGGCTCCCGCATCGCGAGGCTCTCGAGCGAGCCGCCACTGCCACTGTGGCCGTGTCTCCGCTGATGGACATCCCCAACTATCGAAATTCGCTGCCCACCAAGATCCTGGAATATCTCTCGCTGGGCCTTCCCGTGATCGCATCGGACCTACCAGGGACGCGAGATGTCGTCGGCGCCGAGCCCTCGGTCGTACTCGTTCCCCCGGGCGATCGGGACGCGTGGGCGGCGGCATTGAACGCGTTCGTGGGGGATGGTGATGGATCTGCCGGTCATGGATCCATGGCGGATTCGCTCGGCAGCCTCCGGTGGCCGGCCGAGAAGGTTCGTTCGTTCTACGAAGGCTTGCTGGAGGGCTGAGCGGACCGGCCGGTCATGAAGCCGAGCCCCCAGGCGAGGTGCATCGTTCCGGCGGCCAACCCGAAGAGGAGCGAGGACGCCTTGCGTTGGCTGACAGTGGACCATACGGTCCCCGCGACGAGGAGGGTGACCCACGCAGCGGGGATCACAGCCGCCGGGACATACCATCCAGCCAGCGCAATGCCGGCCGACATGACCAAGCCAACGATGAGCAAAGGAGGAGCGAGCTGGCGCAGCCGCAAGGAAGCAGGATGCTTGCTCACGACCTGGCGTTTCCATGTCCCATAGTCGAAATATTGGCGCCAAAGGGCGGCGAGTGACGCTCGCGGCCGGTAGTCGACGACGAGATCGGGGTCGAAGTAGACGATGCCTCCTGCGCTGCGGATTCTGATGTTCAGCTCGTAATCCTGGTTGCGCGTCAGGGTTTCGTCGAACCATCCCACACGTTCGAAGACGGAGCGCGGAAAAGCGCCCAGATAGACCGTGTCGACTGGACCGGGGGCGCCCCCATAGTGAAATCTTGCGTCTCCGACGCCGATGGGCGACGACATGGCGGCGGCGATGGCCTCCTGCATGGGCCGGTCGCCGAATGCTCGTTGCACGCCCCCGACGTTGTCGGCACCGGTCGCCTGGAGCACTTCGACCGCTCTTCGAACATAGTTGGCTGGAAAGACCGAATGGGCGTCGCAGCGCACGATCACTTCGCCTGAGGCCCGCTCGATGGCGCGGTTGAGCCCGGCCGGTGTGATTCGGTCGACGTTGTCGACGACGATGACTTTCTCGAACCCCTCGAGGACTTGGCGGGTTCCGTCGTCGCTCATTCCGTCGGCCACGACGATCTCGATATCCCCCGGATAGTCCTGACTGTGGATGCCGGCAAGGGCGTTGGTGATCGCGTCGACCTCGTTGCGAACCGGGATGACGATGGTCACCGGGGGCCATTCGGCGTTGAAGCTGCTGCTCATCACCTCCGTATAATGCCGGGTCGCCCGCCGGTGGAGGAAATCGTTCTCGATCCAGACTTTGTCTTGACTCCTGCCCTGGTGCTGTCGATGTGGGCAGCCGGGATGGCCGCGGGCACCGCAGCTGTCGCCTGGTGGCGAATCGTCGGTCCGGGGTTCTTCTGGACGATGAGCGGCGCCACGCTCCTGGTTGGCGCATGGACCTTCCGAGCTGGGCCGGCCGCAGTCATCGGCATCGTCGCCGTGATCGTTGCCGGGCTGTCAGCTCGCCGGCCCGTTGTGGCCGCAATCGCCTATGCCGCTGCGGCCGCCGGTTTCGTGACTCAGGCCGCCTCTGAGGGAGGCTGGGTGCTTGCCATCGCCGGTGCCGTAGCCCTCGGCGGGGTCACCGATGAAATGCTGCTCGGTCATTGGTACCTCGTGAACCCGCAGATGCCGCGCTGGGCGCTCAAGTCTCTCGACGCGACCGGCGCGCTCGGTCTCGCAATCGACGCGGCGTTGCTGTTCATCGCCGGGGTCTCCCTTGGCTCCGGAGTCGTGGCTTGGGCGTTCCTCGCCCTCAGCGGCATGAGTGTCTTGCTGATGGTGGCCGTCTGGTTTGCCCTGAACGAACCGAGTTACACAGGCGTCATGGCAGCAACCGGTCTGTCGTATTTGGCGGTGCTCACCTCTTTGGGAGCCATCGTGGCCGGCCGCTCGCTGGTTGGGGACGCGGGGAATCTGCTCGCTAGCCTGCCATTCTGATCGAGGGTCAATTCGCAACCGACCGAAATTGCAGGGAGAACCATGCCAGACATCACCTATGGACCAGATCAACCGACCGAAGCGGTTGCCGTCCCTGTTTTCTCAGACCGGCTGTGGGGCCCCGGCATCGGGCTCGTGAGCGAGGATCCGTCGTCGCTTGAAGCGTATCTCGACCAACTCAAGTTCACGGGAGCACACGGACAGGTTGTCGCTGTACCCGGGGCGAGAGTCGGCTACCTCGTGGGATTGGGCGACGAGGTCGATGCCGAGGGCATCCGCCGAGCCGCCGGCGCCTTGGCGGGTGTGGTCGCCAAGGCAGGCTCGGTAGCCACGACGCTCCATCAAGTGGGCGTCGAGGGGGCGGCCGGCGCGGTTGCCGAGGGATACCTGCTCGGATCCTATGGATTCACGCGCTACAAGACCTCGGACGACGAATCTGGTGATCGTCCCGACCTTCATCTCGTCTCCGACGACGACCTAGCTGACGAGGTCGGTCGAGCCGCCATCTCGGCCGCAGCAGTGGTCAGGGCGCGGACGTTGGTCAACACGCCCGCCGCCGACAAATCGCCGGAGTTGATCACCCGAGAAGCAGTGGCGATGGCGGCCGAGGTGGGGGCCATCGTTCAGACCTGGGATGGCGATCAAATCTCGGCGGCAGGTTTCGGCGGGCTGGCCGGTGTCAACGCCGGCTCCGAACGCCCTGCCCGAATGCTCCGGATGGAATGGGCGCCGGCGGACGCTTCGAAAACGCTCGTGCTGGTGGGCAAAGGGATCGTGTTCGACTCGGGCGGGCTGAGCCTCAAGAGCTACGAGCACATGAAAGACATGAAGACGGACATGGCCGGTGCCGCTGCTGTGATCGGTGCGTTTGAAGCGATCGCCCGGCTCGAGATCGGCGTCCGGGTGATTGCCATCACGCCCCTCACCGAGAACATGCCGTCCGGTTCGGCGACCCGCCCTGGCGACGTGCTATCGGCACGAAACGGCAAGACGATGGAGGTCTTGAACACCGACGCCGAGGGTCGCTTGGTATTGGCGGATGGGCTCTCCCTCGGGGCCGAGAGCGAACCAGATCTCATGGTGGACCTCGCCACGCTCACCGGGGCCTGCAAGGTGGCACTCGGTCCGAAGATCGCCGGGCTGTTTGCGGCCGACGATGCCGCCGCCGATCAAGTTGCAGCCGCGGCACGGCGAGCCGGCGAGCGGGTGTGGCGCATGCCACTTCCCGATGACTATCGGGCTGACATCGATTCGGAGGTGGCTGATATGAAGAATGTTGCGTCGCATCGATACGGAGGAGCGATTCATGCGGCGCTGTTCCTTCGTGAGTTCGTCGGTGAGACGCCGTGGGCCCACCTCGACATCGCCGGCCCGGCGTGGCCTGGGAAAGCCGAGCACTATCAGACCGAAGGCGCCTCCGGCTTTGGCGTGAGAACCCTCATCGCTCTCGCCGAGGATTTGGCCGGTTGAGGAGCGCCGGGTGAATAGCGCACCGTTGTATGCGCCTGGCTGTGGAGTAAGCTGACCCGCTATGCGGAGGCGTTTTGTCCTTTCGACGGCGCTCGCCGACTTTGTCGCGCTGGGCGTCGCATTATCACTCGCATCGCTCCTTGAATACGGCCGACTGCCGTGGGCGGTGTCACTCAGCCAAGGTCGTTCGATCTGGCCGATGGTGGCGCTCTTTGGCGTCGGCGCCGCGGTGGCGTCGGCACTCGCCTATCAGATATCGGCGCGAACAGGGGTCCCTCGGCCGACCTACGGTCGGGCGTTGGCCATCGTGGGAATCACGGTGGCCCTGGTGCCCTTGGGCATCATTGGAACCCGCCAGCCTTATTGGTCCAACGCCTTCATCGCCGAGGTGGCTGTGATCTGGGCGGCCGGTGCGTTGCTGCACCGGGCGATTCGTCGCCGGCGGCCGTGGACCGAGCCGATGGTGGTCATCTCCTCGCACAAGCAGCTGATCGACGATCTCCGCAACGCTCCTCATGTCGACCTCTACGGTGTCATCGACCCTGGCACCGAAGGAGAAGTCGATCCGCTTCCCACCGGCATGACCGTGGCCGTCGATCTTCGCGATGTCCTGTCAGACCGGATGGCCCAGTTTGTCTCGTCGTGCAACCTGGCGGGCTACACCGTCTCGGCGTTCTCGACCGTCTATGAACAGCACACCGGGCGGATGCCGATCATCCATCTGGCCGAAGGCTGGGAGCTCTCCGCGCCGGTCACCCGCACGGCCCCCTACCTCGGAGGCAAGAGGCTCGTTGAGTTCCTCCTGGTGGTGGCAACGGCGGTTGTCTGGGTGCCGGCGGCGGCGATCATTGCCGCGGCCGTGATGATTGGCTCGGGCCGTCCAGTGATCTTCAAACAGGATCGGGTAGGTCGCAACGGCCAACGGTTCACGCTCTACAAGTTCCGCACCATGGTCGCCGGAGCTGAGCGGTTTGGCCCGAAGTTCGCGCTCCGTGATGACGATCGGCTGACCCGGGTGGGTCGCATGTTGCGCAGGTTCCGGGTCGATGAGCTCCCGCAACTGGTCAACGTCCTCAAGGGAGATCTCAGCCTGGTGGGGCCCCGGCCCGAGCAGGTGGAATTCGTCGAGCGTTTCAACACGGAGATCCCCTTCTACTCGCATCGCCACCTCGTGAGACCGGGAGTCACCGGGTGGGCACAGGTCAACTACGGATATGCAGACGACCAGGCCGACACCATCGAGAAGCTCACCTATGACTTGTACTACGTGAAACACATGTCACCGTGGCTCGACCTCGAAATCCTCGGGCAATCCGTGTGGACGGTGCTGTCGGGCTTCGGGGCCCGCTGAGTGGATATCTCAGAGGACCCAGCCCTCACCCCAACCGTGGACTTCGGGCTCATCGCCGACGCCGTACAGGCATCGGGAGGCAAGCTGTTCGTGCTTGGCGGTGGATGGGACACCCTCACCGTGCGGGCTTTCCCGGCGAGACACCACACCTTGGCGCTGGGGCTGCGGATCGTGGTCCCATGGACGTACGACGGCAAAACAGTCAGGCTGGAAATCTCCTTACAGGACGAAGACGGCCATTCGCTCTTCACCAGCGGTCCGGTCCGTCATCAGTTCCCCGTGCGCCGGCCCCCAACGGTCGCCGACGGCGAATCGATCGGGATGGTGCAGGCCTACACGTTCAACAATGTTCCATTCCGCCAGGCCGGCGGGTATGCCTTCGTGGTTTCTCTCGACGACATCGAGCGGAAACGGATTCGCTTCAGGGTCCGTCAGATGCCGCAACGTCCGGATGCCACCTAGGCTGACGATATGGACTACCGGGAGCTCGTCGCCGCTGCCAGGCGAGACATCACCGAGGCTGATCCAGCCGCGTTCGTGGGTTTGGTGGATGTCATCATCGACGTTCGTGAGTCACACGAGACCGCCGCTGGCGTGATCGGTGGGGCGATTTCCCTGTCGCGAGGAATGCTCGAAGGTCGGATCGGAGATCTCGTCCCCGACCACGCCACCCGTATTGGCCTGTATTGCTCCTCGGGATGGCGGTCAGCGCTTGCGGCCAAGTCGTTGCACGAGATGGGCTATCCGGCAGTCGTCAACCTGGCCGGCGGGTTTGACGCATGGAAGGAAGCGGGCCTTCCGTGGAGTGTGCCCGACGTGCTCACAGCTGATCAGACGGCCCGCTATGCGCGCCACACCAGGCTGGCCGAGGTCGGGGAGCGTGGCCAACAAGCCTTGCTGGATTCACGGGTGGCAGTCGTAGGAGCGGGAGGGCTCGGCTCGCCCGTCATGTTGTACCTGGCAGCCGCCGGGGTGGGTTCGTTGACTGTTGTCGACGACGACCATGTCGACATTTCGAATCTTCAGCGACAGATCGTCCACTCGGTGGAACGGATTGGCTGGGCCAAGACCGAATCGGCTCGGCGTGCCATCGAGGCCATCAATCGCGATGTCGCCGTGATCGAGCATCGCGTCAGGATCACCGAAGACAACGCCGCCTCACTGTTGGCAAACCACGATGTGATCGTCGACGGAACCGACAACCTCGCCGCTCGCTATGTCATTGGTGACGCCGCCCGCCGGCTCGGAATCCCTCTTGTGCACGGATCGGTGTTCCGGTTCGAAGGTCAGGTAACGGTGTTCGGCGCCGATGGCCCCTGTTACCGATGTCTCTTTCCGGATATGCCCCCGCCCGAGCTGGCGCCGAATTGCGCCGACGCCGGCGTCCTCGGCGTGCTCCCAGCCGTCATCGGCTCATTGCAGGCGACAGAGACCCTGAAGCTGTTGCTGGGGATGGGAGCGAGCCTCGAAGGGAGGCTGGTCCTCTACGACGCGCTCAGTCAAGAATTCACCGAAGTGCGGCTGGCGCAGGCGGACGAGTGCGTCGGGTGCGGCGGGGCGGTTGGCGCCCGGTCGTGATCGCCCTCGATGGGCCGGATGAAGGCTCCGACCCATCGATCTGCAGCGTGTCTAGGTGCCGGTTACCGCGTCGTCGGCAGCGTCGTCTGCCCCGTCTTCTTCGGATCCAACCACGGTGAAGCTCTCATCGAGCTGCACGTCGACTTGGCTTCCGTCGGCTCGGGTCACCTCGACCTCGTAGTAGGACTCTTCGTCCTCGATCTCGGTCTCGGTCACCTGCCCTTCACCAACATATGCAAGGGCTGCCGCCGAAGCCTGATCGAGCGCTTCGCCGGTGATGGCGACATCGGGACCTTCGGTGCCCCCGATGGTCTGCGCCGACACCGCTACGGCCGGTACGGCCACTACGGCTGCCACGGCTCCGGCGATGATCAGTTTCTTGGTTCGTGTCATATCGACCCTTTCTCTGGTCGGTCGGTCATGACGTCAACGTACGAAACCCGGCCTGACTGGCGCCTGACCTCAGCTGACCGACCGTTCAGTTTTGTCAGCGGGGAGTCAGCCGAGGTGACGAGAATGTCATCATGAAGCTGCTTCTCGTAGAGGACGACCGCAAGATTGCCGTTGGGGTGAAACGGGGACTGGAGGCTGAAGGCTTCACTGTCGACGTCGCCTTCGACGGCCTCGACGGTCTGTGGCTGGCGACGGAGGGAAGCTACGACCTGATCGTCCTCGACATCATGCTTCCGGGCCGGAATGGCTATCAGATCTGTGGTGATCTACGCAAGGCCGATGACTGGACACCCATCCTGATGCTCACCGCCAAAGACGGTGATCTCGACGAAGCCGAAGCGCTCGACACCGGCGCCGATGATTACCTCACCAAGCCGTTCTCTTTCGTAGTGCTCACTGCTCGAGTACGAGCCCTGCTGAGGCGTGCCGCTGGACAGGAACCAGATCCGCTGACTGCCGGCGACCTGCGGATCGATCCCGGCCAGCGACGCGTATGGCGTGGCAGCGACGAGGTGTCGCTCACCGCTCGCCAGTTCGACGTCCTCGAATTCCTCATGCGACGGGCCGGTCAGGTCCTCTCCAAGGGTGAGATTCTCGACGGCGTGTGGTCGTACGATTTCGACGGCGATCCGAACATCGTCGAGGTCTACATCCGCCGCCTTCGCACCCGTATCGACGAGCCATTCGATCGGCGCTCCATTCAGACAGTTCGCGGGGCGGGCTACCGGCTGGCCGTCGACGGGGGCTGAAGTGCGATCCACGATCCGCTTTCGGATCACGGCGTTGGCTACAGCTGTGATCGCGTTGGTCCTGGTCGTCACTGCGGCTGCGCTGGTGACTCTCCAAAGCCGTCAGCTGAATGCCGGTATCGATGACGCGCTCCGTCTCGAGGCGAACGCGCTCGTCGGCGACGGCGCGCCCGACGTCGACCGCCTGCTGTCTTCTGAGACCGTCGCCCAGATCACGTCGGCCGACGGTACGGTCCGCCAGGCCACCGAAGGGTTGTCGAACCTGGCGCCGATCGCGCCGGTGCCTTCGGGAATCGAAGCAGTCACCATTCAGGTGCTGCCGATCGACGACGACGCCTTCCGAGTGCTCAGCAGGCGAATCCCGGCCGCGTCGGGGGAGCTTGTTCTGCACGTGGGCATCAGTGGCGAGGATGTGGGCGACAGTACGAGAGCCCTCGTCGTGGCTGCGGCAGTGCTGGTGCCATTCGTCGTGGCGACGCTGGCTGCGCTCGTGTGGTGGATGGTTGGCCGCACGCTCCAGCCGGTGGAACGCATCCGCCGGGAAGTCGCCACGATCAGCGGAGACCGAGGCAGGAGGGTGTCAGAACCAAGCACAGACGACGAAATCGGTCGCTTGGCGAGAACCATGAATGAGATGTTGGAGAGAATCGATGTCGCCATCGACCGTCAGCGACGGTTCGTTGCCGACGCGTCGCATGAGCTGCGCACACCACTGACGAGAATCCGCACCGAAGTGGAGGTGGGTGCGGGGGACGTCGACTCGGCCGGCCAATCGCCTCTGCTCGCGAGCGTCCTGGAGGAGACGGTTGGCCTGCAGCGCCTCATCGACGATCTCCTCTTGCTCGCTCGAGCAGACGCCGGGGTCGTGTCGCCGGGTGCGGATCGGGTGGATCTCGATGATCTGGCGTTGCTGGCTGCCGCCAATATCAGGCGCAGTGGAGCAGTCGCCGTTGACACGGGCGGGATCGGGGCAGCTCAGGCTGTTGGAGACGCCGCCCAGTTCGCTCGAGTCGCCGCCAACCTCGCCGACAATGCCGTGCGCCACGCTCGCAGCCGTGTTTGGCTGGAGACTTTCGAAGCCGACGCAGTTGCCTACTTGGTGGTCGGCAATGACGGTCCCCCCATACCGCCGGACCAGTTTTCGCACTTGTTTCAGCGCTTCAGCCGCCTCGACGAAGCTCGGTCGTCGGATCGTGGCGGAACGGGCTTGGGCCTGGCAATCGTGAAGGAGATCGTGGACCGCCACGGAGGCTCGGTAGCGGTTGAGTCCACCGAGTCGGCCACCATCTTCACGGTTGGTGTGCCGGCTGTGGCCTCCGGCGGATCGGCTCAGGAGCCGCCCATCTGAGCTTTGAGCATCTCTGTGGCCTCGGCGAGCATGGTGGCAAGCAGGTCGGCTTGTTCGGCGGCCGTGCCGGTCTCCAGAAGGAGTTGGCTGTCAAACGCGCCGAGAGGAGCCAGGGTGCTGAGTTGATCAACCGCAAGCTCCGGATCGGTCGAGAGCTCGTAGTCGATATTGCCGACGTCAACGCCCGCCTCGCTCAGCACAGCCAGCAGCCTGCGCAGCAGACGGTCGAGTTCATCGATCGGCAGGCGGGTATCGACGGCGGGCCGATGAACACCAGTGACCTGCGCTTGGGGATACGGGTCGTCTTCGAGCCATTCGGTGACCCTGAATCGATTGGTGCCGACGGCTACGAGCGCCCGCCTTCCCTCGTCCAGCGCCGCAGTCTCGAGGATGCGGGCCATGGTCCCCACGGTGTGACGCTGATCACCGCCTCCGACTTCAAAACCCCGCTCGATCAGGACGACTCCGAAGGGTTCGTCAGCGTCCTCGCATTCGGAGATCATTTGCAGATAGCGCGGCTCGAAAACATGCAACGGCAGAACCATCGAAGGAAACAGCACGCTGCCGAGAGGAAACATCCTCAGACGCTGTGGAGTCGGCATCGGCACATCGTACGGCCGCTCCTCGGTTGTCGTTAGTCCCCGACTCACATGCGCGCCTGAGTTGCGCGTGACGAACCGCTCGGTGACCTAACCTGACTGCACGTATGAGCGAAGCTCCCAGCCCGTTTGATCGGTTTCCAGCTGTGCGATTCTGGAAACGATTCACGGCCGCAGGTCCCAGTGTCCTGGCGGCCGCGGTGGCGTACAACCTGTTCTTCGCCTTTGTGCCCGGCATCGCCGCCGTCCTGGCCGCCGCATCGGTCTTTGGGCGTGATGACGAGGCGATTGAGCAGACCAGACAGGTCCTCGACCAAATCGCCCCGCCAAGTGTGTCCGAATTCGTGTCAGAGTCCCTTTTGCCGGACGTGGCGATGAGTGTGCGTGAGTCGCAAGGGTTCCTTTTCCCGATCTCCGTGCTCGTGTCACTCTTCCTGGCGACGCGGGCGGTGACCACACTGCAACGGGTGTTGGCTCGGATCGAGGAGATGGACGACGATCGCTCGTGGTGGAAGTTTCGCCTCATCAGCCTGGTCCTCACGCTCGGAGCCGTTGTGGCGCTGGCTTCCAGCGCCGTGCTGGTTGTCGCCGGTGAGTCCGTCACAGATTGGCTCAACGAATTGGTGGACGCTCGTTGGATCGTTCAGGTGTGGGAAGCGCTATCGCTTCCTCTCGGCTTCATTGGCGTGCTGCTGTTCCTCGTGGCCCTGTATCGCTTCGGGCCCCCGCGCAGGCTCCCTGGAATGTGGCTGGCGTCGGTCTTGTCCACGGTCGGAGCGATCGGCGTTTCGCTCCTGTTTCGGCTGGCGCTCGACAGAATCGGGGCGAGGGGCGGAACAATCGCCGTGTTTGGTGTGTTTGCGATCCTGTTGCTCTGGCTCTACCTCATCGCGTACGTGATCATCATCGCCGCGTCATTTGCGGCGTCCTTTGCGCGCCGTCGCCAGCGGCGCAAAGACGGCTGGGAAGGTCCGCCATCCGAGGAGATCTCGTTGGGCTTGGAGGCGATGGAACGCGAACTGGCGGCGGATTAGTGGGCAGGCCCTGATGGCGGAAATGTTCGATGCCGACACGCGCCGCGGGGTGCGAATGCTGTTCTCGATGCTTCTCCAACAGCGACGGGTGTCCATACTGTCGGTTGGGTCGGCATTGCTGTGGATGGCAATGGTCATCGCGGTGCCGTTGCTCTCGAGAACCGTGATCGACCGGGCCATCGACGGCGGTAACGAAGACCTCCTGGTTCCGTTGGTTGGCCTGCTCTTGGCGGCAGGGTTACTGAAGGCGCTCGGCGTTGGGGGCCGCCGGTTCTTTGCGTTTCTGCTGAGCTATCGCACAGAAACGGAGCTACGAAACCGAGTTTTCGACCACTCACAGCGACTGGCCTTTGCGTATCACGATCAGACACCTGCCGGTGAGCTCATGTCTCGAGCGAGCAGCGATCTGAGCCAGGTACGCCTCATCTTTGCGATGCTCCCGATCACGATTGCCAATCTGGTGATGTTCGTGGCCGTGATGGTGGTCATGATCTCACTCGATCCGGTCATGGGTTTGATCGTCTCGGCGTCCATACCGGTGCTTCTGCTCCTCGCCAATCTGTACGCCCGCCGGACGATCGATATCTCTTTTGGCCTCCAGCAACTGCTCGCCGACCACTCCTCTCGGATCGAGGATGCCATTTCTGGCGTCAGAGTCGTCCGCTCGTACGGTGCTGAGGAGCGCGAGACCGGGCGCGTCCGAGAAACAGCCGAATCGATCTTCGCCTCGTCGATCATGTTGATCCGAAATCGGGCGATCTTCGTGCCCATGTTCGAGCTGATCGCGCCTTTGGCTTCGGTGGCGATCGTCCTCATTGGTGGGTTTCGAGTGATCGAGGGAGAGATGACTCCCGGAGATGTCGCAGCTTTCCTCGAATACACGGTCATCCTCAACTTCCCGCTGCGTCTGACCGGCTGGTTCTTCGCCGAGCTGCCGCGGGCTTCGGCATCGAGCATCCGGGTGATCGACCTGCTCGATACGGCTCCTGAGATCGTTGATACCGATCACCCCGAGCCGGTGCCCATCGGAACCGGCCGGGTGGAGTTCCACGACGTCCACTTCTCGTATGGGGACGGTCCGCCGGTCCTCAGGTCCGTGGATCTGTCGATCTCCCCGGGTCGGTCGGTTGCCATCGTGGGGGCGACCGGCGCAGGAAAGACGACCCTGGCGCACCTGGTTCCGCGCTTCTATGACCCCACCTCGGGATCGGTCACGATCGACGGGGTGGATGTCTCGTGCCTTCGCCTCGAGGATCTCAGGAGCCTGGTGGCCGTCGCCTTCGAGGACCCATTCCTCTTCTCCGCCTCGATTCGCGACAACATCGCCTTCGGGACGCCCGATGCGACCGACGAGCAGGTCCGTCTCGCCGCGCGGCTCGTGCAGGCGGATGAGTTCATCAAGGATCTCCCGGAGGGCTACGACACCGTTGTCGGCGAGCGAGGCTTTTCGCTGTCGGGCGGACAGCGTCAGCGAATCGCTCTCGCAAGGGCCGTGCTGCGTGACCCACGGGTGCTGATCCTCGACGACGCAACGTCGTCGGTTGACGCCGTGACCGAAGAAGAAATCAGACAGGCAATGCGGTCGGTGATGCGTGGCCGGACCACCATCGTCGTTGCGCATCGTCCGGCGACGCTGCGCCTCGTCGACGAGGTGGTGTTTCTCGACGGAGGCGTTGTGGCCGCCACAGGCCCTCATGAGCAGCTGCTGGCGACGATTCCTCGTTATGCGGAAGTGCTCGTCGACGAGACCGAGATGGTCTGATGTACGCCCGATTCGGCTCCGGCGACGATCGCTCCCTCTCGGCATGGGAATTGCTGCGCAAGGTTGCGCCCTATGGGCGCCATCTGCTCGTTCCTGCATTGGGAGGTGCGGCCGCCGCCATTCTCGCCACGCTGGCGCGGATCGCCATTCCACCGCTCGTGCAGCGGGCGGTCGACGAAGGCATGCTGGCCGGCAGCCGGAGCGTCGTCGCCCAGATGGGCATGTGGCTGACGGCGGTGGTGGCTATCCAATATGTATCGCAGGCCTTTGCGCTGTTTTGGGTATCGGGGGTTGGTGAGCGGGTTCTCCGCGAGTTGCGAGTCGATGCTTTCTCGCATCTCATCAACCTCGACCTCGACTACTTCTCCAAAGCAAAAACCGGCGTTTTGGTCGCCCGGATGACTTCCGACATCGAAGCGCTCACCGAATTCGCCAAGGAAGGTGCGGTCAACGTGCTGACATCGGTGTTGACGGTGGCGGGCGTCACGGTGGCGTTGTTTGTCACCGATGTTCGCCTGGCGCTGGCGGTGCTCGGGCTGGTGCCTTTTCTGATCATGTTCTCGGTGTTGTTTCGGCGGGCGGTCGATGTCGCCTATCGCGATGTGAGGGAGTACATCGGCCAGGTCCTGGGAGCCATTCAGGAAGGCCTTTCGGGGGTGCGAGTCGTACAGGCATATGGCCAAGAGGAGCGGAAATCCGTCGAGTTCGGCCGAGTCAACCAGAAGTACTACGAAGCCAACGTGGTGGCGGCGCGGGCCATCTCGGTCTATTTCCCGTCGGTCGACTTCCTTCGGACGGTTGGCATCGGGGTCATCCTCTTCTACGGCGGCTCGCTGGTTCTCGACGGTCAGCTGCAACTCGGTGTGCTCATCGCCTTCCTGTTGTATCTGAATTGGTTCTTTGAGCCGATCATCCAACTGAGCAACATCTACAACCTCTTGCAGGCGGCAATGGCTTCCCTGGCGAAGCTGTTCACGGTCCTCGACCGAACATCCGCCGTCCCTGAGCCGCTGGCGCCGGTCACCATCGACGATGTCGTCGGAACGATGGCGTTCACCGGGGTGCGATTCGGCTACTCAGCCGATACTCCCATATTGGACGGATTCGACCTCAAGGTTGCGGCCGGCGAGCGGGTCGCCGTGGTGGGCGCCACGGGAGCCGGCAAGAGCACGGTCGCCAAGCTGGCCGCCCGTTGGTACGACCCAGACGCCGGAACGGTGACCCTCGACGGGGTGCCTGTTGCCGATCTGGCCGGTCACGATTTCCGCAGGGCCGTGGTGATGGTTCCCCAAGAGGGGTTTCTGTTCTCAGGAACGATCCGCGAGAACTTGGCGTATGCCGACCCGACCGCCACCGACCGCCTGCTCGAAGAGGTTGCTCACTCGGTCGGCCTCGCCGATTGGATCGACGAGCTTCCCGACGGCCTCGATACCGAGGTTGGGGAGCGCGGGAGCCGCTTGTCGTCTGGCGAGCGCCAGCTCGTAGCAATAGGGAGGGCCCTGGTTGCCGACCCCTCTGTCATTGTCCTCGACGAAGCGACGTCGAACCTCGACCCGGAGACCGAGCAACGAGTAGAGGTCGCGATGAGTGGTCTTCTGGAAGGTCGGACGGCTGTCGTTATCGCCCACCGGCTCGAAACGGCTCGACGGGCAGATCGGATCGTGGTGATGGAAGGAGGCAGGATCGCCGAGGAGGGCACTCACGACGAGCTGATCGCTCTGGGTGGCCCGTATGCCGAGCTGGTTGCGGTGTGGACATCCGAAACCCCGCCAGTTTCGAACTAAAGGTATTCACATTAAGTGACGATTTACCCCTTGCAGGTATGATCGGTTGGAGTACCCTTGATTTTCAAGTGGCACCAAGTAGTTGGTGTGGGAGTAAGAATGAATCGAAGAGTTCTCATGGCTTTGGCACTCGCCGCTGTCTTGGCGCTGGCCCTGCCTGTGGGTGCCCAATCCGACGAGAACGAATCCGCCCTCGACGAAACCGCCACCTCTGAGGTCACTACCGCAGAGAGTGACGGTTTTGTGCTTGTGTTTCCAGTGCTGTCGGAAGAAACCCGCTTCTCGGACTCGTTTGGGCATTCCCGCAGCGAGGGCCGCAGCCACAAAGGCAACGACCTCCTGGCCGAGCGGGGCACTCCGATTGTAGCCGCCGCCGACGGGCGAGTTGCCCGCATGACGTACGGGGCCCGGGCCGGGTTCTACATGGTGATCGATCACGGCAACGGCTACTCCACGTGGTACATGCACCTCAACAACGACTCCGAGGGGACCGACGATGGCCTCGGCGGGGCAGAAGCTGCCTTCGCGCCCGAGCTCGAAGTCGGGGATCCGGTCGCCGCCGGTCAGGTGGTTGCGTATCTCGGCGACAGCGGGAATGCCGAACGAACCACGCCGCACCTGCATTTCGAGCTCCGAATTTTCAACACCGCCCTCGACCCCTACGTGGATCTCGTCGAATCCTTCGAGCGCTATCTGCTCGAGAACGAGATCGAAGAGGGCGACACCCCCTTCAAGTAGGTTTCCTACCTTCCGGCCCTCCCTTCTATGGTTGTGCCATGCCCGTTCTGGTTGTTGGTGCAGACACGCCGATTGGACTGCTCGTCATGGAGAGCTTGTCTGAGCGAGCCGGGGAGATTCGCGCGTTCGTCTCATCGCCTGATCAAGCCTCCGATCTTCGATCGCACGGGGTGAAGGTTGCCCTCGGTGATGTATCCGACGGGTCGCACGTTGGTGGAGCTGCCCTCAACTGCTTCTCGATCGTCTTTCTGACCGCCGCAGCCGAGGACCATCGAGAGCGAGCGTTCGCCACCACGCGCAACGACGTCTTCTCTGCGTGGGTTGAGGCCATCGAGATGGCCCAACCTCGACGGGTGATCTGGGTCGGAGGCTCCGATTCGGTTCCGCCGCGCGGAACGATTGGCGAGTTTGCTCTGGTCGAGGTCGACGGGCGATCCGCAGCCGACGTGGCCGCGGAGGTCGCCTATCTCGATGACCTGGAGACACTTCCGTCGTAGGGCGACGGTTGACCGAAGGCGGAGTATGCGCATATTCGAGTAAACTGCTCGGTTCCGAGGAGGTAGCCGTGACAGCACGGGTGGAACGATTCCGCAATGTGCGGGCTGCAATTGAGACACCGTTCGGCCAAGACCGGATTCGCGACGCGTGTGGTGTTGGGTTCATCGCCACTCGGGACGGCGCGCCGTCGCATCGATTGCTCCGCCTGGCCACCGAATGTCTCGAGCGGCTAGACCATCGGGGTGCGCGCGCGGCGGACGGAACGGGCGACGGCGCAGGACTCTTGACCGAGATTCCCTATCGGATCTTCGAGCGCGAATTGATCAACCGAGGCTTGCCCGTTCCCGAACGAGACCGTCTCGGCGTCGTGGTCGCTTTCTTGACGCCTGGCCAAGAGGACGAGTCGCGTTCGCTCATCGAGGGTTCACTCGAGTTCGAAAACATCACCGTGCTGGGCTGGCGCCGGGTTCCGGTTGATGTGACCAAACTCGGCCAGCGGGCGCGTGAGTCGATGCCAACTATCGAGCAGGTGATGGTCGAGGCGCCGGCCGATGCTGTGGATGCCGAGGATTTCGAGCGACGGTTGTTCCTGGCCCGAAAATACTGCGAGCGTCAGGCGGAGACACGGGACTTGCCCGGTTTTGCCATCGCATCGGCCTCCGGGCGAACGCTCGTATACAAGGGCCTTTTCGCCGCCGAGTTCGTGGCCGATTTCTACTGGGACCTGCGTGACACGAGCTTCGAGACCCGATTCGCGATATTCCATCAGCGGTATTCCACGAACACCTATCCGGCTTGGGAGATCGCGCAGCCGGCCCGCACGCTCGCCCACAACGGGGAGATCAACACGGTCATGTCCAACCGGGCGTGGATGGCCGCACGCGAAGTGAACCCGGCCTCGCCGCTATGGGGGGATCGGTCCATCGATCTCGCTCCGTTCCTCCAGACAGCTCAATCTGACTCAGGGAGCCTCGACAACGCCTTCGAGCTGTTGATGCGGTCGGGTCGCACGGTCACCCACACGAAAGAAATGCTCATGCCGCAAGCGTGGGAGAACGTGGCGGATCTCGACCCCGGGTTGCGAGCGTTCTACGAGTACCACGCGTTCTTGACTGAACCGTGGGATGGGCCGGCGGCGATTGCTGCCACCGACGGAGAGACGTTGCTGGCGGCAATGGACCGGAACGGGCTTCGGCCGGCTCGCTGGGCGCTCAGCCCCAACGTATTCGTAGTCGCCTCGGAGGCGGGGGTGTGTCCCGAGGAAGAGGCGCTCGCCGAGCGGACCGGCCAGCTCGGCCCTGGGGAGGCGGTGCACTTCGATCCCGCCACGGACAGCCTGCGGTTCTCGGAGGAAATCCTCGGTGAGCTGTCGACTCTGAAGCCATACCGAGAGTGGATTTCCAACGAGACTCTGTATGTCCAGGATCCTTTCGACGACGTGCGCGAAGAACGGATCGATGTCGAGAGGTTCTCTCGAGTCTTCGGCTACACATCCGAGGACCGGCGCATGGTGCTCGAGCCGATGGCGAGCGGAAAAACCCCTACCGGTTCCATGGGCAACGACACACCTCTGGCGGGTTTGTCCGAGTCGCCGCGCCGGCTGAGTCACTATTTCCACCAACTGTTCGCACAGGTCACCAATCCACCGATGGATCCGATTCGCGAGAAGCTCGTCATGTCGTTGCGCACATATCTCGGCAAACGCGGCTCGCTCCTCGAGGAAACGCCTCAGCAAGCAGCCCTGATGGAGATCGCCTCACCCATCCTGTCGTTCGCCGAACTGGAGCGAATCGTCCGTAGCGGCGACGAACGATTCTTTTCCTACTGGATCCCAACCGTGTTCCACTCCCCAGAAGGGCCGAGCCGGTTCAGAGCACGGCTGGACGAAGTGGTGGACGAGGCAGTCAGCGCCGTCAAGGGCGGCGCCACCATCATCGTCCTGTCTGATATCGAGGTAGATGCCGAACATGTGCCGCTGCCGATGCCGCTGGTCGTTTCGGCCCTCCATCATCGGCTGATCGAAGAGGGTCTCCGGCTCAACGCCTCGATTGTCTGTGTCTCCGGAGAAACCCACACCGATCACGACGTCGCAGTGCTGCTTGGCCTCGGCGCGTCGGCGGTGAATCCGTACCTGGCCATCGAATTGGTACAGCAGATGGCCGCGGATGGGGCGTTGGGCGTCGACGCAGTCGTGGCGCAGGAGAACTACCGGATGGCGCTCAACAACGGCTTGTTGAAGATCCTCTCCAAGATGGGTATCTGCACGGTCAGCGCCTACCGCGGAAGTGAGTTGTTCGAAGTCATTGGGATGGCCGACGACATTGTCGAGGTGGCGTTCCGCTTCTGCCCCCGTCGCACCGGCGGGATCGGGCTCGATGACCTCGCCAGGAAGGCAATCGCTTCTCAAGAGATGTGGGCCGACGGCGAGGAACATTCAGGAGGTTTCTACAAGTTCCGGCGCGGAGGTGTGGTTCACGTCACGAGCCCATCAGTGGTGCTCCGCCTCCAAAAGGCGGTGCGGTCGGGCGAGCAAAGCGAATGGGACTCCTATGTGGAGGCCATCGAGGAACGGCCACCTTCACAACTGAGAGATCTGCTCGAGTTCGTCGAACGTAGGCCCGTGCCATTGAATGAAGTGGAGCCGCCCGAACGCATCATGCGCCGCTTCGTCACGGCTGCGATGTCGCTGGGGGCGTTGTCGCGTGAGGCGCACGAGGCGCTGGCAGAGGCGATGTCTCTCATCGGCGGCTTGTCGAACTCGGGCGAGGGTGGAGAGGATCCCGGCCGGTTCGACTCGCCCCGCAACTCCGACATCAAACAAGTGGCGTCGGGTCGGTTCGGAGTGACTCCCGCCTACCTCGCGTCCGCCGAAGAGTTCCAAATCAAAATGGCGCAAGGCTCGAAACCAGGCGAAGGTGGACAGCTGCCCGGACACAAAGTGACGCAGGAGATTGCCTGGCTGCGCAACACAGAGCCCGGTGTCTCGCTGATCTCGCCGCCGCCCCATCACGACATCTATTCCATCGAGGATCTTGCCCAGCTGATCTACGACCTCAAAGCGTTCAAACCAACCGCCCGGGTGTCAGTGAAACTGGTGTCCGAACCAGGCGTCGGAACGGTCGCAGTTGGCGTTGCCAAGGCACAGGCGGACGCCATCACCATCTCCGGAAACGACGGCGGAACGGGAGCGTCACCGCTCACCTCGATCAAACACGCCGGGTCCCCGTGGGAGCTCGGCTTGGCCGAAACCCATCAGGTCCTCATCGCCAACGGCCTCCGGTCTCGGGTTGCGCTCGAAACCGACGGTGGCTTGCGGACCGGTCGCGACGTCGTTATCGCCGCGCTGCTCGGGGCGGAACGATTCGGCTTTGGAACGATGCCGCTGCTTGCCCTTGGCTGCAAGATGGTCCGACAGTGCCACGAGAACACCTGTCCGGTGGGTATCGCCACCCAACGAGAGGACCTGCGGGCCAAGTTCCCTGGCTCAGCCGAGAAGGTCGTGCAGCTCTTTCGGATGGTGGCCGAAGAAGTCCGAGAGCATCTGGCGTCGCTCGGCGCCCGATCGATCGAACAAATCGTCGGGAGGGCCGACCTTCTGCAGCCTCGTGACACCGACCATGCGATGGCCGCCTCTTTGGCGCCGCTCCTCGTGCGAGCGGAGGGGAGGAGGCGGCATCCCGGCTTCATCGCAGTCGAACGATCGCCCTTGTCCGGCCAGCTCGTTCGCGAAGCCATGGTTGCGCTCACCGAGGGTACCCCGGTGGACATCGCATATCCGATCACCAATGAGGACCGCACCATTGGGGCCACGCTGTCTGGTGAGATCGCCGCTCGTTACGGCAATGAAGGGCTTCCGGCGGGAACCATCAACATTCGGCTGGCGGGCACGGCGGGCCAGAGCTTTGGCGCATTCCTCGCCAAAGGTGTGTCGATGCGACTCGACGGAACGGCCAATGACTACATCGGAAAAGGAATGGGCGGTGGCAAAGTGGTGGTCGTTCCGGCCCGTCCCCTCGTCGATTTCGCTCCCCATGCCGGCGGCAACGCAGTGCTCTACGGCGCCACGGGCGGCGAGCTGTACCTCGGCGGTGGGGTGGGGCAGCGCTTTGCTGTGCGCAATAGCGGCGCAACGGCCGTGGTCGAAGGCGTTTCCGATCACGGCTGCGAATACATGACCGGAGGAGTTGCGTTGGTCTTGGGTCCCGTGGGGCGCAACTTCGGAGCCGGTATGACGGGTGGCACGGCCTACGTGTGGGATCCCGAGATGCGGCTCAATGCCTTCGTGGCCGAGTCGGCCCCGTCGATGCGCCGGCTGGGCGACGCCGACGGCGAGGCCGTGGTCGAGCTCCTGGAGCGCCACATTCGCGAGACCGCCAGCCCTGTGGCGACGTCGATCCTGGCTGATTGGGAACGCCACTCGGGCCGTTTTTGGGTCCTGGCAGCACGTGGACCAGAACGGCAGGACGACCGTGCCGGCCGCGAATGGCGTGCCATCGCCGGCTGAGGCACACCCACATTTTGGCCCGGGCGTGTACCATCGAGGCCATGGCTACCGCAATCACCACCACCGACCAGTCCGTTCCTTCGTCGAGCGAAACGGCGCCGATCGAATCACGCCCCGTCGAGTCTCCGTCTCGCAGGCTGTCGTTGGCCGGCGCCTGGATTCCGATCATTACCTCGATCTTGGCGGTGTTCGCTCTCGAAATGGTCGCCACAGATACTGAGGTCCCGCCGCCTGCGTGGGTGGAGACGTGGTCCCTCATAGCTCTGGTCGCCCTGATGGCTGGTCTGTTTGCGTTGGGTCAGCGCAGCCGGTGGGGGTGGGCGGGAGCGGGAGTGTTCGCGGCCGTCCTTTTGGGCATGGCTGTCATCTGCTACGCCGACGGCCACCGGAACGCGGCATTGACCGTGCAAGCCGTCTCTGGAGTGGCTGTCCTCGCCAGCATCCGCGCAAGCGCCAGAATCGGCTGACCGGGCTGGGAACAAACCACGCCATCCAAAGGTTCACATTGCCTAGTCGGTGTGTTGGGGGCAGCTTCGGTCTTCCCCACTTTCCATTGGTGCCACCAATGCACCGACTCACCGATGTCGATACCCGGTTATCGAATGTGACCAGCGCTGGTACGATCGTGGTATCGAAACGACATCGGCTGTCGACCTCGAAGCAGAATGGGCGCCCAGTCGGTTGTGCGCCCGCCAAAAGAAGTTCAGATTGAGAAGGTGACGACATGGCCACCGTTGACATAGACCTAGGTGCCTACCAGCTCGGTTGGCATGACTCAGAAGAGGATTACGTGTTCAAGCCCAAGAAGGGCTTGAACGAAGAGATCATTCGCGAAATGTCGCAGATCAAAGACGAGCCCGAGTGGATGCTCGAGTTCCGGCTCAAGGCGTACAAGCGCTTTCTTCGCAAGCCGGTCCCCCAGTGGGGTGGCGGCGGAGCGCTCAACGACATCGACTTCGATGACATCTACTACTACGTCAAGCCGATGGAGGGCCAGGCCAAAGACTGGGACATGGTGCCCGAGTCCATCAAAGACACCTACGAGAAGCTGGGCATCCCCGAAGCCGAGCGAAAGTATCTCGCCGGGGTCACCGCCCAGTACGAGTCCGAGGTCGTCTACCACCGCAACCGTGAAGACCTCGAGGGGTTGGGTGTGCTGTTCTGTGACATGGACACCGCCGTGCGCGAGTACCCCGAGATCGTTCAGGAGTACTTCGGTACCGTCATCCCTCCCAACGACAACAAGTTCGCTGCCCTGAACAGCTCGGTGTGGTCGGGCGGGTCGTTCATCTACGTGCCGCCGGGCGTGCACGTGGACCAGCCCCTGCAGGCCTACTTCCGCATCAACAGCCAGAACATGGGCCAGTTCGAGCGCACGCTCATCATCGTCGACGAAGATGCGTTCGTGCATTACGTCGAGGGATGCTCGGCGCCTGTGTGGTCGTCTGACTCGTTGCACTCGGCCGTCGTCGAGATCGTCGTGAAGCGCGGCGGCCGCTGCCGGTACACCACGATTCAGAACTGGTCGAACAACGTTTACAACCTCGTCACCAAGCGGGCGGCGACCTACGCCAACGCCACCATGGAGTGGATCGACGGCAACCTCGGTTCGAAGCTGACCATGAAGTACCCGGCCGTGTGGATGCTCGAGCCCGGTGCCCATGGCGAGGTGCTCTCCATCGCCTTTGCCGGTGAGGGTCAGCACCAGGACGCCGGCGCCAAGATGGTGCATGCCGCCTCCGACACCACGTCGACCATCGTGTCGAAGTCCATCAGCAAGGGTGGAGGACGAGCCGGCTACCGCGGTCTGGTTCGGGTGGAGCCGGGCGCTGAGCGAGTGAAGTCGTTCGTGCGGTGTGATGCGCTCATCCTCGACGAGAACTCACGTTCGGATACCTATCCGTACATGGAGATCGAAGAGAATGACGCCCAGATCGGCCACGAAGCAAGTGTCTCGAAGGTCGGCGACGACCAATTGTTCTATCTGATGTCGCGTGGCTTGACCGAAGAGGAAGCCACCTCGATGGTGGTCGCCGGATTCATCGAGCCCATCGTCAAAGAGCTGCCGATGGAGTACGCGGTGGAGATGAACCGACTCATCGAGCTGAACATGGTCGAGGCCGGCGCCGTCGGCTGATCGGCACAAGCCGAGGGCTTAGCGATTCGCCGCCTCCTCCCGCAGTCGCGGGCCGGTGTCGTTGAACTGCTAACTGCCCTCTAAAGCAAGCTCTCCAACTCGACCACGCTGCTCGGATGACGGAGCTTCGCCAATGCGCGTCCTTCGATCTGTCGCACCCGTTCGCGGGTCAGGTTGAACATCTTGCCGACGTCCGACAGCGTCCTCGGTTCGGACCCGTCGAGGCCGAAACGCAGGAGCACCACCTTCTTCTCGGTCTCCTCCAGTAGCTCGAGGGCGTCGAGCAGATGCTGGCGGCGGAGAACCTCGGCGGCGTGGAGGAACGGATCGGGCATCCGCTCGTCCTCGACGAAGTCTTGCAGCTCGGCATCGCCGTCCTCGCCGACCGGGCGGTCGAGTGAGACCGTGTCCGAGGGGGCATTGAGGGCGGCGTTGACCTTCTCCAGGTCGAGGCCGCTCGATTCGGCGATCTCCTCGCGGGTGGGAGCCCGGCGGAGCTCCTCGGCGAGGAGTTGCTCGGTCTCCTGCACGGTGCGGACAACGTCGACCATGTGCACGGGAAGCCGAATAGTGCGGGCCTGGTTGCCCAGGCCCCGAGTGATTGCTTGGCGGATCCACCACGTTGCATACGTGGAGAACTTGAATCCCTTCCTCCAGTCGAACTTCTCGACCGCTCGGATGAGGCCGAGGTTGCCTTCCTGGATCAGGTCGAGGAGATCGAGGCCTCGCCCTGAGTATCGTTTGGCGATCGAAATGACGAGTCGCAGATTGGAACGGATGAAAGCCATCTTGGCCTCTTCACCCAGGTGGACGAGCCGGTACAGCTTGGCTCGATCGGTGGGAGTCAGCTTCTCGCCCGACTCCAGCTTGCTCTGGGCCTTGCGCCCCTTCTCCATCGCCCGGGCCAGGCGCACCTCGTCCTCGGCTGTGAGCAGGGTGTGTCCCGAAACCCGCTCGAGGTATAAGCCCACTGTGTCAGAAACTGACGCTGATTCTCGTCGTCTTGCGACCACGTGCTCCCCTTTTGTTGTCGTTCCAGCCCGCCGATCCGCACGGTATCACCGCCTCATCGGCTCAAGCAATCCGAATTCGGTGTGGTACCGGTTCCATGAGCGAAAAATCTGTGAAAATCTGGCAGGACTAGACAGAACGCGCGGAGCGCGCGCACCATCACACGTATGGTGAATGACTCCGAGGCGAGCAATCCGCCGCTGACGAGCTTCGACGCTCCGAATGCGTCGGCACTCGATGCCGTCTTCCAGGCGCTCGTCGAGTGCCGTCGCTGCCCGCGACTCGTCGAATGGCGCGAGCGTGTCGCCGACGAGAAGGTGGCCCGTTTCTCAGATGACGACTACTGGGGCAGGCCGGTACCAGGCTTCGGCGATCCCGGAGCGGCCATCCTCATCGTGGGATTGGCTCCGGCCGCTCATGGCGCCAATCGCACCGGCCGCATGTTCACCGGTGACCGGTCAGGCGAGTTTCTTTTCGCGGCGATGGAGGCGGTTGGTTTGGCCAGCCAGGCAACTGCCACGCATGCGGCCGACGGCCTGACACTGACCGGTGCCTTCGTGACGTCGGTCGTTCACTGTGCGCCGCCGGCCAACCGTCCGTCCCCCCAAGAGCGACTCGCTTGCCGGCACTGGGTCGAGGCCGAGCTGGATGCGCTGGAGCCGAAGACGATCTTGTGCCTCGGAGCAGTCTCGTTCAGCCAGATCGTGCGGGTCCTCAAGGATCGGGGAGCACCGGTCCCGGTGCCGCGACCCGTCTTCGGACACGGGATCGAACTACCGTTGGGACCGGGATGGCCCGTGGTGATGGCCTCGTATCACCCGTCCCAACACAACACGTTCACCGGGCGTCTCACCCAACCAATGCTCCGAGCGGTTTTGTCCCGCGCGATCGTGCTCGGTTCGCAGTAGCCCCTCCCCAAGAATTACGATATCCATCTACCTCAAGGAGTTCCCGCACGGTGCTGACCCTCGAACAACCCACCTTTGAGCGCGTCCTGGCCGATTCGCCGGCTGGAACACACGAAGGCCGGAAGGCTGCGTTTGCGTCGTTCCAAGAGGCGGCGATGCCGACCGGCCGGGAAGAATCGTGGCGCTATGTCGATCTCGATTTCGACCTCAAGTCATTGGCGCTGCCTTCCCATCCAGGAGCCCTCGGTCCCTCCCCCTTCCTGGAAGACGTGACAGATCGGTTGGCCACCGTCGCGATCGTCGATGGTTTCGTGACCGAGGAGGGCACCTCCGCTGACCCCAACGTGACCATCAGCCGTCTCGCCGAATCGGACCGCCTTGCGCCAGACCTCGAAGCCGACATCTTCGCCAACGCGGCGGGCGCTTTCGGTCGCGATGGCATCGTCATCACCGCGGCCCCTGGCACCGCAGCATCCACGCCGGTGGTGGTCGACGTCAGCGCAACCCAGCCCGGCACGGTGTCGTTTCCCGTCATCCTCATCGACGTGGGTCGCAACGCAGAGGTGCCAGTGGTGATCGTTTTCCGGTCGGCTGATGGCGAGATGGTCGTTTCGCCGCAAATCGGCGGGCGGGTCGATGACGGGGGCCGTCTGCGGCTCACGACCGTGCAGGCGTGGGGCCCGGGCACGGTGGCGGCAGGGTTCCAAAGGCTCGTTCTCGGACGCGATGCCTCGATCCGCGTTGGCGAAGTCGGCCTCGGCGGCCGACTCGGGCGCCTCGACTTCCAGTGCGACCTCGACGGAGATGGGTCCAGCTCCGACCTCGTCGGCATCTACTTCGGCGATGGTGAGCAGGTCCTCGACTACCGAGTCGTCGTGAACCATCGTGGTAAGAACACTTCTTCGGAGGTGACGCTCAAGGGCGCTGTCGAAGACTCGTCGGAGTCGGTGTTCACGGGCCTCCTCAAGATCTGGCCCGATGCCACCAACACGTCGACGTTTGAGACAAACCGCAACCTCGTACTCTCGGAAGACGCCAAAGCCCATTCGGTGCCGAACCTCGAGATCTTGTGCGACGACGTGGTTTGCGGACACGGCTCAACGGTGGGGCCTCTCGAAACCGACCATCTCTACTACCTCCAGTCACGCGGGCTCAACAAGGACCGGGCAGAGCGCGTGCTGCTCCGGGGGTTTTTCGAGGAGATGATCGGGCGATTGCCGGCCCCGCAACTGGCCCCGTCGATCCGGCATGCGGTCAACGAGAAATTCATCCGCGCCCAGGCAGAAGGGCGGATCGCATGAGCTGGGTATCGATCACCGACTTGGATGCGCTGCCCCAGGGTCGGGGTATCAAGATCGATGTTGGCGAGCTTCGCGTGGCGCTGTTTCGCATCGAAGACGACGTCTACGCGATTGCCGATCGATGCTCGCACGCCGAAGCGTCCCTGGCGGAAGGCGAAGTGTTCGATACCGATGTCGAGTGTCCCCGACACGGATCCGAGTTCAGCCTGATAACCGGCAAGCCGAACTCGCTGCCGGCTACCAAGCCAGTCCCCGTGTACGACGTCCGAGTCGTCGACGGGACGGTCGAGTTGAACATCGGAGGCCGTTCATGAGCGCCGCGCTTCTCGTCAGGGACCTCACGGCTCAGGTAGGTGATGTGGAGATCCTCAAAGGTGTTGACCTGGAGCTCCCCTTCGGGGAGATTCACGCAATCATGGGCCCGAACGGCTCGGGCAAGTCGACCTTGTCGCACGTGCTCACTGGCAAGGCCGACTACTCCGTTTCGGGATCGGCCCAGATGGACGGCCGTGAGTTGCTGAATGCCGATGTTGATGAACGTGCTCGTTGGGGGCTCATGCAGCTGTTCCAGTATCCGGTCGAGGTGGCCGGCGTGGGGCTGGAAGAGTTCGTACGCGAGGCGGCCGCGGAAAAAGGTATCGCCGATATCGATGAGCGGATCGCCTCGGCAGCGGCACGGTTCGATATGGAGGAATTCCTGAAGCGGTCGGTCAACAATGACCTGTCCGGTGGCGAGAAGAAACGGTCCGAGATCTTCCAGATGGCGGTGCTTCAGCCGCGAGTCGCAGTGTTGGATGAGATCGACTCAGGACTCGACATCGACGCCGTCCGCCAGGTAGCAGAAGCAGTTGAGCAGATGCGAGGGCCCGACGTGGGAATCCTCATGATCACCCACTACAACCGAATCCTGCGATATCTGAGCCCGGACCGGATCCACATCATGCTCGACGGGCGGATCGTGGAATCAGGCGGGCCGGAGCTGGCGGACCAGCTCGAGGCTGGTGGATACGAGGCGGTCAGGGAGCGGCTGGGCATCACCGCCCCGGCGCCGCAGGTCAAGCCCAAGTCAGCCAGCGAGTTCTTCACCGAGACGCCGTTCGACTGATGGACTTGAACGTCCTGACGTTCGGCTCAGGGCCGAGGCGGGCGCTTCTTCTCCACGGTATCTCCTCCAACGCAGCAGGATGGTGGCGGGTCGGACCGGCCATCGCGGAGCTGGGCTATCACGTCACGGCTCCCGACCTACGCGGGCACGGCGCGTCCGCGCCAGGAAAGTCGTACCGGTTCAGCGATCACGCCGGTGACCTTGCCTCGTTGGGGACGGGGTGGGATCTCGTGCTCGGACATTCAATGGGAGGCACCATCGCGCTGCTCTTGGCCACTCCCGAATTCTGCGATCGGCTGATCCTCTCCGACCCAGCACTGCTCGTGCCGTCCACCCCCGAGAGCCTGATTTGGCTCACCAAGGCGTACGATCCGCCGATCACCGCCGAGGCCGTGGCCAACAAGAATCCGCGCTGGCATCCTGAAGATGCTCGGATCAAGGCGGAAGCGCTGCTTCAATCAAGCCGGGAAATGGCGGAACAAACGTACGCGGACAACCCGGAGTGGAATGTGATGGCCGAGATCGTCGATCTACAAGTCAAGACCCTGTTGATCACCGGCGACCCCGCCGCCGGTGGCCTCATTCCTTCCCAGCTCGGGGCGTCACTCGCCCAACAGGTTTCTGCTCTCGATTACGTGATGGTTCCCAACGGCAGTCACTCTCTTCATCGCGACGAATTCGATGCGTTCATGGCCGGAATCCGGCAGTGGCTCGCCTCGTGAGCCGAGATGCCCACGAACGCTGGTTGGTGCAACTGACCGACCTGCCGAGCGTGTCCGGCAAGGAGGATGCGGTCATCACGTGGGTAACCCAGTGGGTGCGCCGCCGGAGAGACCTGACGTTGGCTCGAGACCGGTACGGCAATCTCTACATCACACAAAACCGCCAGCTCCGCTCGGCGCCGATATGGCTCACCGCGCACATGGATCATCCCGGATTCGTCGCCACTTCGGTCGATGGCAGCACCATTGCCTGGGAGTTTCGGGGCGGCGTGCGCGACGAGTATTACTCGGGGGCGGTCGTCGAGTGGCTCGATAAAACCGAAGTCGTGGGGCGGTCCCGCATCGAAGCGTTCGAACGGACCGATGCCGGGATGTCGGGGACCAGCAAGCGCCTGCGCGGCTCGCCGGTCCCTGCCGTCGGGGCCATCGGCCGTTGGCATTTCGCTCCCTCCCGGCTGGGGATCAGCCGGGGCCGACTACGGGCCAACGCATGCGATGACCTGGCCGGCGTGGCCGCCGCATTGGCGGTGCTCGATCAGTCTCGGGCGGTGGATCAGCTCAGCGATGTTGGCGTGATCCTCACCCGGGCCGAGGAGATGGGCTTTGTGGGAGCCATCGGAGCGGCCAAGGGTGCGCGCATCCCTGCTCGTTCCCGGTTGGTGTGCATCGAGATGTCCCGTGCGCTGCCTGATGCCCCACTGGGGGCCGGGCCGGTGGTCAGGGTCGGGGATGCCTCGAGCGTGTTCAGCCCGGGGCTCACCAATGCGTTGGCGACGCTGGCCGCCGAGATGGGTCAGAGCGACGGTCTCGCCTCGCAGCGCAAACTCATGACCGGCGGGTCGTGCGAGGCGACTGCCTTTGTGGCCTACGGGCACACCGCCGCCTGTGTGTGTCTTCCTTTGGGCAACTACCACAACATGGGTGAGCTGGAAGATCTGGAAGAGGTTGAGCGGCGACGTTCTCCTGCGCCAGTGGCGCCTGAGGAGATCTCGCTGGCCGATTGGCACGGCATGGTGGACTTCTTGGTGGCGGCGTTAGCCCGTCTCGATGAGGGCGAGGGTCTCATTCGGGCCAAACTCGACCGACGGTTCGAAGCGTCTCGGGCCATTTTGTAGTCGGACCGTGGCCGGTCTAGCTTCGGAGGAGCCACTCGGTGCCGTCGGCGGTGTCACGGATCTCGACGCCGAGGCCCACCAGTCGATCGCGAATAGCGTCGGACCCGGCGAAATCCCCGCGAGCCCGAGCTTCGTTGCGTAGCTCCACCAACAGGTCGACATAGGGGCCGATCCGCATGGCGGGATCTTCGAGACCGTGCTCGGCCGCCATCGCCAGCCGAACCACCATGGCATTGACGGCTTGTCGATCGTCGGTGTTGATGAGGCGTTCGGCCGCCGCTTGGGCGTCTCCCGCTGCCAGAGCGTCGTCGAATGACGTGGTTGCTGTTGTGAGCGGGGCCACCAGGGTGGCTTGGTTGTCATGAGTATTTTCCATCGGCGAGGTCCCGTCTCGGCCGGGAATCGTCGGGATGTCGTCGAACGAGAAGGTCTCACCGGCAAGGTAGGCTGTCGATTCGTCGCCGGTCACTACCGAGACGGCACCTTTGCCGTACACCGACGCGGTTCTGGTTGCCTCATCGAAAACAGCAGCGGTGTGCTCATCGATGCCGATGACGGGAACTGCCAGCCGCAGTCGGAGGGCATCGAATCGTCGGCGGCCGAGATAACAGAATCGAGTGTCGTGGTTGCCGCCTTCGGTGTTGTTGAAGTGGGGTATCACCACTGCGTTGACACCTATGAGGCTGAGCAGGTCCAGGCCCTCGAGCCAGTGGGGCTCTTCGCCAACCTTGTAGATCTCATAGACGGGAACCGCTTGCGGCCCCGCGGTGACCGCAGCGGCGGATGCGAGGACGACGGTGGCATCGTGGCGGAGGGCCTCGGCAACGGCCGCCCTGAGTCCCGCTGCCTGCCAATGTCGCAATGCATAGCTCGGGCTCCCCGGCCCGGCGAATATGAAGTCAGCTCGCCGGACGGCATCGAGCATTGCCTCTCGCTCGAAGGATGAGGAGACATCGATGCTACGGAAGGTTGGCGTTGTGATCGTGATGCCGAGCGAAGTGGAAAAGTAGTCGGCGACTCGCTCGGTGAGCACGTCGGCGTTCTCTTGGAAACCAAAAGGGGTGTCGAGAAAGATGGCGTTCGCGTCGCTTCCGAACGTCGAGAGGAGTCGGCGGTGCACGCCCACCATCGTCGGGCTGAGCTCACCTGATCCCATCAATGCTATTACTGCCATGCGGCCGCCTTGCAGAGGATGTCCGCCACGCGGCTGGGCTGCTGAACGTGCAGGTCATGATCGCCGTCGATGAACTGCGTGTTGGGAAACCACTCGCCGACGTCGGTCGGAGTCGGGCCTGGGCGCGCTGCGACAAGGCTGACAGGCACCGTCAAGCGTTCGACCAATTGGCGAGGCTCATGTTCGAAGAGTGAGCGCAGAATCAACATGTGCTTGTCGCGGGGAAGCCGGTTGGTGACAGTTCCATCGTCGAGCACTTTGAAGTTGGCGAGTGTTGCTTCTATGCCCGCCGCCGGCCAATCGGGGCGGTTGGAGGTCATGTATACCCGCATCTGGCCGAGCGTGACGCCTTCGAAAGACGGCGGGGCGAGGCGCAGCTCGGCATCCTCCCAGCTCGAGAAGGCTCGCTTCAACTGGATGGCGCCCCCATCGACGCACACGACGGCATGACATGCGCCGGGGTACCGGTCGCCATACTCGACCACGACGTTGCCCCCCCAGGATTGGCCGGCAACCAGGGGCCGGTCGAGGCCCAAGGTATCGACCACTGCCTTGAGGTCGGCCGCGTAGGTGGCAAACGTATAGCCATCCTCTGTCACCTCTGACTGGCCGTGAGATCGTTGGTCGACGGCCACAACGGTGACGCCTTTCTCGTTGAGGGTTTCGGCGACACCGCCCCAGGTGAGGGCGTTCGACGCGAGGCCGTGGACCAGCAAGGCGGAGCGCCCAGGATCAGTTCCCTGCCACACAATGGTGGACAGCTCGGAACCGGTGGAACTGACAACAGGGACGCGCATCGGACTGTCACCCTATCGGGTTCCGTCGAGGATCGGGAATGGGCCTAATCTTCGTGAAGAACACGTGAGGAGCGGGCATGGACTATCGGATTGAAAAGGACTCGATGGGTGAGGTTCGGGTGCCGTCGAACGCCTACTACGGGGCTTCCACCCAACGCGCCGTAGAGAACTTCCCTATCTCCAGCCTGCGATTCAGTCGCCGGTTCATCTGGGCGCTGGGATTGATCAAGGGGTCAGCAGCCACCGTGAGCGCCCGCGCCGGCTATGTGCCCGACGACATCGCCAGGGCGATCGTCACGGCGGCCGACGAGGTCGTCGATGGATCGCTCGACGAGCACTTCGTGCTCGATATCTTCCAGACCGGCTCGGGGACATCGACCAACACCAATGCCAACGAAGTCATCGCCAACCGCGCTTCCGAGATCATGGGTGGCTCGATGGAAGACCGGCTCGTGCACCCCAACGATCAGGTGAATTACGGACAGTCGTCCAACGACGTGATCCCAACCGCCATCCACGTGGCGGCGTTGGCGGCCATCACCGAGGAGCTGCTGCCGGCGCTCGCCGCCCTCGCCGACTCTCTGCGCGTCAAGGCCGACGAATTCGAAGACATCGTGAAGTCGGGTCGCACCCATCTCATGGACGCCACTCCTGTGACGCTCGGTCAAGAGTTCGACGGGTACGCCACACAGGTCGCCAACGGGCGTCGCAGGATCGAGACTGCCGGTGCTGAGCTTGCCGAACTTGCGCTCGGAGGAACCGCCGTTGGCACCGGGCTCAACGCACCGGATGGTTTTGCGGCAGCCGTCATCGCCGAGATCGCCTCGCGCACCGGGCTTCCGTTCGTGGAGGCGCCCGACCACTTCGAGGCGCAGGCCGCCAAGGACGCCACGGTGTCCGTGTCGGGAGCACTGAAGACAGTGGCGGTGTCGCTCTTCAAGATCGTCAACGATCTTCGCTGGTTGTCGTCGGGGCCGCGTACCGGTTTCTCGGAGATTTCGTTGCCTTCTCTCCAGCCGGGCTCTTCGATCATGCCGGGCAAGGTGAACCCGGTGATGCCCGAGATGACGATGCAGGTGGCATCACAGGTCATCGGCAATGACGCAGCGATCACGTGGGCGGGGGCCAACGGGAATTTCGAGCTCAACGTGATGATGCCCGTGATCGCTCATAACCTGCTCGAGTCGGTTTCCATCCTCGCTGCTGCGTGCAACACGCTGAGGGAGCGGTGCATCGATGGCATCGAGGCAAATGCCGACCGGGCCCGCCACCTGGTCGAACAAAACATCATCGTGGTGACGGCTCTCAATCCTCACATCGGGTACGACAAGGGCGCCGAGATAGCCAAAGAGGCGTTCTCCACCGGCAAGAGCGTACGTCAGGTGGCGCTCGAAAAGGGCGTGATGACCGCCGATGAGCTCGATGCCGCCCTCGATATCAAGAAGATGACCCAAGGCGGGGTGGTTTAGGGGATCAGGGTTTTCCGCAAGTTTTCCTGACTTTAGTACTAAAATATGCTATCTTGTTCTCATGGATACCGACTACGAATGGCGGGCAGGGGCCAGCTGCATAGAGCACGACCCCGAGGTCTTCTTTCCGGCGGGGACGATGGGCGCTTCGGCGGCAGTGATCGCCGAGGCAAAGAGCATCTGCACGGGGTGCCCGGTGCAAGCCCAGTGTCTCGCATACGCCGTCACCACCGCGCAGCGATTCGGCGTCTGGGGCGGGACCGACGAAGAAGAGCGTCGCCTCATCCGCCGGCGGTATGTCGCGGCGGTTCGCTCTGGCCGAGATCCGCATCCTGTGTTGGCGGCGTCAGCCTGACGTGATCTGCGTTCGGCCTGGCTAACCCGGCTAGCGTTGCCGGATGCGAGTCGTCGTAGCCGGCGCTACCGGAGTTATCGGCCGATCCCTCCTTCCGCGACTGCGGATCGATGGCCGGACCGTCATTGCCGTGTGTCGCGATCCGGAACGCGCCGAGGCGATGCGGGCGCGAGGCTTCGAGTCGGTCGTTGCCGACGCGCTCGACGGCGACGCTTTGCGCCGGGCGGTGATCGAGTCCGACCCCGAGATCATCATCAACCAGCTCACCAACCTTCCTCGCTCGCTCCTCAATCCGAGAGTGGCCAGCTCGGCTGCCAAACGGACCAACGCGCTTCGCACGGTCGGCGGACGGGCCCTGGCCGAGGCGGCGAATGTGACCGGTGCCCGGCTCGTGGCTCAGTCGATCGCCTTTGCGCAGCGCCCTGGTGACGGCGTGAGGGTGGAAGATGATCCCCTCTACACCGACGCTCCCAAAGCTCACGCCGCCGTCGTCGACGCAATCGGAACGCTCGAGCTGGTCACCACCGACGCCGGTGGGACGGTATTGCGGTACGGAGCGTTCTACGGTCCGGGAACCTACTTTGCGCCCGGTGAGGGATACCCCACGATGCTGCGGCGGCGCCTGCTTCCGATCATCGGTGAGGGACGCGGGGTGTGGGGGCTCCTGCATCTCGAGGATGCCGTGGATGCCACCATCAAGGCCATCGTTGCTCCTCCTGGCGTCTACAACGTGGTAGACGATGATCCGGTGATGGCATCGGAGCTTCTGCCGTGGATGGCTGAGCAACTCGGCACCAAACCTCCACGTCGAGTCCCGAGATTCTTGTTCTCGCAGGGTCCCACGACAATCCTTCGGTACCTGATCGACGAACAGCCGGCGGTCAGCAGCGAGCGAGCTCGGAATGTCCTGGGATGGGCTCCCGCCCATCCGTCCTGGCGGGGCCCGCTCGCCGAGCTCCTGGCGGGGGCTGCCGGCGGCTAGCGGCGTCAGCCGCTGAGCGCTTCCTCCAACGTGGTCCAGCCCAAATCGGCGCATTTGATCCGCACCGGGAACTTACGCACCCCCTGGAGCGCCTCGAGGTCGCCCAGCACGGACCCGGGCCGGTCGGCGTCGAGGGTTGGTTCCTCGCCGTTGCCCTCGATCGCCATCATTGCCTTGAATCGGCTGGTGAGGGCCGCGATCTCGTCCTTGGTCTTGCCGACGATGGCCTCAGACATCATCGACGCCGAACTTTGGCTGATCGAACAGCCCTGGCCGGTCACGGAGACCGCGGCCACGACGTCACCCTCCAGCGTGAGATCGAGGTGGACCTTGTCTCCGCACAGCGGGTTGTTGCCATCGGCGGATGCGTCGATCCGGTCGAGCGGCTGACGGTGTCGCGGGTTGCGATAGTGGTCGAGCACCACTTCGCGATAGAGATCCTCGAGCGAAGACATGACAATCACAGAGTAGTTGGGTTACAGGCCGAACAGTTCGCCCGCTCGGTGCAAGGCCGTCGTCAGCTGATCGACGTCGGATTCATCGGAATACACCGAGAACGAGGCGCGGGCGGTGGCCGGCACACCCAGGTGGTCCATCAACGGCCGGGCACAGTGGTGGCCGGCGCGGACCGAAACCCCGTGCTGATCGAGGATGGTGGCGAGATCGTGGGGGTGGACATCGCCCATCGTGAATGAGATGACCCCGCCGCGGTGTTCGAGGTTGCGCGGCCCGTAGACAGTCACGTTGGGAATCTGGTCGAGTTCGGCCAGCGCATATTCGGTGAGCGCCATGTCTTCGCTTCGGACCACGCCCATGCCGATCTCTGCCAGGTAGTCGACCGCCGCGGCCAGCCCGATGGCCTCGACGAAGGGCGGCGTGCCTGCTTCGAATTTCTGAGGCACTTTGGCCCAGGTCGACTCGTAAAGGCCGACGTCGTCGATCATCTCGCCCCCTCCCTCGAATGGCTCCATCTCGTCCAGCAGCGCGCCCCGGCCCCACAAGACGCCAACCCCGGTGGGCCCGAGCATCTTGTGGGAGGAGAACGCCAAGAAATCTGCCCCGAGTGCCGTGACGTCGATGGGGGTGTGAGCAACGAGCTGGGCGCCGTCGATGATCAGCACCGCTCCAACCGAGTGGGCGATCGCCTCCAGTTGGGTGATGGGCGTGATGGTCCCCAACACGTTGGACATGCCGGTGATGGAGATGATCTTGACCCTCTCGTCGACCATCTGTCGCGTGGCTTCGAGGTCCAGCTCATAATGGCCATCGAGCGGCGCGAACAGCAGTTCGGCGCCCGTTCTCTTCGCCACCATCTGCCAGGGAACGAGGTTGCTGTGATGTTCCATCTGTGACAGGAGAATGCGATCGCCGGGTGATAGATGGGCTACGCCCCACGAGGACGCCAGCATGTTGAGGGCTGTGGTGGTGCCGCGGGTGAACACCACCTCGGAAGGGTCGGCGCCGATGAAGCCGGCGACGGTGCTCCGGGCTCCTTCGTAGGCCTCGGTGGACTGCAGCGAGAATGAGTAGGCGCCGCGATGGACGTTGGCGTAGTACGTTGCGTATGCCTCGGTCATGGCGTCGAGCACGACTTGCGGCTTCTGGGAGGAAGCCGCCGAGTCGAGGAAAGCGAGTCGCGAGCCGTTTCCCGAGAGAATGGGAAAGTCCGACCTGCGGTCAGCCGGCATTGGAACGAAAGGCGTCGTAGCCGTCCTCCTCGAGTGTCCGAGCCAGCTCCGGTCCTCCCGAGGTGAGGATACGCCCATCAATGAAGATGTGGACGATGTCTGGTTCCACGTATTCGAGGAGCCGCTGGTAGTGGGTGATGATGAGAAAGCCTCGCTCGGGCGAGGTGAGCTTGCGAACGCCCTCGGCGACGATGCGGAGCGCATCGATGTCGAGCCCGGAGTCGGTCTCGTCCATGATCGCCAGCGAGGGCTCGAGTACCGCCATCTGCAGCACTTCGTTCCGTTTCCGCTCCCCACCAGAGAATCCCTCGTTGAGGTAGCGATCGGCGAATGTCGAGTCCATGCCGAGCTCCTTCATGGCATCCATCACCTTGAGACGCAACTCCAGGACCGTGTAGTCGATTCCGGTCTGATTGGCGAGGGCATGGCGTAGGAACTGGATGACGGAGACACCGGGAATCGCTTCGGGGTGTTGGAAGGCCATGAACATGCCCCGGGTGGCACGATCGTTGGGCGCCATCTCGGTGACGTCTTCGCCTTTGAAACGGATGGTTCCCCGGTTGATCTGATAGGCAGGATGACCCATCAGGACCTTGGACAGGGTCGATTTGCCAGACCCGTTCGGTCCCATCAGGGCGTGGACCTCGCCTTCGTTCACCTGAAGATCCACGCCGTGGAGAATCTCGATGTCGGTGACCGACGCGTGCAGGTCAGTGATCTCTAGCAACGGAGTCATGGCAATCCTCGGAAGCGGTGTGGCGATGGTACTCGATACTCGACGAGACCAGTCATCCGGCGCGGCGTCCCGTCAGTCGAGGAGCGCACCGAACGCCCGGTCGAGCGCTTCAGGGAGGATCGGCTCGAAATGCTGGAGGTAGAGGCGGGATACGCCCAGCTCGGCCAGAGGCTCGAGAGCGGCCTCTACCTCGGTTCTGGTACCGATCGGTAGACCCTGCGACCGCGCTTCGCGCTCCACCTCGTCGGGTTGGATGTCTCGAAAGGCAGCGATGGCGCTCAGGTTGGCGCGGTATTCGGCTTCGTCCCGGCCTGTGACCACCGTGCCCATGAGGCTGATGAGGATCGAATCGGGATCACGTCCCGCCTGCAGGGCAGACGCCCGCACGACTTCGATCTTCGGGGCGAGCACGGCGGTGCCGGCCATGAAATGGTTGTACTCGTCGGCGAACCGGCCCGCCAAGCTGGGAGTGCGCTTGGGCCCGCTGCCGCCCACGATGATGGGGAGCCGGCCAGTTGGTTTTGGCCGGGCGTCGACGTCGAGCTTGTAGAAGTCGCCGTCGAAGGTTTGGTGACCGGGGGAGAACGCCGCCTTGAGATAGGGCAAAGCCTCCTCCAACCTGGCGAACCGTTCGCTCCAATCGGGGAATTCCAATCCAAAAGCAGCGTGTTCGTCCGCCATCCATCCGGTGCCAACGCCGAGATCGAGGCGTCCTCCCGACATCTGGTCGATGGTGACGGCATTCTTGGCAATCACTGCCGGATGACGGAAGGTGAGCGGAGACACGAGAACGGCGAGCCGGATCGACGATGTTTCTCGGGCCAGGCCGGCCAGCGATGCGAATGCGTCGGTTGCGTCGGCGCCACCGCCTCCCATCCATGAGAAGTGGTCGGACCGGGCGAAGCTCACCATTCCCCGGGCTTCGGCCCACCGGGCAGATGCCAATAGCTCGTCATAGGTGGCCCCGAGCTGCGGCTCCACCATCACTCCGTATTCCATCAGGCCCGTGGTTCCTTGGGGAGGCCCAACATCATCTCGCCGACGATGTTGCGTTGAATCTCGCTCGTTCCGGCATAGATCGTTCCCGCTCGTGCGTTGAGGAACACCCCCTGCCAGCTGGCGGTTGAGTTGGCAGCGCCGGGGTCGTCGGTGGCGAAGGCCGACTGTGGCGCTCGACCCGAGGGCACCAGGCCGGCCATGCCGAGAATATCCATCGCCAGCTCGGTTGCCTGGCGGTGATACTCGGACCAGTAGATCTTGGTGATGGCAGCATCAGGCCCGGGTGGCACCCCTTGCGTGAACCGGGTCAGCGCTGCATATCCCATGTAGCGCATGATTTCCACCTTGGTGTAGGCGGATGCCAGTCGGTCGCGAATGATCGGATCGTCGGCTCCGCCGGCGTCGCGGGCCAAAGTCACCAGGCGATCGAGCTCAGCCCGGAAGCGAATCGGGTTCACCGCAGCTGCCTCACCCCGCTCGTACCCGAGCAATGACATGGCGACTCGCCATCCGTCGTTGACACCGCCGATGACGTGGTCGCGAGGCGCCCGGGCGTCAGTGAAGAACACCTCGTTGAACTCGGATGCGCCTGAGATCATGGTGATGGGCCGGATCTCCACACCGGGCTGGTCCATCGGGCACAATATGAAGGTGATGCCCCGGTGGGGGGCTGCTTCGTTGTCGGTTCGGCAGAGCACGAAGATCCAGTTGGCGTATTGACCCGCCGACGTCCAGGTCTTCTGGCCATTGATGATCCACTCGTCGCCGTCGGCCACCGCCCGGGTTTTCAGGCTGGCGAGATCGCTGCCCGAGTTGGGCTCGGAGTAGCCCTGACACCAGACATCGGAGCCCGACAAGATCCGAGGGAGAAAGTGCTGCTTCTGTTGATCGGTTCCCAGGTGGAGGATGGTGTTGCCGAGCATGCCGATGGAGAAGGCGTCGTTGAGGCCACCCGAGGGCACCCCCGCCTTGGCAAACTCCTCGGCGACGACCACGGCTTCGATTTCGCTGAGTCCCGCACCTCCGTATTCGACTGGCCAGGTCAGGCCGAGCCATCCTCCCGCCGCGAGCTTCGCCCGCCACGACCGATGAAAACCGACGTACTCCTCACCCTGTAGTGCTCCTACTCCCGCCCAATCGTCGGGAAGGTTTGCGGCCAGAAACGCCTGAGCCTTTTCCCGAATCGGTGCTGTGGCAGCCGGGTATTCGAAATCCACGAGACTCCTTGTTGGCTTGTTCTCAGGCTAACGGCTCGCACCGGCTGCCAGCCACGCTACATTCGGCGCATGTCACCTTCTGCAGATTTCGATGCGCTGTTCGACATCGCCGGCCGTACCGCCCTTGTCACCGGTGGCAGCCGAGGTATCGGCGAGATGATCGTGCGCGGCTACGCGGCCGCCGGCGCGACCGTCTACCTTGCTGCCAGAAACGTCGATGCCGCCTCGGAGATCGCGGCAGATGTTCCCGGCGCCACGGCGCTTCACGCCGATCTATCGACTCTGGAGGGCGTAGATGCCCTGGCCGCCATTATGTCCGAGCGGGTGGAGTCGCTCGACATCCTCGTAAACAATGCCGGCGCCACATGGGGTGAGCCAATCGAGTCGTTCTCAGAACAAGGTTGGGACAAGGTGCTCGACCTCAACGTGAAGGGCCTGTTCTTCCTCACCAAGTCGCTGCACGCGATGCTCGCTGGTGCAGGCACGCCCGACCGGCCAAGTCGGGTGATCAACGTAGCGTCGATCGATGGCATTCGAGTGACCTCGTTCGAGAGCTATTCCTACGCGGCGTCCAAGGCGGCCGTGATCCACCTGACGAAGGTCCTGGCTCGGCGGCTCGGGCAGGACAACATCAACGTGAACGCGATCGCTCCCGGACTGTTTCCTTCGAAGATGACGCAGTTCATTTTCGAGAATCTCGAAGAGCAGCTTCTCGCCGAGATTCCCCAAGGGCGTGCCGGCAACGCGATCGACATGGCTGGAACGGCGATCTATCTGGCCTCACCGGCCTCCAACTACATGACGGGGCAAACCCTCGTGATCGACGGGGGCATCACCGGCACTGCGTAGCTCGTCGGACTTCGGGATGAGCGGCCCTACGGCCGCCCTCACCTCGTGGTTCGGTGAGGGGACGCCGGAGGCTTTCCTTGCGTTCTCCGAAGCGGTTGCCGTCTCGCTGCCCAGCGGTGCTTTGCCTGCGAACTGCGAACTGCAGGCGGCGAACTGCGCGGTCGCGCGGCGAGCGTTAGTAGTGACTCCAGGCGGAGCGGATGATGGTGGCGAGGTCGGAGGTGACCGGCTCCCAACCCAACACGCGGGCGGCTCGCTCCACCTCGGCAACCAGCTCTGCGGGGTCACCGGGGCGTCGCTCGGCGAATTGCCACGGGACCGGTTTCCCGATGACCGCTTCCGCCTCGTTGATCACTTCCAGCACCGAATAGCCCCGGCCCGTGCCTAGGTTGAGCGTGGTGGTGTCGCCCCCGGCGTGTAGATAGTCGACCGCCGCCAGATGTGCGGCAGCCAGGTCGGTGACGTGGATGTAGTCGCGAATTGCCGTTCCGTCGCGAGTTGGGTAGTCGGAGCCGAAGACTGACAGCTGGGGCCGCCGCTGCGCAGCAGCATCGAGCACCAACGGGATGAGATGCGTCTCGGGGTCGTGCTCTTCCTTCCTTTCCGCGGTCGCACCCGCGGCGTTGAAGTAGCGGAGCGCTACGGAGTTGAATCTGTGCGCTTGCCAGAATTGCTCCAACATCTGCTCGAACACCAGCTTGGTCCAGCCGTACGGGCTGGTGGGTGACGTTGCGTGTCTCTCTGGAATCGGAGTAACCGCCGGATTGCCGTAGACCGCCGCCGAAGAGGAAAACACCAACTTGTCGATGCCTGATCGTTGCAACGTGTTCAAGAAGGCGATGGACTGTGCGACGTTGACGTCGAAGTACAGTCCCGGGTTCTGTGTGCTCTCGCCGACCGCGATGTAGCCGGCGAAATGGATCACGGCGTCCGGTTGATGTTCGCCGAGCACCTCGGCCACGACGGCTCGGTCGCCGATCGACGTTTGCACGAGGTTGGCCCTGCTGTTGACGGCATGCCGGTGCCCTCGCGACAAGTCGTCGAGGACGATGACGTCGTCACCGCGAGCGATCAACTGATCGACCACGATGGAGCCGATGAAGCCGGCTCCGCCGGTGACGAGCACGATCATGTGGCATATTCCTCTCGTGTGGCACCCTGTGATGGTGAAGTGGCAAACAGTGTCGGCGTGAGCCCCGTTTGAGCCTGGTACTTCTTGCTGACCTGGTCGACGAAGCGGTCGATGGCAGGTGTCTCGATCAGGGCAATGGCCGCCCCTCCAAAGCCCCCGCCGGTCATTCTGGCACCGAAGCACCCTGGTACTGCCCGGGCGATCTCGGCCATGGTGTCGAGCTCGGGCGTCGACACCTCGAAGTCGTGCTGCAAGCTGCGATGGCTCTCATCGATGAGACGGCCGAGGGTCTCGGGGTCCGTGGCATGCTCGATCGCCTGGATCACCCGGTCGTTCTCGGAGATCACGTGACGGGCCCGTCGGAAGTCCTCCTCGGTCATTGCTTCCGCCCCCGCATGGAGCTGCTCCCATGAGACATCCCGGAGAACTTTGGCGTGGAACGTCGCCGCCACCCGCTCACAAGCTCGACGCCGGTCGTCATAGCCCGAACCCAAAAGACCACGGCGGGTCGAGGTATCCATCACCACCACGGTGGCCGCGCCGGGTAGGACAACCGGCCGTGTCGCAAGCGTGCGGCAGTCGATGAACAACGCCGCGCCCGCTTCGGCTGCCGCCGATACCAGCTGATCCATGATCCCGCTGCTCACCCCCACCCATTCGTTCTCTGCCTCCTGCCCGATCTTGGCCAACGCCGTCGCGTCCCAGGTCGGGCTGTTCAAGAATGCCAGCGATGCGGCGATTTCCAACGCTGCCGATGACGACAAGCCCGCCCCGCGCGGGACGTCACTGGCAATCACTCCGTCCCAGCCTTCCAGAGGAAGGCCCGCCTTCTGCATGACGTACGCCACGCCCACGAGGTAGTTGCTCCAATTGCGAGGGCGCTGCTCGAGCCGATCGAGATCGATCTCGGATTCCTTATTCAAGTCCGCGGCAACAACCTGAGCCCGCCGTCCGCCGTTGGGGGTGTATGCGATCCAGGTGCGATGTTCGATCGCCAGGGGAAGCACAAAGCCGTCCTGGTGGTCGGTGTGCTCGCCGATCAGGTTGACCCTGCCAGGAGCCGACGCCAGCAGCTCCGGTGGGCGGGCGAATCGGTGAGTGGCTACGGCGATCGCCCTTTCTGCTGCGCTCATGGCCGTGAGCCTATGGATCGCCGCCTTGGCTGGTCAAACCGCGGGAGGAGCCGTTGACGTTGGCCGCCTGTGGCCCGTAAGGTCCGGACGTGTCGCTTGGTGATCACCCCCATCGTCGTTGGAATCCGCTGATGGAGGAGTGGGTGTTGGTATCGGCGCACCGGACCCAGCGACCATGGCAGGGGAAGGTAGAGGCCGCCCCGGGCGCCGGGCTGCCGGCCTATGACCCGGGCTGCTATCTGTGTCCCGGCAACGTGCGCGCCTCGGGCGACCGCAATCCCCACTACCAAGGCACCTTCGTATTCACCAATGACTTTCCGGCTCTGCTCGATGCCGAGGTGACTGGCCATGAGGGAGGCCCGTTCGATCGAATCGATCGGGTGGCGGGAACCAGCCGGGTCCTCTGTTTTTCGCCACGGCACGACCTGACGCCGGCCACCATGGGTACCGACGGCCTCCGCGCCGTCGTCGATCTATGGGTTGACCAGACGACCGACCTCGAGGCGACGTATCGGTGGGTTCAGGTGTTCGAGAATCGGGGAGATGCGATGGGTGCCTCGAATCCTCATCCTCACGGTCAGATCTGGGCCAGCAGCTCGGTGCCGAGCGTGCCGCAGCGCGAGTGGAACTGCCAACTGGGGTGGATGCAGACCAACAAGGAGCCGCTGCTGAGTTCCTATCTCGCTCACGAGTTGGCCACAGAGGACCGTATCGTTGCCTCCGCCGGATCGTGGACGGCGCTGGTTCCGTTTTGGGCCGTGTGGCCATTCGAGGTGATGGTGCTCCCCAGCCAGCCCTGTACGAGGATGGCGGATCTCGAGGAATCTGCCCGCGATGACCTCGCCGCCCTCCTCGATCGACTGCTCGGCGCATACGACCGGCTGTTCGACACGCCGTTCCCTTATTCGATGGGATGGCACGGTGCGCCGGCGGACGGCGTGGCGCATCCCGAGTGGGTGCTCCACGGTCATTTCTATCCACCCCTCTTGCGCTCGGCGACGGTTCGCAAGTTTTTGGTTGGTTACGAGATGCTTGGTGAGCCGCAGCGAGACCTGACTCCCGAGGCAGCCGCCTCCCGGCTGCGGAAGCTGGTGAGTCAGCCGGCCAGCTCGGAGAACGCGTGAATGGCCAGGCCGACCAAGCCACCCACCAACGTGCCGTTGATGCGAACCCACTGGAGCTCTCGCCCCACCTGGAGCTCGAGTCTCCGGCTGGTTTCCTCGGCGTCCCATTTGGCGACTGTCGACGCGACCAGATCGGCGACGTGACTGCCGGACTCCTCGACGAGCTGCGACGTCAGTCGGGTAGCCCAGTCGTTCACCTGTTCGCGTAGATGCTCGTCGCTTTGGAGCCGATGCCCTCCGTCGACGATGGCGTCGGTGATGCGAGAACGAAACTCGGAGTCTGGCTCCGCTGCCGCCGCCCGTAGTTGTGATCCCAAATCGGCAATGACCCGATCGACCCATGCGGTGACTTCCGGATGGCCGATGATCTCGTCGCGCACCTCGGCAACCCGATTCCGGACGTCTTGGTTGTTGCGGAGGTCTGTGGCGAGCGTTTCGATTTGGACTTCGAGTTGCTTGCGGAGCGGGTGGGCCTCGTCTGCGACGAGCTCGGTGAGGAACCTCTGCACTCCTGTATAGAGACGATCGAAGACGACATTGTCGAGCTCACCCGGCACCCACCAGGGTGACTCACGGTGGAGCTGCGCCCGCAAGAGGTCCTGTTGCTCGCTAATGATCGTTGAGAGCGCCTTCAACACGCTCGTGATCACCGGGCGATGGTGCCCATTGGTGATCAGCCACTCGGCGGTGGCGCCGATCGCGGGTGCGGGATCGACTTGTCGCAGTCGCTCGGCCAGCATCGATCGGACTCGGTCCTGGTACTCGGCAGTGTCGAGCGACTGGGCGGCCACCGATACCACAACGCCTACCTGGGCGGCCACGGTGGCAGCATGGTCGCGGTCGGTGAGCCAGACACCAAGACGGGTGGCGGGATCCGCTTGCTGCAGCCTGGCAATGAGATGGTCGTGGTCGAGGAAGTTGTGCCTGATGAACTCGCCGAGGCCGATGCCGATGGCTTCTTTGCCGCGTGGGATGAGGGCAGTGTGCGGGATAGGGATGCCCAAAGGGTGGCGAAAAAGCGCGGTTACCGCGAACCAATCGGCTACCCCACCGACCATCGCTGCCTCGGCACCGGCCCGGACGTAGCCCCAGACGCCCTCACCCGAGGTGGCGAAGGTCGCCACAAAGACGAGCGCAGCCAGAACGAGCAGCCCGGAGGCGCGCCGTTTGGCCGACCTCAGCCGGCGAGCACGGCGCTCATCGAAGGATTCGGATATCGGAGATGACACCCTGCCATGCTACGTCGACTGGTGTCTTTCAGCGATACTCGGGATTGTCGAAATCGTATCGGCAACCAGCGTCCCAGCCCGCCCGTTGGTTGCCATGCGCCGGAATCCCGCCTGCGTCTGCCAGCATGCGGGCAACGTGCATGAGATTCCATGTCATGAACGTCGTATTGCGGTTGGTGAAATCGTTTTCGGGCCCACCTGAGCCTTCATCCAGGTAGGAAGGCCCGGGCCCTGCCTCCCCAATCCAGCCGGCATCTGCTTGCGGCGGGATGACATAGCCGAGGTGCTGGAGCGAGTAGAGAATGTTCATGGCGCAGTGCTTCACCCCATCCTCGTTGCCCGTGACCAGGCATCCTCCGACCTTCCCGTAGTAGGCGTACTGCCCGGCCTCGTTGAGCTGGCTGCTGTTGGCATAGAGGCGCTCGATCACCGATGTGCACACAGATGACTTCTCGCCGAGCCAAATCGGCGTGCCCAAGACCAGGATGTTGGCAGCGGCCACCTTCTCATAGAGAGCCGGCCAGTCGTCGGCGTGTGCGCCGTGCTCAGTCATGTCGGGCCACACGCCGGGAGCCAACTCGAGGTCGACCGCACGAACGGTCTCGACTTTGATGCGGTTGGCTTTCATGATGGCAGCCGAAAGGTCCATGAGGCCTTGGGTATGTGACCGAGCCGGGCTCGGCTTCAGCGTGCAGTTGATGAAGAGCGCCGACAAGTCAGAGAAATCCCAGCTGCTCGATGTGCATAGCTCTTGCTGGCGTTCGGTCAGTGTCACGGAATTGCTCCTTGGGAGGGATGCGCCGAGGCTACTCATCGGCACGCCTACCATCGGCCCGGTGTGGGACATCGCAGGAAAGACATGTGTCATCACGGGCGCCAGTCGCGGCATCGGACGGGCGACTGCGGAGGGATTGGCGGACAGGGGAGCGATCATCGTTGCCGCCGGACGACCATCTGCCGAACGGTCGGGATTACTCAAAGCGTTGCGACGGTCCGGCTCGCACCACATCGCTGTTGATCTGGATCTCGGCTCTCTTGCGTCGGTGCGTCGTGCCGGCGAGGCAATCGGCAAACTCGGGAAACTGGGCGTACTGGTCGCCAATGCCGGCGTTGTCGGGCGGGCACCCGTGACCGAAGATGGGTTCGAGCGCACCTTTGCGGTTAACCATCTCGGCCACTTCCTGCTCGCCTCCCTTCTGTCGAACCAACTCGACGGTGGGCGGCTGGTTGTGGTCTCCTCGAACGCCCATTTCGACGCAATGGACTGGAATTGCGCGACCCTCTCCCGTACGGAGCGAGCAACGGGCTTCGAGGCCTACCGCCGGTCCAAACTGGCCAACGTTCTCTTCGTCCGGGAGGCGGCACGGAGGTGGCCGGCGGTTACGAGCGTCGCCGTTCACCCGGGAATGGTCGCCAGCGAGATCTGGCGACCAGTTCCGCAGCCGATCCGCTGGTGGCTGATGCGACGCATGGCGACCCCAGCCGATGGAGCGACGCACGTCATTGGCGCTGCGACTGCTGCCCACGTCGAAAACGGCGGCTACTACGACCAGGGGCTGCTCCGTGCTCCGTCGCCAGTCGCTGCGGACGAAGACGTCGCGCTGCGCCTCTGGGAAGCCAGCTACGTCATGGTGGGCGGTTAACGAGAGAGGACGATGCTTGTGCACCGTCCTCGCGCGATCGTGGGTGATCTCAGTGGGTTAGCCCCAGGTGACTGCCAGACGTTGTACGCCACCTGGATCGACTCGCTCGATCGGTGCGTCCACCGTCGTGCGGCTGACGCCGCGTGCAGCCTCGACCGCAGCGAATCCACCGAGGGAACTGGCGGCCACCGCCAACACCGCAATCAGTGCGACGAGGGCCATCAGCACACGACGCTTGCCGTGATCCCAAGCAAGTCCGAATGCAGGCATGTGTTTGTCCCTTCGTGAAGTTTCTCTGTTTCTTGTATCGGCCGAAGCGCCTCAGAAACTGGAGTGCCATTCCCGGGATTTTCGCAGGGACTAGTCAGGGGTGGTGAGGAGCCTCGATCATGATGCAACGGCCGACGAGGTAATGAATCCCGGCTTCTTCGAGCGTTGCGATCAGCGAGGGCCTTTCCGCGCCGGGCTGGATCCACACCTGGTCGAGTCCCAGTTCTACGGCCTCACTCACGACGGATGCCCCGGCGGCGGCCGGCACGACGATGTCGATGATGTCGGGAGGCTCGGGGAGCGCCCGCAACGTCGGGTAGGCGGGATCCCCATCGACCGAGTCTCGATTGGGGTTCACCGCATAGACCGTGAAGCCCTTCGCTTTGAGGTTGCGATAGATGCGGCCCCCGAACTTCCCCGGGGAGTCGGTGGCACCCACCACGGCGATGACGGTTTTGGGGTCGTTGAGCAGATCGGTCCAGCGCATGCCTGTTGCAACGCCGAAACGCCGCTCAGCCTTCCAAACGAACCAGGTTGGCGGTTGCTTCGGCGTTACCTGCCCGGGCAGCACGACGGTAGAAGGGCATCGCCTCGCGGAGATATCCCCTGGATTCCAGGATCGCCGCCAGGTTGTTGGCGGCGATCCCTTCGGTGCGAGCGATGTTCCTCAGTTTCCCCTCGGCTTCATCGACCCGCCCCATTTTCCAATACAGCATCCCCAGCGCCAGATCCGAGCCTTCGATCCCGTTGAGGGAGGCGTTGCGCATCGTCCGAGCAGCGCGGAGAAGGTTGTCGTCGGTCATGGCCGCCGCGACCGTGGGGTCCATGGTCGCCGGGTCGATGTCAGCAAAGATCGGTGCTGGCGTTGCCACATCATCCTCGTCTTCTGCACGAGGACCGTCAGGCGGCCCGGTGCCACCTTCGCCGGTGATTGCACGCTCCTGGTCGGGGCCGGGCACCGGGCGAGGCGTTGCCGAGGGAGGCTGCGGAGCGGTCGGCGCCGGCGTGGCCGCAAGGGGCTGGTCTGAATGCAATACGCTCGTCAGCACGTCAGCGATCTCTGTGGTTGTTGCTCTGCGCTGCTGAGTCTCGGCTGGGACGCCGCCGGTGTCCGGCAGGCCCGTCGATTCGGGAAAGGGAAGGCCGCCGATCGAGTCTGGACTGGTCCATGACAACTCCGGGCGGTGTCTTCGTCGACGCCGCCGGCTGCTCCTCACAAGGCCGATCACGATGATGACTACAAAAAGGATCGGGACGAGCTCGCTCACGAAGCCCCAATGGAAACATGATGGCATTCAGAGCACACGCGTCGGACTATCCCACCGGACACGGTGTCTTCGGCGTAGGTGTGCTCATGTCGCTTCCGTAGACGGAATCGATCCATGAACGTCCGCCCGGTCGACGTTGTCGTGAGGTCGATGACCACCTCGGACTCGTCTGGCTGCGCCGCCGTCTTGGTGCCGAGCTCACGGTCGGCCTCGGCCGGGATTGCCTCGACGGGTAGCTCTGAGGCCACAGCCTGAACCCTCTCAGGTGCAATGATCTCGTTTTGGTCTGCCGGCGGGTCCGGAGCTGCCGGAACGGGAGGGGGTGGGTCCGAATCATGGCGCTCCTTCGGAGGAGTCTTCGGTTTGGCGGCACCAGCAGGAGACGGCGCTGGGGGAGGGGGAGGGGCAGTGCTTTCCGGTGAGTGCTCGTCGGCATTGTCCCATGGGTCGGCAGGTGGCTTGGCGTGCGAAATGGTTTCTTCCTTCTCGAGGCGTGGAGAACGTATGTCCTCCTGGGCACGACCCGGCAGGGCAGGAATTGGGTTGTCGTCGTTGAGACTACTTGCCAGCTTCTCGCTCAATGGCGTCGCGCTTCCATTGACATCCCCGGCTGCCACCCCGAGCGAGGAGAGGGCTGCCATGGCCTCGTCGCGAGTGAGCTCGGCGGCAGGTGCCAGTGTCACCGGCGTGGGGTCGGGAGCGTCCGGGAGTTCGGACGATGGTTGGCTGGTCGGCTCGCTCGCAGCAGGTGTGAGCTCAGGCAGTGGCTCGTAGCCCCGAGCCAAGATCGCAGCTGCCGAGGCCGGCGCAGTCGGTTTGGTGGCCTCACCAACATCGAGGGTGTGATCCGAGAGAGCCTTGCGACCGGAGACGGGACTCGCCGGCTTGGCCGGCGAGTTGGCCCGGCGACGCCGCCTTCGTAGTCGACCCCGCAAGCCCCGATTGAGATTGGCTTGAGCGTCTGCGAGCTTCTGAAGGCCTTCGTATCCGAAGGAGAGGCGGTCTGCTGACTCGAAGAGGAACGTTTCTTCGCCAAGGTCGAGTCGAAAGACGTCGCCGTCCAGGCGCTCAATTGCTACCTCGTCGGCTTCCCAGGAGCCCAGTATGTCTGAGGAGTCGAGGAGCACAACCGCATCGGCGCTGATGTCGATGCGCACGGCGAGGCCACGACCTGCGTCTTCTTTCGCTCGAAGATTTCCGTAATAGCCCATGTCGTCCTACGTCTGCTCGGAGGAGTCACCTGATCCGGTGCTCCCATCACCGGCGCGTAGACGCCCTCTTGTGAGGCTGAAGGGTGGCGGCGAAATGCCGTCCTGTCAAGAGGTCAGCTGATGATTCGGAGGTGGGAATGCTTCGCCCGGTCACCGTCGACGGGCACGGGAGCAACAAGCGGCTTCGACTCACGAAGGAGGGCTTCCAGCTGTTGAAGATCGAGGGGCCGCGAAAGGAAGTAGCCCTGCCCATACGAGCACCCCAACGTGCGCAACCGATCGAGCTGATCCGGCGTCTCGATGCCCTCGATCACCGAGTCCATGCCGATGGCCTGGCCCAGCTGCAACACAGTTCGTACCAGAGGCGTCTCCTCGGCGAGGCGGTCCACGAACGACTTGTCGATCTTGATGAGGTCGATCGGCAACCGGTCGAGGTAGGCGAGCGAGCTATACCCGGTCCCGAAGTCGTCGATGGCGATACGCACGCCGAGCAGTCGGAGATCGTCGAGCGTCCCGATTGCGGTCTGCATCACGATGTTCTCTGTGATTTCGAGAACCAAGAGCTCTCGTTTCACCTCGTGGCGATTCAACCGGGCGGCGATCTCCCTGGCGAAGTCGGGATCACCGAGCTCGCGTGGGGACAGGTTCACAGCCATGGACAGACGTCGGTCCGGGAACAGTCGATGGAGATGGCCGATATCGGCGATAGCCCTGTCCATGACCAACCGCCCGATTGCTTCGATCTGACCGGTCTCTTCTGCGAACGCAATGAACATGCTGGGAGGAACCTCACCGCGCGTCGGATGGTCCCATCGAACGAGAGCTTCGACTCCGGATATCTCTCCGGTGAAGAGGTCAACGATCGGCTGGTACTTGACGTGGAGATCCCCTTGTTCGATTGCGGCTCGCAAGTCTGCCTTCAGCTCGAGTCGTCGAATCAGCTCGGCATGCATTTCGTCTTCGAAGACCCGAAACGTGCCCTTCGTCGATTGTTTGGCGGCATACATCGCGGCATCCGCATTGCGGAGAAGCTGGTCGGCCTCGATGCCCCGCCCCGTCCCATATGCCACACCGATGGATGATCGAACGGTGAGGTCTCGTCCCTCGATCGAGAATGGTGGGATCAGGCCGTCGATGATTCGTTGAGCCACGTCGGTTGCCTGGCGAGGATCGGCCAACTCACCGACCAGCACCGCAAACTCATCGCCTCCAAGGCGTGCCACGATGTCGTGTGGCCTCGTCAGCGTTCGCAACCGGTTGGCAACCTGGGTGAGGAGGGTGTCGCCGGCCGCATGGCCGAGAGAGTCGTTCACGGTCTTGAAGTCGTCGAGGTCGAGGAAGAGAACCGCCACGAGCTCATTGGGCTCTGTGTCGATGGCAGCCTCAACGCGTTCTGTGAACAACGTCCGATTGGCGAGCTGGGTGAGCGAATCGTGGAGCGCTTGGTGGCGCAGTTGGTCCTTCAGCTCGGTGAGCTGCAAGAGCGAATCCTCGAGACGGCCATTCTCGAGAGAGACACTCACCTGGGAAGCGAACGTCTCGAGGAGGCGAACGTCGCTGCGATCGAATTCGCTCACATCACCGAGTCGGTTGGCGAGGAGCAGTACGCCGAATACCCGGCCATCGGATGTCAGGGGGGCGGCCATGACGTCGGTCATCGGAGTGGCCCGGCCGGAGAACTTGCTCGCGGCATCAGGGACGAAAGTCGCTTCACCGCCCGCGGTGATCTCGCGCAGCGCAGCCAGCTCATCGCCGAGTGAGACGGGCTGCATCATCGAGTGCTTTTCGTCCGGGCCGATCGACGTTCGGTAGGCGGGGTGGTTCTCGCCCTCGGGGAGCAGGGTGATCTCGACGACTTCGGCCTCGAACATGTGTTGGGCGAATTCGGCAGCCGCGCTCAGGGCGGCTTCGATCTGCGGGGACGAGTGGAGCGCCCGCGTGGCTTCGTACAAGGACTCGAGGCGAGATTTCTCGACCCGCTGTCCGACGTAGGCACGATATGCCAGGAAGAGGACCATGGGAGGGACGAGGGCGAGCCAGGCGGTCTCGGGTGCGGTCCAGAGGATGGTCACACCAACCAACGCCAGCGCTGTGTTCATGGCCGCCGCCAGAGCGGTGATGCCGAAGACTTCGAGGCGTTCGGTTCGTTCGAGGTTGGCCCCAGACATCTGGATGGCTGCATTGATGAGGATATTGGCGATTACGACGGAGATTTGGACAGCAACCAGGGCAGCGAGCCAGCCAAACACCCCCAGTGGATCGCCAAACGCGACAATCGATCGGAAGACGATGACGGCGACCACCGACTCGAATGTGAGGTGGGCCAGGTTGAATGTCAGCTTGAGCCAAGGCTGACGCCGGTTGACGAGCAAGGCCGTGCCGGTCGCCAGCAGTTGTGCGATGACGAACACCAGGGGCCCCACCATGAACAACGCCACCACCATGGGGATTTCGCTCATGGAGAACGAGTAGGCGTGCCGGTTGAACCTGAGGTGAACGACGGTGATCTCGGCCAGGTACAACATGATCGCCAGAGCCCACCAGGTCACTTGGAATTGGTCGGGAGCGAGTGTGGGGAGTCCGCGAATGGCAAGGATGAGCAGGCCGGCCGCAGCGGCCACGCTGCCTGAGAGGAGCCAAACCCTCTTGACTCCGATGCTTAGGTTGCTCACTGTGCCTCGCTCCGAACGGGACTGACCGTGGCGAATCGCTACGCCCCCGCACCTATCCATATCGGCGTCAAGCCCGAGAAGATTGAGAACTATTGTCCCCGTGCGTGAGGACTAGTCAGCGTTTTCCGTAGAGCTGGCTGAACGTGCCGAGCAGTTCCTCCCGTAGGCCCGACCGGCGCGGCGGGCCTGGTTCCTCGGCGGCAGCGTTCTCGTCGGTCTCGCTGGCATCGCGCTCGACCGGTTCGTCTGGTTCTCCTGGCTCGCTCCGTTCGGCAATAGGCGCGCCCTTGCCGAGCGTGGGTGGCGATTTCACCGGGGCATCCTCTTCGGGGGCTCCGCCGGCGGAGGCGCGCCCGCCGGCGCTCTGGTCGAGTTCTCGGGCTTCGTGGCCGGAAGGCGCTTCGTCGGATGGAGACGAATCAGCCGTGTCAGGCGCCGTCGTTGCGGAGGTCGGCTCACCAACGGCGGGTTGGTCGGCGCCACCGATGAGCGTCAGCTCCTCGAGGCTGTCGACCGAGAGTTGGGAAACCACGTCGTCGAGGTCGAGGACTTCATCGAGGTCGAGATCGAGGGGGTCGAGTGGATCAATGTCGTCTGCCTCGAAAGCACTCACGATCTCGACCTCGGGCGCATCGGTGATGACAGCACTCAAGTCCGCGGCGAGGTCGGCGGCCGTCCAGTGTTCGTCAATAGGCTCGTCCAACGAGTCAGAGGACGGCGGAGGACGCAACTGCTCGTCCGTCGCGGATGTTGGCTGCACGTCGGTGGCGGTTGGCTGCACGTCGGCGGCGGTTGGCGGCACGTCGGCGGCTGTTGGCTGCACCTCGGTGGCGTTCTCATCAGCCGCACGGCGCGCGGTTGGCGGTGCGTCGTGGCTGGAGCCGTCGTCGAGAGCCGAGGCGATTGCTTCGATGTCCTCGGGGGAGGGATGTTCCACATCGGTGTCGTCGTCTTCGTCGCGTGCCAGCTCGGTGACGTCAGGCTCGTCCTCGTCTGCGAACGCCATCGCCAACCACGAGAAGTCGTCTTCCTCCTGCTCGTGGGCGACCGACGCGTCCGGCTCGGGATCCTGATCGTGCCTAGATCCGAGCGAAGGAAAATCGATTTCGATGTGTTCGTGCTCCGCCAACAGCGCTCCAACGGTTCTGCGTGCAAGCATCGGCAATCTGGCCGTAACGCTTGAGAGTTTCGAGGTTCAGGCCCGCATCGCAGGAAGGGTTGGTGCGATGCGATCGTCGGCTCTGAGCAGCGGGATGAAGTAGCGCCATCGACCGCCACGGACCTGGAGGGCGGACTCGATCACCATCTCCTGGCGATCCATTCGTCCAGCGAAGGAGCCTCGGCGCCGATGGTGCTCGGCTCGCCGTGACCCGGAAAGAACGGCGTGGCCGGATCGAGGGAGAAGAGCTTGCTGGTGATGCTGGCGATGATTTGATCGAAGTCCGAGTAGGCAAAGCGGGTTGCTCCGGGCCCGCCGGGAAAGAGCGTGTCTCCCGTCAGGAGCACGCCGTCCACGAAGAAACAAACCGAGCCGGGCGTGTGACCCGGTGTTTCCAGCACCTGGACCGCGAGGTCTCCGCACGTTACGAAACCGCCGGCAAGCGCTCGGTCGATCGGCGTTGCGGTGAGGAATTGGTCGGCGACATGCATGGCAAAGACCAGGCCCTCGCGTCGCAGGCGGTCGACCGCGCCGATGTGGTCGGCATGTCCGTGAGTCGTGAGGATCAGTTCCGGAGAAAAACGCGCCAGGGCTTTCGACAGCCTTGCGGGCTCTGCGGCCGCATCGACGATGACGGAGGCGCCGCTCGTTCGGCAGCTGAGGACGTACACGTTGTTGGCGAGAGGCCCCACGACGGACCGCCAGATATCGGCTGATTCAGTTGTCAGAACTCGTTCCACCAAGGCTCACGGTACCTGAACGCGTGCCCGTGAACATTGGTTAACATCGTGTCCAGCAACCAAAGGGCCGTGGTCATGAATTTTGCGTTCAGCGAGGAGCAGCTGTTTCTTCGGGAGACGGCACGTCGCTTCCTCGACGACAAGATGCCGTCGGAGCGGGTGCGAGAGCTGATGGCCACCGACGATGGTCACGATCCGGCGCTTTGGCAGGAGATGGCCGGGATGGGTTGGCAGGCCATGGCGATTCCTGAAGAGTACGGCGGCGCCGGCTTCAGCTTTCTCGAGTTGGTGGTCATCCTCGAAGAGATGGGCCGAGCTGTCATGCCAAGCCCTTTCCTGGCAACCGTGATCCTCGCTGCCAACGCCGTCCAGTTCGCAGGCTCGGAGGACCAGAAGAAGGAGATCTTGACCGGTATTGCTGCCGGCGACACCATCGCGACCGTCGCACTCACCGAGCCGGGCGGACGATGGGATTCAGCCGGCGTGACGGCGACCGCGGTACCACATTCCGACGGATGGGCCATCAACGGCGAGAAGTCGTTCGTCATCGATGGCCACAATGCTGACCTCCTGGTGATCCCGGCCCGAACCGAGAACGGCGTCAGTTTGTTCCTCGTCGCCGGTGATGCACCTGGACTCGTGAGGACTCCCCAAGAGGCAATGGACCAGACTCGCAAGCTGACTCACCTCCAACTCGACGACGTCACGGTGAGTGCGGCTTCGCTGCTGGGTGCCGAGGGTGACGGATGGCCGACCATCGAGCGGGTGATCCAGCTGGCATCGGTAGCGCTGGCTGCAGAGCAAGTGGGAGGTTCCCAGCGGGTCCTCGAGATGGCCGTCGAGTATTCCAAGAACCGCATGCAATTCGGACGCCCGATTGGCTCATTCCAGGCGATCAAGCACAAATGCGCCGATATGCTGGTCGCCACCGAGTCCGCCAAATCTGCTGCCTACTACGCAGGATGGGCTGCTTCGGAGGACAATGAGGAGTTGCCCATCGTGGCCCCACTCGCCAAGGCCTACTGCTCTGAGGCGTACTTCATGGCAGCCGCCGAGAACATCCAGATACACGGTGGCATCGGCTTCACGTGGGAGCACGACGCTCACCTCTATTTCAAGCGGGCCAAGAGCTCCGAGCTCATGTTTGGCGATCCGGCGTATCACCGCTCGATCTTGGCGGACCGGATCGGGATCTGATCTGTGCGGGGCGTCACTGCCGTTGCGTTGGCGGCGGTTTTGGTAGCGGTGTTTCTAGGATTGGTGGCGATGCTTGTCGTGCAAGAAGGACCCAAGTGGCGGTTTCGTACCCGAGAGCCCTACGAGTATGTGCTGGCGGACGCGACCGGGTGGATTTGGGAGCGACTGAGTGAGAGTGCGCGCGGCGCCCTGCAAAGGTCCGATGTGCTTCGTATCCTCGAATGGCAGGTGTTCTATCTCCAGGAGTCTGTCAAGGGTGTGCCGCGCGGAGCGGGCTCGGTGATCGTCGGAGACACCCCCGAGGCGATCGCGTTCATCGTCGAACAGGCGGCATTGCGAGATGCGGCCTACGCCCCGGAGGTGGTTGGTGAGGTGCTCGAGCATCAAGGAACATACCTGCAGTCGATCGGCGCTGTTGCCGATCCGGTGAAGGAGGACGAGAAATGATCGCACGCTGCGGGCGGTGCGGCGCCACGATCGAGGTTTCTGGCGCCGGGCGCTTCCAATGTCCGGCGTGTGGTACGACCAATCAGGTGTCTCCGGCCGCGGCGGAGCCCCCGGCAGTGTCCGAGGTGGTGCCTCCGGTGGAATCGGCTCCGCCGGCGGCTCGAGTGAGATGCCCGGGATGTGATTTTGAGTTCATCGTCGGCGAAGTGGATTCCGCCATCTGCCCCAATTGCCGCGAGGAAGTGACGGTCGATCAATGAGCAATGAATGGCGTGATGCATATGACCGCGGCTCGAAGCGTCGCGATCGATTCGAGACTTTGTCCGGAGTCGAGCTACCCGACCTTCCCGCTCCCGATGACGTTCCGAGCCAGATCGGCTATCCCGGCGCGTTTCCCTATACCCGTGGGATTCACGCCACCGGCTATCGCGGCAAGTTGTGGACTCAGCGCCAGTTCGCCGGATTCGCCGATGCCGGGGCCACCAACTCACGGTTCCGTCAGCTACTGGCCTCGGGGCAGCACGGTCTGTCGGTTGCGTTCGACATGCCGACGCTCATGGGCTACGACTCTGATCACCCCATGTCGCTGGGCGAGGTCGGTCACTGCGGGGTTGCCATCGACAGCGCAGAAGATATGGCAGCCCTCTTCGCCGGCATCGACCTCGATGACGTGACCGTGTCGATGACCATCAATGGCCCTGCCCAGATCCTCTTTGCCCAGTTTCTGGTCGCTGCCGAGGAACAGGGGGTGGCGTGGAACTCGCTCGGCGGCACGCTCCAGAATGACATCCTCAAGGAATACATTGCCCAGAAGGAGTGGATCTTCCCCCCGACAGCCCATCTGCGACTGACCACCGACATGATGGCCTTTTGCGCGGAGCACGTTCCTCGTTGGAACACCATTTCGGTGTCCGGATACCACATCCGCGAGGCCGGATCCACGGCGACGCAGGAGCTTGCATTCACTCTGGGCGATGGCTTCGCCTATGTCGAAGCAGCCGAGCGGGCCGGAATGGATGTGGACATGGTGGCCCCCCGGCTTTCCTTCTTCTTCGACGCTCACATCGACTTCTTCGAAGAGATCGACAAGTTCCGGGCGGCCCGGAGAATCTGGGCTCGCTGGATGAGCGACCGGTACGGCGCCAAGGACGAACGATCCTTGAAGCTCCGTACCCACGCACAAACAGCTGGAGTATCGCTCACCGCGCAGCAGCCGGAGAACAACATCGTCCGCACGGCGATCGAGGCTCTGGCGGCCGTGTTCGGTGGCACGCAGAGCCTTCATACCAATGCGCTCGACGAGGTCTATGCGCTCCCGACGGCCAGGGCTGCCGAAATAGCGCTTCGCACCCAGCAGGTGCTCGCCCTGGAGACCGGCGTGGCCGATGTGATCGATCCATTGGGTGGATCCTGGCTCGTGGAGGAGATGACTGATCGCATCGAAACGGCTGCCGAAGAGATCTTGGCGCACGTCGATGCCCTCGGTGATGGCTCCATGCTCGACGGCACGCTCAAAGGAATCGAAGAGGGTTATTTTCAAGCAGCGATCGCCGACTCGGCCTATCGCTACGAGCAAGCGCTCGAGACGGGAGACCGGCATGTGGTCGGTGTCACCGTCCACGCCTCCGAAACCGCCGAGCCGATCGAGATCATGCGGATCTCCTCCGAGGTGGAGGCGGCCCAATGCCGGGCGCTCAAGACTGTCCGCGAGAACCGGGACGAGGAGCTGGTGCAAGACGCTCTCGAAAGGATTCGCATTGCTGCGGCCGGCGATACGAATCTGATGTTGCCGCTCGTCGAAGCCACCCGGGTGCGAGCTACCCAGGGAGAGATCGTGGAGATCCTGAAAGGCGTATTCGGAACCTACACTGAACGAGCACAGATCTAGCGAGGGTTCACGTGGGTAGGCTGCGACGTTTCGAGGAGTACCGGTTCTTGGGGGCGCGCGACACGATGATCGTCTATGACTGCGACGCTGACGATCAATTCGCCGAGCTTGATCAGCGAAACACCGACGACGACTTGGTCATGCGCAACCTCGTATCGGCCTTCGGGCCCGACTCACTCCCAGAGGCCATCAACCGCGGTTTTCGTCCGCGGTGACGGCATTCATCGACCTCCACGTCCACCCTCCGGTCCCGGCCGTGATCGAAGGTGTTTTCGCTCCGTATATTCCCAGTCTGGAAGCGACTTTTCGCCGGAAATTCCCGGTAATGACCGCCGAACAAATCGCCGACTACTACCGAGCTCTCGACGGGCGGGCGGTGCTGTTGGGTTGGGACGCCGAGACGGCTACCGGTTTGGCTCCCTTCGGCACCAAGGCGGTTGCCGAAATCGTCGATGCCCATCCTGACGTGTTCGTGGGTTTCGGATCCGTTGATCCCCATAAAGGGGCAGCCGCGGTTCTGGGAGTGGGCGAAGCTGCCAAGGCAGGTCTCATCGGGCTGAAGTTCCACCCTTCGGCCCAGCGCTTCGATCCCGCCAACGAGTCGGTCTTTCCCATCTATGAAGAAGCGCAAGCGTACGGACTGACGCTCCTGTTCCACACCGGAGTAACAGCCTTGGGAGCCGGCATGCCTGGTGGGGCAGGGATTCGACACCGCTTTGCCCACCCGGTTCATCTCGATGATGTGGCTTCGTACTTCCCCTCGTTGAAGATCGTGATGGCCCATCCGGCCACGCCATGGCAGTCGGAGGCGATTGCCTTTGCGGTTCACAAGCCGAACCTCTACCTCGAGCTATCGGGCTGGTCTCCCAAGTATTTCGACGACGAGTTGCTGGCAGCTATCCGTGGCCCGCTCAGGGATCGGGTGTTGTTCGGCACCGACTTTCCGTTCATCACTCCCGACCGATGGCTCAAGGCCTGGGGAGCCCTCGACATGGACGCCGACGTCACCGAGGCGGTGCTCGTGGGCAACGCCCGGCGCCTGCTCGGCCTTCAGGAGGAATAGCCGCCGGCCTCACGCCGGAGCGCGGGCGGCAGCCGCTCGAGTTGGTGCGGGTGGAGTTCCTTTACCGAACTCGCAACTCCAAATCGTGTTTCGGTGAGGCGGGCGGCGAGGCCCTCTGTGAGCAAAATGGCCATCGTATGCGGGAGACGGAGCCGCTTTCCCTCCTTGGCGGCCTGTGCCAACCGGAGAAGATCGGTGATCGCCGCCGGGCCGAGGAGCGCCGTCCAAAATCTGCGGACATAGAGATGGCGGACATCGAACTGCCGCCCGTTGCCCGGGGCGCCGAACGGCGCTGCTCTCGTCAACGCGACCGGTGTGATGAGCGGCCTGACGAACATGGAGGGGCGACCGACCCTGCCCGAGGGGGGCGCGACGTGGGTTGCAACGGGAGGACGAGCTTCCTGATGCATTTCCTCGGGCAGGACGGTAGCCATACCAGTTTGATAACAAAAAGGATCAGTTAGCGTCAACTACCTCGGAAGGAGGTCGCGAAAAAACGCTCAGCCGTCGTCCTCGGGTGGGACGCCGACCGTCACGATGAGATGGCCGCCGTCCTCGATCATCGCGCCGGGGCGCGGCGTCGTCTGGAGGACAATTCCCTGTTTCTCGACCTTCTCGCGCACGAGGAATTCGAAGCTGAACGTGATGGTGACGCCATTTGCCTCCTGCCAGTTGGCAAGGGCCGCGCCCACCTGACCTTGGGCAAGGCCGATGAGGTCGGGCAGTGGCACCTCGATGATGCCTGTCGATACTTCGATCGTCACTGCCGAGCCCTCGCTGATGACCGCCCCTGCCTCTGGTGACTGAGCGACGACCGTCCCTTCCGGCTCGATCGATGGCACCTCGACGACGGCAGCATTCAAATGGGCGTTCAAGAGCGCTCGCGTCGCTTGGCTCTGGTTCTCCCCGACGACGCCGGGCACGGTGGTGGTTGGCGTGAAGAAGAAGGAAGACACTCCCGCCGGATCGGGAGGGAAGTCCTCGACGGGAACACCTGTGAGGGCGATGTCCATGAACGCCTTCCACAGGGGGGCCGGCCCGGTGCCGCCGAAGACCCTGCTGAAGTTCTGGCCGTTGATGACGACATTGGTGAGCGGGATCTGCTCTTCGGGGAAGCCAATCCAGACGGCTGTCGAATACTGCGCCACGAATCCGACGTACCACGCCTCCATGAAGTTCTGGTGCGTCCCGGTCTTGCCGCCCTGGGGCCGGCCACCGAGGTTGGCTCGGCGAGCAGTTCCGGAGCCGGTCGGCACCAACTCCAGCGGTTGGCGAGCTGCCGCAGCCAGCGACGGCTCGATGGTCTGAATGGGATTGGGTTGATGGGCATAGATCGATGTCCCGGCCCGGTCCTGGATCGATTCAACGATGTATGGCTTGGACCACTGGCCGTTGGTGGCAAAGTTGGTATACGCCGACGCCATCTCGAGGGGGCTCACCGCGCCGGCACCCAAGGCAATCGACGGCACCTCTTCGAGGTCAGACTGGATTCCCATCCGGTGCGCTGCGTCGGCGATGTTCTCGGGCCCGACCTCCACAGCCAACTGCGCGTACACCGTGTTGACCGAGTTGTACGTTGCATCGAAGAGACGCATGAGGCCCGACCGGCCACCGCCGGCGTTGCTCACCCGCCATATGTTCCCGAGCGACGAGCACACGTAGGGGCACTCGACATCCTTGGGGCTGGAGGCGTCGAAGTAGGAGTTGAGCGACTTGCCCGACTCGAGACCGGCGACCAGTGCGAATGGCTTGAACGATGACCCGGGGTTTCTCCGACCCTGAACGGCGAGGTCGAATTGTTCTTGCTCGAACGGCAGCCCCGAAGCCATCACCCGAACGGCGCCGGTCCAGTTCTCGACCATGGCGATTGCGCCCGTTGGAGCGCTGAGTTCGGGGTCGGTTGGGACCGGCAACCAACTCTGGAGCATCTCGTTGGCCGTGTCCTGAAGCTCGAGGTCGATGGTGAGGACGATGTCGAGACCACCGCCGCCGGCGCAGTCGACATCGTCGGCCGGGCATCCGAAGATGGCGACCTTCCGCTCTTCGCGCGTCTCGCCCAGGAAGTCGAATTCTGGTTCGCTCAAGAGCTGGCGTTTGACCTCGGCCACAACATGGTCGGCGGGGCTGACGAACGACACCGGATCGGAGATATTGAGCGGTTCATCCCAGGCAGCGTCCCGAGCGGCTGCGGTGATGAAACCGTTCTCGAACATCTCCCGGATCACCTCATCGCGCCGGTCGAGGACCGCCTCGGCGTTCTTGCGCGGATTGAATTCGGTCGGGTTTCTGGGGAGGACGGCAAGTGTGGCTGCCTCGGCAATCGAAAGCTCTTCCAGGTCTTTCTGATAGAACTCGTGGGCGGCGGCGTTCACGCCGTACGCGCTGGCTCCGAAATACACCGAGTTGAGGTAGAACTCGAGGATTTGTTCCTTCGAATACCTTCGTTCCAGCTCGATGGCGGTGACGGCTTCACGGATCTTGCGCTTGATGGTCTGCTCGTCGCCGACGAAGTTCTTCTTGACGATCTGTTGGGTGATCGTCGACCCACCACGCGTCGTATCCGATAGGAGGTTGTCGCGGGCCGCGGAGATGATCGCCTCGAAGTCAACACCCTCGTGTTCGAAGAAGTCCTCATCCTCGGCCGCCAGTACCGCATAGATCACTTCGTCAGGCACATCCTCGAACCGGACGGGCTCAGAGACCCTTCCATCGTGGAGCTCGGCGAGGAGTGTTCCGTTGGACGCATAGACGCGGGACACTCGCGACAGGTCGGGGAAGTTGAGCGTCTCGGACTCGACATCGGGAACGTACTTCTCTTCGACTTCGACGAAGCTCCCATGGGCGGCCGAGGCAGTCATGAACGAGAACAAGCCCACCCATGACGACGCCAAGACTGAAATCGCAACCAGCATGAGGATGGCGATGAACCCGCGACCGCGCCGGTCGCGTTTCTCGAGCTCATGAATGGCGGAACGTGAAATCATGTCGGGTTTCTAACGAAGGAGAAGCCGAAATAGTTGCGGGTAGCATCCCACGAGCACGCAGAATACCCAGAATCGAGGCCTAGCAGGTGACACCCGAGCGAAAGACATCGAGTGGCATCCCCGTCGATGCAGTATACGGCACACCTGACGGTGAGAAACCGGGCGAGTTCCCGTTCACTCGGGGACCGTATCCAACCATGTATCGGGGACGGCTGTGGACGATGCGCCAGTACGCGGGCTTCGGCACGGCTGCTGCCACCAATGCTCGCTTCCGGCAATTGCTCGATGCCGGGCAGACCGGCCTGTCGGTCGCTTTCGACCTCCCGACACAAATGGGCCTGGACTCCGATCACGAACTGGCTGAGGGAGAGGTCGGTAAAGTCGGCGTTGCTATCGACTCCCTCGACGATATGCGAGTGTTGTTGGACGGGCTGCCGCTCGATGAGGTTTCCACCTCGATGACCATCAACTCGACGGCGCCGATCCTGCTGCTGTTGTATCAATTGGTTGCGGAGGAACGGGGCATCGGCCCAGAGCAACTGCGCGGAACGGTGCAAAACGACGTGCTCAAGGAATACATAGCCCGTGGCACCTACATCTACCCGCCCCGCGATTCGATGCGCCTCGTCACAGACCTGTTCGGGTACTGCGCGGAGGTGATGCCGGAATGGAACACAATTTCGATTTCGGGATATCACATCCGCGAAGCAGGCTCCACGGCCGTGGAGGAGGTCGCCCTCACCTTGGCGAACGCCCTCGCCTACGTCGAAGCTGCGATCGAAGCCGGCCTCGACGTGGATGTGTTCGCACCCCGCCTGTCGTTCTTCTGGAACGGCCACAACCAGTTCTTCGAGGAAATTGCCAAATACCGGGCAGCCCGCCGGCTGTGGGCACACCTCATGCGCGATCGAGTCGGCGCCACGGACCCCAAAGCATGGGCGATGCGGTTCCACACGCAAACCGCCGGCAGCACCCTCACCGCCCAGCAGCCCTACAACAACGTTGTTCGGACCACGGTGCAGGCGTTGGCCGCCGTGCTCGGCGGGACCCAATCCCTGCACACCAACTCCTTTGACGAGGCACTCGGTCTGCCGACGGAAGAATCGGCGACTCTGGCATTGCGCACTCAGCAGGTGCTGGCGTTCGAATCGGCGGTCGCCGACACCGTGGATCCCATGGCGGGTTCCTATTTCGTTGAATCGCTCACCGACCGAATCGTGGCCGAGGCTGGCACCGTGATCGAAGCCATCGATGCTCGAGGCGGAGCCATCGCGGCCATCGAAGCCGGATATCCACAGCGGCTGATCGAAGACTCGGCTTATGAGGTGGCGCGAGCCATAGAAGATCAGCGTCAGGTCGTCGTCGGTGTGAACCGATTCGTCGATGAAGAAACAATTCCTCATCTGCCGACGACGGTGGATCCTCGCCTCGAACAGCACCAGCGGGAACGACTGTCGGCTCACCGCAAGGAGACCGACCAGGAAACGGTCAGCCGCCACCTGGACGACATTCGGGCCGTGGCGGCCACTTCAGGCAATCTGCTTCCGCCCATGAAGAGAGCGCTAGCGAACGGAGCCACCGTCGGCGACGTGTCAGATGCGCTGCGGGACGTGTTTGGGGTCTATCGTCCTACCGCGTGATCCGAGGAGGAATGACACCGATGCATGAAGACCCGCGTCCCCGTTTTCTGATCATCGGCGCGGGCCCTGCGGGATCCATGGCCGCCACCATGGCTGCTGCCCTCGGCGCCGACGTTACGCTCGTCGAATCGTCGATCGTCGGCGGAGCTGCCCACCTGTGGGATTGCATACCGTCGAAGGCAATGGTCGCCGCCTCTCACCGCAAGTTGTCGGTGCTCGACGCCGACAAGCTGGGCTACGTCGTGGAGGGTGGAGGAATCGACCTCAACAGGCTGTCTCATCGGATTGGCGAGGTCTCGAGTGACCTTTCCAGGAACGCTACCGAGATCCTCGAAGACCAAGGCGTTCGCATGCTGAGAGGAAAGGCGCACTTCACGGGTACGCACGAAGCTGTGGCGGTCACCGACAATGGTGAGGTTCACATCGAATTCGACTTGGCGCTGGTATCGACCGGATCGGATCCTCGCATTCCTGATTGGGCGGAGGTCGACGGTGAACGGGTCATGACGACTCGCCACGCGTACGACATGCACGAGCCACCCGGCCACATCGTCATCATCGGCTCGGGCGTGACGGGCGTCGAGTTCGTCAACATCTTCGCGTCGCTGGGTAGCGAGGTGACGCTCCTGGTGAGTCGTCAGCAAGTGCTTCCTCATCGGGATCCTGAGGTTGCCGCCGTCATCGAACAAGACTTTCTCGAGCGCAAGGTGAATCTGCTCAAAGGCGCCCGTGCCGTTGGGATCGAGCAGTCCGAGCACGGCGTCACCGTCCTGGTCGGCGACGGCCGCCGGATCGAGGGGAGTCATGCGCTCTTGGCGATTGGATCGGTCCCCAACACCGCCGAGCTCGGGCTCGAAGCAGCCGAGGTGAAATCCGAACACGGGTATATCAACGTCGACGAGTATCAGCGGAGCAGCGCCGCCCACATATACGCCGCAGGCGACGTCACCGGGCAGATGCCCCTGTCGTCGGTGGCGTCGATGCAGGGACGCAAGATCGCCCGGCATGCTCTCGGGTTCCAGGTGACACCGATCGACTACTCCAAGGTGGCGCAAGCGGTCTTCACCGAGCCGGAGATTGCCTCGGTCGGCCTCGAAGAGGCCGAAATCACTGCGGCGGGTCGGCGCATACGCACCACCAAAGTACCGTTCGCTGCCAATAGCCGAGCGCTCATCCAGGGCAAACCCCGCGGCTTCGTAAAGGTGTTCTCTGACCCGGCGACTCACGAGATCCTCGGTGGGACCATCGTCGGCTACCGGGCGAGTGAGCTGATCGGAATCCTGGCCCTGGCGGTCCAAGGGCGAGTCCGGGTGGAATCACTCGTCGAAACCCTCATGGTCCACCCCTCGCTCAGCGAGAGCCTCACCGAAGCCGCCGATTAGTGGCCGATCGGATCAGGATCCGATCGGGTTCGTTTCGAGCGGCTCTTTCCGTTGCTCGACCGACTTTGGGTCCGGCCTCGGTTCGTCTGTCCCTTTTGCGCTTTGAGGTAGATCCGGTGTGTCACACCGGACCCAAACAGACGCCGGTCGGTGGAGGGTCCTCGCGACAACGCCGGAGCGTTGTCGCTGCGGGGCTGGCGGAGCCACCCCCTCGGACTCCCCCAAGGGCGGGGCGTGACTAATCGGACCGCACAGAAGAAATCCGGGACGTATTTCCTTCTAACGCCGTTGAAGGGCCTCTGGCCCTTCAACGCACGATGGCGATCACCTGACCTGCGGCAACCGTGTCGCCGGCTTGGATGCGGAGCTCGACGAGCTCGCCCTTGACAGGGGAGCGGACCTCGTTCTCCATCTTCATCGCTTCCAAAACGCAAATGGGCTCGTCGATATCGATGGCCGTGCCTGCCGGTGAAGAAATCTTGACGATGGTTCCTTGCATGGGCGCGACGATCATCCCGGCATCTGCGCCGGCGTCGGGGTTGGAAGCCTTGAGCTTGGGGGGACGCCGCCGCGGGGCCGCCGGTCCCGAAGCGGACGGGGCCGGGCTGGGCGCCCAGAAGGACACATCGAAGCGCTTGCCCCCGACCTCGACGGTCATCGAACGACGATCGGCTTCCTCGTCCTCGGGGAGCGTTCCTGTGCGAGCTTGCGCTTTGAGGCCGGAGAGGTCGAGCTCGTCCTCGACGTAGCGGGTGTGGTGGTCACCGGCCTGGAAGGTGGGGTCGTTGACGATGGCGAGGTGCGCCGGGATGGTGGTGGCGATGCCATCGACGATGTACTCGGTCAGGGCACGTCGAGAACGGTCGATGGCTTCGGAGCGGGTCGCGCCCCACACGACGAGCTTGGCAACCAGGTTGTCGTAGTACTGACTGACGCGTGAACCGGATTGCACCCAACCATCCACCCGTATGCCGTATCCAGCCGGGTCTCGATAGTGAACGATCTGGCCGGGTGAAGGCAGAAATCCCGCGGATGGGTCTTCCGCATTGATCCGAAACTCGATGGCATGCCCCCGAGATTCGAGATCTCCCAGGTCGACCTGCTCGCCGGCAGCCGTCATGAGTTGAGCGCGCACGAGATCCACACCCATCACCATCTCGGTGACGGTGTGCTCCACCTGGAGCCGCGTGTTCATCTCCAGGAAGTAGAGCTCTCCGTCCGTGTCCATGAGGAACTCGATCGTGCCGGCATTGCGATAGTCGCAGGCGTCGGCGACTGCGAGGGCGGCCTTCGCCAACGCTTGCCGCTGGGCCTCGGTGACCGTGGGAGCCGGCGACTCCTCGATGAGCTTCTGATGGCGCCGCTGGACCGAACAATCGCGTTCCCCGAGGAAGTATCCGGTTCCATCGGCGGCAACGAATATCTGCGCCTCGATGTGACGCGGTCGCGCCAAGTACTTCTCGACGTAGACCGCCGAGTTGCCGAAATAGGCGTCGGCTTCACGCTGCGCCCCGTCGAACGCCTCGGTGAGCCCTTCCGGCCCGGCCACCACGCGCAAGCCCTTGCCGCCACCGCCGTGCGCTGCCTTGATGGCAACCGGGTAGCCGAAGCTATCCGCCACGGCTGCGATGTCGTCGGCCGAGGTGAGCGGCTCGATCGTTCCGGGGACCGACTGGACGCCCGCCTCCGCAACCGCCAGGCGCGAGGCGATTTTGTCTCCCATGGTCGTTATGGCGCTGGCAGGCGGGCCAACCCAGGCGATTCCGGTGTCGATCACCCGCTGCGCGAATGTTGCGTTTTCGGCCAAGAATCCATATCCCGGGTGAATGGCGCTCGCCTTGGCAGCCTGTGCCACCTGCAGGATCCGGTCCATGTTGAGGTACGACTCGGCCGCCGGTGCACCGCCGACGTTCCAGGCCTCATCCGCAAGCGCAACATGGAGCGAGTCTCGGTCGAGCTCCGAGTAGATGGCAATGGTGCGCAGGCCCATTTCTTTGGCAGTCCGTATGACGCGGACTGCAATCTCGCCACGGTTGGCTATGAGAACTGATTCGAGCGACATCACAGGATCCTAGAGGGGGATATTGCCGTGTTTCTTCGGCGGGAGGTTCTCGCGTTTGTTCCGCAACATTTCGAATGCTCTGATGAGCCGAGTCCGCGTCTCACGCGGCTCGATCACGTCGTCGACGAGCCCGAGCTCGGCCGCCCGATAGGGGTTGTTGAATTTCGCCTCGTAATCCTCGATGAGCTCGGCCCGCTTGGCGTCGGGGTCCTCGGCATTGGCCAGTTCCTTGCGGAATACGACATTGACGGCTCCCTGTGCGCCCATGACCGCGATTTCGGCAGACGGCCAGGCGTACACCATGTCGGCCCGGATTCCCCGGGCGTTCATCACCAGGTATGCGCCCCCGTAGGCTTTGCGTGTGATGACGGTGACGCGCGGAACGGTGGCCTCGCAGTACGCGTACAAGAGTTTGGCGCCGTGGCGGATGATGCCTCCATGCTCCTGATTCACACCTGGCAGGAACCCGGGCACATCAACCATGGTCAGAAGTGGGATATTGAAGGCATCGCAAAAGCGAACGAAACGAGCAGCCTTTTCCGACGCCGAGATATCGAGTGTGCCTGCCAGGGCCGCCGGCTGGTTGGCGACGACCCCGATGGTGTGGCCGTCGAGACGTCCCAGGCCGACCACGATATTCGGGGCGAATCGCTCGTGAACCTGATAGAACTCCTCGTCGTCGAGGATCGTCTCGATGACCTCCACCATGTCGTATGGCTGGTTGGGGCTGTCCGGGATGATGCGATCGAGGCTGTCGTCGGTCCGGTCGGGGCTATCAGCGGGCGCAAAGTAGGGCGCTGTTTCCATGTTGTTCTGCGGCAGAAAACTGAGCAGATATCGAACTGCCTCCATGGCGGCTTCCCCGGACTCGGCGACAAAATGCGTCACGCCGCTCGTAGCCGCGTGGGCGTGCGCGCCACCGAGCGCCTCCATCGTGACGTCTTCGCCGGTCACTGCCTTGATCACTTCGGGGCCCGTGATGAAGAGATGCGAGGTGCCGTCGACCTGAAAGACGAAGTCGGTCATTGCCGGCGAGTACACCGCCCCTCCGGCGCACGGGCCCATGATCACGGAGATCTGGGGGATGACACCCGAGGCCCGAACGTTGCGCTCGAAGATCCTTCCGTAGCCATCGAGTGAGGCGACGCCTTCTTGGATGCGCGCCCCCCCGGAGTCCTTCAAGCCGATGAGCGGCGCACCCACATCGAGTGCCATGTCGATCACTTTGCAGACCTTGTCTGACACAGCCCTTCCCAAACTGCCTCCGAAGACGGTGAAATCCTCGGCGAAGACGAATACGGTTCTTCCGGCGATGGTGCCCCACCCGGTGACGACTGCATCCCCGGGCGGACGATTCTCTTCGATCCCGAAGCCAAGTGCTTGGTGCTGCACCAGCATGTCGACTTCCTGAAATGAGCCTTTGTCGAGAAGAAGGGCGAGGCGTTCTCGCGCAGTCAATTTTCCCTGGTCATGCTGTCGATCGACCGCACGTTGGCTGCCGGCATGCAGGGCTCTGTCCCTCAGTGCTCGTAGGTGCTCGATCCGTTGCTCAGTGCCCACTCGGCCCGCCTCCTCGGCAGCTCACTAGCGTATTGATTGTTTGACTCCGGGATCGAGGTTATGGCTACACCCTACGTATTCAATTTCGAAGCCGAGGTCTCTTCCACACAAGATCTCGCACGGCAGCAATACGCCGGCCGACCCGTGGTGTGGATGGCCGAGCGCCAAACCGACGGCCGCGGACGAAGCGGGAGTGCCTGGCTGACCGCCGACGAAGCGTTGGCAGTCTCCGTGGCGTTGGAGCCGGAGTGGCCGGTCGAGCAACTGCCGGTTCTTTCGCTCGTGGCCGGCCTCAGTGCCGCCCTGGTTCTCGAGCATCGGGGAGCGACCGGTGTGCGTCTCAAATGGCCCAACGACCTGCTGGGCGGGCGCGGCAAGATCGGTGGCATCCTCGCCGAGGTGGTGGGGGAGATCGCAGTTGTCGGTATGGGGTTGAATCTGTACTGGCCCCAGGCTCCAGACGGCATGGCCGGGCTCTGGCAGACCCCACCCGCGCCGGGATTCCGAAAGGACCTCGGGCTGGCGTTCGTCGACGAGTTCCTTCTTCGATGCTCCGGTGACCCGCGAGCGTGGGGCCTCGACGAGTATCGCGATCGATGTCAAACGATCGGTCGAGATATCGTGTGGCAACCCGGAGGCCGGGGTCGGGCGGTCGACATCGGACTGGACGGGGCCCTGATCGTCGACGCGGAGTGCCAGCGTCACGAACTGCGCTCCGGTGAGGTCTGGGAAGTGCGACCTGCCGGCTGAGGGCATCGTCGGTCGTAGAAATGTCTCCGGCTACCATGCCGGCGATTCAAGGAGGTGCCGTGGCGGTCTTGCCGCACGAAGGCCAGTTCAACATCCTGTACCGCTCCTATGCCGTGCCGGTTGGATCTGCCTTCCAGCCCGGCTACCTCGCCCGGCCTGATCAGATCGGCGAGTACCCAGGCGTGCTCATCCTGCCGGATATCTACGGCTTGACCTCGCTCGAGAAAACGATGTGCCGGAGGCTCGCTCGCCACGGGATGGTGGCGATCGCGATCGACCTCTATCGGGAGAAACGGCCAGGGCCGGTTGGGGACCTCGAACGAGCCGTCGCAGCGTACGCCCAGCTGGACGACCGACGAGCGCTGACCGATATCGATGACGCCTACGAGTTCATGATGAACGATGATGTCGGGTGGATCGTCGATGGCCCCATCGGGATCGTCGGACTCGATACGGGCGGACGGTTCGGGCTTCTCTACGCCTCGGATCGGCCCCATGTCGGAGCGGTCGTAGCAGTTCAAGCGCCCCTCGCCGGCGACGAGGAACGCGGGATGCAGGTGGCGTCGGTGCTCGAGCGCCTCACGATGCCGGTGCTCGGGCTGTACGGACGAGACGATGAGCTGGTTCCGTCTCAAGGTGTGGACGTTGCCGCGGGGCTGAACGGCACCGGGACGTGGATCCTCTATGAGGACACCGGCCACGACTTTTTGAACGATGGCACCGACGGCTATCACGCAGGAGCTGCTGACGACGCCATGGTGCGCATCGAGCGTTTTCTCGCCGCGAATCTCCCGTCCGCCGTCATCCCCGCGTATTAGCGCCGGCGATGGGAAAAGCACGATCCATTTGGAGAATCGCTCGCTGGCTGGTGGTGGCCGTCCTCGTTGCCGCCAACTTGGCTGTGTTCTATGCGATCCGAAAGAGCGAGAGCGTGCAAGAGGCGTTCGTGGAGGCCTTCGAGACGATTCCCGACATCGAAGACGTGCTCGACGAGCCCCCGGCACCCGAGACGCGCGACCCGATCACGATCCTCGTGCTCGGGTCGGATTCGCGGGAGAACCTGCCCGAGGAGCTGCTCGGCGACTTCGGTGAGTTCGCCGGGGAGCGGGCAGACGTGATCATGCTCCTCCAGCTCATCCCTGAGACCGGCGAGATGATGCTCCTCAGCATCCCGCGCGACCTCAAGGTGGACATCGAGGGTCACGGCCCGGGCAAGATCAACGCGGCGTACACCTTCGGTGGCGCCGCCCTGATGGTCGATACGGTTCGCCAAACCTTGCAGCTGCCGATTCACCACTATCTCGAAGTTGACTTCGTGGGCTTCTCCGGTCTCGTCGACGAGTTGGGTGGAGTGACTCTCGACTTCCCCTATGCGGCGCGAGACCTCAAGTCGGGGCTCTCAGTGGAAGCCGGAGAGCAGGTTCTCGACGGTCAGACGGCGCTCGCCTACGCCCGCTCCCGCAGCTATCAGGAGCTGCAAGACGGTCGCTGGACAAGCGTGGGCGCCAACGACATCGGGCGAACGCAGCGTCAGCAGGATCTCGTGCTCGCCATTCTCAACTCGGTGAAGTCACCTACGATCGTGCTCGAGGCGGAACGGGTGATCGGAAAGCTGGCCGGCTACGTCACGGTGGACGCCAGCTTCCTCGACGTCGACTTCATCGACCTGGGCCTCACCTATCGGTCGCTGGGATCCGACGATATCGATCGACTGACCCTACCCACCGAATCGGTCAGGGAAAACGGCATCTGGTACGAGATTCCGATCGAGCCCGACACCAGCGCGGCGCTGGCGGCGTTCGCGGCTCCCGGGTTGACGGCCAGCGCCGGGGGAGCGGTGTTTCAGCCGATCTCACCCACCAGCACCGCGGCGCCCAATCCCGAGGATCTCACCGTCCAGGTGCTCAATGGCAACGGCGTCTCAGGAGCAGCGGGTGTGGTCGCAGACGAGCTGAAGACGCTTGGGTTCAGCGTTTCTCAGGTCGGAGATGCCGAGGAATTCACGTATGCGCAGACCGTCATCGTCGCTCCGACGCCGGCGGTTGGAGAATTGATCGCAGCCGGGTTGGGTTACGGGGTTGTCGAGACCGGCCTCCCGCCAGACGGCATCGACGCGGTGGTGATCGTGGGGGCCGGCCGCTAGCTCCCGACGGATCGCACGTCGCTGGGCCGTTTCGCCGAACGGGGCCCGGTGGTAGCCTGCGTCGCTTCGTCTTGGGGGGAATTCCAATGAACGTCACGGTGATAGGTGCCGGGTACGTCGGCATGGTGCAAGCGGTCGGGCTGGCCTCGCTCGGTCATCGCGTGCGCCTCGGCGAAGCGAACCCTGACCGGGTGGCGATGATCCAGTCAGGGGATTCACCGATCTTCGAGGAGGGCCTCAGCGCTCTCCTGCGCCAAGTCCTCGAGGACGGAACGCTCAGCGTTCATTCGAACAACCTGGACGCGCTCAGCGAAGCCGACGTGATCTTCGTGGCCCTCCCCACGCCGTCTGCGCCCGATGGCACAGCCGACCTGAGTGCGATCGGAGGGCTGCTGGCCGAGATCGCGGCGCATCTCCCCGACGGTGTCGTGCTCGTGTTCAAGTCGACCGTCCCGGTCGGGACCGTCGCCAAGACCCAGCGTGAACTCGGCGATCGGGTTCACGTGGCCAGCAACCCGGAGTTCCTCAGGGAAGGCAGCGCCGTTTCGGACTTCCTCCATCCCGACCGGATAGTGATCGGTGTGGCGGACACCGACGCCGGCGAGAAGCTCCGCAAGCTGTATGACGCCATCGAAGCACCACTGGTGATGACCGACCCGGCCTCGGCGGAGCTGGCCAAGTATGCGGCCAACGCGTATCTGGCGACGAGGGTGACGTTCGGCAACGCGATCGCGAACCTCTGTGAAGCCGTCGGCGCCGATGTGAAAGACGTCCTCGACGGGATCGGCCACGATCATCGGATCGGGCGTCATTTCATGCGACCCGGCCCCGGGTTCGGCGGTTCCTGCTTTCCCAAGGACACGCAGGCTCTCGTCAAAGCCGCCGAGCAGGCGGGTTACGACTTCACACTTCTCAAGAGCGTGATCACTGAGAACGAGGTACAACGCAGTCGGGTGCTCGACAAGGTTCGAACTGCGGCCGGGGGAGAGCTTGCCGGCGTGCCCGTGGCGGTGTGGGGCGCCGCCTACAAGGGCGGCACCGACGACCTGCGCAGCTCGCCTGCGTTGTGGCTCATCCAGCGGATGGATGCCGAGGGCGCCGCCGTCACCGTCTTCGATCCTGCTGCGACGGTCGATGGCATCACGATGGCGGGCTCGCCGCTCGAAGCGGCCTCCGGAGCAGCCGTTCTCTTGGTGGCAACCGAGTGGGACATGTTCTCAACGGTGGATATGACGGATGTCGCCGCGGTCATGGACGGCCAATGGGTCATCGACGCTCGCAACATGCTCGATCCGGCCGAGGTGCGTGCCGCCGGCTTGCGTTACCGCGGCATCGGCCGCTGAGGCGCCGATGAGCGAGCATCATCCCCGGCGAGCCGTTGTGACGGGTGGAGCCGGGTTCATCGGATCCCACCTCGTTGACCGGCTCGTTGACAACAACGTCGATGTGCTGGTGATCGACGATTTGTCGACCGGGCACTTCGACTTTCTCGCCGATGCCCGCCGTCGAGGGGATGTCGATATGCACCGAATCGACATCCAGTCGCCCGGTTTGCACACGGTTCTGGAGCGTTTCCGACCTGACACGGTATTTCACCTCGCCGCGCAGGCGTCCGTGACGGTGTCGGTGGAAGACCCGATGCGCGACGCCGGGGTCAACATTCTCGGGACGCTGAATCTCTTGGAGATTGCGCGCCAGGTTGGTGTGAAGCAGTTCGTCTTCACGTCGTCAGGCGGGGCATTGCACGGGTCGGGCGCCAAGCTCCCATCGACCGAGCGACACGTGTTCCGCCCCGAGTCCCCTTATGGGGTGTCAAAGATGGTGGCGCGGGGGTACCTCGATCTCTATCGGAGCCAATACGGGCTGGATTACACCGCCCTCGGCCCGTCCAATGTCTACGGCCCGCGTCAGAACGCCTCGGCAGAGGGGGGAGTCGTTGCGATCTTCGCCAAGGCGCTGTTGCGAGGGGAACAGCCAACGATTTTCGGGGACGGAGAGCAGACGCGTGATTTTGTCTTTGTGGAGGACGTCGTCGAAGCCATGGTGGCCGCTGCCCGCCTGGGGGGCGGCAAGTTTCTCCACATCTCCACCGGCCAGGAGACGAGCATCAATACGCTCCACGAGATCATGGCCGGCATCGTCGGAACCGACATCGCACCCCGGTATGCGCCCGCCAAAAAGGGCGACATTCGGAGGAGTTGGCTGACTTCCGAAGCCGCCCGTCGACATCTCGGATGGCAGGCTTGGACTCCCCTCGATGAGGGTCTCGCCGCGACGATCAAATGGGTCAGGGACTCCCTCTGAGCGGCGACCTCATCGGAAGAGATCGTCCTGAGCTTCTCTCACCAGGTCGGCAGCCCGCCCGCTCTCGGTTGGTGTGAAGGTCAACCCGCGCACGATCGCTACCGGGATCCCGGACGCCTTGCCCATCACCAGGTCGGCTGCTGCCGCGATCTCGTCGGCCACTGCCACCTCGGTGACCTCCAGCATGTTGCCATGCGTGTCGGTGGTGCCACGATGGTCGACAAGTGCCGGAAGCCCCGCCAGGCCGATAGCCACGTCCGTGAGGCCCGTGCGCCACGCTCGACCAAACGTGTCGGTGATCACGACGCCGAGCGACACCGAGAAGCGATGCTCGAGCTTGGCGCGGATCCTTTGCGCCGACCGGTCCGGGTCGTCGGGCAACAGCACGAGCATGCCGGGGGCGGCATTCGATCGGTCGACACCGGCGTTGGCGCAGATGAAGCCGTGCTTCGTGAGGGTGATCGTGAGGTCTCCCCGCCGGCGGATCACCGACGCTGCCTCACCCTCCACGATGCGTCGCCGTTCTTCTTCGGTTGCGTACGAGCGCACTGCACCCTCGGCCTTCGACACGATTTTGTGGGTCACGACGACGATGTCACCCGAAGCCAGCGGGAAACCGAGTGCGTCGGCAATGAGGGATGCGACGTCGTCTCCTTGCGTCACTTCACCGATTCCGGTGACGGCCATGATCTCCACTATGTGCACCACCTCACGGATCGGATCACTGGCTGTTCATCAGCAGCCCGGCGAGCCATTCGGCGAACTCTCGGGATTGATCGACGGACGTGAGGAGCGTGCTGCGCACGTGAACGGTCAGCCCGCCCGAGGTCAGGTTGCTGCGGTCGGCCGCATCTCCGGCATCGATGACGAGCTCGTTCACCAGACCGTCATAGGCGGCGGCGATCCCTGCGTTGCCGAAGGGAAGACCCATGTCTGCCATGACGGCATGTGCTGGGCCCTTCAGCGCCTCACCGCCGAAGAGTGGGCTCACCGCCAACACGCGAGGCGCCCGAGACACGGCCCCTGCGATTCCAGGCACAGCGAGTATCGGCCAAACCGATAGCACCGGATTCGACGGGCCGATGATGACGGCATCGGCTTCGGCGAGTGCCTCGAGGACACCGGGAGCAGGTTGGGCCTCGAGCGCTCCGTCGAACCGGAGGTCGGCGACCTGGTCCTTGTGCTGGCGCTCGACGAAATATTCCTTGAAGGTTCGCCAGTGGCCGTCGACGGTCTGCACCATGGTGCGGACTTTGGCGTCGGTCATCGGGAGCACCCGCGTGGTAAGTCCCAGCCGATCGGTGAGACGCCGGGTGACTTCGGTCAAGCCGATGCCCTGGCGGAGTAGCTGGGTTCGGTACAGGTTGATCGCCAAATCCGCGTCACCGACCTGGAACGACGTGTCGATGCCCAATTCTGCCAGGTGACTCATCACGGTGAAGGAGTCGTTGCTGCGTCCCCATCCCTGTGGGCCCTCCACGCCGGCGATCGTGTACACAACCGTGTCGAGGTCGGGAGACACTTCCAGCCCGTAGCTCATGTCGTCGTCACCCGTATTCACCACCACGGTGACTTCGTGATCGGAGAGGGCGGTGAGGCCTCTGGCAAGCCGGGCGCCGCCGACGCCTCCAGAGAGAAGCACCAGTTTCATGTCGTCGTTGATCCTCCCACGCCTCAGGCCCGCGACCCGAAGAGATTGCCCTTTTGATTCGCCGGCTCCAGAATACGACCTCACATGACGTCATTCCCCGATGTCGCGCAATCTGCCGATGTCCCCTCCTCCTCGCTCCCAGTCGTTGCGCTCGTGGTCCTCGGATCCGATCCGAGCGAAGTTGCCGGCGCGCTCACTGCTGCCGGCACCCAGGGCGCGGCGACTGCGTTCGTGGTTGGAGGCGGCGCAGCCACTCGGCGCGCTGCCGAGGAGCACGGAGCGACCTGGGTGGCGAGTATCTCGGCAATGTCGGCCGCACTCGCCGACGTCGTCACGCACGTCTGGTTTCTCCACTCTGATTGCCGGCCGCGACCCGGTGCATTGGCGGCTCTGACCGGTGAGTCTCATCGGGTCGACGCGTCGGTGGCAGGTTCGAAGGTCTTGCGGAGCGACGATCATGCTCTGCTCGAGTCGGTCGGGGGAGCCACCGATGTATTCGGTCACCCGTACTCAGGTCTCTCGGACGGAGAGGTGGATCAAGAGCAGTACGACGTTGTTCGCGACGTTGCCTTCATCCCGGCGGTCTCGGTACTCATCCGTCGCGACCTGTTCAAAGGATTGGGCGGCCCCGACCTTCTGATGGCTCCCGGAGCGCAAGGAGTCGACCTCGCTCAGCGTGCCAGACTCCTCGGTGGGAGGGTGGTGGTCGTCCCCTCATCCGAGGTCTTCCACGAGGGCTCTTGCAGCTCGGGAGCTCCCGCATGGCGGGAGCGTGCCGGCGAGTTCCGTGCGATTGCCAAGGCGTATCGACCATTGACTGCCGTCTGGGTCATCCCCTTCTCGATCGTGATCGGCCTCATCGCGGGGCTGGCGCGCCTTCTGATCGGCCGACCCGGTTTCATCGCCGGCGAGATCAAGGCGTGGCTGTGGAATGTCAAGAACCTGCGATCAGCCCTCTCCGGCAGGCGAGTGACAGGTCAATCACGGCGTGTCGGTGATGAAGAGCTTTTCCGATATCAGATATCGGGATCTGTGCTGCTTCGCCAAGTCGGTGAGGAGGTCACCGAATGGCTGCGCAAGCGCAGCAGCCCGGATGGCGCCCTCGGCGCGCTCCTCGAAAGCCGACGCGGGTTCTGGCACGAGCCGAGTTTTGTCGCTTCGGGCGTAGCGGTTGCGTTGGCGTTGGTGGCGACGCGGGTGATCTGGACCGATGGCATGCCCCTGGTGGGATTCAGTCTGCCGCCCGACGACCAGTGGGTCTCCGTGCTGGGCAATTACGCGGGGGGTTGGAACCCGTCGGGCTTGGGGTGGACGGAGCCGCTCCGCCCGGCAGTCGCCGTCGTGACGTTTTTCGCCGGGGTCGGACTGTCCCCGGCGTGGATGACTTTCTTGGCGATGATCGCCGGGTTCCTGGGGACGATGCGTCTGCTGCGAACGTTGGGTGCTTCGGAACGGAGCCGCATCGTCGGTGCCTTCGTCGGGGGCTTTGGGCCGGCGCTGTTTGCGATCTCCGAGACCGGCTATTGGCCGGGTTTCCTGGCCGCGGGTCTCGCTCCCTGGGCAATCGATGCGGCCAACCGGCCTTGGAAAGGCTCGCTCCGCTTCCGGATCGGCCGGGTGGGAGCAGCCATCTTCGTGACGGGATTGATGGCGGCCCTGGTTCCGTGGCTGGCACTTTTGCCGCTCGCAGCGACGCTCCTGTATCTGCTCGTGGGCACCGACGGGCGGTGGCAGGCGGCCGCCCAAGCGGCGGTTCTGGGTGCCGCAGGACTCGTGTGGACGATCCCGTGGCTCACGCAAGTGGTGCCGGCGAAACTCTTGACGAGCGGCCAGGCGATCATGTGGCCGGTTCCGGCTTGGTTGGGTCTGGGTTTCACGGCCCTGCTCGCCATCGCCATGCCGCTCGTGAACCGCCACGACCTGGGGCTCATCGCCGTAGGTGCTCTCATGGCCTACGCGGGTGCATTCGTGAGCACCACCGCCGCTCTCCCGGTTGGCCTCGAAGCGTCCGCCGCCGCGATGGTGACGACGGCGACCGGCGTAGCGATCGCAATGGGCGGGATTGTGGCCACGATCGAGGGACCGGCGACCGCCGATCGCTTCAGGCGAATGCTGTCATTACTCGTCACCGTTGGGATGGTTGGCCTCATCGCCGCCGCCTCGGTCCTGCCCATTCTTCGGGGGCGAGCTGGTTTTGAAGCGGATCAGTTCCGAAACGCATTGGCGTTCACAGGCCCGAGAGCGGAAGCGCAGGGGCCCGACAGGGTGTTGTTCCTCGGGCGGGGCGCTCCCGGCGAACTACGAACGCTCACCGGTGTTCCCTATCGAGTGATTTCGGCCGAGGTTCCTTTCACGGAGGCGTGGCTACCCGTTCGCCAAGCTGGTGACGTGGCGCTGGAGCGAGCTCTTTTGGCATTGCGCGACCCCCAGGTGCAGAGGCCGGGAGCGACGCTCGCCGAGTTCGGCATCCGGTGGGTGGTGGTACTGGAGCCGAACCCCCTCGAGGCGGGTTTCCAGGCCAAGCTCGACATGCGGCGGCTGCCGTTGTTCGATGTCCCGTTCGTGGTCTACGAGAATCTCGAATCGAGCCCCCGGGCGGTCCGCGATGACGGCGTCATCTGGCGACACGACGGTTTTCGATATCAGGGCCCGGCGAGCACTGCGGCCCAGGTGAGGGTCGCCGAGCAGTACAACGAGCGATGGAGGCCGGACGCCGCGCCGGATGACTGGGCCGTGCAGGCCTCCGCGAATTCCGGAGAAGTCGCCGTGGCGGTCGACGGATCACAACGAGCCCTTGCTTGGGTGGCAGCGGGAGTGGCCGCCGCGTCGTTGCTGGCGGCACTCGCCGGAATCGGAGCGCGGCGCCGATGAATCGAATTCTGGTGATGCTCGTGGTCTTGGCAGCGGCAGCCTTCACCGTGGCAGTTCCTCAGCGAGACATTCCGGTGACGCCGACAGCGCCGGAGGACACGTCGGTCGAAGCCCAGGAGGTCGCGTCGGCTCGCTCCGTCGCCCGGTGCCCATGGGTCCGAGGCGATGGCTTCATCGAGGGCGAAGTGGCAGTGGGAGCTCCTGAGGCGGAAGAAGCGACCTTCACGGTTGCGGCCGCCGGGTCGGTCGTCGGAACGTCGACGCTGTCGGTGGCCGCGTTTGCGGCTGTGCCCTTCCTCGACCTGGCCAACATCGGAACCGGATCGGTCTTCGTCGAGGTCGACAATGAACCTGCTGCCGTGGTTGCGGTAGGCGAAGGTGAGGCCGCAGTGGCGAGCGCCGGATGCCGATCGGGAGCCTCCAAGGTTTGGCTCCTGGGTGGTGGCTCGACACTCGATGGTGAGACACTTCAACTCAGGCTGTTCAATCCCTTCCCACAAGACGCTCGTGTCGAGATCCAGGTCGTCAGCGAGAACGATGTGGAGCCGGAGGCTTCCCTCGAATCGCTATCCGTTGCGGCGCAGAGCACTGCCACGTTCGACCTCGGCTCGCTTCTGTCGCTTCGCGAAACGCTGGCGTTGCGGATTTCAGACCCGGAAGGCCTCATCGTCCCAGCGCTCGTGCAAGCCGGCGAGGTGGAAGACGAAGAGGGCAACAGTCGCGACGTCGATCTCGCCGCCTGGGCCGGTGTGACGGCGGCGCGGCGGTGGGAGTTCCCGTTCGCAGCGGTGGCCGGACTGGACTCTTCCATCACGATCGTCAACGACCAGACCGTACCGGTCAGCTGGACACTCGACGTTTTCGGCGAGGAGAGCTCGACGACGGTAGCCGCTTCCGGCACGTTGGAGCCGCTGACCGTCACTCGCGTGCCGCTGGCCGACTTGGCCGCAGCCCCCAGTGGCGTCGTCGTCACGGGCGATGAGCCAATTGGCGCTTTCTTGACCGCGTCGGGACCGACGGAGCGTGCGGCGACGGCCGGCGTTTCCTCGGCTCGAAGGAAATGGCTGATGCCCGGTGTGAGCGTAATGGCGGGAACATCGCAGGTCTGGGTGATGAACACAGGAGCGACCCCAGCAACCGTGACCTTCACTTCGTCTCGGGATGGCCAACTCGGTCAGCCTGACAAGCTCTTGGTGCCGGCCGGAACCATTCGCGTTTTCTCATCGCGTGACGACCTGGTGCTCGAATCTCAGGAGCCGGTCTCGGTCGGGTGGATCCGTTCGACCGGCACGGCGACTGCTTTTACGGTTGCTACCCCCGTCTCCGATGGGTGATCCGCAGCGGGTGATCATCGTCGTAGCCGTGCTCGGCGGTGTGATGGCAGCCGTGGCACTTCGTCGACGCGCTCGGTCCGTGCTTCGGGATGTTCCCGAGAGATACGGGCCGTTCCCACGTGTTCTCTTTTTTGGTTCTGAGACGTGCGCCGAGTGCCGCCCGGTGTTGGCGGCACTCGCCGACTCGCGGATCGAGTTCACCCAGTACACGTGGGAGACCGACCAGCATGTGTTCGAGGACCTTCCGGTCGACGAGGTGCCCCGCCTATTGGCCGTCGACTCACGAGGCCGGGTGCAACTCGATATTCGCGGGCCGATCGGCTCCGGTCAGATGCGCCAACTGCGCCGCTTCGCGTGAATTACAGACATTTTCCGAATGACAAAATCGTCTTACGCGCGCCCGCGCGCGTAAGAACACCCGAAATGCTTGGAATGGCGGGCCATACGCCCTAGCGTTTTTGCTCATGATCCAGTCTTGTGCACGGTGTGGGGCTCCTGCTTCCGCCATCATGTCTTTCAATTACCCCGACAGCGCCGTGTGGCTCGACGATCTCGTCGAAATCATCGAACCGGGTGCCGGATATGCGGTGTGCGGCATCCACGGCGATCGTCTCGTGCCCCCGATGGGCTGGACGCTCACCGATCGCCGCAACACGGTTCGTCTCTTTGCCCCGACTCCTGCCACTGCCGCAGGCGTCGCATAACCCCGGCCCTGCCAGGCGATGAGTCTCGATCGCGACTTGCTCGATGCGGTTCGCGATCTCGATGAGCACGGGTTGCGCCGCCTCCTCATCCTCGCCAGGGCACACCTCGAACGTACCGGTGCTCTGCCGGCCCAGCCGGACGGCCCTACGGTCAGGTTGCGCCAGCAAGCAGTCAAATGCGGCAAGCAGGCATGCACCAGCTGTCCCCACGGACCGTATTGGTACGCCTACTGGACCGAGGACGGCCGGCGGCGAACCAAATATGTGGGCCGGCTCCTCGAAGAAGATTGACTGTTATCGGCAGTTCCTGAATACACTGCACCAAGGTCGTTGGGCTGACGACAGGCGCTCGTTAGTGTTTCTGTCGTGCGGCATAGCGACTCGGAGGTAATCACACGATGAAATGCCCGCGTTGCCAAGTCGACGACGTGATCGAAATCCATCAGAAGCTACCGGACGGCACAGAGGTCGATTTTTTCTCATGCCACAAATGCGACGAACGGTGGTGGGACCGGGACGGCAAGGAGATTGCCCTTGCCGATGTCCTGAGAATGGCGCGTCGGCCCCGCATCTGATCTCCTCTGTTTGAGATGGACAGGCAACCGCTCACTTCCGAGGCTGTTCCACGCTGGGTCCCTTGGGTCACCATCGGCTCGGTGATATTGACCGTGCTCGGCATGGTCCAACCACACGAAATCGTCAGAGACTCGACACCGACCGGCGGCGATATGGGCGCCCACGTCCTTGGGCCGGCCTTGCTGAGGGACGTCTTGCTGCCTGCCGGCAACGTAGCCGGATGGTCGGACGCCTGGTTCGCGGGATTTCCGGCGTTCTATTTCTATTTTCCCCTCCCCTCACTGGTGATTGTCGGCCTCGACACTGTCCTGCCATACGGGGTCGCCTTCAAAGCCGTCACGGTCCTCGGGCTCTTGGCCACACCCGCGGCCGCCTACTACCTGGCGCGAGCGATGGATCTACCGAGAATGATCGCCTCTGCGGCCGGCGTGGCGGGCGGCAGTTTCGTCTTCATCGAGTCGTTCACCATCTACGGAGGCAACATCGCCTCGACGATGGCGGGCGAGTTCTCGTTCTCGTGGTCATTCGCTCTGGGCCTCTTCTATCTGGGCCTCGTGATCCGCACGGTGCGCGACAATCGCAGGTACCTTCCTCTGGCTGCGTTGGTTCTCGGGCTCACCGCTCTGGCTCATGTCATCACAACGATCATGTTCGTCCTGGCGACGGTACCGATTCTTTTCTGGCGACGCGGCGCTCTCCCGGTGCTGGCAACGTGGGTGTGGGGCTTTGCGGTGTCGGCGTTCTGGGCACTTCCGCTGCTGCGTTCCATTGCCTTCTCTGCCGACATGGCGTGGTCACCTCTCCGCCGCTGGGATGAGATATATCCCACCGAACTGTGGATCTTGGCGATCCCCGCAGTCGTGGGTCTCGTCTGGCTCCTACGCAACAACAAACGGGCCATGCCGCTCTTGGTCATGACCTTCGCGCCCGTTGTGTACTTCTGGGTTCCCAACCAGGCGGAACGCCTCGAGATCTATGACGGCACGTGGAAGCTCTGGAACGGGCGCCTGCTCCCGTGGTGGTACTTCGGCGTCCTGTTCTTGGTGGGGGTCGGGTTTGGAGTCGCCAGTCGAGCGGTCGCTCGCCGTCTGCCTGCGTCCCTACCGGCGTGGCTGCCTCTCGTGGTATTCAGCGCGGTTCTGGCGCCAGGACTTGCTCGCTGGAACGATTATCGCTTCGTCGAGTATTGGGCTTGGGGCCTCGGATCCGTCGCCGCGGTCGGAATCGTTGTTGTGATCATGAACCGGCATTGGCGAGTGCGGACGATTTCGGCGGTGCCCATCATGACGGGTTTGGTGATTCTGGCGATCGTCACGGCGGGCACATCATTCTTGCCCGGGTGGGCCCGGTGGAACTACACGGGTTACGAAGCCAAGGATGGTTTCGACGAGTACATCGGGCTCATGGAGGCGATCGACGAGCTTCCTGCCGGCCGTGTCCAATGGGAGGCCAATCGCGACCTCAATTCGTATGGGACGCCGATGGCGCTCATGCTGACCCCCTATTGGTCCGACGGCCACCCCTCCATGGAGGGGCTGTTCTTCGAGTCGTCATTGACCACCCCATTTCACTTCGTGAATGCCAGCGAAATGAGTCACTCGCCGTCCAACCCCATTCCGGGGCTCGACTATCACACGTTCGAGTTCGATAGGGGCGTCGAGCACATGGACACCTACGGAGTCAGTTACTACGTGGCCTTCACCGACGAGGCGACCGAGGCAGCCGCCGAACACGCCGCATTCACCGAGTTGGCCACTGCCGATCCATTCACCGTGTACGCCCTACCCGAAACTTCCCTGGTGACGATCGCCACCCATCAGCCCGCCGTGTATGAGGCGCCCGCCGCCGGGATCGGGGGCTTGTTTGCAGCCGACGATGCTGCCACGAGCGCCGGAACGTTCCACGAATTCGCCCTGGAGTGGTACGACGACCTCGACTTGCTGGACATGTGGGTCACCGCCGACGGTCCCGCCGATTGGCCCAGGATCGACTCGTTGGACGAGCTCGCCGGCGTCGCCGTCCCTTTGGAAGGCGGCGGTGGAGGAGAAGTCACCGACATCGTTTCCGACAACGGCCTGATCACGTTCACGACGACTGCGGTGGGAGTTCCTCACCTGGTGAAGATGTCGTACTTCCCCAATTGGGAGGTCGAAGGTGCCGAGGGCCCATTTCGGGCCAGTCCGTCCCTGATGGTCGTCGTACCCACCACCGAGGACGTGACGCTTCAGTTCAGCCGACAATGGCCGGAGAGGCTGGGTTGGGGGCTGAGCGCGGTCGCCTGGCTGGGGGTGGCCGTAGCCGGCGGGCTCGGGATCTACCGCCGCCGGGTCAACGGCTAGCGCGACTCTTCGGCAAACAACCGGCGCAGCTTCAGGATGCCGCGCAGCGTTCGCGGAACCCGCTTGAGCAGCGAACGGGCGGCACGGTGCTCCTCGACGACCACCGGTAGCTCGACGATGACTGCGCCGCTCCGCTCGGCCCGCAGTATCAACTCCGTGTCGAAGAGGTCCTGGTTGGACCTGGTGGACGCCAAGAAGCGATCCACGATCGGCCGACGAAAGGCTTTGATGCCGTGTGTGTCTGACACCCGACTCGATAGGAGGTAGCGCAGTATGTAATTGAAGACGGCTGTTGCGCTCCGCCGGAACCAGCTTCGTTGATCGGTGCTCCCGGGCGCTCGCTTCGAAGCGATCACGATGTCTCCGTCTTGAGAAATCGCATCGGCCACGAACGCACCGGAGAAATAGTCGACATCGAAATTGACGATCCAATCTCCGGACGCCTCTGCGAAACCGTGCCGCAGGGCCATGCCGTAGTCCGGGTCCGGCAAGGAGAGAACGCGAGCTTTCCATCCTTCTCCCGCGAGCACTTCGCAGATGCGCTCGGCTTCCTCGTTGGTCGTGTCGGTCGAGCCATTCTCGACGATCAAGAGCTCCTGGGGACCGACGGCGGCGACGACTTCGGTGGCCATGGCGGGAATCAGAGCGCCGATGTGGGCGGCCTCATTGTGTACCGGAACAACGATCGAGACGAGGGCAGCGGGCATATCTCGGGCAGTGTAGGTGAGGCCATGGCCCCGGGGCTCGACGGGCATTTGCAGCGGTCGCCGGCCATGGCGCCATGGTCGGGGACGTCTGGCGGCTCAACCCGACGTAAGATGCTGGACCATGAGCGTCCTAGACACGATCTTCAAAGCGTATGACATCCGCGGGCGGACGGACATCGGCACCCTCGATGAAGCGGTCGCCCGTCGCATCGGGGCAGCCTTTGCCGTGTTTGCAGACTCGGAGAGAATTGCGCTTGGTCGCGATTGTCGAGCGTCGTCGCCGGAAATCGCCGGCGCCTTCATCGATGGAGTCGTGGGTCAGGGCGTGGATGTTCTCTACCTCGGCGAGGTGGCAACGGACCTCGTGTACTTCGTCTCGGGATCGCTCGACATCCCCGGAGCGATGATCACTGCTTCCCACAATCCGCCCGAGTACAACGGCATCAAACTCTGCCGCAGCGGAGCTCGGCCTATCGGCGTGGAGTCAGGCCTCGAGACGATCAAACAACTCACGGCGACTCCTCCACCGCCCGCCGCGGCGGCCGGCACCGTCGTGTCGGAATCGGCGACAGGGCCTTACGTCGACCATCTGTTCAGCATTGTCGACTCCACTGCGATTGTCCCATTGCGAGTCGCCGTGGATGGTGGCAACGGCATGGCCGGCGTTGTGCTTCCCGAGGTGTTCGAACGCCTCAGCGCCGAAATGGTCGGCCTCTACATCGAGCCAGACGGGACCTTCCCCAACCACCCGCCGAATCCGATCGACCCTGAGAACCTCAAGGACCTCGTCGCACTCGTCACCGAAGAGACGTTCGATCTCGGCGTGGCCTTCGACGGTGATGCCGACCGAGCGTTCTTCATCGACGACGCCGGTGTGCCGTTGTCTGGATCTACAACCACCTCGCTCGTGGCACAGTGGTTCCTCGACCGAGAGCCGGGCGCCGTCATCGTTCACAACCTCATCACGTCCCGGTCGGTTCCCGAGTTGGTCAGGCGACAGGGCGGAGAACCAGTTCGGACGATGGTTGGCCATTCGTACATCAAGGCTGTCATGGCCGAAACGAACGCCGTCTTCGGTGGCGAGCACTCGGGTCACTACTACTTCCGTGACAACTACCGCGCCGACAGTGGCATGCTCGCCATGCTCGTGCTCCTGCAGGTTCTGTCTGAGGCCGACCAACCGCTGTCCGAGCTGCGCAAAGGTGTGGAGTTGTACCAGGCCTCCGGCGAGATCAACATCGAAATCGAGGACAAGCAGGGTGCGCTGGACCGGTTGCGCGAGCATTTTGCTGCCGGGGAGGTCGACGAGCTGGATGGTCTGACCATCGGTTGGGACGATCGATGGTTCAACGTACGGCCATCGAACACAGAGCCCGTCCTGCGCGTCAACGTGGAAGCCGCAGACCAGGCAGCCCTCCACTCGCTGGTGGAAGACGTTTTGGCGGTCATCGGCGGTAGCCGTGCCGCTCATTGATCCCCTGCTGGCGGAGCTTCTCGTATGTCCGAGATGCCACGCCGACCTGACCGAGGACGAGGATCGGTCCGCGCTGGTATGCGTCGATGACGGCCTCCTGTTTCCGGTCGAAGACGGTGTCCCAAACATGATCATCGATGATTGAGGAGACTCCGCAGTCCATGGACGCAATGATCGCGTCCTTGCCCGATCAGCTGCGCTGGGCACTGGGCGTGGATGTGCCCGCGGTGAAGTCAAACCGGGTGCTCGCCTGCGGCATGGGCGGCTCTGGCATTGCCGGTGACTATGTGCAACGGCTCGCATCGGCATTTGGGAGCGAAGTCGCCGTCCACAAGGACTACGGCATCCCGCCTTGGGCGTATCGGGTCCGCCCATTGATCGTGGTGACGTCCTATTCCGGCAATACCGAGGAGGCCGTGTCATCGTTGGTGGCCGCCGCCGAAGGCGGCCTCGATATCGTGGCAGTCACCACCGGTGGAGAGCTGGCTCGCCTGGCAGCTGCCGAAGGTATACCGGTCGTCGACCTGGAAGCCGGGTACCAGCCGCGAGCCGCATTCGGGATGTGCTTTGGAGCTTTGATGAAGATCGTGGCCGAAGCCGGGCTCATACCCGACCCGGGCGTCGAGATCGAGGCCGCCGCGTCGATCCTCGATGAATCGCTCGAGAACAGCGGAGCGGTGGTCTCGGAGATAGCGAGTCACGTGGGCGCCCGGCGTGTCGGAATCCTCACTGCCGAGCCGCTCGGGGCAGTGGCATATCGGTGGAAGACGCAGTTCAACGAGAACGCCGACAGGTACGCTTCGGCGAGCATTGTCCCGGAGCTGACGCACAACGAGCTCGTCCCGCTGGCGGCCGGCGACGCACCGGCGTTGGTGGCGCTGCGCTCGGGGGTCGAGGCGGCTGCGGTGCGACAACGCTTCAAGCTGATGCACCAGGCCGTTTCTGAACCAATACTCGACGTCGTGGCGCGAGGAGCCACCGACGTCGAGCGGATGCTCCATTTGACGGTGATCGGAGATCTGGCGACCGTGGCCGTGGCCAAGACGGCGGGAGTCGACCCGGTGGCGGTCGACGCCCTGGAGAGATTCAAAGAGAAGCTACGCGAGAGGTAGACAGCAACATGGACTATGACATCGCCGATCCGGCGCTGGCCGAGGCGGGGGCACGTCGGATCGAATGGGCCGGCCGGCGGATGCCGGCTCTTGCTTCTGTCCGGGAGAGATTCCGGGCGGAAAGGCCCCTCGAGGGCCGCACGGTGGCAGCATGCCTACACGTCACTGCAGAAACCGCCAACTTGATGCTGGCACTCCGTGACGGCGGTGCCCGTCCGTTGCTGTGTGCATCGAACCCGCTCTCCACACAGGACGATGTGGCCGCCGCGCTCGTTGCCGACGGGATCGCGGTCTTCGCAGTCCGAGGCGAGGACGATGAGGTCTATTACCGCCACATTCACTCGGTGCTCGACGCCAAGCCGGACGTCACGATGGACGATGGCGCCGACCTGGCAACGGTGCTGCACACCGATCGCACGGAGTTGCAGCCCGTTGGCTCGACCGAGGAGACGACGACGGGCGTCATCCGCCTCCGCGCCATGGCCGCCGACGGGACGCTGCGGCTACCGGTCGTCGCCGTCAACGACTCGGCGACCAAACACCTTTTCGACAACCGCTACGGGACGGGTCAGTCATCGCTCGACGGGATCCTTCGCGCGACCAACGTGCTGCTGGCCGGAGCCACCGTCGTCGTCGTCGGATATGGAGACTGCGGTCGGGGCGTTGCTTCGCGATCGGACGGCATGGGGGCGAAGGTGGCGGTCGTCGAGGTCGACCCGGTTCGAGCCCTCGAGGCAGCAATGGATGGCCATCAGGTGCTCACGGCGGACGCGGCGGCTGCGGTTGGCGATATTTTCGTGACCGTCACCGGCAACAAGCATGTGCTCAGGCGGCGGCATTTCGAGCGAATGAAAGACGGCGCCATTCTGTCGAACGCGGGGCACTTCGACATCGAAATCGATCTCGCCGCACTCTCTGAGATGGCGGTTGCCCAACGGCCGGTCCGCAACAACCTCGACGAATTCGAGCTTGCCGACGGACGCCGGCTCATGGTGGCGGCCGAGGGCAGGCTCGTGAATCTCGGCGCCGCCGAGGGTCATCCCGCCGATGTGATGGACATGAGTTTTTCAAACCAAGCGCTGGCCGCCGAGTGGCTCATCGCGCGAGCCGGAGGAATCGAGCCGGGCATATACACACTTCCCAAAGAGATCGACTACGAGGTTGCCGCCATCAAGCTGCGCAGCCTCGGAGGGGGCCTCGAGGAGCTCACC